>NZ_PDWL01000001.1 GCF_010093185.1 Pseudoxanthomonas jiangsuensis | reverse complement strand
ATTATTCTTTGTTTGTGTTGGTTCAGCTCCTGAGATGATGATGTTTATATATGCGCACAGATCAGCGCCCAGCACAGACTCACAACTCTCTATTCGGCGGCGGTGTCAGATGGGCATAGGAGAGAGCGGGCAGGCGGGGGCGGGGAGGGACATCGGCGCCAGTCTACGGCGAGGCACGATGGGCGGACGCGACGCTTGCGGCACATTGCTCCGGGCCGGCCGACAAAAGCGATGTAAACCACCGTCACAGTTGGGGATTCAGGCTTATCCACACTTGCTGTGGATAAACGTGTGCATGAGCTTCGTGCTTCACGCGCCAGACAGGCAAAAACAGGCCTGAACCTCGATCTGGTCAAAAAAACGCCATAGTAAAAATCCAAATGGAATCATGGGCTTGACCGTGAAACACCGGCATGGCATGGGCGCAAGCTCTGAATGCGGCCCCGCCCTGTCAACGCCCGTGCCGCTGTGCACAACCGGATCCGGCGCAAGCCTTGTGACAGCGGGCTGGAACAGCTGTGACGGCGCTGTCAAGACGGCCCCGACCGCCGGCCCGGTCGTATGATCGCGGGCCATGAAAGGCGGTGGCAGGTGCGGTTCCATTGAGCACGGGTGAAGCGGTTCCTGCGGCATTGGCCGCCTTCGTGCGTGGCAACGAGCGCCGCGCCTGGCTGTTCCTGTGGCTGCAGGGTGGCCGCGCCGAGGCGGCGGGCCAGGCCTTGGCCGCGGCCATCCGCGCCTTCCAGTCCCAGGCCGGGCGCCTGCCGATGGCGCAGTGGCCGGACCGCTTCTGGCGGCTGCTGGCGGCCTCGCCGCTGGAGGCCGGCGACGGGCAGTGGCCGCCCGCGCTGGAGGCCCTGTCGCCGCTGCCGCCGTTACCGCGCCGGGCACTGCTGCTGCGGCTGGCGGCCGGGCTGGACGAAGTGCCGGCGGCCGAGGCGCTGGGGCTGGAGCTGGAGGCCTACCGCGCTCAGCTGGCCCTGGCCTGCCCGCGCGACGCCGCCGGCGAGGTCGATGCGCAGGCCTGGTACGCGCTGGCCCAGGCAGTGCAGCAGGCCGGGCGCGAGCTGCCGCCGCGCCGGCTGCTGTGGATCGCCGACCTGCGCGAGGCGGCGTTGGCCGGTCGCGGCCTGGCCGTCCCCGTACCCCGCGCCGCCGCGCCGGCCCCGGAGGACGCCGTCGCGCGGCCGCGCCGGCGCTGGCCGTGGGTGGTGCTGGTGCTGCTGGCCTGCGCCGCGGCCCTGGCGGCGACGGTGTGGCTGCGGCCGGCGTTGCCCGGATCGTCCGTGCCCGGTGCTGGTGGCGAGGCCCAGGCCGATGACCTGCGCGTGCACGACCCCGGTCCGATCCTGGTCGAACCCCTGCCCGACGACGCACCGGCCGCCGCGGCGGCCGCGGACCTGCCGCCGGCGGTGGAAGAGACCGCGGTCGAGCCGCTGGTCGAACGCTTCGACCTGCTGGCCTGGCACCTGGCCGGCGCCCCGGACAGCCGGATCGACCGCGAAGCCGGCGCCGAGGGTCAGCCGCCCGCAGCATCCGGCCTGCCCGTGACCGTCGACGCCGGGCCGGCGCGCATCGCCGCCTGGCAGGCCTTGCCGGCGTACGAACAGGCGCAGCTGCGCGCGGCGGACGGCGCGTTCGCCGCGCTGCCCGCAGCCGAGCGCGAAGCATTGCAGGCGCGCTTCGCCGCCCTCGACGGAATGGAGCGCCGCGGCTGGTGGCTGGGCCCGGCGCTGGGCGCGGACTGGCCTTCGCTGCAGCCGCTGCTGGGCTACGTGGACGAGGACGAACGCGACGCCGTGCTGGCGGCGCTGCGCGCGCTGCCAGCCGGTGCGCGCGCGCAGCTGGGCGAACTGGGCCGGCGCACCCCGGCCGATGAGCGCGCCGCGCTGCGGCGGCAACTGCTGGCGCAGCCGGCGGACCGGCGCGCGGCCTGGATCGAGCAGCGCAGCCGGCGCTGAGGCGCCGCCCGTGTCGCCGGTTCAGAGCCGGGCGATGCTCCACACCAGCAGGCCGGTCACGCAGACCACCAGGACCGAGGTGTAGGCCGAGCCGATCACCAGGAACTTGAGCGCGGTCAGCCACCACGGCTGGCCATAGACGCGCCTTTGCATCAGCAGAAGGTAGGCCGGCACCCACAGCCACAGCAGCAGCGACAGCAGGCCGACCGCGCTGCCGGCCAGCGCCAGGCGCGGCGCGGCCCAGTCCTCCAGCGCCAGCAAAACGAACTGGGCGAGCAGGGCCAGGCTGAGGAAGGCATGGCTGTACAGGGCCACCACCAAGTGCTCCAGGTAGAGGCGGCCGCTGCCGAGGTAGAACAGCTTCAGCAGCAGCGCGAACAGCGGCACGAACAGGAACAGCATCGTCGGCACGCCGCCGAGGAAGGCGAGCATGAGCCGCTCCGGATCCTGCTGCAGGGTGCCCAGGTTGCGGTCGATGCGCCGGACCTGGCGCTCGAGCCAGCCGCCGGCCTGCTTTTCGGCTGCGTTGCCCGCTTCGGTGTCGGAGCGGGCCGCCGCCGTCGCCGGCGGTGTCGCCGGTTCGACCGGCGCGGCCGGGGTGCCGCCCAGCTCGGCGATGCGCCTGTCGGCCTGGCGCCGCACGGCCGCGATGCCGCCGTCGATGCCCTGGTCGACGCCGCGACGGACCATCGCCGGGGCCGCCGACAGGCCCGCGCGGGTCTGCTCCAGGTCAGCGATCGCCCGCTCGCGGATCCGTTCGACGTCGGCGACCGTGCCGGCCCGGGCCAGGTCGCGGGTGGTCCCGTCGCCGGCGTCGACCTCGACCCGGGGCACAGGAAGGCCGCCGGCCTCGCCTTCGTCGAAGTGCACGGTCAGCTTGCCGACAAAGAACGCCAGCACGCACAGGATCACGAACAGCCGCATCGGCGCCACGTACGGCGCGCGGCGGCCGGCCAGGTAGTCGGCGGCCAGGGCGCCGGGGACCAGCAGCCGGCGCAGCGTGCGGAAGATCCGCCCGTCCAGGTGCCAGAACGATTCGAACACTTCTTCCACGGCGTGGGCGAAGCTGCGCACCGGGCTGTGCGCGGCCTGGCCGCAACGGTGGCAGAACGGCCCGTGCAAAGGCGCGGCGCAGTTCTCGCAGGCGGCCGGATGGCTTGCGCTCATGGTCTGTCTTGGTGGGAGTCCCCGTGCGAAGGGTAAGATAGCGGCCCGCCGGAGCCCGGTGCCAGTGTCCGCCACACGCATGCGGGCGCGACCGCAGCCCGCAGAGCGTCCTCCATGTCCTCCCCCGCCACGCCGGTGCCGCGGTTCGGCCACGAACTGCGCGCCACCGCCACGCTCGCCCTGCCGCTGGTGCTGGGCCACGTGTCCACCGGCCTGATCAGCTTCGTCGACAACGTCATCGCCGGCCACCACGGCACCCGCACCCTGGCCGCGGTCACGGTCGGCACCGCGCTTTTGTGGCTGCCGATGATGGTGCCGATCGGGACCCTGATCGCGCTGACCGCCTCGATCTCGCAGCTGGACGGCGCCGGCCGCCGCGACGCGATCGCGCCGCTGTTCCGCCAGGCGCTGTGGCTGGGCCTGGGCCTGGGATTGGTGATGTTCGCCTTCCTCAGCGCGGTGCCGTACGCGCTGGGCGCGTTCGGGATCGCCGCCGACATCATTCCCGGCGCCACCGCCTTCGCCCACGCGGTGCGCTGGGGCGTGCCGGCGCTGATCCTGTTCTTCTGCATGCGCTACCTCAGCGAGGGCCTGCACTGGACCCTGCCGACCATGCTGCTGGGCTTCGGCGGGCTGGCGGTGCTGGCGCCGCTGGGCTATGCGCTCACCTTCGGCCTCGGTCCGCTGCCGGAGCTGGGCGCAGCCGGGCTGGGCGCGGCCTCGGCCACGGTGATGTGGCTGCAGGCTGCGTGCTTCGCCGCGTACCTGGCGCGGTCGAAGCGGTTCGCGCCGCTGGGCCTGTTCGCGCGCTTCGAGGCGCCGCGCTGGGGCGCGATCCGCGAACTGCTGGCCACCGGCCTGCCGATCGGGGTGACGGTGCTGATGGAGGGCGGGCTGTTCATCGTCACCGCGCTGCTGATCGCGCGCCTGGGCGAGGTCCCGGCCGCCGCCCACCAGATCGCGATCAACGTTTCCGCCCTGTGCTTCATGGTGCCGATGGGCCTGGCCGAGGCGACCACGGTGCGGGTCGGACGGGCCCTGGGCGCCGGCGATCCGCACGGGGTGCGCCGCGCCGCGCGCGCCGGCTACGCCATCGTCCTGCTGACCCAGACCCTGTCGGCGCTGGTCCTGCTGCTGGGCCACGACGCGATCGTGGCGGTCTACACCCGCGACCTGGCGGTGGCGGCGCTGGCCTCGAGCCTGCTGCTGTACGCGGCCACCTTCCAGTTCCCCGACGGGATCCAGGTGATGTCCGCCGGCGCCCTGCGCGGTCTGCGCGACACCCGGGTGCCGATGTTCCTGGCGATGGCCTCGTACTGGGGCCTGGGCATGCCGCTGGGCGCCGGCCTCGGCCTGGGGCTCGGTTGGGGCCCGCAGGGCATGTGGACCGGCCTGATCCTGGGCCTGGCCGCGGCCGCCGTGCTGATGGGCTGGCGCCTGGCCTGGAGCCTGCGCCGGCTGCCGCCGCCGGCCGCCACGACCTCCGGCACGGTGACTTCAGGCGCATGAAACCGCCCGGGGCAGCGGCTATGCTGCCCGCAAGACCACAGAAACGCCCGCCGTCCCGCCGGAGTCCTTGATGAACCAGCCGCCGCCGCTTCCCTCTCGTCGCAATCCCATCGCCGCGTTCTTCGTCGGCCTGTGGGACGTGATGAATTTCACCCGCCGGCTGATCCTGAACCTGCTGTTCTTCGGGCTGCTGTTCCTGGTCCTGATCGTGTTCGTGGCCGCGGTCGGCCGCGGCAACGGGGTGCAGCCGCTGAAGGAGCGCACCACCCTGGTGATCGCGCCGGAAGGGCGCGTGGTCGAGCAGTTCACCGCCGACCCGGTGACCCGCGCCCTGGCCAAGGCCCTGGGCGACAGCGCGGCCGAGGAAGTGCAGCTGCGCGACCTGCTGCGCGCGATCGAGGCGGCCAAGGACGACAGGCACATCGAGCGGGTCGTGCTGCAGCTGGACAAACTGCAGCCCTCCGGCCAGGCCTCGATGCGCGAGATCGCCCGCGCGCTGGGCGAGCTGCGCGCGGCCGGCAAGCAGGTGGTGGCCTTCGGCGAGAACATCGGTCAGCCGCAGTACCTGCTGCTGGCCCAGGCCGACGAGGTCTACCTGGACCCGATGGGCGGCCTGCTGCTGGAAGGTTACGGCCGCTACCGCCAGTACTTCCGCCAGGGCCTGCAGGAAAAGCTGGGCGTGGACGTGCACCTGTTCCGGGTCGGCGAGTACAAGTCCGCGGCCGAGCCGTACATCCTCGATGCCGCCTCGCCGGAGTCCAAGGAAGCGGACCTGTACTGGATGAACGACGTCTGGCAGCGCTACGTGGCCGACGTCGCCGCCGCGCGCAAGCTCGACCCGGCGCAGCTGCAGGCTGGGATCGACGACCTGCCGGCGGGGATCGCCGCCGCCGGCGGCGACCTGGCCAAGTTCGCGCTCGAGCAGAAGCTGGTGGACGGGCTGAAGACCCGCGAGCAGGTGCTGGACCTGCTGGCCGAGCGCGGCGTAGCCGACGAGGACGACGACCTCGGCTTCCGCAGCGTGTCGCTGGGCGGCTACCTGACCCAGATCGACAGCAAGCGCCTGCCGGTGGACAACCGGCCGCAGGTGGCGGTGGTGGTGGCCGAGGGCGAGATCACCGGCGGCGACCAGCCGGCCGGCCGCATCGGCGGCGAGTCCACCGCCGCCCTGCTGCGCCAGGCGCGCGAGGAGGACAAGGTCAAGGCCGTGGTCCTGCGGGTGGATTCGCCCGGCGGCGAGGTGTTCGCCTCCGAGCAGATCCGCCGCGAGGTCGAGCTGCTGAAGCAGGCCGGCAAGCCGGTGGTGGTGTCGATGGGCGACCTGGCCGCCTCCGGCGGTTACTGGATCAGCATGAACGCCGACCGGATCTGGGCCGATCCTTCGACCATCACCGGCTCGATCGGCATCTTCGGCCTGATCCCCAACTTCACCCGCACCCTGGACAAGATCGGCGTGCACACCGACGGCGTGGGCACCACCCGCTTCGCCGGCGCCTTCGACGTGACCCGGCCGCTGGACCCGGCGGTGGGCCAGGTGATCCAGTCGGTGATCGACAAGGGCTACGCCGACTTCACCGGCAAGGTCGCCGCCGCGCGCGGCAAGCCGGTGGAGGCGATCGACGCGGTCGCCCGCGGCCGGGTGTGGAGCGGCGCGCAGGCGAAGGAGCGCGGGCTGGTGGACGAGCTGGGCGGGCTGCGCGAGGCGATCGCTGATGCCGCCGCGCGGGTCAAGCTGGAGTCGGGCAAGTACCGGGTCAGCTACGTGGAGAAGGCGGCCACGCCGTTCGCGCAGTTCATGTCCGGCTTCGCCGGCAGCCGCATCGGCGCGGCCCTGCTCGAGGATTCGGGCCTGGCCCGTGCCGCGCTGGCGCGGACCATGCCGGAGACCGAGGCCCAGCTGCGCTTCGTCGAGAACGCGGTCAAGGACCGCGGCGGCGCGCCGGTGAAGTCGCTGGCGTACTGCTTCTGCGGGCTGTAGCCCGCATCGCATCCCGATCGGACGGCCCCGCCATGGCGGGGCCGTTTCGTTTCCGGCGAGGGATCAGCCGCCCTCGGCCGCGTCGATCTGCGCGCGCTGTGCGTCGGCGCCCTGCTGCAGGGTGTCCTCCACTGCCTTGGCCTGCTCCTGCGGCGCCTGGATCGCGTCGCGCAGCTCGGTATGGGCCTGCGCCTGCGGCTCGGGCGGCTGCTCGGTCGGCGGCGGTTCGCGCCGGCAGGCGGCGAGCGCGGCCAGCGCCAGCAGCGCGACGAGCAGGAGCGCGGTGCGCCGAAGGATGGATCGGTTGCGTCCGGACATCGCTGCACTCCACGGGAAGCCCGGCGCTATCCTACGCCGCATGGATACGAACCGCTGGCGGCTGGAGGGAAGGCTCGCGCTGGTGACCGGCGCCAGCGCCGGCATCGGCCTGGCGATCGCGCGCGAACTGGCGGCGCTGGGCGCCGACCTCCTGCTGGTGGCGCGCCGCGAGGACGCCCTGCAGCAGGCCTGCGACGAACTGGCCGAGCGCCACCCGGACCAGCGCTTCCGGGCGATGGCCGCGGACGTGGCCGACGACGGCGACCGCCAGGCGATCCTGGACTGGGTCGAGGACCACGACGAGGGCCTGCACATCCTGGTCAACAACGCCGGCGGCAACGTCACCAAGGCCGCGGTGGACTACACCGAGGACGAGTGGCGCGCGATCTTCGAGACCAACCTGTTCTCGGCCTTCGAGCTCTCGCGCTATGCACGGCCGCTGCTGGCGCGGCACGCGGCCTCGGCGATCGTCAACGTCGGCAGCGTCTCCGGCATCACCCACGTGCGCAGCGGGGTGGTCTACGGCATGACCAAGGCCGCTTTGCACCAGATGACCCGCAACCTGGCCTGCGAGTGGGCCGAGGACGGGATCCGGGTCAACGCGGTGGCGCCGTGGTACATCCGCACCCGCCGCACCTCCGGGCCCCTGGCCGACCCGGACTACTACGAGGAAGTGATCGAGCGCACGCCGATGCGCCGGGTCGGCGAGCCGGAGGAAGTGGCTGCGGCGGTGGCCTTCCTGTGCCTGCCGGCCTCGTCCTACGTCACCGGCGAATGCATCGCGGTGGACGGCGGGTTCCTGCGCTACGGGTTCTGATCGTTTGCTGCTTCCAGCGGCAGGAGTCGCTCAGCTGCGCAGTGCGCTCTCCGGCACCTCGATCTCCATCGCCAGCGCCAGGTGATCGGAGAACGCCGCGGGCACGGCGCGCGCGCCGGCGCACTTGAGCTCGCCGCTGACCAGGATGTGGTCGATCGCCCGCTGCGGCTTCCAGCTGGGGAAGGTCGGCACCGCGCACTCGGGCGGGCGCAGGCGGGTGTTGCGGTAGAGGATCTCCATCTCCGGCTGGTCGGGCAGGCAGTTGAAGTCGCCCATCAGCACCGCGTTGGGATGGTCCTGCAGGATCTCGGCGATGAACGACAGCTGCGCCAGCCGCGACTTCGCCCCCAGCGACAGGTGGGCCACGGCCACGGTCAGGCCCTCGCGGTCGTCGCCGAAGTGGCCCAGCAGCACCCCGCGGCCCTTGATCCGGCCGGGCAGGGCGTGGTCGCTGGTGCGCACCGGCTCGAGCTTGCTGAGCAGGCCGTTGGCGCTGGAAGCCACGCCGCCGACGCTGCGGTTGGGCTGGTGGGTCCAATAGTGGAAGCCGGCGCGCTGGGCCAGGTAGTGGGTCTGGTTGGTGAAGCCCGAGCGCAGGCTGCCCGGGTCGGCCTCCTGCAGGCCGACGATGTCGTGGCCGCTGGCCAGCTGCGCGATCGCGTCCAGGCTGGTGCGCTTGCTGCCGGCCGGCAGCGCGTGCGACCAGCTGCGGGTCACGTAGTCGCTGTAGCGGCGGGTGCTGGAGCCGGCTTGGATGTTGGCGCTGAGCACCCGCAGCGTGCGCGTGGCCGCCGCGTTCGCGGCGGGCTCGATGGCGGCGGGATCGGGCGGGGGCGTGGGGGTGCCCATGCGGGAGCGGTGCGGCGGCCTGCGGTCAGCGCGTGCCGCCGCGCTCCTGTGCGATCAGCCAGTCGGCGGTGTTGAGCATCTTCTCGAAGCCGCCCTGGTCCACGCTGATGGTGTACTTGCCGGCGACCACCAGCGACGGGGTGCCCTCGATCTTGGCCCGGGTCGCGAACTGGCGCGCGCGGTTGATCTTGGCGTCCACGCCGAAGCTGTTGAAGGTGTCGGTGAAGCGCTTGGCGTCCACCCCGAACTGGGCGTAGAACGGGGCCAGCTCGGCGGCGCCGACGTTGGCGTTCACCGGCAGCCTGCGCTGCAGGTGGATGGCGGCGAACACCGCGTCGTGGGTCTGCGCCAGCACGCCCAGGGTCTCGGCGGTGTAGAAGGCGCGCGCGTACGGGGTCCAGTAGCCGCCGAAGGCCGCCGGCACCGGGGTCACCTGCACGTCGGCCGGCTGGCGCGCCTTCCAGGCGTTGAGCACCGGCTCGAACTGGGCGCAGTGCGGGCAGGTGTAGCCGAACACCTCGGCCACCTCGATCTTGCCGGCGGTGGGCTGGAACGGCTGGCCGTTGGGGATCTCGACGTAGTCCACACCGGCCACCGGGGCCGGACCACTGGGCGGCTGCGGCGCCGGCGGCGGGGTGGCCGGCTCGCTGGCGGCGGTGTCGGCGGCGGGCGCGGGCGTGCCCGCCGCGTCGGCCGGTGCAGCGTCCGCGGCCGGAGCGGGGGCCGCGGCGGCCTCGGCCGCCGGGGTCTGGGTGGCCGGAGCCGGCGCGTCCTGGCCGGAACAGGCGGCCAGGCTCAGCAGCAGGGGCAGGGTCAGGCTCAGGCTCAGGCGCATCTTCATGGTCGGGGTCTCCAGGGGAACGAGGATCGGCCGGCGGCCGTCAACGGGAAGTCGCGGCCGCCTTGGCCGCGGCGCGTTCGCGCGCGATCAGCCAGTCGGCGGTGCGCAGCATGTCGTCGAAGCCGCGCGCCTGGACCCGGTAGCGGCCGTTGACCACCAAGGTCGGGGTGCCTTCCAGGCCGGCGGCGCGAACGAAAGCCGCCGAGCGGCGCAGCTGCGCCTCCACCTTCGGATCGGCCAGGGCGGCGCGGAAACGTTCGGGATCCACACCCTGGCCGGCGTAGAACGCCGCCAGTTCCTGCGCGGTGGCGTTGCGCGGCAGGGTGCCGTTGGCGTGGATCGCGTCGAACACCGCTTGGTGGGTGCGCGCGGCCACGCCCAGGCTGTCGGCGGCGAAATAGGCCCGGGCCCAGGGATCCCAGCTGCCGCCGAAGGCGGCGGGGACGGGCACCAGGTCCACGTCCTTGCCCTGCCGGGCCTTCCATTGCCGCAGCTGCGGCTCCAGGTGGGCGCAGTGCGGGCAGGTGTAGCCGAACACCTCGGCCACCTCGATCCGGCCGGGCTTGCCCGCCCACGGCCCGGCGTCGATCTCGACGTAGTCCTGGCCAGCGACCGGCGCATCGGCCGCCTGCGCGGCGGGCAGCCAGGCCAGGGCGGCGAACAGCAGGCCGGTCAGCAGGGGCTTGATCACGCGGGGATTCCTGGTCGGGACGGCATGGGCCGGCGACGTTCGCCGGGAGCGGAAAAGACGACGCCGGCCCGAGGGCCGGCGTGTCCGTGCAGCAGGGAGGGACTGCACCGCTTCGGACCGCGGCCAGCCTCCGAAGTTCACTGCTTCGACGCGGCTCCGGCAGCGGCCACGTCGTCGGCGCGGTCGTGCAGGCCCTGGATGTAGCTGGACAGCGCGCCGATCTCCTGTTCGGTCAGCTTCGCGGTGACCTGGGCCATGATGTGGAACAGCGCCGGGTCCTTCTCGCTGGTCACGCCGGCCTTGTACTCGGTCAGGCGCTGGGTGGTGTAGTCGGCCTGCTGGCCGCCGATGTGCGGGTAGGCCGGGCCGGGATTGCCGGCGCCGGTCGGGCCGTGGCAGGCCAGGCAGGCCGGGATGCCGCGCTCCGGGGCGCCGCCGCGGTACAGCTGCTGGCCGATCTCGTAGAACTTCAGCCCGGCATAGGGGCCATCGGCGACCACGGTGTCGTCGGCCACGCCGGCGCCGGCCTTCTGCCGGGCGAAGTAGGCGCCGACGTCGCGCATGTCCTGCGGGCTCAGGGCCTGGGCGAACGGCGCCATCACCGCGGCCAGGCCGCTGTGGCGCTCGCCGCTGGCGAACAGCGCCAGCTGGCGGGCGATGTAGCGCTCGCTCTGGCCGGCCAGGCGCGGGTACGTGGGTACGTCCGGGTTGCCGTCGGCGCCGTGGCAGGCGCCGCAGGCGGCGGCCTTGCCGGCGCCGGCCTCGGCATCGCCCCACTGGGTCTTGCTCAGATCCACTTCCAGCGGTGCGGTCTGCACCGGGGCGTTGTCCGGCACCGGGACCACCGTGGTCTGGGCGGCGTAGGCGGCGACGGCGGTGGCCGCAATGGCCAGACCTGCAAGGGCGATGACGCGAGCGTGGCGCATGCTAGAGCTCCGGGTACCCGATGGGCGGCCGGGTGAACGGCCGCGAAACATCGGGATTATCCCCAAGCCGGGGCGGGACGGTCAATGAAACCGGCGGCGCCGCGAAGCCGCGGCGATGCCCGGGCCGCAGGGCGGGCGGGCATGCGATCCTATACCCATGTCCAATCCGCTCGAGAAGGCCCATTACCTGGGCTCGGCGCATACGCCCAAGCAGCTGCCGCCCGATGGCGGCTTCGAGGTGGCCTTCGCCGGCCGCTCCAACGCCGGCAAGTCCAGCGCGCTCAACGCCCTGACCCGGCAGAACGCCCTGGCCCGGGTCTCCAAGACCCCCGGCCGCACCCAGCAGCTGGTGTACTTCGAGGTCGCCCCGGACCGCCACCTGGTCGACCTGCCCGGCTACGGCTACGCCAAGGTGCCGATGGAGATGAAGGCGCATTGGGAGAAGTTCCTCGACGGCTGGTTCCGCAGCCGCGAGGCCCTGCGCGGGCTGGTGGTGGTGATGGACATCCGCCATCCGCTCAAGGATTACGACCGGCAGATGATCGCCTACGCCGTGGCCCGCGGCCTGCCCGCGCACGCCCTGCTGACCAAGGCCGACAAGCTCGGCCGCGGCCAGCAGGCGCAGGCGGTGGCCGCGGTGCGCCGCGAACTGGCCGCCGCGCACGGCGACCAGGTGGGGGTGCAGGCGTTCTCCAGCGAGAGCAAGCAGGGCGTGGACGAGGCCCGCGCGATCGTGTCGGGCTGGCTGGGGTTCGGCGCGGACGGTGTGGTGACGGATTGACCCCTGCAGGGTCGCCGTGACCGCTCCCGCGCCAGGGGTTCAATCCGCGCCGGGCAGCGGCCCGAATTCGACCGGCACCCAGGCATAGGCCTCGCCCTCGCGGCGCACGTGGCCCAGGCCCGGGAACGGCAGGTGCGCACCCGCGACCCACCAGCCTTCGCCACTGGCCTGCGCCAGCATCCTGCCGCGCGCGGCGGTCGCGGCGCCGCGGTCGCTGTCGAACTCGATGCTGGCATGCGGATGGGCGAACTGCACCGCGTGCGAGTGCAGCACGTCGCCCCAGACCAGCAGGCCCTGCGCGCCGCGGCCGAACAGGTAGGACACGTGGCCGGGAGTGTGCCCGTGGGTATCCAGCGCGGTCGCGCCGGCGGGCAGGGCCTGGCCCGGGGCGAAGCGCTCCACCCGCCCGGCGGCTTGGTATGGCGCGATCGCGCGCCGGGCCATGGCGAAGCTGGCGCGCGCACCCTCTGGCGCCCTGGCTTCGGAGGCCGGATCCAGCCAGTGGTCGGCATCGGCCTGCGACAGCCAGACCGTGGCGTTGGGATAGGCCGCCCCGCCCTGCGCGTCGCGCAGGCCGCACATGTGGTCCGGATGGGCATGGGTCAGCAGCACGTGGTCGACCTGGGCCGGGTCGTAGCCGGCGGCGCGCAGGTTGGCCGGGACCTGGCCCAGGGCCGGGCCGAAGCAGTCGGCGGTGCCGGCATCGACCAGCACCAGGGTGTCGCCGGCGCGCACCAGGAAGGCGTTGACCGCGGTCTGCACGCCCTGGGTGTCGACGGGCACGTGGCCGCGCGCCAGCAGCCCGGCGATCTCCGCCGGCGGCAGCCCGGACAGCAGCTGCGCGGGCAGGGCGACGACGCCGTCGAGCAAGGCGGTCACCCGCAGGTCACCGGCCGCGTGCTGGTACACGCCCGGTACCTGCGCCGGAGCCGGACCGGAAACGCGCGCCGCGGCGAGCGGCGGCAGCAGGGCCAGCAGCAGGGCCGGAGCCAGGCGATGGAGGCGGATGCGGGACATGGCGGAACTCCTGGGACGGGGCGGACGGACCGCCGGGGACGGGAATGAGCGCCGCGCCGCGGCCGGCTGCGGATCGACCGCGGCCAGATCGGCCCGTTCGGCGAGCAGCAGGCGGGAGGGACTGACAGGCGTATCCATCGCGCTTCCGGGCTCAGGGCACCGCGCTGCCGACCAGGTGCGCGGCGAGCATCGCCAAGGCGCCCCAGAAGCCGACCCGCACGGCGCCGCGGAGCACCGGCGCACCGCCGGCGTGGGCGGCCAGGGCGCCGGACAGCAACAGGCCGACCACGGTACTGGCGGGGACCACCCCCCCGGGGCGCATGGCCGGTGCCAGCAGCGTGGCCAGGATCGGCAGCAAAGCCCCGGCGCAGAATGCCGCGGCCGAGGCCAGTGCCGCCTGCACCGGGCGCGCGCGCAGGCTTTCACTGATGCCCAGCTCGTCGCGGGCGTGGGCGCCGAGCGCGTCGTGCGCGGTGAGCCGTTCGGCGACCTGGCGGGCCAGCGCCGGATCCAGGCCGCGCAGCTCGTAGATCCGCGCCAGTTCCTCCAGCTCCGCCTCCGGGTCCTCGCGCAGCTCGCGGATCTCGGTGGCGATGTCGGCCTGCTCGGTATCGGCCTGCGACTGCACCGAGACGTACTCGCCGGCGGCCATCGACATCGCCCCGGCCACGGTGGCCGCGATCCCGGCGGTGAGCACCGCCGCGTCGCCGGCGCCGCTGGCGGCCACGGCGACCACCACGCCGGCGACCGAGACGATGCCGTCGTTGGCGCCCAGCACCGCCGCGCGCAGCCAGCCGACCCGCTCGGTGCGGTGCAGTTCCAGATGGCGGCTGCGGTGGCGCAGGGTGGTGTGCGGCATCGGCCAATGGTAACCGGCCGCAGCGGCCGTACGCTGCGCCCAAGGGCCGCGATCGCCGCGCCGGCGGGACGCTGAAGCATCGCGGCCGCAACGTCGGCGCAGGCGCGGCAGGCTATAGTGCGCGCTCCGCGCGCGGCCCGCGCCGCCCCCCCCGAGCCAGCCCTTGTCGAGCCCCAGCCACGCCGCCGATACCCCGGTCACCCAGCGCAATCAGCTGGTGGAGTACATCGCGTCGGGGGAGAAGCCGAGGGCCGACTGGCGGATCGGGACCGAGCACGAGAAGTTCGGCTTCCGCCTGGACGACCTGCACCCGCCCGCGTTCGACGGCGAGCGCGGGATCGAGGCCCTGCTCAAGGGACTGGTCCGTTTCGGCTGGGAGCCGGTGCGCGAGAGCGTGGACGGGCAGCCGGAACGGACCATCGCCCTTTTGCGCGACGGCGCCTCGGTGACCCTGGAGCCGGCCGGGCAACTGGAGCTGTCCGGCGCGCCGCTGGAGAGCATCCACCAGACCTGCGAGGAACTGGGTACCCACCTCAACGAGGTACGCCAGGTCTCCGACGAGTTGCGGCTGGGCTTCCTCGGCATGGGCTTCCAGCCCAAGTGGCGGCGCGAGCAGATGCCGTGGATGCCCAAGGGCCGCTACCGGATCATGCGCGACTACATGCCGAAGGTCGGCTCGCTCGGCCTGGACATGATGACCCGCACCTGCACCGTCCAGGTCAACCTGGACTACGCCGGCGAAGCGGACATGGTCAAGAAGTTCCGGGTGTCGCTGGCGCTGCAGCCGGTGGCCACCGCGCTGTTCGCCGACTCGCCGTTCACCGAAGGCAGGCCCAACGGCTACCTCAGCTACCGCTCGCACATCTGGACCGACACCGATCCGGACCGCACCGGCATGCTCGACTTCGTGTTCGAGGACGGCTTCGGCTACGAGCGCTACGTCGATTACCTGCTCGACGTGCCGATGTACTTCTCCTACCGCGACGGCGTCTACGTCGACGCTTCGGGCAAGTCGTTCCGCAAGTTCCTGGGGGGCGAGCTGGACGTGCTGCCCGGCGCCCTGCCGACCTTGCGCGACTGGTCCGACCACATGACCACCGCCTTCCCCGAAGTGCGGATGAAGAAGTTCCTGGAGATGCGCGGCGCCGACAGCGGCCCGTGGTCGCGGCTGTGCGCGCTGCCGGCGTTCTGGGTCGGCCTGCTGTACGACGACGCGGCGCTGGACGCGGCCTGGGACCTGGTCAAGGATTTCAGCCCCGCCGAACGCCACGCCCTGCGCGACGGCGTGCCGAAGCATGGGTTGAAGCTGCCTTTCCGCGGGGCGACGGTGCGCGAGCTGGCGGTCGAGGCGCTGAAGATCGCCGCCGCCGGCCTGCGCCGGCGCAACGCCCGCAACCGCGACGGCATCGACGAGTCGCGCTTCCTCGAGCCGCTGATCGAGATCGCCGAATCCGGGCAGACCGCGGCCGAGCGCAAGCTGGAGCTGTTCCACGGCGAGTGGAACGGCGACATCGACCGGGTGTTCCGCGAGTTCGCCTACTGAGCGGGCGGCACGAAAAAGCCGGGCGATGCCCGGCTTCTTCGTTCGGCTACCGCCCGGACGTCACTGCGCCAGGCGGCGGGTCTCCAGGATCTTGCCCTGGCCGGCCAGGACCGCGACCTCTTCGCGCTTGAGCGGGATCTTCTCGCCCTCGTCCCAGCTGATCGAGGCCAGGTCGCCGCGCAGGTCGTTGATCGCGCCCTGCTTCTTCGGCCAGGCGCCGGTCTCGGTGACCAGCACCACCTGCTCGGGGGTGACTTCCACGACCTTCATCAGGCCGTAGACGGTCTCGGTTGTCTCGGCACCGTCGCCGAACTCGCCGCCGGAGAAGTGCGACAGCTCCGCCGCCCACAGGTCGCCGACCCGGGGATCGGCCAGCAGCGCATCGGCCTGGGCCGGTGCCGCGGCGGCGGTGTCGCCGCCGGTGGCGCTTGCATCGGCGCCCGGCTTGCAGCCGGCCAGGGCCAGCAGGGCGAAGGACAGGAACAGCGGCGCGAGCAGGCTGCGCGCGGACGGGCGTGGAAGCATTGGAGCCATCCTTGGGTGGTGTGGAACGGCGATTGTCGGAGGCCGCCTCCGGGGCTGTCCAGCTTCGCCCCCGTATGGTCGGTGTGCTGCGGCCGACGCTCACGGCGCCCAGAGCTTCTCCAGCTCGCGGAAGCCCCACTGCCGCGGCGACTCGATCCCGGTGATGCGCTCGCCGCAGCCGTGTTCGGACAGGTCCACGTCGCGGTGCAGCAGCTGGGTGCGCGACCTGGCCGAGAAGAACACGCGTACCAGCGGTGAGGACAGTGCTCCCGGCCTTTGCTCCACCACCACCGCCAGGCGATCGCTGGACAGCCGCACCAGGGTGCCGATCGGGTAGATCCCCAGGCTGCCGATGAAGGCCTTGAGCACCGCCGGGTCGAAGTGGCCCTTCCACGAGGCCATCTGCCGCAGCGACTCGCCCGGGTCCCAGCCTTCCTTGTACGGACGGTTGGAGGTGATCGCGTCGTACACGTCGCAGACCGTGCTCATCCGGGTCAGCAAAGGCGTGGCCTCGGCCGCCAGCCGCGCCGGATAGCCGCCGCCATCGAACTTCTCGTGGTGGTGGCGGACCATGTGCAGGACGGTGGCGTTCTCCAGCCCGCTGTCGCGCAGCAGGCGCTCGCCTTCCTCCGGATGGGTGCGCATGACCGTGAACTCGTCGTCGGTCAGGCGCCCGGGCTTGTTGAGGATGTCCAGCGGCATGCAGGCCTTGCCCAGGTCGTGCAGCAGGCCGCCCATCGCCGCCTCGCGGCATTCCTCGTCCGACAGCCGCAGCTGCCGCGCCAGCGCGACCATCAGCGCGCTGACCGCGACCGAGTGCATGAAGGTGTAGTCGTCGGCGGTCTTGAGCCGGGCCACGCTGATCAGCGCGCCGGGATGGCGGTCGACCGAGGCGGTGATCTCGTCGGCCAGCGGCATCATCGCGCCCGGATCCACGGTGCGCCCCATCCGGACCTCGCGGAACATGGCCTCGACCGCGTCGCGGCCTTCCTGGCAGATGCGCCGGGCGCGGCTCAGTTCGGAGGCCAGGTCGGCCGGCGCGGCGGCGGGGACGCGCGCGGCGTCGCCGGCCACCGCATGCACGGCCGCGGCCGGCTCCTGGACTTCCGCAGTGTCGTCCGCCTCCGCGCCCTCGACGTCCTCGCCGCGGCTGGCGTCGATGTCCACCGTCTCCACCTCGCTCTCGCGCAGGCGGTCGATGTCGCGGGTGGTGGCCAGGAACGAGCCGCGCCAGAACGGGTGCTTGAGCCAGGGGCCGTTCAACCGCTGGACATACATGCCGGGGCGCAACTGGTCGACGTCGATCGTTTTGAGCATGGTTCCCCGGATGCCTGGGCGCACCACCGCGGGCGGCGGTGCAGGGCCGTGCCTCCTCATCGGCGGCACATGCGGAGACTTGAGGCGCCCGTGCCGGTGTCCATGCCGGGCCGCCGCTCCTTCACCTGGTGGGGATCGGCGCTGGCCTAGGGTCGGGAAGACCCGAGAGGAATCCGCCATGACCGACGACAGCACCAGGACCGACGCCGGGCGCCCGACGGGCAGCGCCGCGCCATGAGTCTGGTCGATTACCGGCGCAAGCGCAGTTTCGACCAGACCCGCGAACCGGAGCCGGGCAAGCCCCTGCCCAAGGGGCAGCGCGCGATCTTCGTGGTCCAGCTGCACCATGCCAGCCGGCGCCACTACGACTTCCGGCTGCAGGTCGGCGACGCGCTGAAGAGCTGGGCCGTGCCCAAGGGCCCCAGCTACGACCCGGACGTGAAGCGGATGGCGGTCGAGGTGGAAGACCATCCGGTGGATTACGCCGGCTTCGAAGGCGAGATCCCGAAGGGCCAGTACGGCGGCGGCCACGTGGCCCAGTTCGACCACGGCGTGTGGGCCACCGATGGCGATCCCGAGGAGCAGCTGGCCAAGGGCCATCTGCGCTTCGAGCTGTTCGGCGAAAAGCTCAAGGGCGGCTGGCACCTGGTGCGTTCCGGCAGGCCCGCCCGGCAGCCGCAATGGCTGCTGTTCAAGGACAAGGATGCCTACGCCGGCAAGCTGGAAGCCGACGACCTGCTGGCCGATGTCGCCCCGGCGCCGGCGGCGGACGTGAAGCGCGCCGGCGCGGGCAAGCAGGCCAAGAAGAAACTTGCCGCCCTGCCCGCCAGGCGCCGGCGCCGGAAGGACTGGGCCAAGCAGGCGTCGAAGCTGACCCATGCCCGCAAGGGGCGGCCGCCGGACGGTCCCTTCGAGCCGCAGCTGGCGCGGCTGGGCGAGGCGCCGCCGCAGGGCGAACAGTGGATCCACGAGCTCAAGTGGGATGGATACCGGATCCTGGCGACCGTCGCCGGCGCCGAGGTCCGCCTGTGGTCGCGCAACGCCCTGGAGTGGACCGCCAAGCTCCCGGAGATCCGCGACGCGATCCTGGCGCTGGGGCTGGAATCGGCCGCGCTGGACGGCGAGCTGATCGCCGGCTCCGGCAGGAAGGAGGACTTCAACCTGCTCCAGTCCACCCTGTCCGGCGAGCGCCAGGGCCAGCTGGCGTTCGTGCTGTTCGACCTGCTGCACGTGGATGGAGTCGACATCGCCGGGGCACCCTTGCTCGAACGCAAGGCCCTGCTGCAGGCGGTGCTGGAGGGCGCGCCCGCGCACCTGGCCTTCAGCTCGCACATCGAAGGCGATGGCGAGTCGGCGTTCCGCCTGGCCGGCGAGCGCCACTTCGAAGGCATCATCTCCAAGCGCGCCGACCGCGCCTACCACGGCGGCCGCAGCGACGACTGGCGCAAGACCAAGCAGCTGGCCTCGGACGAGTTCGCGGTGGTGGGCTATACCGCGCCGCGCGGATCGAGAACCGGCTTCGGTTCCCTGCTGCTCGCCCGGCCGGATCCGGAGTACGGGTGGCGCTATTCCGGCCGCGTCGGCACCGGCTTCAACGATGCGCTGATGCGCGAGGTCACGGCCAAGCTGCCCAGGACCGGTTCACGCACGCCGACCGCCCACGTGGGCACGACCGATACCGACCTGCGCACCGCGGTGTGGTTCCAGCCGCGCTTCGTGGTGGAGGTGTTCTATCGCGGCGTGGGACGCCAGCAGCTGCTGCGGCAGCCCTCGCTCAAGGCGGTCCGGGCGGACAAGGCGGTCGCCGACCTGGCCGACAGCGACCGGCCCGACGCAACTGCGCGCGCATCCAGGGCGCGCAAGGCGGCTGGCACGCGCACGCCATCGAAGCCGGCGTCCGCGGCGACCGAACCGTCGCTGCCCAAGCTGTCGAGTCCCGGCAAGATCCTGTTCCCGGAGACCCGGATCACCAAGCAGGAGGTCTGGGACTACTACCTGGCCGTCGCCGGGCACCTGCTGCCAGAGATCGCCGGCCGGCCGCTGTCGATCATGCGCTGTCCCGAAGGCACGCAAAGGCCGTGCTTCTTCCAGAAGCACCATACCGCCGGCCTGGAGCGGGTGTCGTCGGTGCGGCTGAAGGAGGAGGGCGGCAACAACGCCTGGTACCTGATGGTCGAGGATGTCGCCGGGCTGATGGAACTGGTCCAGTTCAACGCGCTCGAGTTCCATCCCTGGGGCGCGCACGCGTCCAATCCGGACGTCGCCGATCGGGTGGTGTTCGACCTGGACCCGGGGCCCGACGTGCCCTTCGCCGAGGTCAGGCGCGCCGCCGTGGACATCCGCAGGCTGCTCGAGCAGCTGGAACTGGAGTCGTTCCTGCGCGCCTCCGGCGGCAAGGGCCTGCACGTCGTGGTGCCGTTGAATCCCGGATGCGACTGGGAGCTGACCCGGCGCTTCGCCCATGGCTTCGCCGATGCACTGGCCCGGTCCGAGCCGGACCGGTTCCTGGCCACCTCGACCAAGAGCCGGCGCAACAAGCGGATCTTCGTGGACTACCTGCGCAACGGCCGCGGCGCCACCGCGGTGGCGTCCTACTCGCTGCGCGCGCGGCCGGGCGCGCCGGTGGCCATGCCGCTGGCCTGGAGCGAGCTGTCGAAACTCACCCGGGCCAACGCCTTTTCCATCAAGGACGTGCCGACGAAGCTGAGGCGGCGGCGCAAGGATCCGTGGGCGGGGATCGAAGCGCTGAAACAGAACCTGGCACGCTGGTCGCGGGAAGACTAGTGCGACAACCACGACGGATTGGCTCCATCCACCACGATTGATACTATACCCCAGTATTGATCATGAGCCGGTCGCCTTGCCGCATAGTCCCCACGAGAAGAAGCGCGTGCTGACCCGCGTGCGCCGCATTCGCGGCCAGGCCGAGGCGTTGGAGCGCGCGCTGGAGGCCGGCGCCGAGTGCGGCGCGGTGCTGCAGCAGATCGCCGCCATTCGTGGCGCGGTCAACGGCCTGATGTCGGAAGTGATGGAGGCCCACATCCGCGAGGAATTCGGCCAGCCGGCCGGTTCCGACGCCCAGCGCCAGGCCCGGGTCGCGGAGATGACCGGGCTGGTGCGTTCCTATCTCAAGTAGCCGCGCGTCGCCGCCTGCGCCGCCGCATTCCCGTTCGTTCGTAGAGGAGTTCCCCCATGAAGTCCCGTGCCGCCGTCGCCTTCGGTCCCGGCCAGCCCCTGCAGATCGTGGAGATCGACGTCGCCCCGCCGAAGGCCGGCGAGGTGCTGGTCCGGATCACCCACACCGGGGTCTGCCACACCGACGCCTTCACCCTGTCGGGCGACGATCCGGAAGGGCTGTTCCCGGTGGTGCTCGGCCACGAGGGCGCCGGGATCGTGGTCGAGGTCGGCGAGGGCGTGACCAGCGTCAAGCCGGGCGACCACGTGATCCCGCTGTACACCGCCGAGTGCGGGCAATGCCTGTTCTGCAAGAGCGGCAAGACCAACCTGTGCGTGGCCGTGCGCGCCACCCAGGGCAAGGGCGTGATGCCCGACGGCACCTCGCGCTTCTCCTACGAGGGCCAGCCGGTCTACCACTACATGGGCTGCTCGACCTTCAGCGAGTACACGGTGGTGGCCGAGGTCTCGCTGGCCAGAATCAACCCGCAGGCCAACCCGGAACACGTCTGCCTGCTCGGCTGCGGCGTGACCACCGGTATCGGAGCGGTGCACAACACCGCCAAGGTCCAGGAAGGCGACAGCGTGGCGGTGTTCGGCCTGGGCGGGATCGGCCTGGCGGTGATCCAGGGCGCGCGCCAGGCCAAGGCCGGGCGGATCATCGCCATCGACACCAATCCGTCCAAGTTCGAACTGGCCCGCCAGTTCGGCGCCACCGACTGCATCAATCCCAAGGACCACGACAAGCCCGTCCAGCAGGTGATCGTGGAGATGACCGGCTGGGGCGTGGACCACAGCTTCGAATGCATCGGCAATGTCAACGTGATGCGCGCGGCGCTGGAATGCGCGCACCGCGGCTGGGGCCAGAGCGTGATCATCGGCGTGGCCGGCGCCGGCCAGGAGATCTCCACCCGTCCCTTCCAGCTGGTCACCGGCCGCACCTGGAAGGGCACCGCGTTCGGCGGGGTCAAGGGCCGCAGCCAGCTGCCGGGCATGGTCGAGGACGCGATGGCCGGCGAGATCGAACTGGCCCCGTTCGTCACCCACACCATGGGCCTGGACGCGATCAACGAGGCCTTCGAGCTGATGCACGAGGGCAAGTCGATCCGCAGTGTGGTGCACTACTGATGCACAGGATCGAACACCGCGCCTGCTTCGGCGGCTGGCAGGACGTGTACCGGCATGCGTCGGAGACGCTCGGCTGCACGATGGATTTCGCCGTGTACCTGCCGCCGCAGGCCGAGGACCGCGAGTTGCCGGTGCTGTACTGGTTGTCCGGGCTGACCTGCACCGAGCAGAACTTCATCACCAAGGCCGGGGCGCAGCGCTACGCTGCCGAGCACGGGGTGATCCTGGTCGCGCCCGACACCAGCCCGCGTGGCGAGGACGTGGCCGATGCCGAGGGCTACGACCTGGGCAAGGGCGCCGGCTTCTACCTCAACGCCACCCGGCAGCCGTGGGCGGCGCACTACCGCATGCACGACTACGTGGTCGAGGAGCTGCCGGCGCTGGTCCAGGCGCACTTCCCGACCAACGGCCTGCGCGCGGTCAGCGGCCATTCGATGGGCGGCCACGGCGCGCTGGTCGCGGCCCTGCGCAACCCGGGGCGCTACCGCAGCGTGTCGGCGTTCTCGCCGATTGTTTCCCCGTCGAAGGTGCCCTGGGGCGAGAAGGCGTTCGCCGCCTACCTGGGCGAGGACCGCGAGGCGTGGAAGGCGTGGGATGCGTGCGAACTGGTCAAGGCCGCGCAGGAGAAGCTGCCGCTGCTGGTCGACCAGGGCGGCGAAGACGAGTTCCTCGACGCCCAGCTGCGGCCGCAGCTGCTGCAGGCCGCCGCGGTCGCGGCCGGGCATCCGCTGCAGCTGCGCATGCGCCCGGGCTACGACCACAGCTACTACTTCGTGGCCAGCTTCATCGGCGAGCACATCGCCCACCACGCCGCGGCCCTGCACGGCGAGGCGAAGGCCCATGCCGGGGTGGCGCCGCACGATCCGCACGACGGCTGCTGCGGGCACTTGTAGGAGCCGGTCTTGCCGGCGACTGTGGAGGCGGAGGCATCATTGGCAGCCGGTTTCATGCAGACGTATCCACCTTGGCGGTCGCCGGCAAGACCGGCTCCTACAGCGGGAACTCAGCCCGGCAGGAAATCGGTGTAGAGGAAGCGGCTGTTGCGCAGCACGGTCTGGCCGCGCTGCAACGACAGCGGCGCGGCGAACATCGGCCCGGCGCAGACGCAGGTGTGGAATTCGCCGTTCTCGCCGCAGGGATCCACGTCCGCCGGCAGGTCCTGCAGCAGGGCGGCGTCGAAGGCGCGGCCGGCGAAGCTCAGGTCCAGCCGTCCGGTGTCCACGCAGCACAGCTGCGCGCGCAGGCCGGCAGCCTGCATCCGTCGTGCCAGGGACGCGGTGTCCTCGCCGAACAGCGGCGTCAGCAGTTCCCAGCCGACGGCCTGCAGGCGCTGTTCGCGCCAGCGGCGGATGTCCTCCAGGAACAGGTCGCCGAAGGCGGCGGTGCGCAGCCCGGACCAGCGCGCGGCGGCCGTGGCCAGGGCATCGGCCATCGCTTCGGCGTAGCGTTCGTCGTCGCACTGCGCCGGGATTTCCGCCTCCAGCAGCGGCAGGCCTGCGGCGGCGGCCTGCGCCCGCAGCACCTCCACCCGCACGCCCTGCATCGAGGCGCGCCCGTATTCGCGGGTGATGGTGGACAGCAGCCCGACCACCTCCACGTCCGCGCGCTGGCGCAGTACGTGCAGGGTCCAGGCCGCGTCCTTGCCGCCGCTCCAGGCCAGCAGTACACGGGTCGGCGATGTCGTCGTCATGGAGCGTCCCTGCCCTTGGCGATGTCAGAAGCGGACGTCGCGCAGTTCCCAGTGGCGGCCGGCCAGCAGCCGCAGCCGCTGCTTGAGGATCTCGCCGGGGATGCGGGTGTCGGCGACCAGGTCCACGTGCAGGTCCTGCTGCGCGCCGCTGACCGTGGCTGATGGGTCGGTTGCGCCCAGGGCCGGATCGACCTCGTCGGGCTCCGGCTGCAGCGCGCGCCAGCGTTCGAACAGGGCCGGGGTGGCCAGCGCCGCCTGCAGCTCCTCGGCGAAGGCGCCGGCGCCGTTGGCGGTGAACGACAGCGACGGCTCATTGCCGCGGGCGTGGGCGGGATCGGGCAGGCGGATCAGGTAACGCGGCATGGCGGACTCCGTAATGGCGGACCAGAATTCTGGCGTCAGTCTGGCGATCCGGGCGCGAACGCGGCGTGGCGGACGTCAGCCGAACTTGTGCGGCTCGGCGGCGAAGGCCACCGCCACCGCGCCCTTGCCGACGTTGACCATGCCGGTCAGGCTCATGACGCTCTCCAGCACCTCGACCCCGTGCTCCTCGCAGGTCCTGCGCAGCTGGGTGTAGCCGGGCAGGGCGCGCAGTTCGGCAAGCTCGCCGCCGTAGCCCAGGGCCAGGGTCGGGGTCATCAGGCCGGCGCGCACGCGCGCGCCGGCGACCTCGAACATCTTCTGCGCCGCCGGCTCGAAGCCCTTGATCTTGGCCACCGGCTCGGTCTGCCCGCGGTACGCGCGCAGCACCGGCTTGATGTCCAGCGCGCTGCCCAGGGCCACGCCGATCAGGCCGACGCTGCGGTCGCCCTTGGTCCGCGCGCGGGCGCGCAGGTAGTACAGGTCGCGCGGGATCATGTAGCCGACGGTGTGCTCGGCCAGCTGCTCCAGGCGGGCGCGGATCTGGGCGACGTTGGCGCCGGCGTCGCGCATGCGCACCGCCTCCACCGCGGTGATCGCCTGGCCGGCGAACAGGTTCAGGGTGTCGATCACCCGCAAAGCGAACGGGCTGTTGTAGCCGGCCGCCTGGCGCACCGGCTTGTAGTCGTTGAGGATCGCGAAGCTGGCCTGCAGGGCGTTGTCGTGGATCTGGCTGCGCAGCTTGGAGATGGTCAGGCAGAACACGTGGTCGTAGTCGATCACCAGCCTTTGCAGGAACAGGTCGCGGATCTGGTTGACGGTGAACGGGGTGGTCTCGGCCTCGTGCCCGCGCTCGGCCACGTGCGCCTGCAGGAAGCTCAGGGTCGCCTCCTCGTCGCGGTGGTCGGCCAGCACCGCCTCGCCGATGCGCACGGTGATCGGCAGCACGACGATGCCGTGCTTGTCGATGTAGTCGGGGGGCAGGTCGCAGGCCGAATCGACCACGATTCCGATGCGCATGGGGTCTCCGCACGGCGCGCTGTTCTCAGGATGTGAACCCTATCGCAAAACCGGTTGCGCTGGCGACCATCGGCGGGGTGCGGAGCGTTGCGTCAGCGCGAGTAGGCCGGCGGCAGCCCGCTCTCGCCGCCGCCGCCCAGGTAGCGGTCGCGCAGCTCGGTCTGGCGCGAGCGCATCGGCATCTCGCGCCCGCCCAGCCATACCTGCCGGGCGGTGTTGATCACGTCCAGCGGATCGCCGCTCCACAGCACCAGGTCGGCGCTCCTGCCGACGGCGATCGTGCCCAGGCGGTCGTCCACGCCCAGCGCCTGGGCGGGGATCCGGGTCAGGCCGGCCAGCCCGGCCTCCCAGGGCAAACCATGAGCTACCGCATTGCCGGCCAGCTGGCGGATCTTGCGCGCGTTGTGCGAGGCGTCGCCGGACTGGCTGAAGCTGACCTCCGCCCCGGCGGCGTGCAGCATCGCCGCGTTGCGCAGGGTCGCGCCGATCTGGTCGAAGTTGGCCGGCAGGTCGGCCAGGGCGTCGACGAACACCGGCACCCGCGCCTGCGCCAGCTGCGGCGCCAGCTGCCAGGCCTCGGCGCCGCCGGCGATCGCGATCTTCAGCTTCTCCCGCGCCGCCCAGCGCAGCAGCTGGCGGATGTCGGCGGCGCGGTCGACCTTGACCACGATCCGGCCCTGGCCGGCCAGGTAGCGGGCCAGCACCGCGCGCCCGGCGGGGGTCAGCAGGGCGTGCGGCGAATCGGCCGGGACCCGGCCGCGGGCCTCGGCCACCATCTGCTCCAGCAGCATCCATTGGGCCGCCCGCGACTTGCCGCTGAGGTCGGCCGCACCGGCGCCCAGGCGCACGAACAGGGCCCGCGGCCCGACCGGGTCGGCCTCGCCGTCCAGGCGCACCACCCCGCCCTGGCCGGCGACGAAGCTGTGGCCGTTGTCGGCCGCGAGCAGGGTGAAGCCCAGGCCTTCCACCCGCGCCACCGGCACCAGCACCGAGGCCGGGTTGTAGGCCAGGGTGACGTCGAACTCCGGGCGCACCGGCTGCTCTTCCAGCTTCAGCTCGCCGTCCACCGTCGGCGCTTCGCCGGAAACCTCCTCCAGGCCGATGTCGGTGATGCCGCCGAACAGGGCCGGGGTCAGCGGCCGGCCCTCGGCCTCGACCACGGTGGCGCCGGCCGGCGCGGCCAGGCCGGGGCCGACGGCGCGGACCAATCCGCCCTGGACCAGCACATCGGCGGCGGCCAGGGTGCCCTGCGGGCCGGCGGTGTGCACGGTGGCGTTGCGGATCAGCAGGGTGCCGCCGTCGGCCGGCTGCGCGGCGGCGGGGCCGGCAGCGGACGCGGCGAAGAGCAGGGCGCTGGCGAGCAGCACGCCGCGCAAGGGCGCGGCCAGGCCACGGAGACCGAGTTGCAAGCGGCGGCTCACGGCGCACCTCCCGGGGCGGCGGCCGGCTGGCCGAGCATGAAGTCCGAGCGCGGCTGCCGTGCCGGATCGTGGCGGTCGTAGACCCGGGCGCCGTCGATGTAGACCTGTTCGGCCAGGGCATAAGAACTGAAGGGATCCCGGTTCCAGACCACCACGTCGGCCAGCTTGCCCGGCTCCAGGCTGCCGGTGCGCGCGGCCACGCCGAGCGCGCGCGCGGCGTTGGAGGTCAGCCAGGCGATCGCGCGCTCGGGCGGGATCTCGATCCCGGCCCGGCGCGCGTTGGCGATCACCTTGGCCGCCTCCTGGTTGAGGCGCTGGATGCCTTCGTCCGAATCCGAGTGCACGATCGCGCAGCCGTTCGCCGGCCGGTCGACCAAAGCGATGTTCTCCTGGATGCCGTCGAAGGCCTCCATCTTGAAGCCCCACCAGTCGGCCCACAGCGCGCTGCAGATGCCCTCGGCCGCCAGCCGGTCGGCGATCTTGTAGGCCTCCACGCCGTGGTGGAAGGCGGCGATCCGGAAGCCGAACTCCTTGGCCAGGTCGATCATGGTGGTCATCTCGTCGGCGCGGTAGCAGTGGATGTGCACCAGGATGTCGCCGTTGATCGCGCCGGCCAGGGTGTCCAGCTTGAGGTCGCGCTTGCCGCCCGAATCGCCGGAACTGTCGCCGGCGCTGTCTTCGCCGTCCGAGGACTGCCACCAGCGCCGCTTCGGCGGATCCTTGGGCTTGCCGCCGCCGTTCTTGCGCAGGTACTCGCTGGCGTCGATGAAGGCGGCGCGGTAGCCCGCGACATTCCCCATCCGGGTCGAGGGCGCGGTGCCCTTGCCGCCGTAGACCCGCTTGGGATTCTCGCCGCAGGCCATCTTCAGGCCCCAGGGCGCGCCGGGGAACTTCATCGCCTGGTAGCTGGTGGCCGGCACGTTGCGCAGGGTCACGCCGCGGCCGCCGACCAGGTTGGCCGAGCCGGGCAGCACCTGCAGGGTGGTGATGCCGCCGGCCAGCGCGGCGGCGAAGCCGGGGTCCTGCGGCCAGACCGAATGCTCGGCCCAGACGTTGGCGGTGACCGGCGCGGTGACCTCGTTGCCGTCGCTGTGCGCGCGCACGCCCGGGCTGGGGTACACGCCCAGGTGCGAGTGCACGTCGATGATGCCGGGGGTGATCCAGCGGCCGCTGGCGTCGACCACCTGGGCGTCGGCCGGCGCCTGCAGCCTGGCCCCGACCGCGGCGACCTTGCCGTCGCGCATCAGCACGTCGGCACCGTCCAGGCGCTGGCCGGTGCCGGTGAGCACGGTGGCGTTGCGCAGCAGCACCGGCGCCGAAGGCAGCGGCCGGTAGGTGCTCGGGTACGGGTCGTCGGTGAAGCGCGCGGCCTGGGCTTCCGAGCCCAGGCACAGCAGCGCCACGCCGGCGAGCAGAAGCGGCCGGTAACGCATCGGAATCCCCTCGGAGACGAACCGTTGCGAACGTAATCGTCCACCGGGTCCCGGCGCAAGCACCGGCGGTCGCCCCTGCGACGGGATTCGCGTCAGTACCAGCAAGCGGGAGCACCGCCAGCCGCGATCACGCCGGGCCCAGGGGCAGGCATGCCATGCTGGCCGCGGTCACGACGGGAGCGGCAAGCGATGGTGGATGCGGGCGAGGTGGTGCGCTTCTGGCGCGAGGCCGGGATCGCGGCCTGGTTCAACGGCGGCGAGGCTTTCGACCGCCAGTGCGAGGCGCGCTTCCTCGAGGCCCACCTGGCGGCGGCGCGGCGGGAACTGGAGGACTGGCTGGAGCGGGCCGAGGGCGCGCTGGCGCTGATGGTCCTGCTCGACCAGATCCCGCGCAACGTGTTCCGCGGCAGCGGCCACGCCTTCGCCAGCGACGGCCTCGCCCGGCTGTACGCGGCACGCGCACTGCAGGCCGGCCATGACGCCGCGTTCGAGCCGGCATTGCGGGCGTTCTTCTACCTGCCGTTCGAGCATTCGGAGGATGCGGCCGACCAGCGGCGCTCGGTCGAGCTGTTCCGCACCCTGGGCGACCGCACCTACCTGGACTACGCGCTCGCCCACCAGGAGGCGATCGCGCGCTTCGGCCGCTTCCCGCACCGCAACCGCGCGCTGGGGCGGGAGAGCACGCCGGAGGAGCAGGCCTGGCTGGACGCGGGTGGAGGCTTCTGAGGCGCAGGGCAGGCATAAAAAAGGCGGAGCCCCTGGGCTCCGCCTTCTTCGCAACATGCCAAACGACTCAGTAGCGCGGCACGCTGGCGTCCACTTCCTGCGACCAGCGGTCGATCCCGCCTTCGACGTTGAACACCTGGGTGAAGCCCTTGGCGCGGAACTCCTCCGCGGCCTGGCCGCTGCGGCCGCCGGCATGGCACAGGAACGCCAGCCGGGTGTCCTTCGGCAGCGCCTCCAGGTCGGCGCGGCCGCCGTCGTCGAAGATGCGGTGCGTCACCGCGACACTGGCCTGCAGGCGCTCCTCCGGCGGGCGCACGTCCACCAGCACCAGCTCGCCGGCGCGGACCTGGCGGTCGGCCTCGGACGGGGTGATCGCCTGCACGGGCTTGGGTGCGTTCGGGTTGTCGATCGCCAGGCCCTGGCCGCGGAAGTCGTCGACCCAGTCGATGGTGATCCCGTCGGCGCGGCGCGCGCTGGCCGGGTCGAACTGGATCCGCAGGCCGGCGGCCTCCACCGCGATGGCGTTGTCCTGGCGCGGAGCGATCTGGAAGCGCGGCTGGAAGCGCGCGTCGATCGACAGCGACAGGACCGCATTGGGATCGTCGCCCAGCGCGCCGCGCAGCTTTTCGGCGGCGGCCTCGGTGACGGTCACCTGCGGCGGGGTGCGGTCCGGCGGCGGCAGGCCCAGGACCTGCGACAGCTCGCCGCTGGCGGCCAGCTGCTCGATGATGTCGCTGCCGCCGACCAGCTCGGCGTCGATGTACAGCTGCGGGATGGTCGGCCAATTGCCGAAGGCCTTGATGCCCTCGCGGATCTCCGGGTCGGCCAGCACGTTGACGTGGGCGTACTCCACGCCCAGGTCCTCGAGCACGCCGCTGGCCTTGGCCGAGAAGCCGCACTGCGGCATGCCGGGCTGGCCCTTCATGAACAGCACGACGCGGTTGGCTTGCAGCAGCGATTCGATGCGCGAACGCAGGGCGGGATCGAGGGACATGGCGAGCTCGGGAGAGGGGAATCGGGGCCGGCCATTCTACCCCCGTGCCATCATGCGGCGATGAGCGAACCGGCAACACTGCATCGCGTACCGCGCCATCCGCACCGTTGGCTGGCCTGGCTGCTGCTGTCGCAGCTGGCGGTGGCGCTGCTGTGGCGCTGGCTGGGCTGGCATTGGGGCCTGCCGGCGATGCTGGCCTCGCATGCGGCGCTGGTGCTGCCGGTGTTCCTGCCGCGGGCGCGGCTGTACGCGCCGGTGCTGGCGAGGTTGCCGCTGGACGAGCGCGCGGCCTGGCTGACCATCGACGACGGCCCGTCGGACGACACCGCCGCGATCCTGGATGCGCTGGACCGGCACCAGGCCCGCGCGACCTTCTTCCTGGTCGGCGCGCGGGCGCAGGCGCGGCCGGACCTGGTGGCCGCGATCCGCGCCCGCGGCCACGGCATCGGCAACCACAGCCAGACCCATCCGCAGGGCCGCTTCTGGGCCCTGGGGCCGCGGGCGATGGCGGCCCAGGTCGGCCAGGCGCAGCAGGCGCTGGCGGCGGTGGCCGGCACGCCGCCGCGCTGGTTCCGCTCGGTGGTCGGCCACACCAACCCGTTCGTGGCCGCGCCCCTGCGCGCGCACGGCCTGACCCGGGTGGCCTGGAGCGCGCGCGGCTACGACGCGGTCGATGCCGATCCGGTGCGGGTGCTGCAAAGGATCCAGCGCGGCCTGCGCCCCGGCGCGATCGTCCTGCTGCACGAGGGCGCCCCGCACGGACGCAGCGTGGAGATGATCGAAGCCACCCTGTGCCTGCTGGCCGAGCACGGCTACCGCACCGTGCTGCCGGAAGATTGAGGCGTGCGGCCGGGATCTAACGCTCCCGGCACTCGGCGTCGAGGCGTTCGACCTGCTCCTGGAAGGCCTGCCGCATCTGCGGCCAGGCCTCGACCAGGTCTGGCACGGTGCGGGCGATGTAGAACAGGCAGCCGGCGAGGAAGGCCAGGTCGAATGCCTTCGCGGCCCATCCGGCGACGCCCCGGCCCAGCCGCCGGCGCGGACCGCTCACGGACTGCCTCGCACAGTGCCGGCGGCGCCATAGGCGGCCGGTGACCCACCGGTTGCGCCGGAGGTCGCGGCATGGTCCGCCCGTTCGGCCCGGTAGCCTTGCATGAATCCGATAGCCAGATCGGGCAATGCCGGTGCCAGGAACAGGGCGATGGCGGCGGCGAGCATCAGGTTGCGGCCGCGCCGGACGTAGCCGGTGACCAGCAGGACGATGCCGGTGATCAACAGGGCGCGCTGGAGCCAGTCCATGGAGTGTTCTCCTTGTCACGAGGCCTGGATCCTGCCCGCTCGCGCCGGCTGCCGCTATCGGGAAAATCCTACCGCCGTCACTCGGGCGGGATACGTGATCGCGGCGTCCCGGCGCGATGCGGCCGGCAGGCTCAGCGCGGCTCGGCCACGATCCGCCAGTTGTTGAACGGGGTATCGCCCGACAGCGGCGCGAACTCGCTGCGCAGGCCGCGGGCGTCGAACAGCGCGCGCAGCCGCTCGGGATCGGGATAGACCCGCGGGGCCGCGTTCATCCAGCCCAGGAGGCGGGCGAGGACGTCGGTGTGGCGGGTGATCCGGGCGCGGCGGCTGCCGTCGTCCAGGCCGGTGCGGATGACCAGCTTCGCCCCCGGCGCCAGCATGCCGATGGCGGCGTCGACCACGTCCAGCTGGCGCTGCGTGTCGAAGAACTGCAGCACGTCGAGGATGGCGACGCTGCCGCGGTGCGGAGGCAGCGCGCGCGACAGGTCCAGGGTCTCGAAGCCGGCGTCGGCCAGGCCGACCCGGGCGGCGGCGCGGCGGGCGGCGGCGACCTTGCGCGCGTCGTTGTCCACGCCGAAGTAACGCACCCGGATCCCGGCCTCGTGCAGAGCATGGGCCAGCAGGCCCAGGCCGCAGCCCAGGTCGAGCAGGGGCGCGTCGGTGCCGGCCAGGGCCGCGCACACGCCGGGGTACAGGGGATCGCTGCCCAGCTTGGCCCGGGCGTAGTAGTAGTGGTAGCGGCTGCCGAGCAGGGAGCCGGGGAGGAAGGCGCGGGCGATCCGGCGGGCGCGTTCGCGCGGCAGGGGCCGCAAGGCGTCGATGGCGGCCGCCGCCGCGTTCATCGGCGCAGGGCCTCGCGCGCGGCCGGCAGCGCCAGCGCGGCCCACAGCGCGTACATCGCCGCGGACGGGTGCAGGCCGTCGTCGGCCAGCATCGCCGGCTCGGCGCCGCGCTCGCGGCTGACCGGGGCGATGTCGATCCAGTGCGCGCCGGCGCGCGCCGCCTGCTCGCGGCAGACCGCGTTGAAGGCGTCGATCTGCGCGGCGACCAGGCCCGGATCGCGCGCGTGGGCGGCGGCGAACGGGGTCACGCCCCAGTCCGGGATCGCCAGTACCAGCACCCGTGCCGGCTCGCCACCGGCCAAGGCGATGGCGCGCTCCAGCAAAGCGGCGAACTCGCTGCGGAACTCGTCCAGCGGCCGTCCGCGGTACTGGTTGTTGACCCCGACCAGCAGGCTGACCAGCGCATGCCGCTCGCCGAGCGGCGCCTGCGCATGGGCGGCGTCGATCCCGGCATCGAGCTCGTCGGTGGTCCAGCCGGTGGTGGCGACGATCCGCGGCTCACCCGGATCGATGCCTTCGCGCCGCAGCGCGGCGGCCAGCTGCACGGGCCAGCGCCCGGCCGGGTCGACGCCCTCGCCGATGGTGTAGGAGTCACCGAGGGCGAGGAAGCCGCCGGCGGCGGATGCCGGAGCCGGGGTGCCTGGGGTATCCGCCATCCCGTGCCGGCCCGCGCTCAGGCCGCGGCGGTGCGCGCCTTGATCGGCACCACCTTGGTGGCGGCCTCGGCGCGGCGGGCCAGGGCGCGGTCGATGCGCGCGAACACCTCGCGCATCAGCTCGGCCTGCGGCAAAAGGGTGACCCGGAAGTGGTCGCGGTAGGGCACGTTGAAGCTGGAGCCGGGCACGATCAGCACGTCCTCGGTTTCCAGCAGCTCCAGGGCGAACTTGTGGTCGTCGAAGCCGCGCGCGGCCGCGCCCACCACCGAGGGGAAGGCGTACAGGGCGCCCTTGGGCTCGACCAGCTGCAGGTGCTCGCTGGCGGCGCAGGCCTCGACCACCGCGCGCCGGGTCTCGTACAGGCGCCCGCCGGGGGCGCACAGCGCGCTGATGGTGTCTGGGCCGTTGACCGCCGCGGCGATCGCGTACTGGCCGGCCACGTTGGCGCACAGGCGCAGGCCGGAGAGCAGGTCCAGGGCGTTGCGGTAATCGGTGGTGCGCGCCGGCGAACCGGTGAGGATCGCCCAGCCCACCCGCCAGCCGCAGGCGCGGTGGACCTTGCTCAGGCCGGAGAAGGTGATGCAGGGATGGTCGCCGGCGATCGGCGCCAGCGGCTCGAACTTCGCGCCGTCGTACAGCACCTGGTCGTAGATCTCGTCGACCAGCAGAAGCAGGTTGTGGCGCTGGGCGATCGCCACCAGGCGCTCGAGCAGGTCCTTCGGGTAGACCGCGCCGGTGGGGTTGTTGGGGTTGATCAGCACGATCGCGCGGGTGCGCGAGGAGACCAGGCCCTCGACCTCGACCGGGTCGGGCAGGAAGCCGTTGTCCGGCGCGCAGCGGTAGTACACCGGGCGGCCGTCGTTGAGGATGGTGGCGGCCGACCACAAAGGGTAGTCCGGCGAGGGCACCAGCACCTCGTCGCCCGGGTTGAGCAGGGCGCGCAGGGTCATGTCGATCAGCTCGGACACGCCGTTGCCGACGAACACCCGGTCGCTGTCCACGTGCGGCGCATTGCGGGCGCGGTAGGCGCAGGCCAGGGCCTCGCGCGCGGCCGGCAGGCCGAGCTGGTGGGTATAGGGATCGGTGTGGTCGATGTCGTCGACGATCGCGCGCTGCAGGTGCGCCGGGGCGCGGAAGCCGAACGCGCCGGGATTGCCGATGTTGAGCTTGATCAGCTTGCGTCCTTCCGCTTCGAGCGCGTGAGCTCGCCGGTTCAGTTCTCCGCGGATCTCGTAGCGGACTTCTGACAGGCGCTCGCGGACGCTGAGCGGTTTCTCGGTGGACGACATGGCGGCAGGCCCGATGGGCGAGGTGGGGCTTCGCATGGTATCGGAAATATGCGGTGCAAGTGCCTGTCGCAGCTGGGGCTGGCGGGCCGCGATCGGGGGCGGCTCCGTTTCCGGGGAAACGGTCCTGCGCCCGCTCTACAATGCCGGCCATGACCGAAGCCGCCTGCCCCGACTACGCCTCCCTGCGCCGGATCGGCTGGCCATGGGCGGGCGGGCCGGAGGACGTGGCCTGGCAGGCGGCCTTCGCCGCCCATCCCGGGGCGCGGCCGGCGCGGGTCAGCGAACAGCACCGCACCGGCTACGTCCTGGCCGACGCGCCGGACACCGGGTTCCGCGCCGAGTCGCCACCGGAGTGGCAGCGCCGCCCGGTGTTCACCGCCGACGGGGTGCCTTTGCACGAGCGCGCGGCGGTCGGCGACTGGGTGCTGCACGACGGCCGCCGGATCCTGGCCCTGCTGCCGCGGCGCCAGGCGATCAAGCGCGCCGCGGCCGGCGAGCACTACCAGCAGCAGGTGATCGCGGCGAACGTGGACACGGCCTTCGTGGTCTGCGGCCTGGACGCGGACTTCAATCCGCGCCGGATCGAGCGCTACCTGCTGCTGGTCGGCGGCGGCGGGGTGCAGCCAGTGGTCGTGCTGACCAAGGCCGACCGCGCCGGGGCCGATGCCGGCGCCGGGCTGGCTGCGCTGGCCGACCTGCGCGCGCAGGGGGTACCGGTGCTGGCACTCAACGCCAAGGATCCGGACGCGGTGGCGGCGCTGGCGGCCTGGCTGCGGCCGGGGATGAGCGCGGTGCTGGTCGGTTCCTCCGGCGCCGGCAAGTCGACCCTGACCAACTCCCTGCTGGGCGAGCAGCGGATGAAGACCGGCGAGGTGCGCGAGCACGATTCGCGCGGGCGCCACACCACCACCCACCGGGCGCTGATCGCCTTGCCGTCGGGGGCCTGCCTGATCGACACGCCGGGCATGCGCGAACTGAAGCCCACCGGCGAGGAGGAACTGGCCGACGGCGGCTTCGGCGACGTCGAGGCGCTGGCGGCGCAGTGCCGGTTCAACGATTGCGCCCACCAGGGCGAACCGGGCTGCGCGGTTCGCGCGGCGATCGAGGCCGGCGAGCTGGACGCGGCGCGGGTGGCCAACTACCTGAAACTGCGCGACGAGGTCGCCGGCGCGGCCGACCGCCTGGCCACGCGCCTGGCGCAGAAGGCCGACGCCAAGGGCCAGGGTAAGGTCCAGCGCAAGCGTCCGCCCGGGAGGCCTCCGCGGCGCATGTAGGAGCCGGGAGACCGGACATTCGTCCGTGGAAGAGCGCCGGCGACCGCCATGGCGGATGCGTCTGCGTGGAACCGGGTGCCAACGGTGCGTCCGCCTCCACGGTCGCCGGCAAGACCGGCTCCTACACAGGGTGCGGCAACCGCCTCGGACCTTGCGCTATCGTCGCCGGATGGACGCCTCCGCCGACATCGCCCGCCACGCCGCGCTCGACGCGCGCCTGGTCAGGGCAGTGCGCGGGATCAAGCTGCTGAGCCTGGCCAGCTGGCCGGCGACGGTGCAGGTGGAGTTCCTGGCGCGCTGGCGCAGCGGGCGCACGGCGTTGCCGCAGGTCGAGTATCCGAAGCTGGACTTCACCGAGGCGCGGCGGGAGATGGCCGCGATCGTCTCCGAAGCAGACCCGGCGCATCCGCTCGGTGCCTACCTGTGCGATTCGGTCGCCAGCTGGAACCGCGCCGCGTGCCTGCTCGAGTCGCTGGGCACGGCGCAGGCCTGCGCCGAGTCGGTGGCCCTGTTCGGTCGCCCGGACGAGCCCCTGCCGGGCGACGGGCCGACCACGCGCGAGGCGGCGCGCCACTTCATCCAGATCGCCGGCGAGCTGGACCGCGAGCTGCTGGCGCAGGAGGAGCAGGTGCCGGTTTCGGCCACGGCGCTGGCGCTGCAGCTGCAGGCCGACCTGGACGATTTCTTCGACGGCCGGGTGATCGCGGTCGAGTTGGACCCGCAGCTGATCGCCAAGGCCGCCGCCGGCGCCACCCGGATCCGCCTGCGCGCCGGGGCGGCCTTCAGCGACTACGACCGCCGCCAGCTGTTCCATCACGAGGCGCTGGTGCATTCGCTGACCGCGCTCAACGGCCGGATCCAGGCCAACCTGCCCAGCCTGGCGCTGGCCTCGCCGCGGGTCACCGCCACCCAGGAGGGGCTGGCGACCTTCGCCGAGCAGATCACCGGCAGCATCGACATCGAGCGGATGAAGCGGATCAGCCTGCGGATCGAGGCGGTGGCCATGGCCCTGGAGGGCGCCGACTTCCTGCAGGTGTTCCGCTATTTCCTCGGCGCCGGCCAGGATGAGGCCGAGAGCTTCTCCTCGGCGCAGCGGGTGTTCCGCGGGGTGCCGGTGGGCGGCGGCAGCGCCTTCACCAAGGATACGGTCTACCTGCGCGGTCTGATCGGGGTCCACACCTTCTTCCGCCGGGCCTTGCAGCGCGACCGCCTACGCCTGTGCCGCTGGCTGTTCGCCGGGAAGATGACCCTGGAGGACGTGGTCCGCTTCGAGCCGTTGTTCGCCGACGGCAGCCTGGCGGAACCGCGCTGGCTGCCGCCCTGGGTCGAGCGGGCCAGCGGCCTGGCCGGGATGCTGGCGTTCTCGCTGTTCGCCAACCGGATCCGGATGGACCGCCTGGGCGACGGCCCGGGTTGAGCGGACGGGTCGAGGGGAGCGTCAGCGGGTCCCCGGACGCAGCAGGTGCACCACCCCGCCGGCGTCGCCCAGGTCCAGCCGGCCCTGCAGCAGGGCCTCGAGCGCGCCGGCTTCGGCGTCCGCGTCGGCAGCCACACCGACCCAGGTGTCCTTGCCGCTGTGCTTGGCCAGGTACAGGCAGCGGTCGGCCAGGTCCACGCTCTGCTCCCACAGGCCCGCCCGGCCGGCGGCCAGCGGCCAGGGCGCGAAGCCGACCGAGCAGGTCAGGGCCAGCGCGCCGTCGCGCACCGGCAACGGCTGCCCGGCGACCGCCGCGCGCAGGCGCTCGGCCAGGTGGGTCGCGCCCTCGGCCCTTGGCAGCTGCGACACCACCAGGAACTCCTCGCCACCCCAGCGCACCACCAGGTCGTCGTCGCGGCACAGCCGGCGCAGGCGCTCGGCGAACTGGACCAGGACCTCGTCGCCGACGCCATGGCCGTGGCGGTCGTTGACCTGTTTGAAGTCGTCGATGTCGACCATGAAGAAGTACAGCGGCGCGGGCGCCGGGCGGCCCTGCGCCTGCGCGGCGGCCTCGCGCCGGCCCAGCCAGTCGTGCAGGTCGCGGCGGTTGGAGACCCGGGTCAGCGGGTCCAGGCGGGTGTCGGCGTCGAGCGCGGCGTTGGCCTCGCGCAGGCGGCGGTTGGCGTCCTCCAGCTGCACGGTGCGCTCGGCCACCAGCCGGTCCAGGCGTTCGCTGCGCTCGCGCTCGCGGCGGAAGCGGGCGCGGGTCTGCAGGCCGAGCCAGGCCAGCAGGGCGATGCCCGTGGCGAGGTAGGCGGCCAGCGCGGCCGGATGCCGCCACGGCGGCGGGGCCATGTCGATCCGCAGCGTCCGGCTCGGCCCGAACTGGCCGTCGCGGCCGGCCGCCTGCACCTGCAGGGTGTAGCGGCCGGGCGGCAGCTGGCTCAGGGTGAGTTCGGCGTGCGGGGCCGGCGGGTGGACCCAGTCGGCGTGCACGCCGTCGAGCCGGTAGCGCAGCCGCGCCGCGTCCGGGGCGGTGAAGTCCAGCGCCGCCATGGCGATGGTGAACAGGCTGTCGCGATGGTCCAGGGCGATCGCGTCGGCGTAGACGATCCCGGTCTCGCGCAGCCCCTGCACCGGGTCGTCCAGGCGCGAGGGCGTGCGCAGCACGGTCAGCAGGGGCCGCGCCGGCGGGCTGCGCGCGGGCAGCCCGGCCGGGTCGATCACGTCCACCCCGGCGATGCCGCCGAAGTACAGCAGGCCGTCGCGGGTGGCCACCGCCGCGCCGCTGTTGAACTCGGTGTTGCGAAGGCCGTCGCGGCGGCCCAGGGTCTGGACGATGCCGCTGCCCGGATCGAGCACCGACAGGCCGTTGTTGGTGCTCAGCCACAGCCGCCCGGCGGCATCGGGCAGGATCCGGTAGATGGTGTCGTTGGACAGGCCGTCGGCCGTGGTCCAGCGTCGGCTGTGGCCGTTGCCGGTATCGATCCGGTACAGCCCGCCGGAGTAGGTGCCGGCCCACAGGCCGCGGCGGTCGGCGTGCAGGGACCAGACCGAGTCGTGCATGGACGTGCCGGCGGGCCGGAACCGCCGCGGCACGCCGTCGCCGCCGATCCGCCACAGGCCGTCGGCATTGCTGCCGATCCACAGGTCGCCGCCGGCGTCGCGCTGCAGGCTGGTCAGCAGCTGGCCGCGCAGGGGCGCCAGTTCCGGGACGGCGACCGCCACCCCGTGCTCCAGCCGGGCCAGGCCGCCGCGGGTGGCGACCCAGACGGTGCGGCCTTCGACCAGCAGGTCCTCCACCTTCGGATCCGGCAGTCCGGCCACCGCCTCGGCGTGGTCCGCCCCGTCCCAGCGCCACAGGCCGGCATGGGTGCCCACCCACCAGCCGCCGCCGGCCGCCGGCCGCAGCACCCGCACCGACATCCCGGCGAAGGCCGGCACCGGTTCCCAGGGGCCGTCGGCGCGGCCGCGCTTGAGCATCCCGGCGTCGCTGCCGACCAGCTGCGGCAGGCCTTCCAGCCAGAGGCTGCGCAGGCTGCGGCTGGGCCAGTGGGTGGTCGGCTCGAAGCCGGCGCGGACGTCGCCGCGCAGGGCCTGGTTGGCCGCGCGCACGCGGAACAGGCCGGAGGTGTAGGCGCCGATCCAGACCGAGCCGGACGGGCCGACGAAGAACCGGGTGATGGCGCTGTCCGGGCCGTCCTCGAGCCTTTGCGGGCGCAGCACGCCGTATTCGTCGAGCAGGGCGACGCGGCCGTCCTGGTAGCCGACCAGCAGGCGCTCGTCGGGTAGCAGGCCGATCGCGCTCACCGGCGCCTGCAGGCCGCCGGCATGCGGGTCGTGGCGGGCCAGCACCCGGCCATCGGCTGGGTCGATCCGGAACAGGCCGGCGCGGGCGTGGGCGACCCAGGCGCTGGCGGCGGATACGGCCAGGCCGATGCAGCCGCCGGCCTCCGCGCCGGCCGGGGCCGGCGGCGGCTGCAGGGTCGTGGCTGCGGCCCGCCACAGCCGGCAGTCGGCGCCTAGGCCCAGGGCATGGCCCGTATCGCCGGGCAGGGTCTCCAGCGCGACGATCGTGCCGGTGGCGCCCAGCGGCCGGGCGCGCGCCAGGGTCGGTTCGACCCGGTCGATGCCGGCGCCGGTGCCCAGCCAGGCGCCGCCGCGCGGGTCCAGTGCGATCGCCCCGACCTGGCTGTGCGAGAGCCCGGCGCCGGTGCCCAGCCGCCAGTGCCGGCCGCCGGGCAGGTCGACCACTTCCAGGCCGGCGTCGTTGGTGCCCAGCCACAGCCGGCGGTGGCCGGGGTCGAAGGCCATGGCGTCGATGCTGCTGCTGGCCAGGCCGCCGGCCTCGGCCGGGCCCAGGCGCTGGACCTGGAAGCGGTGGCCGTCGAAGCGGTTCAGGCCATCCTGGGTGCCGATCCAGAGCAGGTCCTGGTCGTCGCTGGCCAGGGCGGTGACGGCCGACTGCGACAGGCCGTCGGCGGTGGCGTAGGCGTCCAGCTGCAGCACCCCGTGGCCGGGCAGGTGCATGGCTTCGGCGGCGGCCACCGGCAGTGATGACGGCAGCATGGCCAGCGCCAGCAGTACGGCGGCCGGCCAGGCCTGTCTGGATCGTGTCGCCATCGCGGCGGTGTTTCCCCTTGCAGTGTCCACGCGGCGTGCGACGGAGCCCTGCAAGGATATCGGGTCGCGGGCGCCGGACTGAACCGGGCCGCGTCGAGGGAGTGCGGCGTCAGTCCGCCTTCTTCCAGGCCACGCAGTCGACCTCGACCTTGCAGTCCACCACCATCCGCGACTCGACGCAGGCGCGCGCCGGCGGGTGCTCGCCGAAGTAGTGCTGGAACACCGCGTTGAAGGCGTAGAAGTCGCGGGCGTCGTCCAGCCACACCCCGCAGCGGACCACGTGCTCGGGGCCGTAGCCGGCCTCGGCCAGGATCGCCAGCACGTTCTGGATGACGACGTGGGCCTGTTCGGTGACGTTGCCGGTGACCAGCACGCCGTCGCGCATCGGCACCTGGCCCGACACGTGCAGCCAGCCATCGGCCTGGACCGCGCGCGAGAACGGCATGTGCTGCCGGCCCTGGCCGACGCCGCCCTCGGCGCCGTAACGGATGATGTCGCTCATGGGGACTCCGGGGATCTAAGGATTCAGTGCGGGGCGAGGAAGCGGCCGTGGCCGCGGGCCGCGACCCGGGCGCCGTCGTAGGCGCGGTGGCCGTTGACCCAGACCGCGTGGATCCCGGCCGCCGGCCGGATCGGGTCGCGGAAGTCGGCCACGTCGCGGATGGTGGCCGGGTCGAACAGGACCAGGTCGGCCCAGGCGCCGGCGCGGACCGCGCCGCGGTCGCGCAGGCCGAAGCGCGCGGCAGGCATGCCGGTCATCTTGTGCACGGCGGTGTGCAGCGGGAACAGGCCTTCGTCGCGGGCGTAGTGGCCCAGCACCCGCGGGAAGGTGCCCCACAGCCGCGGATGCGGGCGCGGGTCGCGCGGCAGGCCGTCGGAGCCGATCATGGTCAGACGGTGGGCCAGGATCCGGCGCACGTCGGCCTCGTGCATGCCGTAGTAGACCGCGCCGGCCGGCATCAGCCGGCGCGCGGCCTCGATCAGGTCGGTGCCCCAGTCGGCGGCGACCTCGGCCAGCATCTTCCCGCCCTGTTCCGGGTGCGGGTCCGACCAGGTGACCAGGATGTCGTGGGCGTCGGTGACCTGCTTCAGGTCCAGGGTCGAGGAACTGGCGGCGTAGGGATAGCAGTCGCAGGCCACGTCGTGGCCGTGCGCGGCCCGCTCCAGCGCGGCCAGGACCTCGCCGCTGCGCTGCCAGTTCTCCACCCCGGCGCACTTCAGGTGCGAGACCCGCACCGCCGCGCCGCTGGCGCGGCCGACCTCGAAAGCCTCCTCCATCGCCGGCAGGATCCCGGCGAACTCGTCGCGCAGGTGGGTGGCGTAGAGCCGGCTGGCGGGCAGGTCGCGGGCCAGTTCCAGCACTTCGCTGGATGGGGCCTCGTAGGCCGAGGCGTAGGCCAGGCCCGTGCTCAGGCCGAGCGCGCCGTCGGCCAGGCTCTGCCGCAGCTCGGCGCGCATGGCGGCGATCTCCTCCGCATCGGCGGCGCGGTCGAGCCGGTCCATGTGGTTCTGGCGCAGGGCGGTGTGGCCGACCAGCGCGGCCACGTTCACCGCCGGGCGCATCGCCTCCACCGCGGCGCGATAGTCGGCGAAACGCGGGTAGCGGAACTCCTCGGCGCCGCCCAGCAGGTTCATCGGGTCGGGCACCTCGCCGGCGATCCGCACCGGGCTGGCGCTGATGCCGCAATTGCCGACCACCACCGTGGTCACGCCCTGGGTGATCTTGCAGGGCATGGACGGCTGCCGCAGCACTTCCAGGTCGTCGTGGGTGTGCACGTCGATGAAGCCCGGCGCCAGCGCCAGGCCGGCGGCGTCGACGGTCTCGGCGGCGGCGGACTCGGCGGCGGCATCGCCGATGGCGACGATGCGGCCGTCGCGCACGGCCACGTCGGCCACCTGGCCGGGCCGGTCCTGGCCGTCGAACACCAGCGCGGCGCGGATCAGCAGGTCGCAGGCCAGCGTGCTCATGCGGCCTCCGGACGGATGCGGCGCGGCGATTGCGGGAGCGGGACGCGGACCATGCTCAGTCGCCCAGCGGCAGGCGGTCGTCGCCGCCGCGCGAGGCGTCCAGCGCCAGCTTGATCCGGCGCAGGCGCTCGCGGTTGTCGGTCGGCTGGTGCAGGGCCAGGGTGGTGGCCAGGATGTCGATCGCCAGCATCACCGCGTAGCGCGAGGCCGTGGGCTTGAACACGAAGTCGGTCTCGTCGATCACGATCGGCAGCAGCCAGTCGGCGCGCGCGGCCAGCGGCGTCTCGGCGCGGGTGATCGCCACCACCCGCGCGCCGTAGCTGCGGGCGACCTCGATCGCGGTCAGCAGCTCGGCGGTGATGCCGGTGATGGACAGCGCCAGGACCACGTCCTCCGGGCCGAGGGTGGCGGCGAGCATGCGCATGGCCACCGCGTCGCTGCAGGCGCTGACCGGCCGGCCCAGGCGGCCCAGGCGGTTCTGCACCTCGGCCGCGAACACGGTCGAGGCGCCGCCCATGCCGAACGCGTGGACCATCCGCGCCTTCGCCAGGGCCTCGGCCGCGGCCTGCACCTCCGGCTCCTTGAGGCCGCCGAGGTTGCGCCGCAGGGTGACCTCGATGTCGCTGCAGATCTGCGCGTACAGCGCCGACACCGGCGGCGCGTCGGGTTCGTCCAGGAAGCGCTTGCCGACCGCGCTGGCCTCGGCCAGGCGCGCGCGCAGCTCGCGCACGTTGTCGCAACCCAGCGACTTGGCGAAGCGCGAGATCGCGGCCACGCTGACCTGGGCCCGCGCCGCCAGCTCGGCGATGCCCAGCTGCGAGGCGGCGCTGACGTCGCGCAGGATGGCGTCGGCGATGCGCCGCTCCACCGGGCTGAGCGTGTCCCTGCGCTGGCGCAGGTGGTAGACGATGTCGAACATCGCGTTGTCCTTTTCCGGGGCGGGGCCGTTCACAGCAGCACCGCCAGCAGGGCGGTGAGCGCCAGGGCGACCAGCGAGATCAGTGTTTCCAGCACGGTCCAGGTGCGGAAGGTCTGGGCCACGCTCATGTTGAAGTATTCCTTGACCAGCCAGAAGCCGCCGTCGTTGACGTGCGAGAGCACCAGCGCGCCGGCGCCGGTGGCCAGCACCAGCAGTTCCGGGTGCGGATAGCCGGCGGCCAGCGCGATCGGGGCCACAATTCCGGCGGCGGTGCTCATCGCCACCGTGGCCGAGCCGGTGGCGATCCGCATCAGCGCGGCCACGGTCCAGCCCATCAGCAGCGGCGACAGCTCGAAGCGCTGCGACATCGCGGTGATCTCGGCCGCCACCCCGGTCTTGACCAGGATCCCGTTGAGCCCGCCGCCGGCGCCGACCAGCAGGGTGATGGCCGCGGTCGGGGCCAGGCAGTCCTGGGAGAACTTCAGGATCTGCTCGCGGTTGAAGCCGCGCATCAGTCCCAGGGTGACGAAGCTCATCAGGGTCGCCAGCAGCAGGGCCACCACCGAGTTGCCGATGAAGCGGAACGCGCCGTTGAGCGCGCTGCCCGGCGCGGCCAGCACGTCGGCCCAGCCGCCCAGCAGCATCAGCGCCACCGGCATTAACAAGGTCGCCACGGTGATGCCGAAGCCGGGCAGGGCCGCGTCGGGCACCTGGCCGTGGCCCTCGTCCAGCAGCGCGGCCTCCATCGGGTTGTGCGCCGGCAGGACGATCCGGGGGGCGATGAACTTCGCGAACACCGGCCCGGCCAGGGCCGCGGTCGGCAGCCCGACCAGCAGGGCGAAGAACAGGGTGCGGCCGACGTCGGCCTGGTACTCGTGCACCGCCAGCATCGCCGCGGGATGCGGCGGGACCAGCCCGTGCACCACCGACAGCCCGGCGACCATCGGCAGCCCGACCAGCAACAGGTGGGTGCCGGTGCGGCGGGCCACGTTGAGCACGATCGGGATCAGCAGCACGAAGCCGACCTCGAAGAAGATCGGCAGGCCGATGGCGAACGCCACCAGCATCATCGCCCAGTGCACGTTCTTCGTGCCGAAGCGCGCGACCAGGGTGCGGGCGATCCGCTCGGCGCCGCCGGACTCGGCCATCATCTTGCCGAGCATGGTGCCCAGGGCCACGATCAGGGCGATGTGGCCCAGGGTCCGGCCCACGCCCTGCTCGTAGGCGGCGACGATCTCGCCGGCCGGCATCCCCGCCACCAGCGCCAGGCCCAGCGAGACCAGGGTCAGGGTGATGAAGGGGTTGAGCCGGTAGCGGGCGATCAGCACCACCAGGGCGATGATCGCGATCGCGGCGTAGGCCAGCAGCAGGCTTCCTGCGGTCATGCTGTCAGGGGTCATGCGGTGCGGTCCCGTGCGCTCAGAAGAAGGTGCGGACCGCGCCGGTCACCCGCCAGGCCTCGTCCACCCGCAGCAGGTGCCGCCACTTGTCGAAGGTCAGGCAGGGGTGGCAGATGTCGAAGCACAGCAGGTCGCCGACCCGCAGGTCGTCATCGTCGGCCAGGTCCAGGAACGCGTGCTGGTCCATGATCGCCGACAGCCGCCAGTGCGCCGGCGCCGGCCGCGGTGCGGCATCGCCGGGGCGGTGGTGCAGCACCGGCACGGGCAGGCCGGCATCGAACGCGGCGTCGCGCTTGCCCAGGCCGACGATCGCCCGGCCGGGCTCGGGCCGCGACTGCACGCAGGCCCACAGCTGCAGCGCGGGCCGCAGGCCCTCGGCCATCCGCCGCGCGACCGGGTTGGAAGCGTGGATGCGGGCGTCGGCCTCGCGGTAGGCACCGGCGTCGTGGGTCAGGTAGCAGCCGGGGCGCAGTAGCACCCGCACGCCGGGATCCTTTGCGGCCTCGGCGAACTCCTCGGCGACCACGTCGTACCAGGCCGAGCCGGCGCCGGACAGCAGCGCCCGCGGCTCGGCGAAGGCGCCGTCGGCGCGCAGCTGCCGCAGGATGGCCACGGTGCGCTGGAGCAGCGCACGGATGCCCGCTTCCTCCTTGAGCACGCCCTCGTAGACTTCGACCCCGACCAGGGCCAGCGACTGCGGCCAGCGGGCGATGGCCTCGACCACCCCGCTTGCCTGGGCCTCGTCGCGCACCCCCGTGCGGCCGCCGGCCACGCCGACCTCCAGCAGCAGCCGCAGGCGCTGGCCGCGGTCTGCGAAGAACGCGCCCAGGGCGTCGACGTTGGCGGCCGAATCGACCAGGCAGCAGAACTCGAACCCCGGGTCTTCCAGCAGGGCCGAGACGATCGCCATGTTGCCGCGGTCGGCCAGCTGGTTGGCCATCAGCACCCGGGGCACGCCGTGGCGGTACGCGTCGCGCACCTGCGGCGCGGTGGCCAGGGTGATGCCCCAGGCCCCGGCCTCCAGCTGCATCGCGAACAGTTCCGGGCTCATCGTGGTCTTGCCGTGCGGCGCCAGCTCGACCCCGTAGGCGGCGATGAAGTCGCGCATCCAGGCCAGGTTGTGCTGCAGGGCCGCATCGCGCAGCACCGCCACCGGCAGGCTCACCTCGCCTTCGAGGATCCGCCAGCCCAGGCTGGCGACGTCATCCAGGGCCACCGGGCCGGGCGCGGCGCCCAGGCCCTTGCCGCACAGCGCGGACTCGCCGTGAATCGGATTCTCCGGACGGATCGAAGGCATAGTGCGGTGTGTGGGCTCCCCTATTGGCGCCCATAGTAAGCCCAACCGCACCACTTGGGAAAATTATTTTCATATGCGCCTGTGCCCGGGCTGCGCGGCTTCGCCCAGCCGTGGGCACGAGGGGGCGCGAAGTTACCGGTCACATCGTGGCGGCCTTTCGTCCTGCGCACGCGTCCCTATCCCTAAAACCGGATCGATCCATTCGATTACCCGCCTCCTGTCCCTGCATGAGGGGTCCGGGCGCGGTGCGCGGCGTAGAATCGAATGCCTGCCAACCGCCGTGCCTTCCATGTCCGAACAAGAAGATTTCAAGCAGGCCGCCCTCGACTACCACCGCCACCCGCGCCCCGGAAAGATCAAGGTCGCCCCGACCAAGGCGATGCTCACCCAGCGCGACCTCTCGCTGGCCTACTCCCCGGGCGTGGCCTACGCCTGCGAGGCGATCGTCGAGGACCCGCGCCAGGCCAGCGAGCTGACCGCCCGCGGCAACCTGGTGGCGGTGGTCAGCAACGGCACCGCGGTCCTGGGCCTGGGCAACATCGGCCCGCTGGCCGGCAAGCCGGTCATGGAAGGCAAGGGCGTGCTGTTCAAGAAGTTCGCCGGGATCGACGTGTTCGACATCGAGGTCGACGAGAACGACCCGGACAAGCTGGTCGACATCATCGCCTCGCTGGAGCCGACCTTCGGCGGCATCAACCTGGAGGACATCAAGGCGCCGGAGTGCTTCATCGTCGAGCGCAAGCTGCGCGAGCGGATGAACATCCCGGTCTTCCACGACGACCAGCACGGCACCGCCATTATCGTGGGCGCCGCCGTGGTCAACGCCCTGCACGTGGTCGGCAAGAAGATCGAGGACGTGAAGCTGGCCACGACCGGCATGGGCGCGGCCGGCGTCTCCTGCGTGGACATGCTGGTGTCGCTGGGCTTGAAGAAGGAGAACATCCTGGCCTTCGACCGCGGCGGGGTGATCCACAGCGGCCGCACCGACCTGGACCCGGACAAGCAGCGCTACGCCCGCGACACCGACGCGCGCACCCTGGAGGAGATCGTCAACGGCGCCGACATCTTCCTCGGCCTGTCCGCCGGCGGCGTGCTGAAGGCCGAAATGGTCGCCACGATGGCGCCGAGCCCGATCATCCTGGCCCTGGCCAATCCCTACCCGGAGATCCTGCCGGAGGACGCCAAGGCCGTGCGCCCGGACGCGATCATCGCCACCGGCCGCTCCGACTACCCGAACCAGGTCAACAACGCGCTCTGCTTCCCCTACCTGTTCCGCGGCGCGCTGGACGTGGGCGCCACCGGCATCAACGAGGCGATGAAGGTCGCGGTGGTGCACGCCATCGCCGCCCTGGCCCGGCGCGAGGCCTCCGACCTGGGCAGCGCCTACGGCGACGACATCCCCAGCTTCGGCCCCGAGTATCTGATCCCGCGCCCGTTCGACCCGCGCCTGCTGGTCGAGCTGTCCTCGGCGGTGGCGCAGGCGGCGATGGATTCCGGGATCGCCGAGCGCCCGATCGAGGACATGGCCGCCTACCGCGAGAAGCTGGGCCAGTTCGTCTACCGCACCAGCCTGATGATGAAGCCGGTGTACGACCGCGCCCGCGCCGACAAGAAGCGGGTGGCCTACGCCGAGGGCGAAGAGGAAGTGGTGCTGCGCGCGGTCCAGAACGTGATCGACGAAGGCGTGGCCTTCCCTGTCCTGATCGGCCGCCCCGAGGTGATCGAGGCGCGGATCAAGCGCCTGGGCCTGCGGATGAAGGCCGGGATCGACTTCGAGATCACCAACCAGGACGACGACCCGCGCTTCAACGAGTACTGGCAGCACTACCACGCCATCACCGAGCGCCGCGGCGTGACCGTGGCCGCGGCCAAGAACCTGATGCGCTCGCGCCCGACCCTGATCGGCGCGGTGATGGTGGCCCGCGGCGAGGCCGACGCCCTGCTCACCGGCGTGGTCGGCCGCTTCCACAAGAAGCTCGGCTACGTGCGCAGCGTGATCGGGCTCGATCCCGGCGTGCAGTCCACCGCCGCCATGACCGGGGTGATCAACAACCAGGGCGTGTGGTTCTTCCTCGACACCCACGTCCAGGACGATCCCACTGCCGAGCAGATCGCCGAGGCCACCCTGCAGGCGTCCTACCGGCTGAAGCTGTTCGGGATCGAGCCGCGCATCGCCCTGCTGTCGCATTCCAACTTCGGCAGCCACGAGACCCCGGGCGCGCTGAAGATGCGCCGCGTGCGCGAGCTGCTGCTCAAGCGCGTTCCCAAGCTGAATGTCGACGGCGAGATGCAGGGCGACACCGCCTGGGACGAACTGCTGCGGCAGAAGATCATGCCTAACAGCACCCTCAAGGGCCGCGCCAACCTGTTCGTGCTGCCCAACCTGGACTCGGCCAACATCGCCTACAACATGGTCCGGGTGGTCACCGATGGCGTGGCCATCGGCCCGATCCTGATGGGCATCAGCAAGCCGGTCCACATCCTCACCACCTCCGCCACCCCGCGCCGGGTCCTGAACATGACCGCCATCGCGGCGGTGGATGCGCAGATCAGGCAGCAGATGGAGGAGGGGAAGAGGGGGGCGTAGATCAGGTTAATCTGACAGTTAGATCAGACGCGGAACATTTTCTTAATGTCCGAGACGTGGCATAAGTTGGCTGCGGGCAATGTGCCGGCCTGATCCATGAAGGGTCAGTAACTAGCAAAGGAGTGTCATATGCGCACTATTAGCTCGGATGAGGTCGCTGTTGTTTCTGGCGGCGCGGACCTTAAGTGCAGTGCTTATTTTGGGAAAGATACTAAAGTGGGGTGCGAGGGTAATCTGAGTGATTTCATGGCGATTGGCGTGGCAGCCTTTAGATACATGTCCACCGTGCCTTTTACTGGACCTTGGGCTGTCAACCACGTCTTGCGTATCGCTGTTCGGTGATTTAGAGGGGCGCTTGGCGCCCCTCTTTGTGTCGAGGTCTGAGTGAAAGCTAAGGGCGACCATCTTCTCGCGGCATTCGTGGTGGCATTTGTTGCCTATGCCAGCGTGGGTTCTCTACTCACGTCTTCGGGCGCCTCATACTGGGATGTGCCGCTCAAGACATCGATTATTTTTGCGCTCTATCTGTTGTTCCCAGAGCGTAGCTCTTTAGGGTGGGGTCGGCGAGCATGGATTTTGATGCTTGTGGTGGCTCTATTGTTGTCGGTTATCTGGGTTTTTTACTCGGAACTGCGTGGACGTTCCGTCCCGGATATGGCTATTGATGCTTCGGTAGTGTATCCGCTTGTAAACATCGCTGTTGTCACGCCAGTTTTTGAAGAAAAAATGGTGAGGCATCTCTTATTTATGGCATTCTCTAGTTGGATAAATGGGGTGCTGGCAGCAATTCTTGTGTCGGCTTTGTTTGCACTCTCGCACTACAACGTCTTCTTGTGGGCGTTTATTGCATCAATGGCTCTTTGTTGGATGTTTCGGAAGGTGGGAGCCAACTCGATACAGTGTGCGCTTGTTCACGGTGTTTTGAATCTCGTGGTCATCCTTACCTATCTGCTATGAACCCTCCCCTCCGACAATCTTCCTCTGCATCGCATCCAGATACGCATCCGCCTCGGCTACCGAGGTGAAGATCTCGCCCAGCGGCACGGCCTTGACCATGTCGAAGACCTTCTGGATCTGCGGCTGCGGGTTGACCACCAGGACCTTGCCATTGCGCACGGCCAGCGCCTTGCGCGCCTTGAACACCGAGCGGATGCCGGCGCTGCTGATGTAGTCCAGCCCGGCCAGGTCGAGCACCAGCGAGGTGATCGCCGGGTCGGCCAGCACCGGCGCCAGTGCCTGGTCCAGCTCGGCGTAGGTGTGGGTGTCCAGGCGGCCGCCGACGGCCACCTGCTGGACGCCGTTGTTCGGCGGCGAGATCGCGGTCCTCAACGTGCTCATGGGTTGCGCTCCTTGTCGTGGGCGGCATCCAGCCGCAGGGTGATGCGTAGGACGTTGCGTCCGCCGACGCGTTGGTAGTCGATCCGTTCGGCCAGTTCGCGGACCAGGAAGATGCCCAGGCCGCCGACGCCGCGGGCCCCGATCTCCGCGTCCAGGTCGGGGCAGGCGTGGGCGGTGGGATCGAACGGCGCGCCGCGGTCCTGGAACTGCAGCCACAGCCGGCCGTCTTCCACCCGCGCCTGCAGTTCCAGCGGCGCCTCGGCGGAGGCGGCGTGCTCGATCGCGTTGCAGGCCACTTCCTCCACCACCAGGCGGGCGTCGTGCACCGCGGCCCTGCCGGCGCCATGCGCGGCCAGCAGGATCTCGACCGCGTCGGTCATCCGCAGCACGTCGGCGGACGTGTGCGCCACGCTGGTATGCATCGGCCGGTCCCCGGGCGCATTTCCCTGCATGCCGGCAGGATGCGCCCGGTGTGGGGAAGGTGTCGAGGCGCCGCCCTTGTCCGCCATCGTCCCTGCCTCAGGCGCCTTCGCGCCGGCGGCTGATCGCCAGGATGGTGATGTCGTCGGACTGCGGTGCGTCGCCGGCGAAGCGGCGCACGTCCTCCAGCAGGCGGTGGCAGGCTTCGGCGGCGCTGTCGCCGGCGCGCAGCGCGCGCACCAGCCGCTGGTCGCCATAGGCTTCGTTGCCGGCGTCGAAGGCCTCGGTCACCCCGTCGGTGTAGCCGACCAGGGTGGCGCCGGCGGCGAGCACGCCCTCGTGCGCCCGGTAGGCGTCGCTGGCCTCGAAGCCCAGCGAGGGGCCGCCTTCCAGCGCCAGCAGCGACGCTTCGCCATCGGCCTGCAGCAGCAAAGGCGGCTCGTGCCCGGCGCTGGCCAGCTGGAAGCGGCCGCTGGCCACGTCCAGGCGCCCGCACAGCACGGTGGCGAACATGCAGGTGTCGTTGCCCTCGGCCAGCCGGATCGAGGCGGTGGCCAAGATCTTCGCCGGGTCGCCCGCGTGCCGCCGGGCCAGCTGTTCCAGCACGGTCACCGTGCGCGCCATGAACAGCGCCGCCGGCACGCCCTTGTCGGAGACGTCGCCGATGGCGAACCACAGCACGCCCGGCTCCAGCTCCGAGAACAGGTAGAAGTCGCCGCCCACCGCGGTAGCCGGCTCCAGCAGGGCGTGCGCCTCCACGTGCATGTGCCCGGTGTCGAAGGCGCGCGCGGCCGGCAGCATCGACTGCTGGATGTCGCGCGCGATCGACAGCTCGCTCTCCAGCTTCTGCCGCGCGCTGGCCATCTGCCCGATCTCGTGCAGCTGCTGCTTGATCGAGCCGCGCGCGCTGTCGAAGGCGCGCGCCATCACCCCGACCTCGTCGCTGCGCTGCACGTAGGGCAGGGGATAGTCGAAGTCGCCCTGGCTGAAGTGGCGGGCGCTGTCGGTCAGCTCCTCGATCGGCGAGGCGATCGCGCCGCTGTAGCGTCGCGCCAGCCACAGCGCCGCCATCAGCGCCAGCAGCCCGCCCAGCGCGACCCACAGGGCGATCCGGTTGAGCCGGTGCAGGAAGTAGCGGTCGGAGACGGTCAAGGCGAAGGTCCAGCCGCTGTCGGCCACCGGCAAGACCACCGTGCCCAGGGCGTCGCCTTCGGCGTCGCCGTGCTCGAAGCTCGCCGTCTGGTGGCGTTCGATCGCCGCGGCCAGCGGCTGCCAGCCCTCGCCGCCGGCGGTGCTGGCCAAGTCCGCGGCGCTGGCCCGCATCTGCACCTGCGGATCGGGATGGACCACCGCCAGGCCCTCGGGCGAGAACAGCATCGGCTGCAGGCCGGTGCCACCGTCCGCTCCGCCAACCAGCGCGGCCAGCCGCGCCACCGGGATGTCCAGGCTGACCATGCCCACCGCCGGCGCCCCGGCCGGATCGCCCGGACGCCGCAAGGGCAGGTTGTAGGTGGCGAAGAACTCCCCGGCCGTGGCCGCGTTGGCATAGGGCTCGGACCACCAGGGGCCCGGCGCCGCCACCGTGCGCACGTACCAGGGCATGGTCCGGTAGTCGTAGCCCAGGTCGGCTACCGAGCGCTCGACCAGGCGGGTGCCGTCGCGGCGGATGTACCAGGTGAAACCATCGTCGTCGCCCGGCAGCTGCCCCGGCTCGACGATCACCATCGCCCCGGCGATGTCCGGGTCCCCGGCCAGGCTGGCCACCAGCAGCGAGCGCAGGCTGGACGGCTGCACGCCGACTCCGGTGGCGCTGGCGGCCAGGGTGCGGCCGCTGACCTGGACCGACTCCACGGTCGCCTCCAGGCCGCGCACGGTCTGCCGGGCCAGGCCGTCGGCCTCGGCCCGGGCGTTCTGCACGATCAGCAGCCGGGCGCCGCCGTAGAAGGCCAGCGCGGTCACCAGCAGCAGCCCGGCGTTGAGCAGGCTGGACCACAGCACCATCCGCGTGCGCAGGCTGTCGCGCCAGTGGACCCGGGCGGCGGCGGGCGCCGGGGCCGGGTCGTCCGGGACGGGCAGTTCCTCGGTCTGGCGTGGCGCGATGGCGGCCATCGGCTTCCCGGGCTGGGGGACGGCCGATCATAAACACCTGCCGCCCCGCCCGGCATGAAGCCGGATGTCCCGGGACAGTCGCGCCGACATCGCCGCAGATCGCCGCCTGATCGGTTGCATACGCCACCGTAGCGAGGCGGCCGCCGCGGCCGGTGCGCTAAACTCCCGGGTCCACAAGAACATCGCGGCCGCGTCCCCTACGCGCGGCATAGGGAGTGATATGAACTGGCTGAACGAGGTGCTGCAGAACGATCCGGATCCGGTCGAGACCCGGGAATGGATCGAATCGCTCAAGGCGGTCATCGACCGTGACGGCCCCGAGCGCGCTCACGGCCTGCTGGAGGACATGGTCGAGCTGACCCGCCGCTCCGGCGCGTTCCTGCCGTTCTCCCCGACCACCGAGTACGTCAACACCATCGCTCCGCACCTGGAGGCCAAGAGCCCGGGCAACGCGGACCTGGAATGGCGGATCCGCTCGATCATCCGCTGGAACGCGATGGCCACCGTGGTCCGCGCCAACCGCAAGCCCGGCGACCTCGGCGGCCACATCGCTTCGTTCGCCTCCTCGGCCACCCTGTACGACGTCGGCTTCAACCACTTCTGGCGCGCCCCGTCCGACAGCCACCCGGGCGACCTGCTCTACATCCAGGGTCACAGCTCGCCGGGCATCTATGCCCGCTCGTTCCTGGAAGGCCGGATCAGCGAGAGCCAGCTGGACAACTTCCGCATGGAAGTGGACGGCCGCGGCATCTCCTCCTATCCGCACCCCTGGCTGATGCCGGACTACTGGCAGACCCCGACCGTTTCGATGGGCCTGGGCCCGCTCGGCGCGATCTACCAGGCGCAGTTCATGAAGTACCTGGAGCACCGCGGCCTGATCGAGCCGTCCGACCGCAAGGTCTGGTGCTTCATCGGCGACGGCGAGTCGGACGAACCCGAGACCCTGGGCGCGATCGCCCTGGCCGGGCGCGAGGGCCTGGACAACCTGATCTTCGTGGTCAACTGCAACCTGCAGCGCCTGGACGGCCCGGTGCGCGGCAACGGCAAGATCATCCAGGAACTGGAAGGCGTGTTCCGCGGCGGTGGCTGGAACGTGATCAAGCTGCTGTGGGGCGGCTACTGGGACGCGCTGTTCGCCAAGGACACCCAGGGCGTCCTGAAGAAGCTGATGATGGAGACCGTCGACGGCGAGTACCAGAACTGCAAGGCCTTCGGCGGCGCGTACACCCGCGAGCATTTCTTCGGCAAGTACCCGGAGACCGCGGCCATGGTCGCCGGTCTTTCCGACGAGGACATCTGGCGCCTGAACCGCGGCGGCCACGACCCGCACAAGGTCTACGCCGCCTACCACCAGGCGGTGAACACCAAGGGCATGCCGACCGTGATCCTGGCCAAGACGGTCAAGGGCTACGGCATGGGCTCCTCGGGCGAGTCGCTCAACCCGACCCACCAGACCAAGAAGCTGGACGACGACGCGGTGCGCGCCTTCCGCGACCGCTTCAACATCCCGCTGAGCGACAAGCAGCTGGCCGACGCCGAGCAGATCCCGTTCTACCACCCCGGCGAGGACTCGCCGGAAGTGCAGTACCTGAAGGAGCGCCGCGCCGCCCTCGGCGGCTACCTGCCGCAGCGCCGGCGCAAGGCCAGCAAGTCCTTCGCCGTGCCGACCCTGGACAAGTACGAGCGCCTGCTCAAGGACAGCGGCGAGCGCACCTACTCCACCACCATGGCCTTCGTGCAGACCCTCAACATCGCCCTGCGCGACAAGGACCTGGGCCCGCACCTGGTGCCGATCGTCGCCGACGAGGCGCGCACCTTCGGCATGGAAGGCCTGTTCCGCCAGATCGGCATCTACGCCCCGTTCGGCCAGAAGTACAAGCCGGTCGATTCCGATCAGCTGATGTACTACCGCGAGGACCAGGCCGGCCAGGTGCTGCAGCAGGGCATCAGCGAGCCGGGCGCGATCGCGTCGTGGATGGCCGCCGGCACCAGCTACTCGGTGTCGAACGTGCCGATGCTGCCGTTCTATATCTACTACTCCATGTTCGGCTTCCAGCGCGTGGGCGACATCGCCTGGCAGGCCGCCGACATGCGAACCCGCGGCTTCCTGCTCGGCGGCACCGCCGGCCGCACCACGCTCAATGGCGAGGGCCTGCAGCACGAGGACGGCCACAGCCAGATCCAGGCCGGCTTCATCCCCAACGTGCGCAGCTACGACCCGACCTTCGGCTACGAGGTCACCGTGCTGCTCCAGCACGGTATGAAGGCGATGATGGAGGACCAGGTCGACGAATACTGGTACCTCACCCTGATGAACGAGAACTACACCCATCCGGAAATGCCGGCGGGTGCGGAAGCGGGCATCGTCAAGGGCATGTACCTGCTCAAGGACGCCGGCAAGCCGAAGAAGGGCGAGCTGCGCGTGCAGCTGCTGGGCAGCGGCACCATCCTGCGCGAAGCGATCGCCGCGGCCGAGCTGCTGGACAAGGACTTCGGCGTCACCGCCGACATCTGGTCCTGCCCCAGCTTCAACGAGCTGCGCCGCGACGGCTTCGACGCCGAGCGCTGGAACCGCATGAACCCGGAGGCCAAGGCCCCGCGCAAGGCCTACGTGACCGAGCAGCTGGAAGGCCGCCAGGGCCCGGCGATCGCCGCGACCGACTACGTGCGTGGGTTCGCCGACCAGATCCGCGCCTTCGTGCCGATGCAATACACCGTGCTGGGCACCGACGGCTTCGGCCGCTCGGACACTCGCGCCAACCTGCGGCGGTTCTTCGAGGTGGACCGGTACTACATCGCGCATGCCGCCATCGCCGCGCTGGCGAAGGAAGGGAAGATGACGCCGAAGGATGTGGCCAGGGCGATCAAGCAATACAAGATCGACCCGGAGAAGGCGAATCCGGTCGGGGTTTGAGGTTTGACGAAAGTTGGAACGAAAAAGGCGGCCTGATGGCCGCCTTTTTCGTTGAGGGTGAAGTGAACCTGGCTCCTTTCTTCGACCCCCTTCTTCGTTAAAACGTTCCTCGTTGCTAGGCGCGTTGATCGGCTGGGTGTGGCGCGATTCTCCCGATAGCCTACCTAGTGCAGCGCCTCTTCCAGTTTGAATCGCATGTCGTCGCGCGCATCCAGCGTATCGACCATCATCGAAGCAGCATTAATCAAACGACTGCGATCCTTATGTGGGATGCTCGCCTGATCCTGAAAAACGACGAGCGACTTGAACCGACTCTTAGGGTCGGCGTTAAGGTGCAGCCGCAGGTACTGAATGATGATCGTCGCCAACCTGGCTTTAGCTTGATCGGGCACACCGAATATATAGACAGGCGAGCGTTCGCCATGAACGAATAGATCGATCGGGTAAGCCTCACCCATGGGCACTCCTGGGACGATGTAGTTCTCCACTACCTCACCACCCACGATTTCCTGCACTTGCTCGCGCAGGTCCTCGTAGAAGGTCGATGCAATGCGGGCCTTGTTTAGGAACGTAAGGTCGTGAATGCGGGTGATCGCTTGGCCAAAGCGAACTAGCGACGGGCCAAGCTCCTCGCCCGCCACGTCCACAAAGAATTCGCCATCATCCTGCTGCAGGCCGGCCGTCGCTACGACTTGATCCAACAGTCGTCCGCGCGAGCCGTCCCTAAACTTCGCCAGATCGTTGAGGTAGCTCATACGCATGTAGGTGGTGCCACGATCGGTTATGCGCACGCCCCCAGTAGGCAGAAACTTCAAAAATAGCGAATAGTGATCGCCGTCGCCAAATTCAAAGGGCGTATCAACGAAGAAATAGCCGTCGTTGCGCTCGATAACTCGAACGTCGGCGCAAAGCGACTTGCATACGGCAGATTTCAAATCGTTGATGTTCATTGAACCGGAAACAAGCTGAGAGATTCGGGAGTCGTATCAATCCCACTGATGTTGCATTCGACACATAGCAGATGGAGGGCGCCCTCAATCGACGTGTATCCGTTAGTGACTTCGGCGAAGTGTTCCGGCTCGTAGCCCTTTTCGATGTAGCGCTCGGTTGCCTTGTGAATATGATAGTTCCCGGGCCTGAACCTAGTGCCCTCGATATGATTCTTATGCGGATGACTGGCGCCGTTGCAGCGCATCAGAATGACCGTTTCGCCCGTGGTCGAATGCCATTTCAGACCAGCGGTGAAGTCGTCCAGCATCTCACTATGCTGGCGAACAAAAATGGTGAACTCGTCGCCACCCGGTACGCTCACGGCCTTGTAGTCGCACTTGAGGTGCTTCGCGTCGGGCACCTGTCGAGCCTTTGGGTTGGTGACCCGCTTAGGCATGGCGATAAGTTCGGCGATGCGTTCGTCCGAAAGTGATGTGTCCATTAGCCCCATCCCCCTGTCGCCCCACAATATAAGAGGGGCGGACCAATGGCAAAGCCGGGCCGGGGAGCAATGGTGAGTCTGGTACGTCGCACAGGCTGCGACCCGAAAAAGCGCGGTCATGTTCACTTCTCGGGTGGGCGAAGCGGGTTCCGGCGAAGCAGCGGGTCTTGGCTTCGATCATGGTGGGCAAGGCGTCATGGCCAAGGGGGGAACAGGGGGCAAAGTGCATTTCGCCCGACTTCTTCGCTTTTGCGGTCGGACACCTCCGGGGCCTGCCCGGCACGGCGGGCAGTTAACGCTTGCATAGCCTCGCCGGAGGCAGGGTCAGGTCATCTGACCCGCGAGGCGCCGATTGGCGCGTCCTTTTGCCGCCACACTCCCACTGGCCGCATCCGCACATCCACGGAGGGACCATGAAGATCGCCATCTACCTGATGACCTTGGCCGTTGCGCTGCACGCTTCAGCAGCAGATGTGCAGGCGTTCTGGGGCGGCGCGGCCTACGGGATGGACGTGGCGCAGGTCCAGGCGCGGGTGCCGCAGGCCCGGGTGCCGGACAACCCGGACGAGCTGGCCGGGGGCGAGCGCGAGGGGCTGCGGGTGGAGGGCGTGGCGGTGGCCGGCCACCGTTTCCAGGCTTCGTACTTTTTCGACGGCGGCGCACTGGTGCAGGTGGACCTGGTGCAGGAAGCCCCGCGGGCCGGGCGCGCGGACCTGCAGGTGTTTCAGGACGTGGCCGCGGCGCTGGAGGCCCGGCACGGTGCGCCGGCAGGCAGCACGCAGGAGGACGAGCCCTTCGAGCGACGTCGCGTGCATTGGCAGGTGGCGGAGACGCAGGTGGCGCTGCTGCTGTTCCAGGTTGGCGATGCTTCGCTGGTGAAGGTGGTCTACCAGGTGCAGCGATAACGGGGCCAGGTTCACTTCCTGGATGAGGGTGGGCCTGGCGATCGGTGGGCTGGACGTGCTGCGGCGAAGCGCCGGGCCTTGGCTCCGACGATGGTGCGAAACGCGCGTGACCGGCGGATGGACTGATCCCGCCGCGGGCGCTCAGGCCTCCGGATCCCCGGCCTCACCGCGGGGCTCCAGCGTCGGCGGTACCAGGCGCAGCTTGAAGTCCACGCTGCGCCGCTCGACCTTCCCGGCAGGATGGCCTGTCCATTGGCCGCTCCGGCTCCAGCTGCGGCCGTCCTTGCCGCGCTGCAGGCCGGGCACCACGTTGGAGTCGGGCTCCGCCTCGCCGGTACACAGGGTGAAGCCGTAGTTCTCGATCTGGACACCGCCGTCCACCTCGCGCGCCCAGATGACGGTGGGCTGGCCCACGAAGTGCTCCGGGCCGAGGGGATGGACGGCCTGTTGGCCTCCTTTGCGCGCCACTTCCTTTCCGGACCCGGTCAGCGGGCCCTGGTAGACGAGTGCGATGCAGAACGGATCGTCGGCTTCATGGCGTTCGGGCACGGTATCGACCCACACGGTGTCCAGCGGTCCGGCGTAGTCGATGGTGCCCTCGACGGTGGCGTCGTCGGCGCCCAGCATGCTCCGGCCGTGGATCCGTGCGTGGCCGCTCGAGTCGCCGGGCAGCCGTACCGAGCCTTCGGCTCCTGCGCGATGCAGGTCGTACTGGGTGTTGCCGTAGCGTTCGCGCACGCAGACCAGCTGGCGGAAGCGGCCCTCGATCTCCGCCTCGGCGACCAGGTGGTGGATGCTGCCGGCCGCTCCTTCCTCGCGCTGCGCGTGCAGCTGGAATTCGCCCTCCAGCTGCGCCAGGTAGCCGTCGGGCAATGGCTCGCCGGTACTGCCGTCCAGGGTGGCGCATACGCGGTCGAACGCGCCTTGCTCGGCCCCCGCGTTGTCCTGGTCATCGGCGGGGCTGTCGGTAGGCGCGCACGCGGACAGCAGAAGGGCGAAGGCGAGCGTGCAACCGGAGTGGCATCCATGCGGCATCGTGGACATCCTGGTGAGCGGAAACCGGGGCTAGAGTGTACTTGCCCGCGCATGGGACCCGAATGCGTGCTGGGGGTGGAAGTCGATCCGGTTCCCGGGCGATCATTGCCCAGCGGTGCGCGGCGTCACGGATCGCCGGCACGGAAGCCAACATCCACCCAGGGAAAACACCATGCACCACGCGTTCCAGCGGCTCTGCCTGATCGCCTCCGTATTGCTGCTCGGGGCCTGCCAGGGCCGCGATGCGTCCGACGCGGCGCCGGTGGCGGATGCCGGCCTCGCCCCGACGCAGCCGGCGCCGTCGGCCGCGGCCGGGCCGGAAGCCGCGGCCGCCGCCATCGGCCACTACACCCTCGCCGGGACCACCGTCGCCTTCACCCATGCGCTGCGCCTGCCGGACCAGGACGGCAAGCTGCGGCTGCTGCTCACGCCCGACGTGCTCACGGCCGACGAGCAGGCGACCGTGCTGGGCGAGTCGTGGCCGGGCCTGTCGCTGCTGTCCAAGCGCACGGCGCAGTACGCCGACCGCTATCCGTTCGTGCTGATCGAGCTCCGCACCGAGGGCGAGGTGGCCGCCGCCCAGGTCAGCCACTTCTACGTGATGGCCTCGGGCATCGCCGTGCCCAACCATACCGACAACATCAACCGCTCCGGCCAGAACCACGGCGTGGAGCTGCTCGAGCTCCGCGGCGAACGGGTGCGCCTGCGCGCGTCCGGCCAGGAGGAGATCGGCGGCGAGCTGCGGGACTGGGCGTTCGACCTGGGCTGACGCCGGGCAGCCGCGCGGGGTGAACCCGGCTCCGTTCCGGTGCACAGTAGCCGGGTGCTGCCCCCGGGACCGGAGCCTTCCATGCGTACGCTGCTCGCCTCGCTGATCGCCCTGTTGGGCGTGTCCTCCGCGCCGCAGGCGGAGCCGGTGGTCGCGGTCGTCGTGCTCGACGCGGCGTTCGTGCAGGTCAAGGTGCTTTCCGCGGCCGAATGCGAATCCTTCGGGCGCATGTGGCAGGCCCGCCGCAAGGTCGCCGGCTCGGCCCAGGACGCGGGCGGGACGCACTACAAGCTCGATATCCACGGCCCGCGCGGCAGCCGCCGCCACCTCTACTACACCTCGGGCCGGGTCGCGCTGCTGGCCCACAATCTCCAGCCGACCTACGTCGTGGCCGATCCGCAGGCCTTCAACCGGCTCATCGGGGCAGCCGAGTAGCGGGCGGCCCCCAGCGGTTTCCAGCGGTCCCGGGGATACCGCGCGATGGCGCTGTCCGCAGTCATGCGCATCACCACCTCCGGGTCGCCCGATGCGGCGACCGGGCGACGCGGCACGTGCGCCGACCGAAATTCCGCCGCCTTCCTTTCCGCTGTTACCTTCGCTTGTCGAACACGCCGCCGCTCCCGCATCCTGCCGCGGCCATGCGTCCACGCCTATCCCCCCAACGCGCGGCCATCGTCCTGGTGACGGCGGCCGCGGGCCTGTTCCTGATGCCGAGCCTGCTCTCGCCCCTGTTCGCCGCCCGGTCCGACCCGGCCTATCCGCGCCTGTCGGATAACACCGCGGCCTCGGCGCGCCTGGAGGTGCGCAAGCTGCTGCACGGGCACGTGGACGGCCTGTTCGCCGTGCCCTCCACCGGGCAGGTGATCGCCGCCGCCGGCGGTACCCTGTGGAAGTTCAGCGCGGACGGCCTGCTGCTGGACACCCTGGACGAGCCGGCGCACATGCACGTGTCCGGCATCGCCTTCGGCCCGGAGGGCTACGTGGACTGGGTGTTCACCGGCGAGCACGAACGCCGGGCCTATGCGCCCGCGGTCGATGGCAGCGGGCTGTCGAGGAAGGAACTGGAGGCCGAGCTCGACCGCGCGCAGGTGGTGGCGTTCGGCCGCGACGATGCCCATGCCTGGGCCTGGCTGTGGACCGAGGGTCGCGCCTGGAAGCTGCGCATCGATCCCTACCGCGAGCAGGTGGACACCTGGTGCCGGCAGCGCAGCCATTCCGACGAAGCCCTCGGCTGGCATGCCACCTGCCTGGAGGACTATGCGCCGCAGGCCGAGGCGCTGGTGGAGGTCGAACCGGAGAGTTTCTCGCGCAGCTACGGCGACCTGCCACCGCGGCTGCGCGTGGCCGGCTTCGACCGCCGCAAGTACCACCTGGAGGAAGGCGTGTCCGGGCAGCTGCTGCATGCCACCGTCGGCACGGTGCTCAAGGGCATGGGCGTGCCGGGCGGAGGGCCGGGCCGCTACTGGTTCGGCGACGCCCACGTGCAGCTGGACGTGGGCGGCGAGACGGTGAAGTTCAAGGCCTTCGTCCCGCGCGTGGACGGCGATTACGAATTCCTGCGCAACATGCGCTGGTGGGAACCGGCGCGGGCGATGCCCGGGGCGAGCCCTTGGTTCAGCGTGCACATGCGCGGCTACATGGAGCACCCGGGCGAGCGCGAATTGCTGGAGTACTACCGGGACGACATCGGCCTGTACGTGGTCCGCCCGCGTGGCACCGGCGAGGCGCCCGCCGCGCAGCGCCAGCTGCCGGCTTGGCAGCCGCGCTTCGAGGGCGAGCCGACCCGCTACGACCCGGTCACCGCCACGGTCGAGTTCGCCGACGGCCGCCGGGTCGAGCGCTGGCTGCGGCCGCCACCGCCGCGACTGGCCATCGACACCGTGCCCCAGGTGGTGGTCGAACCGGTGCAGCCGGACCTGTACGCGCTGCCGCGGGCCATGACCGTGACCTGGGGCTCGCCGGGCGATCCGGAGGAACGCGCCGACCTGCGCGTGGACCTGGACCATCCGCAGGTGCGCGAGCTGCTGTCGGCGCCGGCTGCCGGCCCGCGCGAGCTGGTGCTGCGCGTGCCCGACCTCTACGCGCCGACCTCGCGCATGCAGGTGTTGCTGCGCGAGGCCGGGCGCGAGCGGCCGCTGCCCGGGGCACGCCTGGAGGTGCTGCGCCGGCCGGCATTCCGTCCCTACTACCAGGGCACGCCGAGCCGCCACGATCAGCTGCGCGCCAATGTCGCCGCTGCCGCTGGCGGCGATGACACCGCGCTGGACGAGTTCCTGCGCCAGGCCGCTGCGCTGGCGCAGGATCCCGAGCGGGCGGACGACTTCACCCCGGCGGTCACCGCCGCGTACGCCGAGCTGGTCAACGCATCGAACGTGGCCGGCAACACCGCCTCATCCTCGCGCCTGGTCCGCCACTACCTGGCGCAGGTGCATCCCCATGCATCGGCGCACCCGGACCCGAGCGTGGGCTACAACATCGGCGTGATCGCCAGCCAGACCCTGGCGTTCGCGATCAGGCAGCCGACCGAACGCGACCTGGTGGATGCGGTGATGGCGACCCTGATCGGCCCCGACTTCGATCCGGCCGCGCAGACCAACGCCACGCTGGCGTACAACCTGGCCTGCCTCTACGCGCTCGAGGGCGACACCGGGCGCATGCTGCAGGCGGTGGTCGCCGCGCGCCGGCTGGGCAAGCCGGCGTCGCAGTTCATCGCCGACGCGGACTTCCAGGGCTACCGCGAAGACCCGCGGTTCCGCCAAGCGCTGGGCGAGGGCGGATGATCCGGAACCAGCGCGGCATGTCGGCTGTGGCGCGGGCGCCAGGCCGGTTGCACTGCCGGCAGCGTTCCTGCGGAATACACCCACCACGCCAGGAGATGGACATGCGCATGTCGGTTCGCGGGTTCGCGGTCGTGCTGTCGGCGGCGGTGCTCGCCGCCTGCAACGCCATGGGGGGCGGACCATCGGCCGCCGCGACGGCATCCGTTGCGCAGGCGGCGCGGGTGGGCCCGGTCGTGGACACCGGCACGCTCGAGGGGGCGCCGTACCGCATCGACATCCCCACGGACTGGAACGGGGAACTGGTGGTCAACGCACACGGCTACGTGGTCGCCGGCTCGCCCGCGCGGCCGATGGAGGTGCCCGGCGGCATGCAGCCCTTGCTGGATCGCGGCTTCGCGGTGGCATCCAGCGACTACTCGGCCCAGGGCTGGGCGATCGCCGAGGCCGTCGCCGACACGGAGCGGCTGCGCGCGCACTTCGTCGCGCGCCATGGCGCGCCGCGCCGGAGCTGGCTGGTCGGCTGGTCGATGGGCGGGCTGGTCGCGCTGGCCAGCGCGGAGCGGCATCCGCGTGGATGGGACGGCGTGGTCGCCATGTGCGCAGTAGCGACGCCGACCGAGACGATGTTCGCGCGCGCCGCGCTTGCGCCGCTGGCGGCGTTCGATGCGCTGTACCCGGGGGTGCTGCCGCAGGCGCCGGGCGGGCTGGCGGATGCGGCGCTGCCGGACATGCCCGACGGCGATGCGATCGAGGCGGCGCTGGCCGCCGACGAGGCGCGCGCGGCGGCGTTCTCCCGACGCTTCGACCTTCCCCGCGCCGATGCTGCCTCATCGCTGTGGCTGTACTACGTGGCGCTGCGCGAACTGGCGACCCGCGCCGGCGGATTCCCGGTCGCGAGCACCACCGGCGCCGGCGGCACCGACGGCGACGAGGCCGCGCTGGGTGTGCGCATCCGCCGCTACGTGGCCGACCCGGCCGCGCTCGCCTACGTCCGCCGCACCGGCGCGCTGACCGGGGCCGCGCCGGTGCCGGTGGTGCTGCAGCCGAACGCGGTCGATCCCATCGTCACCGCGTCCTTCAGCCGAGGCTATGCGGCACTGGCCGAGGCGGGCGGCCGCGGTGCGCGGGTGCGCACGCTGCCCGGGGTCGGCGAAGGCCACTGCCGCTTCCCGCCGGAGACGGTGGCGACGGCCCTGGAGACGTTGCGCGGGCGTTGACGCAGGGCTTGTTGCCGATGACACAGGCGATACGCCCTGCATGCGACATTCGGCTTCCCTTCCGAGCGCGAGGTGTGCCGATGGCTACGCACGACGAGATCATGGAGCTGGAACGCAGGTTCTGGCGGTCCATGCGGGACATGGACGTCGATGCCGCCGTGGCCCTCCTGGACGAAGAGTCGACGTCGGTCAGTGGCTGGGGCATCCATCATTTCGGTCCCGACGAGTACAGGGCGATGGCGCTGTCCGGAAACGCCCGGATCACCTCGTTCGAGCTGTCCGAGGAGCGGGTGATCTTTCCCCTGCCGGACGTGGCCGTCGCCACCTTCAAGGCCAGGCAGTCGTTCTCGATGGACGGCAAGAGCCACGAGATGGTCGTATACGACACCACCACCTGGGTGAGGAAAGGCGGCCAGTGGCTGGCATGCGCGCACACCGAGACGCCGGAGCAGAAGGCCGCGACGAACGCCTGACCATGCGTCGAGCCGTGGCCACGTCGCGTCCGCGGTGCGGTTCCGCTCACTGGCCAGGCCGACGCTGGGTGTTCCAGTCGGCTCGCCTAGCCAGGACCGGCGCCTGCATACGGCCCTGGCGTGTCCGGCGCGCTGACGAAGGTCCAGGCCATCGCCAGGACGAATGCGGCGGCGAGGATTGCGAACGCGATCAGGATCCGCCGCGGCGTATAGGTGTAGCGCCTCTCCAACGCGGCGACCGCGCGCGGCCGCCTGCGCGGTGGATGCTGCCCCGGCAGGTCCACCAGCGCCGGCGTGGGGACGGAAGGCCTGAGCGCCGGGCGGAAGGCGACCAGGGGCTTGGGGTGGACGAGGCGGCGCCGGATGCGCATGGCGGGACTCCGGATCAGGACGTGGCGTTCGGGCTGGCATCGTCTCCGGAGTGGCGTCACGGCGATGTCGTGGCGTGGCGGTGCCCGGTGAAGGAGCGCCGCGATTCACACCGGGATTCACGCCGCGTTGCAGCGAGTGCCGGCGATGCTCCATGCAGCAGCGGCGTCCCGGACATGCCGCATCGGGCACCGGCCATGAGAGCGAGCGAGGAACATGCATGGAAGACCTGATCGGCTGGGCCGCCTCGGCCGTCCTGCTGGCCACCCTCGTCCGCCAGATCGTCAAGCAGGCACGCGATCCGGACGCCGAAGGCGTATCGACCTGGCTGTTCCTGGGCCAGGCCACCGCGTCGCTGCTGTTCGTCGTGTATTCGGTGCTGGTCGGCAACTGGGTGTTCATCGTCACCAACAGCTGTCTTCTGCTGACGGCCCTGGTGGGGCAGTGGATCAGCTGGCGCAGGCGAGGACGGGCGTAGACTGCCGCCATGGCCTTCGAATCCCCTTCGGGCGGTGGTGACGGTGCACTGATGCACGCGCCGCCGGACGATCCACCGCGGCAATTGGCGCTGCAGGTCCTGCTCGGCCTGTGCGCCGCTGCGGTCCTGGCGTTGGGTCTGCACATGGCCCGGCCGTGGGGCGACAACTACGCCTACCGCGAAGCATCGAGCTATCTCGTGCTCGGTGGCCTTCTGCTGTGGGCGCTGTCGCCGTACGCGGGGCTGGCGCTGGGCGCGCGCCTGTTCCGGCGTTGGAATGTGGCGCGCCGGGTGTTCGCCGCCGGGGCCGCCTGCGTCGGCATGGGCGGCCTGCTGGTCTATGCCGACGTGGCGTTCGTGCATCCGGATGCTCAGGGCGGACTGGCATTCCTGACCGCGCCGGTGGCGCAGTGGGCGGCGACCGCGGGCCTGGCAGCCATCGCTGCGATCCTGGTCGCGTGGCAACACCGCTCGCGCAGGACGTAGCCCGCTTTTCCGGGCGCCAGGCGAGGCATTGGCAGCGGCGCCACGAACGTGAATCCCAGCCGTGCGGGGATGCGGTTTTTCACCCGCGCTTGTTGCAGCGTGCGGAATCCTGCGGGCCTGTCGGATCGAGAAGGAGGCCCACGATGAAGACCTCGAACAGGATCACCGCCCTGGCCTGCGTGCCGCTGGCGCTGGGCATGGCCATGGCCCAGGCGCAGAGCAGCCGGCACTATGGCCCGGAAGACGAGGGCCGCCGTTTCAGCGACGGCAGCCGGGTGGTATGCGAGAAGGTGGAGGTGCAGCGTTCCTCCAGCGACCCCAACCGCGTCGCCGGCACCGCCGCCGGCGCGGTCATCGGCGGCCTGGTCGGCAACCAGATCGGCGACGGCAAGGGCCGCAAGCTGGCTACCGTCGGCGGCGCGGTCGCCGGCGGCGCGATCGGGCGCAAGGTTCAGGGCGACCGCCAGGAGGCCCGCGGCGACCGCGTGATCGAGACCCGCTGCGAGCGCGTCTGGCGCTGAAGGCGGACCTGAGCGCGGGCGGTCGGCGTTCCCGGCGGCCGCCCGCGCAACTCCACCGGGACGATCGCACGGAGACTGATGCCATGGCCGATGCCGCCGAACTCGAGCAGAAATTCTGGAAGGCCCTGAAGTCCGACATGACCCTGATGCTGGGCGTGGACGGGCTGGAGGACGGCCATACCCGGCCGATGACCGCGCAGCTGGAACACGAGGCGCGCGGCCCGATCTGGTTCTTCACCGCGACCGACAACGCGCTGGTGCGCCACGCGGCCACGCCGCGGCGCGCGGTCGCCGCGTTCGCGGCCAAGGGCCATTCGCTGTTCGCCAGCATCGGCGGCCAGCTGAGCGTGGACACCGACCGGACCGTGGTCGAGCGCCTGTGGAATCCGTTCGTGGCCGCCTGGTACGAGGGCAAGGACGATCCCAAGCTGGCCCTGCTGCGGCTGGATCCCGACCAGGGCGAGGTGTGGCTGAACGAGAACAACCTGCTGGCCGGGGTGAAGATGCTGGTGGGCATCGACCCCAAGAAGGACTACCGGGACAAGGTGGCCAAGGTCGACCTGGGATGACCAGGCGCCGGGCTTCATGCGGGGACGATATGAGCAGGATGAACAGGCCCGCGCCTGCCGTAATGCAGGCTATGGCGCGGGCCTGAACCGCTGCCGCCTCAGTAGTCGTCGCCGCCGAAGCCGCGGCTGGATTGCGCCGTGGTCGGCGGCAAGGGCTCGATCTCGTCGGTGTGGATGCGGATCGTGTCGCCATGCGGCGGGGTGCGGCCACCGGTATCGGGCAGCGCATGCGCGTCGGTGCCGACCTTGCGCCGCTGCCAGGCCTGATAGGCGAGGAAGCCGAGCACGCCCACGGCGACGGTTTTCAGGATGCTCATCGGGATCTCCGGTTGGGGGGCGGTGCCAGCGTCGCGCGGCCGCGGTGAGCCGGGCGTGACCTGGCGGTCGATGCGGCGTGGACACGGCAAGGGCGGCCGCCCCGGCGAGGGCGGGCGCGCCGGCGAGCCGCAGCGCGGCCGCGACACCCGGCCGGACTTCGACCAGCGCGGCCACCATGGACGGTCCGGCGGTGTCGCCGCTGCGAAGCGGCAGTTCGACGCGGAGGACGGGGACCGTGTTCCGGACCGGTGCCGGACATCCGACAATGCACTTCCCTCCCGTGAGCCTGCCGCTGCCGTCATGATCCGCCGCCTCTACCTCGCCGGCCCCGACGTGTTCCGTCCCGATGCGCAGGCGCGCGGGCGCGAGCTGAAGGCGCTGTGCGCGCAGGCCGGGTTCGAGGGCCTGTTCCCGCTGGACCAGGACGTGCCGGCGGCGATCAGCGAACCGTCCGAGCAGGCGGCGTGGATCTACCGCGCCAACATCGGCCTGATCGAGCGCGCCGACGCGGTCCTGGCCAACCTGGACTTCTTCCGCGGGCCGGAGCCGGACAGCGGCACCTGCTTCGAGGTCGGCTATGCGGTGGCCAAGGGCAAGCCGGTGTTCGGCTACATCCCCGAGCACGGCAGCTTCGCCCAGCGCATTCGCGCCCGGCATCCCCAGGCGATCGGGGCGGACGGGGTGCTCGACCTGCACGGCTGGAGCATCGAGGAATTCGGCCTGCCGCTGAACCTGATGCTGTCGGTGCCGGCGCCGCTGGTGGTCGGCGACGCCGGCGCGGCGCTGGCGCAGCTGGCGCGCTGGCGGCAGGTGCACGACCGGCCGCGTTGACGGTCGCGCCGCGGGTGCGCCTACGGTGGGCAGCGTCGCCGCCGCCATCATCGGCCACACGGGCCCGGTGGCCGACGACCTCTGGTGGGCCAACGACGGATCGGGCTGATGCCGGGCAGCGACCACGGCCCGTGCACCTTCAGGTACGGCAACGGCCATCCCGGCAACCCGGCATTTGCTGCTGTTGCTGTCGCGGGCCCCGCCGCAGCAGGCCTCAGCGCTTCAGCCCCAGCACGCCGTCCAGCGCCGGTTGCGCGCGGAAGCCGGCCTTCTCCAGGCGCCGCGCCACCTCGCGCGGCACGTCGCGGCCGCTGGTCAGGCGGTTGGGGCTGCCGGTGTAGTGGAACAGCTTGCCGCCGCGGCGCAGCACGCGCGCGAGCTGGTCGTAGAACGCCTGCGAATACAGCTCGCCGGCGATCCCGAAGCGCGGCGGATCGTGCAGCAGCGCATCGACCGAGGCATCGGCCACCGTGGCGACCGCCTGGGCGACGTCGGCATGCGCCAGCTGCAGGCGGCCGCCGCTCTCAGGCGCGTCCGGATCGGGCGACCACGGGTTGAGCGTGCGCAGCCAGAGCACGCTCTCGTTCTTCTCGAACGACAAGATCCGGGACGCGCCGGCCTCCAGGCAGCAGGCGGCGAAGTAGCCCAGCCCGCCGCAGGTGTCGAGCACGACCCTGCCGCGCGGCTCGACCAGGGCGACCTTGCGCCGCGCGTCGTCCAGCGGCGACTCCCTGGCGGTCGGCAGCATCTTGATGCCGTCGATCTCGAAGGTCGGCACGTTCCACTCGGTCGGCACCAGCTTGATCAACGATCCGGCATAGCGCGCAGCCGGCGTCCATGCCTCGCCGTCGAAGTGGTAGATCGTGCGGTCCTTGAGCCGGGTCGGCCACGGAAAGTCCCGTTCCTGCCAGCGCCAGCTCCCGGTGGCCAGCAGTGCCTGGCCGCGGCTGCGGCCCAGGTCCAGCGAACCCTCCCAGCGGAGGGCGCCGGCCTGCAGCGCGGCCTGCATCGCCGATGCGGTCTGCAGGGTCAGCAAGGGGCCGGTGGCATGGGGCACGATGGTCGGCGGATGAGATGGTCGGGCATCGTAACCGTCCGGGCGCAGTTGCGGGGAGGACCCGGCCGATTGCGGGCCGCGGAATGGCGCCGGTGGTTGACGGAGGCGGCCGCATCGGGTGTATTGCGCCGGTGGTGCGATGATGGATGGCCGCGCATGCCACGCACCTGTGATACGGCGGCATGTCCCTGATCCTGGAGCAGGTGTGGACCATCGCCCCTGCCCGCCGGACTCCGGGGGCTGCTCAGTCCCCAGCTGCAGGAAGCCAGGATGACCGAGCGGGAAAACCGGACAGCTCCGCCCGCGCCCAGCGGCCGGGTGGTCGGCGCCCTGTCCTCGCCGGTCTGGGCGGCGCTGGTGCTGCTGGTCGGCCTGCTGCTCACCGCCGAACTGGTACGGCGCGAATGGAGCAACGTGCGTGGCCAGGACGCGACGATGCAGCGCTCCCTGGCCGATGCCGCCGCCGCCCGCCTGCGCGAGCCGCTGGAGGCCGCGGCCCTGGCCCTGCGGGCGATGCAGACGGTGTTCCTGTCCAACGACCGCATGGACCAGGCGCTGTTCGAGCAGTACCAGCGCAACCTGCGCTCGCACGAGCTGGTGTCCGGCTACGTGGTCACCGCCTTCGCCCGCCGCGATCCGGATCCGGCGGCACGGCCGGGCAGCCTCTACCCCTATGTCTTCGTCACTCCGCTGGCGGGCAACGAGTCGCTGGTCGGCTTTGACATCGCCCGTCAGCCGGAGAACCTGCGCGCGCTGGAGCGCGCCCGCGACGGCGACACGCCGTCGGTGTCGGCGCCGTTCCCGTTGCTGCAGTACCGCGACGCCGAGGGCCATGCCGCGCTCGGGATCACCGTGCGCCTGCCGGTGTACTCGCGCGGGCCCACGCCGGCGGACGTGGCGCAAAGGCGCGCGCGCGAGATCGGCGCGCTGGCCATCAGCCTGCGGCTGGAGCCGATGGTGGAGCAGGCCCTGGCCGGGCGGGTGCTCGAGTTCATGCACGTGCGCGTGCTCGACCTGGATGCCGCGCCCGGGCGGCAGCTGGTGTACGAGTCCGGGCGCGAACCGGAGGCTAGTGCTCGGCTGCAGGTGCGGCAGCTGGAATACGGCGGGCGGCGCTGGGAAGTGCGGCTGTGGCCGCGGCCGGCGGCGGTCGGCACCGGCAGGATGGCGCTGATCGCGCTGTCGGGCACGGCGATCAGCGTGCTGCTGGCCCTGCTGTTGTGGTCGCAGAGCACCCTGCACCAGCGCGCGCTGGAACTGGGGCGGCGGATGAGCGCGCGCTTCGGCGAGAGCGAGGCGCGCTTCCGCGTGCTCAACGAACTGCTGCCGGCGCTGGTGCTGATGGCCGACGGCCGCGACGGCCGGATCGTCTACGCCAACCAGGCCGCGCGCCAGCGCCTGGGCGAGGTGGCCGATGCGCCTTTGGTGTCGCTGTTCGCCGATCCCCTGCTGGGCGCCCAGGCGCTGGCCGAGGCCAGCCAGGGGGGAGCCTGGGCCAGCCAGGAGGCGGTGATCGCCGGCGGCAGCGGCGGTGGTTTCTGGGCGAGCCTGTCGCTGGCCCGGATCGAGGTCGACGGCGTCCCGCACCTGCTGCTGGTGGCCACCGACACCAGCGAGCAGCGTGAGCTGACCGAGCGCCTGCGCTACCAGGCCGCGCACGACGGCCTGACCGAACTGCCGAACCGGCGCGAGTTTGAGCACCGCCTGCAGCAGGCGCTGGCCGGCCGCGCCGGGCAGGCCGCGGCGCGGCCGTTCGCCCTGCTGTACATCGACCTGGACCAGTTCAAGCTGATCAACGACCTGTCCGGGCACATGGCCGGCGACCAGCTGCTGGTGCAGCTGGTGCACGTGATCCGCCAGCACCTGCGCGCCGGCGACCTGCTGGCGCGGCTGGGCGGCGACGAGTTCGGCCTGCTCGCCTTCGACGTGGACGCGGCCCAGGCCCTGGCCCTGGCCGAGGATGTGCGGCGCCGGATCGAGGGCGTGATGTTCGCCTGGCACGGCCGAACCTACACCGTCAGCGCCAGCATCGGCATGGTCCTGGTCGACCGCGAGGGCTGTACCCTCAAGGACCTGCTGGCCTGGGCCGACAGTGCCTGCTACCAGGCCAAGGAAGCCGGCCGCAACCGGGTCTGGGCCTACCGCGAGGACGACGATACCACCCGCCGCCACAGCGAGATGGAATGGGCCAACCGCCTGCGCCTGGCGCTGGAGCAGGACCGGCTGCTGCTCGACTACCAGGAGGTGGTGCCGCTGGCCAGCGCCGGCGAGGGCCGGACCCACATCGAACTGCTGTTGCGCCTGCGCGACGAGGAGGGCGGCGTGGTCCTGCCCGGCGCGTTCCTGCCGGCGGCCGAGCGCTACGGGCTGATGCCGGCGTTGGACCGCTGGGTGATCCGCACCGCGCTGGCGAATTTCGCCCGGCTGCATCCGCAGGGGGCCGAGCTGGGCACCTGCTCGATCAACCTGTCCGGGGCCAGCATCGAGGACGACGACCTGGCCGACTTCATCCTGGCCACGATCCAGGCGCACGCGGTGCCGGCGCGCCGGGTATGCCTGGAGATCACCGAGACGGTGGCGGTGCGCAACCTGCTGAAGGTGGTGCGGGTGATCGAGCGCCTGCGCGCGGCCGGCTGCCGGATCGCGCTGGACGACTTCGGCGCCGGCATGTCCTCGTTCGGCTACCTCAAGAACCTGCCGGTGGACGTGATCAAGATCGACGGCAGCTTCGTCCGCGACCTGGGCACCGACCCGATGAGCCGGGCGATCGTCAACGCGGTGGTCCAGATCGGCCACCCCCGCGGGCTGCGGGTGGTGGCCGAGTGGGTGGCCGACGACCATATCCTGGCGGTGCTGCGCGAACTGGGCGTGGACTACGGCCAGGGTTTCGCCCTGCACCGGCCGGAGCGGGTGCTGTTCCAGCGCGCGCCGTAGCGGGAGCTAGCGTCCCTCCAGCGCCGCCTGGGCCGCGTTGGCCAGGAACACGTACTTGGCGGCCAGGTCGATCACGTACTCGTTCTCGCCCCACAGGAACGGCCAGTCGTTCTTGTTCTCCGGGAAGTCGGGCTTGAGCACCAGCACCCCGGGGACCACGCCGCCGGCGATGAAGGTGAAGTCGGCGCGGTTGTTGCCGTAGGCCACGGTCTTGGACTGCGCGCCGACCGCCGAGACGAACGACAGGTTGGAGTCCGGGTGGGTGCCGAACAGGTAGTTCAGCCCCTGCAGCGCGGGTTCCAGGCCGAACAGGTCGGGGAAGGCGCGGTGCAGGTGGTAGTGGGTGATGGCCATGCCTACCACCGCGCCGTTGCCGGCCCAGCCGCCGCGGGTGATCGGCACGCCGTAGGGGTTGTCGGCGACCATCGCCTTGTACTCGTCGCGGAAGCGCGCGGCGCGCGCGTGCAGTTTCTCGCGGAAGCCGGCGTCCATCTTCGGCAGCGCGGCCACCGCGGCGCCGGCGTTGGCGGGGAAGCGGGCGTCGATCGCCGGCCACAGCGCGGCGACCGCCTGCGCGTACTCGGCCTCGCCGGTGGCCAGCAAAAGCTGCACGGCCGCGTCCAGCTTCTCGTCGTCAGGATCGCCGCCGGTGGTGTTGCCGACCCGGAACAGGTTCGGTTTGCGGCCCCGCTCGAACGCCCAGGCCTTGCGCGCGGTGGCCAGGCATTCCTCCGCCAGGGCGTCGTTGTAGCCGCGCAGGGCGCGGCTGGCGGCGGCCAGGGCGGCGGCCGAGCCGAGGTTGAGCGCGGTGGTATTGCTGGTGAAGGCCAGGCGGTCGTCGCCGGGCGAGTCGGGATCGGCCGGGTCATCGACCTTGCCGTCGGTCTTGGTCACCGCGTCGCCCAGGTGGGTGTACTGCTTCAGGTCCGGCTCGACGATGCCGGGGATGGCGTGGCCGAACACCCGGTGCTGGGCGATCAGCATCAAGGTGCCGTGCTCGATCTGCTGCAGCAGGTCGGGCACCCCGTCGGGCGCGTGGATCTCCACGTGCCGGCGCTTCTGGTCGATGCGGGTCTCGTCGCGCTGCGGGCGGAAATGCTCCCACGTATCGACCAGGGCCATCACCGTGGCGTAGTGGGTCTGGGTGCGCAGGTCGAAGTCGCCGGCGTCGAACCAGCCGCCGATGTCCAGTCCCGGGATGTGTTCGCCCGGCTTGAACGGCGAGTCCAGCTCCGGGCCCTGGCCGTAGAGGTCGAAGTGCTCCTTGTTGGGCGCGACCTGGCGCGCATCGTCCATGTGCGAGCGGCCGTGCCAGACCCGGTAGGCCTCGTTCACCGACATGTGGTCCATCTGCACCGCCATGAACACGTCCAGGGTCGGGTGCCAGGCCTCGGCGTAGGCGTCGGCGGCGATCCGGAACGCGGACGTGCGCTGGCCGACGGCCTCGATCCGGTACAGGCCCGGCTCGCGCACGGCGGAGAAGTCGAAGGTGTAGTAGTCGTAGCGCAGGTAGCGGCCCCAGCGCGCGGGGTCGGCGGCCAGCGCCTCGTGCTCGCGGCCGTCGGCATCGATCCGCAGCAGGCGCGCGCGGCCGGGCGCCGGCGCGGCCGGGTCGGTCTCCAAGACCGCGACCTTGGCCTGCGCTGGGTGGTAGCCGACCTGGGAATGGCCGATCACCGGCGCGCGTGTCCAGCCCGGTTCGGTGCTGCCGGTCAGGGTCCACTCGAGCACCGCGCCGGTGCGGCCGGCCGGCAGCAAGGAGCGCACCACGTACCAGCCGTTCTGGGCCTGGTTGCGGCCGTCGTACAGGGCCAGCTCGCCGCCGCGGCCGTCGATGGCGACCCGGCGCTGCGGGTCCTCCGGCGCCAGCACCAGGCGCTGGCCGCGGGCGATCGGCAGGCGCACGGTATTGCCCTGCGCGTCGCGGCCGCTGGGGCCGGCCGGATAGCGCGGCAACTGGCCGTGGCCGGCGTCCGTCGCCCAGGCCTTGCCGAAATAGGCCGAGGGCAGGAATTCCAGGTTGAAGCCGGCGCGGCCCTGCAGCGCCGCCGGCAGGGGCCGCTCGAGCAGCACCCGCACGCGCACGCCCTGGTCGTGCGGCGCCACCTGGATCGCGTAGTCGAACTTCTCCTGCGGATAGCGCAGGCGGGTGGTGATCGTGCCGGTCTTCGCGTCGACCGTGCGGTCGACCAGGACCGGAGTCGCGTCCCACTGCTCGGGCGTGGGCGCCAGGCGCACGTCGCCGTTGGTGGCGGTGCGCACGCCGTGGTGGATCAGTTCCACGCCGGCGATCTTGGCGTCGCTGAACAGGCCGTCGTAGGTATTGCTGAAGACCAGCACGTCCAGCCCGGGGCGGTGGAAGTAGCCGCGCTCGTCCAGGGTCAGGCCCGGGTCGGGCGCTGCCGCGGCCAGGGCGGGTAAGGCGGCTGCCGCCAGCAGGGCGGCGAGCACGGGGCGACGCCTGGAAGCGTGTCGCCGGGTCGGATCGGTCATGGTGCGGGCTCCCCTCGAAGTCGATGTGAACGCTAACATCGAGGCTGCAAGCGAGGCCCGCTGCGGCGCATCACGGCGGCTGTGTACGAAGGCGGTGCCGTCGCTTTTCCGGCAGCGAGGCGGTTTCCGTATGTTCGCGTGCCTCAGTCGCGGTCCGGCGCACCCAGCGGGAAATACCCGCGGAACGGCCGCGCCTCGTCGACTGCACGGGCGAACGACGGGCGCCGCAGCAGGCGGCCGCGATAGGCGCGCACCTGCGGACAGGCCTCTGGGATCGCATGGCTCCAGTCGGCGTAGAACAGGAACGGCGCTGCGCCGCAGTCGGCCAGGCTGAAGTGCTCGCCCGCCGCCCAGGTCCGCCCGTCGGCCAGGTGCCGCTCCAGCCAGGCGTAGGCGGTGTCGAGCAGGCGCCGGGCCTCGGCCACGCCCCGCGGATCGCGTTCGGCTTCCGGCCGCAGCACGTCGAACACCAGCTTCTGCTGCGGGGTGGATACGTAGTTGTCGAAGAAGCGGTCGAGCAGGCGCACCTGCACCGCCTCCAGCGGGTCGTCCGGCAACAGCCGCACCGGACCGGGATGGCGCACCTGCAGGTATTCGACGATCGCGGTGGCCTCGGGCACGGTCAGGTCGCCATCGACCAAGACCGGGAAGCGCTTGAGCGGCCACAGCCGTTCCAGCGCCTGCTGGTGCGCAGGGTCTTCCAGGCTGCGGTACCCGAAGGCGGTGCCGTTCTCGTACAGGGCCACCAGCGCCTTCTGGCAGTACGAGGAAAAGGGGTGGGCGTAGAGGGCCAGGCTCATGGGGTCGGGACCGGTATGGGACTGTGGGGACGACGTGCCAGGGGCGCCAGGTTCGACCCCGGCGTGTCCGCATCCGCCGCCGCCGGCACCGAAGCGGCCGCGCCTGGCGCGTGCCGTTCCAGCTCCGGGTACGTGGCCAGCAGCTTGAGCACCACGCCGTTGGTCCAGCCGAAGCCGTCCTGCAGAGGGTACTCGCCACCGCCTCCGCCCTGCAGTGCACCGTCGGCGTCGTACTTCTCCACCAGCTTGCGGTCGCGTGCGAACAACGCCTGCACATTGCCGACGAAGGCGCGGGCGATGTCGGCGGCCAGCGCGTCCTGGCCATAGCGGCGCAGGCCGTCGACCGCGATCCACTGCAGCGGCGCCCAGACGTTGGGCGCGTCCCACTGCTGGCCGCTGTCGATCCCGGTGGTGACCAGGCCGCCCGGGCGCAGCAGCCGCGCGCGCGCGGATTCGGCGGTGCGGCCGGCACGTGCGGGCGAGGCGATGCCAGCGTGGAGCGGGAACAGCGCCGCGGCGGTCAGGGCGGGCGAGGGCGCGCCGCGGCGGAGGTCGTAGTCCGCGTAGTAGCCCTGCGGGTGCCAGAGGTGGCGTTCGATCGCCGCTGCGCGTGCCCGGGCCCGGGCGCGGTAGTCGCGGGCGCAGGCCGCATCGCCGGCGCGGTCGCAGGTGGCGGCGATGGTGGCTTCCAGGTGGTGCAGCAGGCTGTTGAGGTCCACCGGCAGCAGCTGGCTGGTGCGGATGGTCTCCAACCGCATCGGATCGGCCAGCCAGCGGCTGGAATAGTCCCAGCCGCTCTCCGCCCCGGCGCGCAGTTCGCGGTAGACCTCGCGCGGTGGACGCGCGGAAGCGGCCGCGGTGCGCTCGTCCTGCAGGAACGATTCCGGACGCGGAGCATCACGGTCGTCCCAGTAGCGGTTGAGCAGGCTGCCGTCGGTCAGCCGCACCACCCGCCGGTGGGCGCCGCCGGGCGCCAGCCGGTCCGCGCCGTCCATCCAGAACGCATGCTCGCGCCGCAGCTGCGGCAGGTAGCGCACGGCCAGGTCCGGGTCGTGGCGCGATTCCAGCTCGACCATGTGCGAGAAGAACGGCGGCTGCGAGCGGCTGAGGTAATAGCTGCGGCTGCCATTGGGGACATGGCCCCAGGCGTCGATCAGATCGGCGAAGTCCTCCAGCATCTGCCGCGACAAGGCATCCTGGCCGCTCTCGACCAGACCCAGCATGGTGAACCAGGAGTCCCAGTAGTAGAGCTCGCGGAAGCGGCCGCCGGGCACCACGTAGGGCTGCGGCAGCGGCAGCAGGCTGTCGTGCGCGGCCGGCCGCGGGTTGCTTCGGGTCAGCAGCGGCCAGAGCGCGTCGATGTGGGCGCGCAGGCTGGAATGGACGTCGATCCGGGTCTGCGCAGGAGCTGCGGGCAGCACGAATTCGCTCTGGACGAAATGGCGCAGGTCGAACCTTGGGGTGGCGCGCCGGGCAAGGTAGTCCGCCTCGATCGCGGCCGGTGCGCGGCGCGGCACCGCGTCGGCGAAGAACTTCTGGTCCTCGAACAGCTGCGCGCGCTGCACGGCGGCGAACAACTCGGGGCAGGCTTCGTCGAGGGCGACGGGCCGGGCCACTGCCGGCGCCTGGAGCTGTGCCGCGCCGGCCGGAAGCATCGGTGCGCGCGCCGTCGTGCAGGCGCCGAGGGAGAGCAGGCCGCACAACAGCCAGGCCAGGCGCGGACGCAGGGAGAACATGGCGGCCTCCGGACGGTCGAGAGGGGCCCGACCTTAGCAACACCGCGTTCGCGTGCCGTGCAGAAGGTGGTGGGGGAAGGCGCAGTGGAAGCCTGAAGAGCAGAAGCACCGGAAGCGGTGACTCCACGTCCGCAGAGGCCGTCGTGCACCTCAGCCCCGAGGCACGGCCCAGGCCAAGCCCGCGCTTCTACGCCATCCCCTCCGCACGCAGCTCCACCACGTAAGCCTGCAGCTGCGGATAGAACGTATCGAAGCTGGCGGCGATCGCGTCCTCGTGCAGGCGCAGCTGCGGCAGGCAGGCCACCAGCCGCTCGCCGTTGCGCGACAGCCGGCTGGCGATCCGGGTCACCGCGCGGTCGACGCTGTCGCGATGGCGGTAGGAGCCGAGCCAATCATGCGCGGCCATCAGCGGCACAATCCGGCGCAGGCGCTCGGGCAGGGCCTCCGGATCCTGGAGCAGGGCCGCGTAGGCCGCGGCGCTGAATTCCGCAAGCGGTACCTCGCAGTAGCGCGGCCAGTCCCGCGCCAGGCAGTGGTCGTAGTACACATCCAGGGCGATGCCGGCATAGCGGCGCAGGCCGTCCGGGAACAGCGCGCGCGCCGCCTCCACCACCGGGTGGCTGTCGGTGTAGCGGTCCACCCGGCGATGGACCACGATCTCGGTGCGCACCGGCGGCGGCCAGTCCGCCAGCGCCGCCCGGCCGAACACGAAGTCGCCCAGCATCGCCCCGAGCATGGCCTGCGGGCTGTGGCGGGCGAGATGGAGATGGGCCAGATAGTTCATGGGGCGCGAGCGGTGCCGGCGGCCAGTGTGGCACGCCCCCTGCCAGACCGCTGTCGCTTGACGGCACGCTCACCGCCGCGGCCGATACTGCGGGCGTGCCCGAAGGACCTTCCATCGTCATCCTCAAGGAGGAAGCCTCGCGCTTCGTCGGGCGCACCGTGGCGCGCGTGCACGGCAACAGCCGCGAGCCGATCCAGCGCCTGGCCGGGCAGCGCCTGCGCGCCCTGCACAGCTGGGGCAAGCATTTCCTGCCGGAGTTCGACGGCTTCAGCCTGCGCATCCACCTGATGCTGTACGGCAGCTACCGGATCGACGCGCCCAATGAGACGCCGCCGCGCCTGGGGCTGGTGTTCGACGACGGCGGCGAACTGGACTTCTACGCCTGCTCGGCACGCTTCATCGAAGGCCCGCTGGACGCCGTCTACGACTGGAGCGCGGACGTGATGAACGACGCCTGGGATCCGGCCGCCGCCCGGCGCAAGCTGCGCCTGCGGCCGCAGGCCCTGGCCGCCGACGCCCTGCTCGACCAGGATGTGTTCGCCGGGGTCGGCAACATCATCAAGAACGAGGTCCTGCACCGGATCCGGGTGCATCCGGAGAGCCCGGTCGGCGCCCTGCCGCCGCGCAAGCGCGGCGAGCTGGTGAAGCAGGCGCGCGAGTACAGCTTCGACTTCCTGCGCTGGAAGAAGGCCTTCGTCCTGCGCCAGCACTTCCAGGTGCACACCCGCACCCACTGCCCGCGCGACGGCCAGCGCCTGAGCTACCGCAAGCACCTGGGCCGGGCGCAGAGGCGGGCGTTCTTCTGCGAGGCTTGCCAGCGGCTGTACGAATGACCTGGCGGGACGCTGCATGCCGGGTTCCGCGCTTTCCCGGCTTGCTGCATTGCAGCATAATGCCGTCATGTCCAGCGCCCCCCTTCCCGCCAGCCCGGCCGGCACGCCCGTGCCCGCGATCACCCGCGGCCGCTACGTCCTGATCCTGACCGCCCTGACCCTGGGCGGATTCGCCATCGGCACCAGCGAGTTCGCCGGCATGGGCCTGATGCCGAACATGGTCGCCTCGCTGGGGGTGAGCGAACCCCAGGTCGGCCACCTGATCAGCGCCTATGCCCTGGGCGTGGTGGTAGGCGCGCCGCTGCTGGCGATCCTCGGCGGGCGGCTGTCGCGCAAGGCGCTGCTGCTGGCGCTGATGACGTTCTACGCCGCCGGCAACCTGGCCAGCGCGCTGGGCCCGGACTACCACAGCCTGCTGCTGTTCCGATTCATCGCCGGGCTGCCGCACGGCGCCTACTTCGGCGTGGCCGCGCTGACCGCGGTGTCGATCAGCCCGCCGCAGGCCCGCGGCCGCGCGGTCAGCCTGGTGATGCTGGGCCTGACCCTGGCGATCCTGGTCGGCACCCCGCTGGCGACCTGGGCCGGGCAGCTGGCCAGCTGGCGCTGGACCTACGCGGCGGTCTCGCTGATCTCGCTGGTCACCGTGGCCCTGACCGCGCTGTACCTGCCCGCCACGGTCGACGGCCCGCGCGAGACCCCGCTGGCCGAGCTGCGCGCGTTCAACCGCCTGCCGGTGTGGCAGGCCCTGCTGATCGGCGCCATTGGCTTTGCCGGCATGTTCTGCGTCTTCAGCTACCTGGCCCCGACCATGGTCCAGGTCACCGGCGTGGCCCCGGCCTGGATCCCGATGGGCCTGGCCGGCTTCGGCCTGGGCGGGGTGATCGGCAACATCATCGGCGGCTGGCTGTACGACCGGCTCAAGTTCCGCGCCGTGCCGGTGGTGCTGGCCTGGGCGGTGGCGATGCTGCTGCTGTTCCCGCTGGCCGCGCACGCGCCGTGGAGCCTGCTGCTGGCCACGGTGTGCATCGGCATGATGGGCGCGCTCGGCCCGATCCTGCAGTCGCACCTGATGGACGTGGCCGACGGCGCCCAGACCCTGGCCGCCGCCTCCCACCACGCCGCGTTCAACACCGCCAACGCCCTGGGCCCCTGGCTGGGCGGCATGGCGATCGGCGCCGGCTGGGGCTGGACCTCCACCGGTCCGGTGGGCACGGTCACAGCGGTGGCCGGCATCGGCCTGTACGCCTGGGCGATGCGCACGCTGACCGCCCGCCAGGCCTGCGCCGCCATCTCCTGAGGCCATTCCTGCCGGGCCGCGGTCCATACGCCGCGGAAGGGCCGGTTCCACGCCGGACGACTTAGACTGTGCCGCTCCGCCGGCGCCTTCGCGTGCGCCCGCGCCTCCATCCGCTTCCGAGAGAGTCCGCGTGGTCATCCATCCCAAAGTCCGAGGCTTCATCTGCACCACCGCCCACCCCGTGGGCTGCGCGAAGAACGTGTTGGACCAGATCCGCCACGTGCAGGCGCTGGGCGTGCGCCAGGACGGACCCAAGCGGGTGCTGGTGCTGGGCGCGTCCACCGGCTACGGCCTGGCCGCGCGCATCACCGCCGCCTTCGGCTACGGCGCCGCGACCCTGGGCGTGTTCTTCGAGAAGCCCGGCACCGAGAAGAAGACCGGCAACGCCGGCTGGTACAACTCGGCCGCCTTCGACCGCTACGCCAAGGACGCTGGCCTGTGGAGCCGCTCGATCAACGGCGACGCCTTCTCCGACGAGGTCCGGGCCAAGGCCATCGAGATCATCCGCGAGGAGATGGGCGGGCCGATCGACCTGGTGGTCTATTCGCTGGCCTCGCCGGTGCGGCGCCTGCCCGATACCGGCGAACTGAAGCGCTCGGCGCTCAAGCCGATCGGCCAGCCCTACACCGCCACCGCGGTGGACACCAACCGCGACCAGATCATCCAGGCCACGGTCGAGCCGGCCACCGAAGAGGAGATCGCCGACACCGTCAAGGTGATGGGCGGCGAGGACTGGGAGCTGTGGATCGACGCCCTGGCCAAGGCCGGCGTGCTCGCCGCCGACGCCAAGACCGTGGCCTTCAGCTACATCGGCACCGAGATCACCTGGCCGATCTACTGGCACGGCGCCCTGGGCAAGGCCAAGGAGGACCTGGACCGCGCCGCCCACGCCCTCGACGCCAGGCTCAAGCCCGGCGGCGGCCAGGCGAACGTGGCGGTGCTCAAGTCGGTGGTCACCCAGGCCAGCGCCGCGATCCCGGTGATGCCGCTGTACATCGCCATCGTCTACCGGATCATGAAGGACAAGGGCCTGCACGAAGGCACCATCGAGCAGCTCGAGCGCACCTTCCACGAGCACCTGTACGCGGCCGCGCCGCCGCCGCAGGACGATTCCGGGCGCCTGCGCCTGGACGACCGCGAGCTGCGCGACGACGTCCAGCAGGCCTGCCGCGAGCTGTGGCCGCAGGTCACCGCCGAGAACCTGTTCGAGCGCACCGACTACGCCAGCTACAAGCGCGACTTCCTCAACCTGTTCGGGTTCGAGCGCAAGGACGTGGACTACGACGCCGAGGTCGATCCGGTGACCCCGTTCGACGTGGTCGACCTGACCGCGGAGTAGGGCGGACCGGCGCCGTGCGGGCCCTGCATCCGCCTACGCCCGCGCGGTGGCCGCCTCGACGCAGTCGCGCAGCTCCTTGAGCTTGAACGGCTTGCCCAGCAGCACCAGGCCCGGGTCGAGCTCGACGTTGCTGTAGCCGGAGACCACCACCACCGCCGCCTGCGGATGGCGCGCGACCACCGCGCGCGCCAGCTCCGAGCCGGACATGCCGGGCATCAGGTGGTCGGTGACCACCACCGCCGGCACCAGCCCGCCGTCCATGGCGCGCAGGGCGTCCTCGGCCGAACCGGCCTCGACCACCTCGTAGCCCATGTCCAGCAGCACGTCGGCGGTGCACATGCGCACCCCCGGCTCGTCGTCGACGACCAGGGCGATCCTGTTCTGCGGTGGGGCGGCGCTGGCCATGGCGACTCTCCTTCCTTCTTGTTCTTTTTGGTCATTTCCGCGCGCCTGCGGCCGGCAGCCACAGTTCGATCATGGTGCCAGCCCCGGGCGCGCTGTCGATGTGAAGCAGGCCGCCGAGCTGCGAGGCCAGGCCATGGGCCATCGACAGTCCCAGGCCGGTGCCCCGTCCCACGCCCTTGGTCGAGAAGAACGGCTCGATCGCGCGGCTGCGGGTATTGGCGTCCATGCCGGTGCCGGTGTCGGTGACCGCCACCACCAGGTAGCGCCCCGGCGCCAGCGGCGGGCCGATGCCCGCGTCCACCTCGGCCGCGCGCGCCGAGAGGGTCAGGGTGCCGCCCTCGGGCATGGCGTCGCGCGCGTTCACGCCCAGGTTGAGCAGGGCCATCTCCAGCTGGTTGAAGTCCGCGCGCGCCGGCGGCAGGTCCGGCTCGTTCCGGACCACGATCCGGATGCGCGGGTCGAAGCTGCTGCGCATCAGCTGGGCGATGCCCTCCACCAGCGCATCCACGTCCACTTCCACCGCCTGCAAGGGCTGCTTGCGGGCGAAGGCCAACAGCCTCTGCACCAGCACCGCGGCGCGGTCGGCCGACTGCTGCGCCACCGCGATCGTGCGGTCGCGGCGCTCGGGCTTGGTGTCCGGGTCGGCGGCCAGTTCCAGCGCGGCCATGATCGGCGCCAGCAGGTTGTTGAAGTCGTGGGCCACGCCGCCGGTGAGCTGGCCCATCGCCTCCAGCTTCTGCGACTGGCGCAGGGCGTCCTCGGCGATCCTGCGCTCGGTGATGTCGATCGCCTCGGCCACCACCGCGGTCATGCCGCCGCCGGCGTCGTACAGCGGGCGCAGCGCCAGGTCGCAGGTGCGCACGCCGCCGGGCAGCTGCAGGGTCACTTCCTCGCGCACCGCCTGGCCGTCCACCGCGCGGGCGAACGCGGCCCGCACCCGCGCCGGCATCCCCGGGGTGGCGGTGAACCAGGGCGTCTCCCAGAACGGCAGCCCGGCCACCGCGGCCAGCGGCACCCCGACCGCGTCCAGCGCGGTGCGGTTGGCGTCCTGCAGGGCGCCGTCCAGAGCGCACAGCACCTGCAGCTGGTAGCTGCTCTCGAACAGGCTGCGCAGCCGCGCCTGTGAGTCGGCCAGTTCCGCGGCCGCGGCGCGGATCCCGGTGACGTCGCGCGCGCTGCAGTAGAACTTGCCGCCTTCCGGGGTGGCCACCCAGGACAGGATGCGGTAGTCGCCGGCGCGCGTGCGCATCCGGCATTCGAAGCCCAGCAGGGGTTCGCCGGCGTGCAGGCGCCCGCGCGCGGCCGCGGCGGCCTCCACGTCGTCCGGGTGCAGCAGCTCGCGCGCCGGGCGCGCGGCCAGTTCCGCCGCGCTCCAGCCGAGCACGCGCTGCCAGGCCGGGTTGGTGCGCTCCAGCACGCCCTCGCGGTTGAGCACGCCGAGCATGTCCGGGGTCACCTGCCAGGTCAGCGAGCGCTCCTGCGCCTGCGCGTCCACCTGCCGCTCCAGGTCCTCGTTGAGCAGGCGCAGGGCCTGCTCGGCCTGGGTGCGGGTGGTCACGTCCGAGCCGACCACGAAGATCCCGCCGACCTGGCCGTCGGCCTCGACGATCGGCTGGTAGACGAAGTCCAGGTAGCGCAGGCTGACCGGCGCGCCGGGCCCGGGCTGCTCGTGGAACTCGGCGGCGTGGGCGATGAACGGGGTGCCGGAGCGGTAGACCCGGTCGAGCACCTCCACATAGCCCTGCGCGGCCGCGTCCGGCAGCGCCTCGGCCACGGTCCGCCCGACCACGTCGCGCTGGCCCACCACCCGGCGGTAGGCCGGATTGGCGAACTCGAAGCGGTGCTCGGGCCCGCGCAGCATCGCCATGAAGGTCGGCGCCTGCTCGAACATCCGCGCCAGGCGCCCGTTCTCGTCGGCCAGGCGGCGCTCGGACAGGACCCGGCGGGTGGTCTCGTGGGTGATGTTGAGCATCGCCACCACCCGGCCCTCGGGGTCGCGCACCGGGGCGTAGGAGAACGTCCACCAGGTGTCCTCGGGGAAGCCCAAGCGCTCCATCCGCAGGTACATGTCCTCGCGCCAGGTGGCGGTGCCGGACATGGCGGTCTCGGCCAGCGGGCGGATGTCCTCCCACAGCTCCGACCACACCAGCGGGATCGGCTCACCCAGGGCGCCGGCGTCCTTGATCCCCAGGATCGGGATGTAGGCGTCGTTGTAGAACAGCAGCAGGTCCGGTCCCCAGCCCACGCACATGGCGAAACGCGAGCCGAGCATGATCGACAGGGTGGTCTTCAGCTCCGGCGGCCAGTCCTGCGGCGATCCCAGTGGGTGCCGCGACCAGTCGTGGCGGGCGATCCGGCGGGCCATCGCGCCGCCGCCGCGCAGGAACTCGGTGCCGGGGGCGAGGATGTCGTCCATGCAGGCTCGTGCCGGGAGGTAGCCGCATGCTCGCACAACGGCAGGTGAAGGACCGCCGCGCATTCCGCCCGGGCCGGGAACCGCCGCCGCCGCGCGGCGGTCAGGCAGGGGTCGTCCACCGTGCCGGTCCCGCGCTTGAACCCTGCCGTCCGCGATGAAGCCCTGCCGCGCCTGGTCGCCACCACCGCGACCGTGGCCCTGCTGGTGCTGGGCGGGCGCCTGCTGCTGGCGCTGCCCGGCGCGCCGCTGCCCGAGGCGGAGGAGCCGCGGATCCAGCTGCGCTTCAGCAGCCGCCCGCGCACGGCCGGCGCCTTGCCGCCACCGCCGGATGCGACGGTGGCCGCGCCGCACACTGGCGTGCACGCAACGGCCCTCGCCGGGCCGGCCACCGCGGCGCCCGCAGCGTCCGCGTCATCCGCCGCGGCGCCTGCGGCGGCTGCACCACTGGCCCTGTACGACGGACAGGGCCGGATCCAGCTGCCGGTCGGCGCCGTGCCGGAGTCGCCGACCACCCGCCGGGAACGCGATCCGCTCGAGCGCGCCAATCCGGTCGACTACCGCGGCACCCGCTTCGAGGACGCCTGGATCAGCGACGGCGACGCGGCCGACGTCGCCCAGCAGGAGCTGCGGCGGGCGCAGCAGAAGGTGGCCGAGGTCCTGTTCGGCAAGGACGTGCAGCACGCCCGGGCGCGGCCGTCGCCGGAGGTGCGCTTCAATCCCGCCCGCCACGAGCGTCCCTCCGACCTGGGCAGCGAGGCCACCGGCGACGCCTGGCGCGCCGCGCCGATCAGCTACGAGCCGGCGCCGGGCCTGGGCGGCGAGGCCAGCCGCCGGATCCGCGAGCGGGTCGCCGCGCTGGAGCGCGAGTATGCCGGCTGCGACCGCCAGCGCCTGGCCACGCTGGTGGCGCCGGTGCGGCAATCGCTGGACGAACTGCAGCGGGTCGAATACGCCTACGCCCACGGTGCCGACCCGGTGCGCGCCCAGCACCAGCTGCCGGCCACCGCCAACGGCGCCTGGGACCAGGCGCGGCGCGCGCTGTGGTACGCGGAACGGCAGCTTGCGGACTGCCGCAGCTAGCCGTGCGCGGCGCTCAGGCCTGAGCGGCCGGATCGAGGTAGTACGGCTCGACCGTGCCCTTGACCTTGATCGTCATCGGATTGCCGCGGCGGTCACGCGAACGGCCGACCTGGACCCGGATCCAGCCCTCGCTGACCGAATACTCCTCGACGTTGTCGCGCTCCTGGCCGTTGAAGCGCACGCCGACGCCGCGGTCGAGAACGGCCTGGTCGTGGAAGGGGCTGCGCGGATCCAGGGCCAGACGGTCGGGAGGGATTTCGCTCATCGCAATGCATTCGGTCGGCTCGCCGGAGCCGCCGGCGCGGTCGCGCAAGGATACGGCCTGGCCTGCCGCAGCGCAGCCGGGCCGCGCCGCAGGGTGATGACGCGGTGCCGCGGCGCTCACGTCGCGTTCGCCTCCGGCTCACGGCCGTTTGACCGGCATCGCGGCACCATCCGTCGCACAGCAACGAGGCATTCCCCACACGTTGCGGGCGGCGGTCCCGACAGGACGAAGATCCTGGTGCCGCGTTGCCGGACCGCCCCGCCGGAGGACATCCCATGACCGATACCCAGAAGAAGACCGAGCACAGCCTCAACGACCTGATCGCGATCTCGCGCGACGGCCAGGAGTTCTACCAGGAGGCGGCGCAGAAGGTGGAAGACGCCGAACTGGCGACCCTGTTCCGGCGCATGGCCGCGGTGAAGGCCGAAGTGGTGACCGCGCTGGCCCAGGTGGTGCAGGCCAGCGGCGGCACCCCGGAGCAGGAGGGCACCCTGGCCGGCAGCATCCGCCAGGGCTACACCAAGGTGCGCGCCGCCCTGGGCGACCGCCGCTACGCCTACGTCGCCGAACTGGAGGAGACCGAGGACCGCCTTCTGCACGCGTTCGACGAGGTCGTCGCCGACCAGGACACGCCGGCGGTGGCGCGCGACGCCGCTTTGCGCCTGCTGCCGGAGGTGCGCGCCTGCCACGACGTGATGCGCACCCGCAAGCAGGCGCTGAAGTCGGCGGCCTGAGGCACGCGCTTCGGCGGAGCGGCGCCGCTCCGCCCCTGCGGGCTTGCCGGATCGATCCGGCAAGCCCGTTTCTGTTTCCGGCCCGGTAGAGGCCGCGTTCCAGGACGCCGTGTCCGCCGTGCCTGTGCCGCGCCCGGCGTATCATGCGCCTCCCCTCCGCGGCCGGCCTCCACTCGATGGCAGGACGGCCGCACGCACAGGAACGATCCCGGCATGGCGCTCAAGGCCACCGTGGTCCGCGCCGAGCTGCAGCTCAGCGACATGGACCGCCACCACTACGCCCACTATCCGCTGACCCTGGCCCAGCATCCCTCCGAGACCGAGGAGCGGCTGATGGTGCGCCTGCTGGCCTTCGCCCTGCATGCCGACGAACGCCTGGAATTCGGCCGCGGCCTGAGCACCGACGAGGATCCGGACCTGTGGCAGCGCGACTACGGCGGCGAGGTCGAGCGCTGGATCGAACTGGGCCAGCCGGACGAGTCGCGGATCCGCAAGGCCTGCGGCCGTTCCCGCCAGGTGACCGTGGTCAACTACGGCGGCCGCGCCGCCGACCTGTGGTGGGAGAAGAACGCCGGCGCGCTCGCCCGCCACGGCAACCTCACCGTGCTCGACCTGCCGCAGCCCGAGGTCGAGGCGCTGGCCGCGCTGTACGCGCGCGGGATGAAGCTGGACGTGCAGGTCCAGGACGGCGAGGTCCGGGTGCTGGACGAGGCCGGGCGCGAGGCGGTGCTGCAGCCGACGGTGCGCATGGCGCCGGCGGCCTGACCTCCGGCCGGAGGCGCCGGTGTCCACCCACCCGTTCGACGCGATCGTCGTCGGCGCCGGCGCGGCCGGGCTGATGTGCGCGCTGACCGCCGGCGGCCGCGGCCTGCGGGTGGCGGTGCTCGACCATGCCAACAAGGTCGGCAAGAAGATCCTGATGTCCGGCGGCGGCCGCTGCAACTTCACCAACACCGGCACCACTCCGGCCCACTACCTCTCGGCCAACCCGCACTTCTGCAAGTCGGCGCTGGCGCGCTACACCCCGTGGCACTTCATCGACCTGGTCGAGAAGCACCGCATCGCCTGGCACGAGAAAGCGCCAGGGCAGCTGTTCTGCGACGTCTCCTCCAAGCTGATCGTGAAGATGCTGCTGGACGAGTGCGCCGCGGCCGGGGTCGAGGTCCGCAGCCACTGCGCGATCGAACGGGTCGAGCAGGCCGACGGCGGCGGCTTCCGCCTGCGCACCGCGCAGGGCACGTTCGCCGCGCCGGCGCTGGTGGTGGCCAGCGGCGGGCTGTCGATCCCCAGCCTCGGCGCCAGCGGCTTCGGCTACGAGCTGGCGCGGCAGTTCGGCCACGGCGTGCTGCCCACCCGCGCCGGGCTGGTGCCGCTGACCCTCAGCGGCAAGCACCAGGAGCGGCTGGCCGACCTGTCCGGGGTGGCGCTGGAGGTGGAGGCGCGCTGCAACGGGCGCAGTTTCCGCGAGGCCTTGCTGTTCACCCACCGCGGGGTGAGCGGCCCGGCGATCCTGCAGATCTCCTCCTACTGGCAGTCCGGCGACGAGCTGCGCCTGGATCTGCTGCCCGGCCGCGACGCGCACGAGTGGCTGCACGCGCAGCAGAAGCAGCGCCCGGACGCGGAGCTGAAGACGGTGCTGGCCGAGGTACTGCCGCGGCGCTTCGCCCAGCGCCTGTGCGAGGTCTGGCTGCCGAACCGGCCGATGCGCCAATACGACCCGCCGCAGCTGCGCCAGGCCGCGGCCCTGCTGTCCAACTGGCCGCTGGTGGCCAGCGGCACTGAGGGCTACCGCACTGCCGAGGTGACTCTGGGCGGGGTAGACACCGACGGCATTTCTTCCAGCACGATGCAATCGCGCCGGGTGCCGGGCCTGTACTTCATCGGCGAGGTGCTGGACGTGACCGGCTGGCTGGGCGGCTACAACTTCCAGTGGGCCTGGGCGTCGGGCCACGCGGCGGGCGAGGCGCTGCTGGCGTAGCGATCGCCGGCCATCGCCCGCGGCTGAACCTTTCAGTCGCCGCCCGCCGCTTTCACCCGTGCGCGACGCCGCGACTGGGACGCTTGCTTCCACAGGGGTCAGCGCCGCGCAGGAACGCACGGCGGAAGCACGGGATACCGGAACATCATGGAGAATTCACCGCCGACGGCCCGGCCGTCGGTCCTGATCGACATCGAACGCGAGCGGCAGCACTGGAAGGACCAGTACCACGCATTGCCGCGCGCGCGCGCCATGCGCAGCTTCGTGCGCTACTGGCCCGTGCTGTGCGCGGCCTACGACGTCTACCTCAATCATCCGCGCGCGGACGAAGGAGAGGGCCGGCGGCTGTTCCTGGAACGGGACAGCGTGCAGGCCAGCCCGCTGAACGAGACCGAGGCGGGCGAAGTGTTCGAGCGGGGGTGGGGGCGGATCCGCGGCGGGCAGGGGCGGCGGCTGGCGGGGTAGGGCGGCGGGCAAACCGCGCAGGCGAGGCCTTCGCTCCTCTCCGGGCACGGATTCACGCCGTGTAGGCCGTGTTCCATCGCCTCCGGCCCGGTTCCGTCGCCGCGCGGTTGTGCGGGCGCGGCGGCCGGCTATCCTCCGCGGCAATCGAACATCCCGCGGTGCCCCACGTGTCCTCCAGCCTGTTCCTGATCCTGCGCATCCTCTTCGCCTGGGCGGTGGCGGTCCTGCTGGCCGCCTTCGTCTGGGGCGGCGTGTTCGGCGGCCCCGGCGGCTTCTTCGCCCTGCTGGCCGTGGGCGCGATGGTCATGGCCCTGCTCGGCGCGGTCACCCACCTGCGCCGGGTGCGTCTGGTCGCCGGCCGCCTGGACGCGGCGGTGCTGAGCAATCACCAGCAGCGCCGGATCGAGGTGCCGCTGGACACCGGGGCCGCGTTCAACCTGATCGCCGCGGCGATGCGCGAGCTGCCGCGGGTCGAGGACATCGAGCCTTCGCCCGGCAGCCTGCAGCTGCGCGCGCGGGTGCGCCGGATCGATCCGTTCGGCGGCAACCAGCCTTCGCGCTGGAACCTGCTGGCGCGGCTGGCGATCACCCACGACCGGATCCTGGCCACGGTCCAGCCCGGCGACGGCACCAGCGGCCTGACCCTGCTGTGCGAGCCGGACGCGCCGCACTGGGTGGACCTGTTCGCGCTGGACGAGGGCACCAGCTACGAGAACGCCGAGGCGCTGCTGCGCGCGGTCACCCGCCGGGTGGCCGAGCAGCGCCGCGACGAACAGGCCGCCGCCGAGCGCAGCGCCACCGACAACGCCCTGACCGTGGCCCGGCTGAACCTGCTCCAGGCCCAGGTCGAGCCGCACTTCCTCTACAACACCCTGGCCAACGCCCAGGTGCTGGCGCGCACCGATCCGGCGCGCGCCGAGGAGATGCTCGGCCACCTGATCCAGTACCTGCGCCGCTCGCTGCCGCGCGAGCACGACGCCCTGTCCACCCTGGGCGAGGAACTGGAACGCACCCGCGCCTATCTGGAGATCCTGAAGATCCGCATGGGCGCGCGGCTGGAGCTGAAGATCGAGGTGCCCGAGGAGCTGAAGTCCCTGCAGCTGCCGTCGATGATGCTGCAGACCCTGGTCGAGAACGCGATCAAGCACGGCCTGGAACCCAAGCCGGGCGGCGGCACGGTCTGGGTCCTGGCGCGGCGTTTCGACGACCAGGCCACCGTCACCGTGGCCGACGACGGCCAGGGCTTCGGCGGCGCGACCTCAGGCACCGGCATCGGCCTGAAGACCCTGCGCGAGCGCCTGCAGCTGACCTACGGCGAGCGCGCGTCGTTCTCGATCGTGTCCAACTTCCCCAGCGGCGTGGCCGCGCCCCTGACCCTGCCGCTGCCGGCTGCGGCAGGGGCCGCCCCTGCCGCGCCGCCGGCGCCGTCCGCGCCATACATCCCGGCCGAGCACCCGCCCGGCGCGGTGCCGCCGCCGCTGCCCGGAGCCGCCCGCCATGGTTGATTGCGTGATCGCCGAGGACGAGGAACTGCTGCGCACCTCCCTGCTGCTGCAGCTGGGCGAGGTCTGGCCGGGGCTGCGGATCGTGGCCGAGTGCGAGGACGGCGCCGACGCGCTGGAAGCCATCGCCGCGCACAAGCCGGACGTGGCTTTCCTCGACATCCGCATGCCCGGCCTGACCGGGATCGAGGTCGCCGCCGCCCTGGCCGAGGTCAGCCCGCGGACCCAGGTGGTGTTCGTCACCGCCTACGACCAGTATGCGATCGACGCCTTCGAGCAGGGCGCGGTCGACTACCTGCTCAAGCCGGTGGCGCGCGACCGGCTGCAGGCCACGGTGCAAAGGCTGCAGGCGCGCATGGCCGGCGGCCGCCCGGACCCGGCGGCGCTGGACGCCCTGCTGCGGCACCTGGCGCAGCGCCCGGCCGAGCCGCAGGCCGCGCCGCCGCTGGCCTGGCTGACCGCCAACAGCGGCCGCGAGACCCGGCTGATCATGCTCGAGGACGTGGCCTACTTCCGCGCCGACAGCAAGTACACCGTGGTGGTCACCGCCGAGGGCGAGTCGCTGCTGCGCACGCCGCTGAAGGACCTGTTGCCGGCGCTGGATCCGCACAGGTTCCGCCAGATCCACCGCTCCACCATCGTCAACCTGGCCGCGGTCGCCTCGGTGGTGCGCGACGACAGCGGCAAGGGCCAGCTGCGGCTGAAGCAGCGGCCGGAGACGCTGGCGGTGAGCGTGCCGTTCATGGCCCTGTTCCGCGGCATGTGAAGCAGGCGGGCGATCGCCTGCGACCGATCGCCCGCCTGCCGCATCCACAGGAGGTCGCCGCGCTCGCCTGCGCGCGGTCCCCCGCACCGCCGCCGGCCAACGCGCCCGGCCCAGCTAATGCAACGAGGTGTCCGATGAAGCTCCTGACCGGCCTGCTGTCCTGCCTGCTCGCGCTGTTCGGCTGCGATACCCGTCCCAGCGTGACCAGCATCACCCGCGCCAGCGAGAACGGGGTCGATGTCCTCTTCAGCAAGACCACCCTGGCGGAAGGCGCGGCCACTTTCGAGTGCTTCGCCAGCCGCAGCGGCGACTGCCATTACCGGGTCTACGAGGAGGTCTGCGACGCCGGCGCGGACGCGTGCCGGCAGCGCACCCTGGAGGCGTTCGCCCTGGCGCCGGGCAAACGCCATCGGCTCGAAGGCCTGCCCACGGACGTGCGCCACTGCGTGACCGCGAATGCCGACGGCGCCTGTGGCTGAGGAGGCACTCGGCCCCGAGGGCGCGCTGGTTCAGGCGCCCACGCGCACCCGTTCGGCATCCATGTCGGCCACCGGCCGCACCTCCATGCTGCCGTAGCGCGTCCACGGGAACTGCCTGGCCAGTTCCACCGCCTGCTCCAGCGAATCGGCCTCGATCAGGTTGTAGCCGGCCAGCATCTCCTTGGTCTCGGCGAAGGGGCCGTCGAACACCGAGGTGCGACCTTCGCGCGTGCGCACGGTGCGCGCCTGCGCCGGGGCCTCGAGCCGGTTGAAACCCAGCAGGGTGCCCTGCGCCTGCAAGGCGTCGGCCTGGCCGATGCAGTGGCGCATCTGCGCGTCGAATTCCTCGGCCGGCACGGCGTCGAGCAGTTCCTGGTCGATGTAGACCAGCAGCAGGTACTTCATCGCATGGCGTCCTGGCGCGGAGGAACACGCATGGTACGCAACTGCGCGCCGGCGCCAAGCCTCAGGCCGGGCCGGCTTCGGCGCCGCCGCGGCGCAGGGGATCGGGCAGCGCCTCGCCGGCGTCGACGAAGCCCAGCGAGACCGAGTTCAGGCAGTGGCGCTCGTGGGTCGGCGGCGGGCCGTCCGGAAACACGTGGCCGAGGTGGCTGCCGCAGCGGGCGCAGACGATCTCGGTGCGGACCATGCCGTGGCTGGTGTCGCGGATGCGGCCCAGGTGGGCCTCGTCGTAGGGCGCGAAGAAGCTCGGCCAGCCGGTGCCGGAATCGAACTTGGCGCTGGAGCGGAACAGCGGCAGCCCGCACAGCCGGCAGCAGTAGGTGCCTTCGCGCTTGTTGTCGAGGAACACGCCGCAGAACGGCGCCTCGGTGCCGTGCTGCAGCAGGACCCGGCGCTCGTCGGCCGAGAGGGTCGCGGCCAGCGCCTGGAACTGGGCCTCGGTGGGCGGGCTGAGGTCGAAACGGCTCATGCGGGACTCCCTGGGAACGAGGGGACAGGTGAGGGCGCGGCCATCATGCCGCAAGCGGCGGCGGCCGGCGGTGGAGGGCGCTGGTCCGGTGCGCGGACGGAATCCTGACATTCCGTGCGCGGAACGCTAACGCCGTGCCGCCTAGGCTCGGGGTCCATCCCGCAGACAGGAGTGCCCATGCGCAGGATCCCCCGCGAAGCCTTGGTCCTGGTGGCCGACGGCGGTTCGGCCCGGCTGTTCCGCAACCTCGGCGGCGAGAACGGCGCCGTCCGCCTGCATCAGGAGGAAGCGCTGCTCCTGGATCCGGCCGAGGGCGTGATGCCGGCGGTGCTGCCGGCCGACGTGCCCCTGCGCGAGGCCGAGGAGGCCTCGTTCGCCCGCCAGCTGGCGCAAAGGCTCAACCAGGACGCGCTGGAGGGACGCTACGAGCACCTGGTGCTGGCGGCCGATCCGCAGACCCTGGGCCAGATCCGCCCCCTGCTGCACGAGCAGGTGCGCGGCCGGCTGCTGGCCGAGGTGCCGAAGAACTACACCAACGTCCCGCGCGAGGACATCGAGCGGGCGCTGGCGCCGGAGTTCTGATGTGGGTGGGCCGGGTCGACGCCGATGCGGCGTCGACAGGCCTTACGGCGACGCCGCCAGGTTGCGCTGGGCCGGCAGTTCGCGCCGCAGCCAGTCGTCGATCATGCGCTTCTCGTAGCGCAGGGGATCGGTGTTGCTGAGCAGCGAGCTGTTCATCAGGTAGCTGGTGTCGGAGAGCTTGTGCTGGCCCTGCGCCAGCACCTGGCCGTCGGCGCCGGTGATGCGCACGTCCAGGGTCATCCGCGGCGGATAGACGTCGCGCATGATCCGCACGCTGTCCCAGCGGAAGCCCAGGCCCGGCTCGAAGCGGCCGGCGCGCTGGATGTCGGTGATGGTGACCTCCATGGACTGGCCCGGGGCCAGGCGTTCGCCGGCCTCCTTGCGCAGGTATTCGGCCAGCTGGGTCACCCAGTCGCCCTGGGCGGCCTCCCAGCGGTTGCCGCTGAAGCGCAGCTCGGAGAAGGCGGACGGATCGGTCCAGGCGACCGCGACCTGGCCCTCGGCGGGCAGGGCGCGCGGGCGCTCCGGGTCGGTGACGTTGCGGGCCGATGCCAATGCCGGCAGCGCCGCCAGGGCCAGCAACAGGGAAGTGGTACGCAGCAGTTTCATGGTCGGACACTCCAGCGTGACGTGGCCGGAATATGCGCCCGCGCCCGGGGAGCGGCAAGCCTGCAGGACGCGGCCGTTGCGATGGCTTCAGGCGGCGCCCCCGCGGGCGTTCAGCCCCGTGGCCGCAACGCTGCTTTTCGCCCGGCCCGCCGTGGCCGTGACCACCGGCCCGGTCCGCGATTGCGGCGCTGGACTAGAATCGGCGGCCGCACCCGTTGCCTTCGCCCCCATGACTTCCCCCGCACAGGCCCCGGCCCGCGCCGCCGGCCTGGCCGTCGCCTTCGCCCTGGCCATCGTCTACGTGGTCTGGGGCTCGACCTATCTCGGCATCCGCTTCGCCCTGGAGGGCGGTTGGCCGCCGCTGAGCGCGGTGTCCGGCGCGCGCTTCCTGCTGGCGGGCGGAGCGATGTACGCCTTCCTGCGCTGGCGCGGGGTGGCCGCGCCGACCCGGGCGCAGTGGAAGAACCTGTTGGCGATGGGCGCGTTGCTGCTGTTGCTGGGCAACGGCTGCGTGGTCCTGGCCGAGCAGAGCGTGTCCTCGGGCCTGGCCGCGGTGGCGGTGGCCTCGGTGCCTTTGTGGATGGGCCTGTTCGGGGCGATGTTCGGGCAGAAGCCGACCCGCGCCGAATGGCTGGGGATCGCCATCGGCTTCGCCGGCGTGGTCTGGCTCAATGCCGGCAGCAGCCTCAATGCCAGCCCGGCCGGGCTGGTGCTGTTGCTGGTGGCGCCGCTGGGCTGGGCGTTCGGCTCGGTGTGGTCGCGCGGGCGCGACCTGCCGTCGCCGTTCATGGCCGCCGCCGGGCAGATGCTGTGCGGCGGGGCGATGCTGCTGGCCGCCGGCCTGTTGCGCGGCGAGAGCCCGCTGGCGGCGTCGCCGACCCTGCACGGCACCCTGGCCCTGGCCTACCTGGCGGTGTTCGGTTCGGTGGTGGCCTTCAGCACCTACGTCTGGCTGCTGCACCACGTGCGCCCGGCGCTGGTCAGCAGCTACGCCTACGTCAACCCGGCGATCGCGGTGGCCCTGGGCGCGTGGCTGGCCGGCGAGCGCTTCAGCGCCCACGACCTGGGGGCGATGGCGGTGATCCTGGCCGGCGTGGTCATCATCACCCTGGCCCGGGTGTTGCGGCGATGAGCGCGGCCACGGCCATCGACCGTCGCGGGCTGGCGGTCACCGCCGGCACGTTCGTGATCTGGGGCGTGGTGCCGCTCTACTGGCATCTGCTCAAGACCGTGCCGGCGATCCAGATCATGGCCCACCGGGTGCTGTGGAGCGCGCTGCTGGTGGTCGGTTGGCTGGCCCTGCGCGACGGCCTGGGCTGGCTGCGGCGGCTGGCGGCGCAGCCGCGTGCGCTGGGCGCGCTGGCGCTGAGCAGCGTGCTGATCGCGTTCAACTGGGGCCTGTACATCTGGGCGGTGAACGCCGGGCACGTGGTCGAGACCAGCCTGGGCTACTTCATCAATCCGCTGGTCAACGTGGTCCTGGGCGTGCTGGTGCTGCACGAGCGGCTGCGGCGGCTGCAGTGGATCGCGGTCGGCTGCGCGGCGGCCGGCGTGGCCTGGCTGACCTTCAGTGCAGGCTCGCCGCCGTGGATCGCGCTGGGGCTGGCGGCCTCGTTCGGGCTGTACGGGCTGGTGCGCAAGCTGGTGGCGGTGGACCCGGTCGGCGGCCTGGCGCTGGAGAGCCTGTACCTGTTCGTGCCGTCTCTGGCGTGGGTGCTGTGGGCCGAATGGGGCCATGGCGGCGGCTTCGCCGGGGCGTGGCCGCTTGGGATCGACCTGCTGCTGGTGTTCGGCGGGGTGGTCACGGCGGTGCCGCTGATCGGCTTCGCCTACGGGGTGCGGCGGATCCCGCTGAGCGTGGTCGGGCTGCTGCAGTACATCGCGCCGACCCTGCAGCTGCTGCTGGGGGTGTGGTTCTTCCACGAGCCGTTCGACGCCTCGCGCGCGCTGGGCTTCGGCGCGATCTGGCTGGGCCTGGCGATCTACGCCGGCGAGGGCCTGTGGCGCAGCCGGCGCAGGCCGCTCCCCGCGTAGGCAGCCTCACGCCCGCCCCGGCGGCAGCGGCTGCGGACAGGCGCCGCCGCCGTTGCCGGGGGTGCGGGCGAACCAGTCCTCCACCACCGGCGCCAGCCGGTCCAGCCGCATCGGCAGGCTCAGGTGGTCCTCGCCCGGCAGTTCCAGGTAGCGGGCGCGCGGCGCGGCCGCGGCCAGGGCGCGGCCATGCGCCACCGGCACGTGCGCGTCGTCGCGCCCGTGGATCAGCAGCACGCAGGCAGGGGCCTGCGCCAGGGCGGCGCCGACGTCGACCCGGTCCAGGTCCAGCGCCAGCCGGCGGTCGGCATCGGCGATGGCCGCGTCCAGGGTGTGCGGGTCGTACCGCCAGCGCAGCCACTGTGCCGACGCCCATTCGCGCAGGCTGTCGGGTGCGCGCTGCAGCATGTGCGGGACCATGTCGCGGATCGCCCGGCCGGCGTTGTCGAACGATTCCATCGCCACGACCCCGCCAAGCTGCAGGTCGTCGACCTGCGCGCCGAGATCGCGCGCGGTGAAGATCGCGGTGGCCGCGCCGTAGGACACGCCCATCACGTGCAACGGACCGGTGACTTCGCCCTGCGCGCGCAGCTGGCGCAGCACGGCGACCACGTCGGCGGCCTCGCGCGTGCCATAGCCTGAAGGCCCGGCGCCGGAACGGCCGTGGTTGCGCAGGTCGACGGCGATGGTCCGGTAGCCGCGCTCGGCCAGCTCCACCGACCAGGGCAGCAGCGAGCCGCCGTCCATCATCCAGCCGTGCAGCAGGATCACCGTGCCGCGCGCCGCGATCGGGTAGGCCGGCGCTTGCAGGGACAGCGTGTAGTCCATGCGCTGGCGCTGGCCGCCTTGCGCGCCCTGCCACGCGTAGCGCATGCGGTAGTCGCCCGGGTCGAGCGCGCGCCAGAACACGGACACGCCGTCGGGGGTGAGCACGTGGCCGCTGCGGGTCGGAATGGTCGCCAGCAGCGCATCGATCTTCGCGCCGGGCAGCAGCGGCGACACGCCGCCGGGAGCGGCCAGGCGTTCACCGAGCGCGCTGGCCGGATCGGTCAGGCCGCGGGCGCGGGAATGGGTGAAGCCGGCCAGCAGCAGGCAGGCGCACGCCAGCAGGAGCAACCGCGCCGCGAGGCCGCGGGGCCGGGCGATGGCGGACAGGGGAACGACGGACATGGCGGCGCATCGACGACGGCGGCCCACCGTAGCGCGTGACCGCGCCGTGCTTCTACCGCATTACGGTGACAGCGCGATGACAGCGCCGGCTCCGTTCAGCGGAGCCGGCGCCGGTGCGCGTGGATCTCAGAGCGCGCGCAGTGCGGTGGTGATCGGCAGCCGCGCCGCGCGCAGCGCCGGGAACAGCCCGCCGACCAGGCCGATGCCGAGCGCCCACTTCAGCCCCGACCACAGCAGCTCCGGGGTGACCTTGAACTGGAACACCACCGCGCTGAAGTTGCTGCCCATGGTCGAGGCGCTGTAGCCGTTGAAGATCAGCCAGGCCAGCAGGCCGCCGAGCAGGCCGCCGAACAGGGCCAACAGCATCGTCTCCAGCATCACCCCCACGACCACTGGCAGGCCGCGGAAGCCGATCGCGCGCATCGTGGCGATCTCCCGCGCGCGCCCGGCCACCGCCGCGTACATGGTGTTGAGCGCGCCGAACACCGCGCCCACCGCCATGATCGCGCCGATCACGGTGCCGAGGATGGTCAGCAGCTGGTTGAGCTGGCCGCTCTGCTTGGCGAAGTAGGCCTTGGTGGTCTCGACATCGAGCTTGAGCCGCGGATCGGACGCCATCGCCGCCTTGAACTGGTCGAAGCCGGCCTTGCCCTCGGTGCGCGCGCTGACCGACTGCCAGGCGCCGCGGTTGTAGGTGGTGGCCAGGGTCTGCGCGTCGGTCCAGATCTCCGAGTCGTGGACGTCGCCGGAGGCGAACACGCCGACCACGGACCACTGCTGGTTACCGAGGTTGAGCGTGCAGCCGACATCCAGGTCGCGGAACTGCTTCCGCGCGCCCTGGCCGACCACGATCTCGCGCAGGCCAGTGCCGAATTTCCGGCCCTCGACGATCTTCACCTTGTCGTGCACCGCCCAGCCCATCTCGCCCACGCCGCGGAACTGGGCGTTGACGTCGGTGCCGTCCGCGCGCGAGACCAGGTTGACCACCTGCGACAGCTCCGGCGACACCAGCGGCCGGCCTTCGCCGTCGCGGGCGATGCCGGGCAGGCTGGAGATCAGCGGCACCTGGTCGCGCATGACCACCGAGTTGGTCTCGGCCTGCGAACCGCCCCGCAGCACGATCGCCGTGCTCTCGTCGCCGGTGCTGTTCATGGTCGACTGGAAGCCGCGGCCCATCGACAGCATCGCCACCAGCACCGCGACCACGCCGGCGATGCCGACCACGATCACCGAGGACGCGCCCCAGCGCTGCGGCAGGCTGGCGATGCCGATCCCGGTGGCGGCCAGCGCCAGCCGGCCGCTGCGGGTCAGGAACAACCACAGCGCCAGCACCGCCGCCACGGCGAGCACGCCCTGCCACGGCAGCATGATCCACACCCCAAGTCCCACGACGAGCGCCGCGATCGTGAGCAGGTTCCAAAGCCATTGCATCTTCATGATCGGGTCTCCTCAGCGTCCGGCCAGCGCATCGACGATCTTCAGCCGCTTGGCGCGCAGCGCCGGCAGCACGCCCACCACCAGGCCGATCAGCACGATCAGCACCAGCCCCACGATCCAGGTCTGCAGCGGGATGGTCGGGGGCAGCATGCCCTGCGCCCTGCTCGCCAGGCCCGGCAGGATCACCCGCGCCAGTCCCATCCCGACCAGGCCGCCCAGCCCCACCAGCAGCACCGATTCCACCAGCACCAGCCACAGCACCGTGCCGTCCTTGAAGCCCAGCGTCTTCAGGATCGCCAGCTCCGGGACGCGCTCGCGCACCGCCTGGGCCATGGTGTTGCCGGTCAGCAGCAGCAGGGTGAAGAACACCGCGCCCATGATCGAGGTGACGATCAGGCCGATGTCGGCGAACTGCTTGGCGAAGGACTGCTGGAACGCCGACTCGGTCTGGCTCTTGGTCTCGCGGTCGGAGTTGAGCGACAGCGCATCGATGGCCTGGGCCACGCGCGAGGCGTGGTCTGGGTTGTCCAGGGTCACCGTGTACCAGCTCACCTGGCCCTTGATGTAGTCGTTGGACTCGTCGAAGTACTTCCAGTTCATGACCAGCTGGCGCTCCTCGCCCGCGGCCGCGGCGCGGTCCTTGGAGCGGAAGATCCCGACCAGGGTCAGCGGCCAGTCGTTGCTGCCGCCGCGCGGGAAGATCGTGGCCTGCAGCGGGATGGTGTCGCCGATCTTCCAGCCGAATTCCTTGGCCAGGGTCTCGCCGACCACCGCGCCGGTGCGCGTCTCCTGGAACGCCTTGAGCTGCTCGGGGGGAAGTTCGTAGTTGCTGTAGACGTCGAAGAAATTCGGCGCCACCGAGAAGTTGGCGAAGAAGTTCTTCGGATCCTGGTAGATGCCGCCGAACCACATCGCGTAGGTCACGTCCTTGACCCCGGGCACGGTGCGGATCTGTTCCTGCAGGCGCACCGGCAGGCTCTGGGTGATCGACAGGCGCGAGGTCGTGACCAGGCGGTTGGCGCCGTCGACGCTGCCGCCGGAGTTGAACGCCACGCGCACCGAGTCGAGCATGCCGAACAGCAGGAAGGCGGTGACCACCGACAGCAGGGTCAGCAGCGTCCGCGTCCTGCTGCGGAACAGCTGCGCCCATACGAGCGAGAGGTATTTCATCGCGGTGTCCTCCGGTCAGTGCGCGGCGGGCGCGTCGGCCAGCTCGCCCTTGTCCAGGTGGATGGTATGGGTCGCGTACTCGGCCGCCTTCGGGTCGTGGGTGACCATGATGATGGTCTTGCCGTGCTCGCGGTTGAGCATGCGCAGCAGGTCGAGGATCTCCTCGGCCGAATGCCTGTCCAGGTCGCCGGTGGGCTCGTCGCAGATCAGGAAGGTCGGGTCGGACACGATCGCGCGGGCGATCGCCACGCGCTGCTGCTGGCCGCCGGACAGCTCGTTCGGGCGGTGGCTGCGGCGGTCGGCCAGGCCGACCAGGGTCAGCGCGATCTGCGCGCGGCGCGCGCGGTCGGCCGCGCCCAGCTTGGTCAGCAGCAGCGGCAGCTCGACGTTCTTCTGCGCGGTCAGCATCGGCATCAGGTTGTAGAACTGGAACACGAAGCCGACGTGGTGGCTGCGCCAGGCCGAAAGCTGGCCGGCGCTGAGCCGGTCGATGCGCTCGCCCTCGATCTCGATCTCGCCGTCGCTGGGCGTGTCCAGCCCGCCGATCAGGTTCAGCAGGGTGGTCTTGCCCGAGCCCGACGGGCCCATCAGCGCGACGAAGTCGCCGCGGGGGATGTCGAGGTCGATGCCGTGCAGCACCTGCACCTTCTCGGGGCCGCGCTGGTAGGTCTTGGTGATGTTGCGGAGGGTGACCAGGGTGGACATGCGCAATTCCTCGGGATGGCCGGCCGTGGGCCGGCGTGGCGTGTTGCGGGGCGTCGTCGAAAGGATCAGGGCTGGGCGCCGGCGATGCGGACGCGGTCGCCGTCGGCCAGGGTGTCGGGTGCGTCGAGGACGACCGTTTCGCCGGCGGTCAGGCCGGACAGCACCTGGCGGTCGCCACCCATGGCGATGCCGGTCTTGACCGTGCGCTGCTCGACGGCGTCCTCGTCGCCGACCACGAAGGCCACGTCGGCGCCGCCGCGTTGCGCGATCGCCGCGGCCGGCACGCGCACGCCCCGCGGCTTCTCCGTCTCGCCGGCCTTGGGCGCGGTCTCGAGGAAGCTGACCCGCACGCCCATGTCCGGGACGATGCGCGGGTCCTTCTCCTTCAGCGCCACGCGCACCTTGACCGTGGCCTTGCCGCGGTCGGCCGCCGGGATGATCGCGATCACCTCGCCGGGGATGCGCCAGTCGGGATAGGCGTTGAGCGTCGCTTCCAGCGGCATCTTCGGCTGCACCCGGCCGATGTAGGACTCGCCGACCTCGACCTCCACCTCCAGCGAATCCATGTCGACGATGGTGCCGATGCCGGTGCGGGTGTAGCCGCCGGTGGCCAGCGGCGAGACGATCTCGCCAGGCTGGGCGGCCTTGGAGATCACCACGCCGGCGAACGGCGCGCGGACCACGGTGTTGTCCACCCCGTGGTCGGCGATGCGCAGCGAATCGCCGGCGACCTGGGCCTGGCGGCGGGCGGTGACCAGCTGCGCGCGCAGCGAGTCGCGCTGGGCCACGGCCTGGTCGTACTGGGCGCGCGAGACCAGCTGCCGGCCGACCAGCTCGGACAGGCGCCTTGCATTGGCCTCGGCGTCGACCAGCTGCGCCTGCACGCTGTCGGCCTGGCTGCGCGCGGCGGCCACCTGCGAACTGGCCAGGGTGCGCTGGGCGTCGGCGTCGATCGGGTCCAGCCGCGCCAGCACCTGGCCTTCCTCGACCCGCATGCCTTCCTCGATCAGCACTTCCTTGACCCGGCCGGTGACCTTGGCCGAGACCGTGGCCATGCGCCGGGCGACCACATAACCGCTGGCGTCCAGCACCGACGCGCCGGCGCCGCCGCCGGTGGCCAGCGCGGCGGCGGTGGCGGTGCGCACCTCCGGCGCGCGCTCGCGGCCGAACAGGGCCCAGCCGCCGGCGGCGGCCAGCAGCACCGCCGCGGCCACTCCCAGGCCGATCCACAGCCCGCGCCGCGACGGCGGCGGGGCGGGGGTCTTGTTGCGCTCGATGCGCAGTTCCTTGAGCAGTTCGGCGGAGGCGTTCATTGCGTTCTCGGTTCGATCCCGTGCCAGTGTCCGGCGCAAGGGTACAGGCAGGCCAGTTGCCGGAAGTCACTTTGTGGCCGGTGGCCACGCCGGGGCGACGGAGCCCGCCCCGGCCGCGACGGACGGGGGAGGGACCGTCCGCCGCGCACGGCCGGGGCGGGCCGCGACCGTGGTGCATCCTGCTGGCCGCGGCGCCGGCGGCGTAGTGACAGCTGTCATGCGTCTGGCGTGCGGGTGGCGACTGCCGGCGGCGGCGGCGGGCGCGGACACTGGCGGCAGGTTTCCTCCGACGCCACCACTGGGGATGCCGCGCCCGCCGGGTGGTGCGCCACGTGGCCGGCGTAACATCCGCCATCGGCGGCGCCGTTCGGTTCCCGGCGGGGTATTGCCGCGGCCCGCGGTTGCAGCACAAGGAGATCGCGATGTCCCGTTCCTCCACCGGCGCCGTCCGCCGCTTCATGCCGGCATGGCTGCGCGCCGCGCCCGATTCGCTGCTGGTGCAGAGCCGGCGCCGCGGGCTGCCGCCGTGGGCCGAGTTCGTCCACTTGCTGTGGACGATGTGGGTGTTCGTGACCCCGACCTTCACCGCGCAGGGCTACGACCTGCGCTGGCTGTTGCTGACCCTGGTGTCCTATCCGGTGTTCGTTGCCCTGTACGTGGGTACCCTGGCGCTGCCGCAGCGCTGGGTGGCTTCGTGCGCGGCGGGCATGCTGGTGCTGTGCCTGGTGCTGCTGCCGTGGTACCCGAGCGGCATGAGCTATTTCGTGTTCGGCTGCGTGATGCTCGGCGCGCACCACTGGCGCACCGGCTGGCACTATGCGGCGGCGCTGCTGCTGGCCAATCTTGCGCTGATCGTTTCCGCGCGCCTGCTCGGCTACCCATGGTCGGCGCTGGCGTGGATGCCGGTGACGACGCTGGTGGTTGGCCTGGTCGTGCACATCGAGCGCCAGCGCCACCACAAGGACGCCGCGCTGCGCCTGTCGCAGGAGGAGGTTCGCCGCCTGGCTACCACCGCCGAGCGCGAGCGCATCGGCCGCGACCTGCACGACCTGCTTGGCCACACCCTGTCGCTGGTGGCGCTGAAGGCCGACCTGGCGGGCAAGCTGTTGCAGCGCGATCCGGCCGCGGCCGGGCGCGAGATCGGCGAGCTGGGCCAGGTCGCGCGCGACGCGCTGGCGCAGGTGCGGCGCGCGGTGACCGGGATCCGCGCCGCGGGGCTGGCGGCCGAGCTCGCCGCCGCGCGTCTGCTGCTGGAAAGCGATGGCGTGGCGGTGGAGGCCGAGCTGGAGGAGGCCGCGCTGGCGCCGGAGCACGAGACCGTGCTGGCGCTGTGCCTGCGCGAGGCGGCGACCAACATCCAGCGGCATGCGCGCGCGCGCCGGGTGCGGGTCGAGCTGGCGCGCGCCGGCGATCGCTGGCGGCTGGCGGTGGAGGACGACGGCCGCGGCGGTGCGATCCGTCCCGGCAACGGCCTGGACGGCATGCGCGAGCGCCTGCGCACGCTGGGCGGCAGCCTGCGGTTCGAGCCTGCTGGCGCCCGCGGCACCCGCCTGGTGGCCGAGCTGCCGCACTGGCACGCACCGGCGCCCGTCCTCCAGCCTGTGTAGGAGCCGGCACTCTGCTACCGTCCGCGCATGTCCAGGTACCTGCCCCGCATCCCGTGATCCGCGTCCTGCTGGCCGAAGACCAGGCCATGGTCCGCGGCGCGCTGGCCGCTCTGCTGGCGATGGAGCCGGACATCGAGGTCGCCGGGACCGCCGCCGACGGCGAGCAGGCCTGGCGCGAGGTCCAGCGGCTGCAGCCGGACGTGCTGGTCACCGACATCGAGATGCCCGGCCTGACCGGGCTGGAACTGGCCCAGCGGATCCAGCGCCACGCACTGCCGGTGAAGGTGGTGATCGTCACCACCTTCGCCCGCGCCGGTTTCCTGCGCCGAGCGCTGGAGGCCGGCGCCTGCGGCTACCTGCTCAAGGACGCGCCGGCCGAGCGCCTGGCCGAGGCCCTGCGCAAGGTCCGCCACGGCGGCCGCGCGATCGATCCGGAACTGGCGGTGGAGGCCTGGGGCGAGGCCGATCCGCTCAACGACCGCGAGCGCCAGGTGCTGCGCCTGGCCGGCGAAGGCCGTTCCTCCGGCGAGATCGCCGGCCAGCTCAACCTCTCCCAGGGCACGGTGCGCAACTACCTGTCCGAGGCGATCGGCAAGCTCGGCGCCGGCAACCGGATCGAGGCCCACCGCCTGGCGCGGCAGAAGGGCTGGCTGTAGCGGCGCCGGCCACCGCGCGGGACGGACATCCGTCCGCATCCGATGTATGTTCATGGCCCCGGGCCCGGCTCGTCCCGCCAACTCCATGCCGCGTCGTCTGCAACTCGCCAACCGCATCGGCCTGCCGGTCGCGGCCCTGATTTTCACCGCGGTCGGCGTCGGCGTGCTGTTCGGGGCCCAGCGCTTCATCGCCGATGCCAAGCAGGTGGCGCACACCAACGAGGTGATGGCCAGCGTCGACGGGGTGGAGGCGCGCCTGCGCGACGCCGAGGCCGCCCAGCGCGGCTACCTGCTGACGGGCCGGGCCGAGCACCTGGCCGGATACCAAGCCAGCCGCGACCAGACCGGTCCGCAGCTGGAGGCGCTGGCCCACCTGGTCAAGGACAATCCCCTGCAGAGCCGCCGGGTGCGCGATCTGGCCGAACTGTCCGCCCTGCGCCTGGCGCAGATGGAGCAGAACCTGGCCCGCTACCGCGAAGGCGGCCTGGAGTCCGCCCAGGCCGGCATCGACGCCGAGGTCGACCAGACGTCGCACCGGATCCGCGCCAGCGCCCGCCAGCTGCTGGACGAGGAGCGCCGGCTGCTGGCCGAGCGCGACCGCACCAGCCGCCGCAGCGCCGACATCCTGCGCGCGCTGGCCGGGCTCGGCATTCCGCTGGGGATCGCGGTGGTAGGCAGCGTGTACTGGCTGCTGCTGCGCGAGATCCGCCGCCGCGGCCGGGCCGAGCGCGACGGCAGCCAGGCCAACCTGCGCCTGCGCGAATCGGTCGCCCAGCTGGAGCGGCACAGCGCCGACCTGGGCGAGCTGACCCGTTATGGCAGCCTGCTGCAGAACTGCCTCAGCGCCGCCGAGGCGGTGGCGCTGACCACCCAGCTGCTGTCGCGGCTGCTGCCCGGTACCGGCGGCACCCTGTACCGGATCCGCGCATCCAACGACTACGCCGAGGAACTGGCGCACTGGGGCGAGCACGCCGCCGCCAGCGCCGTGCTGCTGACGCCCGACCAGTGCTGGGCCCTGCGCCGCGGCCAGCCGCACCTGCTGCGTGCGCAGGACGGGACCCTGCGCTGCGACCATGTGGAACCGTCCGCCGACGTGGGCGCCTGCAGCAGCGCCTGCCTGCCGCTGGCCGCGCAGGGCGCCCAGCTCGGCCTGCTCTACCTGTCGGCGCCGGATCCGGCCTTCCTCGCGCGCCTGGACCTGGTCCAGGCCGCGGTCGAGCAGCTGTCGATGGCGCTGCACAACCTGGCCCTGCAGGAGCGGCTGCGGATCCAGTCGATCCGCGATCCGCTCACCGGCCTGTTCAACCGCCGCTATCTCGAGGAATCGCTGACCCGCGAGCTGGCGCGCTGCGAGCGCCGCGGCCTGCCGCTGAGCCTGATGATGATCGACCTGGATCACTTCAAGGCGTTCAACGACCTGCACGGCCACGCCGGCGGCGACGCCCTGCTGGCCGCCTTCGGCCAGCTGCTCGGCTCGCTGGCGCGGACGGAGGACATCGCCTGCCGCTACGGCGGCGAGGAGTTCACCCTGATCCTGCCCGAGGCCGGCGCGCAGAGCGCCCTGGATTGCGCCGCGCGGGTGGGCGAGGCGGTGCGCGGGCTGCGCGTGCACCACCTCGGCCAGGAACTGCCGACGGTCACCGCCTCGATCGGACTGGCGGTGTTCCGCCCCGACGCGGACGATGCGTCGCGCCTTTTGCAGCGCGCGGACATGGCGCTGTACCGGGCCAAGCGCGAAGGCCGCGACCGGGTGGTGCAGGCGGAGTGAGCCGCGTATTCGCGGCACAGGCACATCTCCTTTGTAGGAGCCGGTCTTGCCGGCGACCGCCATGGTGGGACGTCTGCGTGAAACCGGCTGCCATTGAAGCGTCCGCCGCCACGGTCGCCGGCAAGACCGGCTCCTACAGGCCCGCGCGCGCCTTGAGCATCGCGTAGGCCGAGCGCAGGCCCATGGCCTCGCCGCCGGCCGGACGGCCGGGACGGCTGCCGTCGTTCCAGGCGTAGGTATCCAGGTGCGCCCAGGGCAGGCCCTCGGGCAGGAAGCGCTCCAGGTACAGGGCCGCGGTGACCGCGCCGGCCATGCGCGAGCCGGCGTTGGCCAGGTCGGCCACGTTCGAGGTCAGGTAGCGCAGGTAGGGCCGCCACAACGGCATCCGCCACAGGGGATCGCGGGTGTCGCGGCCGGCCGCCAGCCAGGCCTCGGCCAGGGCGTCGTCGTTGGCGAACAGCGCCGGCAGGTCCGGGCCGAGCGCGACCCGCGCCGCGCCGGTGAGGGTGGCGAAGTCCAGCACCAGGTCGGGCTTCTGCTCGGCGGCGTAGGCCAGCGCGTCGCACAGGATCACCCGGCCCTCGGCGTCGGTGTTGTCGATCTCCACGCTCACGCCCTTGCGGGTGGCGATCACCTCGCCCGGACGGAAGGCGTCGGGGCCGATCGCATTCTCCACCGCCGGCACCAGCAGGGTCAGGCGCAGCGGCAGCCTGCGCGCCATCACCAGCCCGGCCAGGGCCAGCGCGTGCGCGGCGCCGCCCATGTCCTTCTTCATGTTGCGCATGCCGTCGGCCGGCTTGATGTCCAGCCCGCCGGTGTCGAAGCACACGCCCTTGCCGACGATGGCCACGTGCGGGCGCGCGCCGGCCTCGCCGCCATCGAAGCCCCAGCGCAGGGCGATCAGCCGCGGCTCGCGGTGCGAGGCGCGGCCGACGGCGTGGATCGCCGGGAAGTTCCGGTCGAGCAGGGCCTGCCCGGCGAACACCTCCAGCTGCGCGCCGTGGGCGTCGGCCAGCTCGCGGGCGATCGCTTCCAGGTCCGCCGGACCCATGTCCTGGGTCGGGGTGTTGACCCAGTCGCGCACGCGCATGCAGGCGTCGAGCACGTCCAGCGCCTCGGCGTCGAGTTCGGCCAGGCGCAGCCGCGCCGGCGCCCGCCCGCCGCTCTTGTAGCGGTCGAAGCGGTAGCTGCCCAGGCCCCAGCCCAGCTGCAGGGCGGCCAGTTCGGCCGGCGGCAGGGCGTCGTCGGCCGGAATCCAGGCCGCGTCCGGCAGCATGCCCGGACCGTGGGCGTAGGCGCAGGGATCGAGCCGGTCGCCCACGCCCAGCGCCGCGCCGGCGATGCCGTCCGCGCCTGGCAGCAGCACCGCGGTACCCGGCGACGCGTCGAACGCCTGCGCGTCCAGCCAGGCCGCGACCGCGTCGGGCTGGGCCGCGCGCCAGGCGGCATAGCCGCCGCGGTCGAGCAGGTGCAGGGGCAGGGCGGTGGAGTCCTGGCGGGCGTAGGCGGCGTGGGTCATGCGGGGTTCCGGGGGGTACGGAGGTCGCCGTGCAGGGAGACGGTCGGATCGGAGAACGGGTCGTCGGCAGGCGGGAGGTCGCCCAGGTGCGCGTCCAGCCAGTCGGCCAGTCCGGCGAGGGTGTCGAACTGCAGGTCCGGCTGCAGCTCCGGGTGTTCCCAGGTCGCGCCGGTGCGGTTGATCCAGCAGCTGCGCAGCCCGGCGCGAGCGGCGCCGGCCACGTCCATTTCCGGATGGTCGCCCACGTGCAGCACCTCGCCATGGTCATGGCCGAGGCGGACGCAGGCGGCGTGGAAGATGCTGGCCTCGGGCTTGGCCGCGCCGTGCTCGCGCGAGCCGAGCTGGAAGGCGAAATGACTCATCAGCCCGATCCGTTCCAGGTCGGCGTTGCCGTTGCTGACCGCGGCCACCGGGACGCGGGCGGCGATCCGGGCCAGCGCGTCGATCGCGTCGGGGTAGCACTCGACCTGGTTGCGGGCGGCGTAGAAGGCCTCGTAGGCCGGCTCGAGCAGGTCCAGGCCGGCGCCGCTGGCCTCCAGGGCCTCGCGCAGGGTCAGCCGGCGCAGGGCGGACAGGTCGTGGTGCAGGTGCGGGTTGTCGCGGAAGGAGCGCTCGCGCAGTTCGCGCATCGCCGCCATCGGGTACATCGCGGCGGTGGCGGGACTGTGCTCGAGCATCCACTCGTGCAGCACCCGGTCGATGCGCGCGCCGATGGGCGCGAACGGCCACAGGGTGTCGTCGAGGTCGAGGGTAATGGCGCGGACGGTGAAGCTCACCGGGGCATTGTAGGCCTGTGCCTGCCGGGCTGCGCGGGCGCGGTGGAACAGGGCCGGAGCGGCATGCTCACTCCAGCAGCCGCGCCCAACCCTGCATGCCCTCCACCTGCGCCAGCACCAGCTTGATGCAGACCAGCAGGGGCACCGCCAGCAGCAGGCCGATCAGGCCCCACAGCCAGCCGAACAGCATCAGCGCCAGGATCAGCACCAGCGGCGACAGCGCCATCCGCCGGCCGAGGATGATCGGCGTCACCACCTGGCCCTCGATCGTGTGCAGCAGCAGGTACAGCGCCGCCGGCAGCAGCGAATGCAGGGTGTCGTCGAAGGCCACGAAGCCCACCAGCAGCATCGCGACCATCCCGATCAGCGGACCCACGTAGGGCGCGTAGTTGAGCAGCATCACCATCGTGCCCCACAGCAGGGCCTCCTGCGGCGGGAACTTGAGCAGGTACAGGATCCCGGCGAACACCAGTCCCACCACCGCGTTGATCACGCTGATCGTCAGCACGTAACGCGAGACCTCGCGCTCGATCGAATGCAGGATCTCCACCGTGAACTTCTTCTGCTGCCGCCCCGGCAGCAGGGCGATCGCGTTGCGCTGCAGGTTCTCGCCGTAGACCATGAAGAAGAAGGTCAGCAGCACCACCGCCAGCACCGAGGCGGCCAGCCGCGGCGTCCGGGTCAGCGCCGCGTAGGGATCGTCCACCCGCGTCCGCACCACCTCGACCTTGCGGTTGGCTTCGCCGGCCGCGGCGCGGGCCATGTCCTCGGCGATCCGGTTGGCCTCGTGCATCGGCTTGGTCAGGTCCTGCAGCTGGCGGCCGAGCTTGCGCGCCTCGCGCGGAGCCTGCTCGGCCCAGGCCGTGGCCGGTGCGGCCAGCTGCACCGCCAGCGCGCCGGTGCCGGCCAGGCCGGCGACCAGCACCAGCAGGGCGGCCAGGAAGCGCGGCACCCACAGCTTGCGCAGCAGCCGGATCATCGGGTTGCCGACCAGGGCGAAGAACATCGCCAGCAGGATCGGCAGGATCACTTCCTGCGCCGCCCACAGGGTATAGCCGACCGCCAGGGTCGCCAGCACCACCAGCGCGGCGGCCGAGCGCGGCCGTGGCCGCGGCAGGTTGGCGTCGACCGGGACCGGCAGCGGTGGTGCGGGCGCGCCCGGGAGGGAAGCGGGCTCGGGCGGGACGGGGGGCGTGGCGGACATGCGGCCTCGGGGCGGCAGGCAGGCCGCGGGGCCGGCCGGTCAGGATGGAAGGAAGGGGGTCAACGCTCGGAGACTTCGGTCGCCGCCTCGGCCGGTGCGGGCGCGCGCACCGGTGCCTCGGTGGCCGTGCCCGGTATCCCGTCGCGACGCGCGGCCGCGGCGGACCCGAAGGGATCGGGTCCGCCGGATACTGCACCCTCGCTCGCCGCCTCGGCGGCCACCGAAGCCTGCTGCGCGGCCACGTCGGCGGAATCGCCGGCGTCCTCCGAGGCCGCCGCCGCGCGCAGCGAGGCCAGCATCGAGGACACCGTGCCCAGCATCTGCAGCCAGCGGCTCCCACCAACCTTGGACAGGGGTTCGCTGCGGCCGACCAGGAAACCGGAGAGCAGGCCGGCCACCACGATCCGCGCCGGCGACCAGGCGCGGCGCCAGGCTTCGCCCAAGGCGGCCCGCTCGTCCGCGGCGCGGTCCACGCAGCCTTCCGCCCGGCGCTCGGCGCGGTCGACCCTCTGTCGCAGCAGTTCGAACCTCATGCCGGTGTCCCGCCGGTGGCTGGCACGCCGCTCGCCGCCGCTGTGGATGCAGGTGCCGGAGCCTTCGCATCACCCGTGCCGCGACCGCGATCGTCGCCGTCCTCCGGCCCGTCGCCGTCGTCATCGCCGCCGTGCTCGTCGAACAACCCCATCCGGCTCAACTGGCGCCGGGTCGCATGCAGGCCCATGTAGTCGAAGAAGCGCGACGTGCGCCATGCCGCCAGCCCGGTGATGGCCAGGTTGAACAGCGCGGCCACGCTCAGCGAGGCCAGCCAGGACAGCCCCAGCCGCTGCATCAGGGCGACGCCCGCGGCGGTGGCCAGCAGCCAGGCCGAGGCGCCGAACACCACCGCCACTCCGGCCCAGGCCAGCCCGCGCCCGAGCGCGCTGCGGGCCAGGGCCACGTCGGCCGAGAACAGCGCACGCAGGGCACGCAGGCTGTCACCGTGAGCCGACAGGGTCGCCCGACCAGCGGCGCCGATGGCGCGGATGCTTTCGTCCAGCGGCGGCGTGGCGCCCGTCGGTTCACGGGCGTCGTCGCTGCCGGGATGCTCCCCTTCGCTCACGGCCTGCGCGCGCCGGTCAGCGGTCGCGGCGGCTGAGCGCGGCCACCAGCCAGCCGGCGGCGAAGGCCACGCCGAAGGAGGCCAGCGGGCGCTCGCGGATCAGTTCGGCGGCGCTGTCGATCAGGTCGCGGCCTTTGTCCATGAGCGCGTCCATCTGCTCGCGCGCGGCGTCGCTGCCCAGTTCGGCCGCGGCCAGGCCCGCCAGGCCGCTGTCGGCCAGTTCGGCCTTGACGTTGGCCCGGCCCAGGCGCAGCTCGTCGCCGGCGGCCGAGGCCGCGCCGCGGATCGCCTCGCCGGCGGCGCCGGCGGCGGCCTTCAGGTGCGAGCCGGCTTCGCTCAGGTTGTCCTTCATGTTCTCGGTGGAGGTCGGGCTCATCGGAAGTCTCCTGTGGTGGTGCGAGGGGCGACGCCGTGCTGGCGTGACGCGGCCATGGAACCATGGCCGCGGTGTAGGCGCTGTTACGGGACGGCGGGCGATTGCAGCCGCGATCGGCTCACTGCATCGGCAGCCGGCCCTGCACGTTACCGCGGACGATCAGCAGCACCAACTGCCGCGGCGGCTGGGCCAGGCTGGCGCGCAGCCCCGGCAGATCCTCGACCGCACCGGCGGTGGTGGCGGTGATGATGTCGCCCGCGCGCAGGCCGTTGGCCGCCGCGCGGCTGCCGCTGGCCACGCTTTCCACCAGCACCCCGCGGCCCCTCTGCTGGCGCTGCGCTTCCGGAAGCTCGGCCAGCTTCGCGCCGGCCAGGCGCGGATCGACGCCGCCGCCGTCCAGGCTGCGCGGCTGTTCGCGCAGGGTCGCGGTCAGCGCCACCGTCCTGCCGTCGCGCAGCACCTGCAGTGGCACCTTCGCCCCCACCGGCTGCAGGCCTTCGTAGTTGTGCAGGGCCAGCGGGTTGCCGATGCGCTGGCCGCCGGCCTCGACGATCACGTCGCCGGCGCGCAGCCCGGCCGCGGCCGCGCCGGAGCCTTCGTACACCCGCGCCACCAGCGCGCCCTGCTGGCCTTCCTCCAGGCCCAGCGACCGCGCCAGGCGCGCGTCCAGGGCCTGGGTCTCCACGCCCAGGGTGCCGCGCCGGACCTCGCCGGTGGTCACCAGCTGCTGGACCACGTCGCGCGCCAGGTTGGTCGGGATCGCCAGGCCCAGGCCGATGTTGCCGGCCATGCTGCCCTGCGGGTTGAGCGAGGCGGTGTTGATCCCGACCAGCTCGCCGCGCAGGTTGACCAGGGCGCCGCCGGAGTTGCCCGGGTTGATCGAGGCGTCGGTCTGGATGAAGTTCTGGTAGCCCAGGCCGCGGATGCCGCTGCGGCCCACCGCCGAGACGATTCCGGAGGTCACCGTCTGGCTCAGGCCGAACGGGTTGCCGATCGCCACCACGTAGTCGCCCACCTGCAGCCGGCCGCTGTCGGCCAGCGGCAGCTCGGTCAGGTTCTCGGCCGGGATCCGGATCAGGGCCACGTCGGTGTCGCGGTCCGAGCCGAGGAACTCGGCCTTGAGCGTGCGCCCGTCGGCCAGCGACACCGAGACGTCGTCGGCGCCCTCGATCACGTGATGGTTGGTCAGCACGTAGCCGCGCTGCGCATCGATGATCACGCCCGAGCCCAGCGACTCGTTGATCCGCTCCTGCGGCACCTGCGGGAACATGCGCCGGAAGAACGGGTCGTCGAAGAACGGGTTGCGCACCCGCACCCGCTGCTGGGTGTGGACGCTGACCACCGCCGGCATCGCCCGCTGCAGCATCGGCGCCAGCGAGGGCAGCGGCTGGCCGTCCACCGCCGCGGGCAGGGCGCCGGCCACGGCGGCGGGCAGGGTGGTCGAAGCGGCGGGCGCCGGGGCCACGGCCGCTGACGCGGCCTGGGCGCGGTTGTCCAGCAGCTCGTTCACGGCGGTGGCGGCGAAACCGCCGAACGCGGCGGCGGCGGTCAGGGCGAGCAGGGTGGTCGCGGGGCGCATGCAGCTGGGTTCCTCGCAGGCGTGGGTTCGGGTCCGGTCGGGTCATCGCTTCCGTGCGCGTGGCACCTTTCGTCCATGGGGACGGATGCCATGCTCATCAAGCTGAACGAGTCTGCTGCGCCCGGATTTAACAGCCGGTGAAGTAGCTTTCCGGGGCGCCCGCGGCAACGGTGGCGGACGCCTCCGTCCGCCCGTCGCGGCCGCCCCGCGCGCATGCGGCGCCAAGGTTGACAGCCCCCCGGACCGGGTTTAGCGTGGCGGCCTGTTGTGCCACTAGATATAGCGGTTCGACGGAATCCAGGCCCAAGCGATGGTGTTGGCATGAATACGCATTGCGACGGCCGAATCGCCGGGGGTGGCGAGCGGATGAGGCAGGAAAACGCGGTCTGCAGCGGCTCCGGCCGCCACACACATACCGTCTGACGGCGAGCGGCGCGCACCTGCGCGACCCGCCGGCGTTCCTGTCTTCGCGCTCCCACCGCCCCGGCTTCCAGGAAGCAGACCCAGGTGCGGAAGGAGATCCCATCAGCATGAGCACGGTGCGCCTCGAAGTGGTCCAGGACAACACCAAAGCCGGCGGGGAGATTCCCCTGCAGCCCGCCTCCCAGGATATCTGGGACAAGAAGTACCGGCTGAAGACCAAGCAGGGCGTCGCCCTGGATGCCGACATCGACGGCACCTACCAGCGCGTGGCCCGCGCCCTGGCCGACGCCGAGCAGGCCGAGGACAAGAAGACCTACTGGTACGAGCGCTTCCTGTGGGCCCTGCGCCGCGGCGCGATCCCGGCGGGCCGGATCACCTCCAACGCCGGCGCCCTGGAGCACAAGCCGGCCACCAGCACGATCAACTGCACCGTCTCGGGCACGATCACCGACTCGATGGACGGGATCCTGGAGAAGGTCCACGAGGCCGGCCTGACCCTGAAGGCCGGCTGCGGCATCGGCTATGAGTTCAGCACCCTGCGCCCGCGCGGCGCGTTCGTCGCCGGCGCCGGCGCGTACACCTCCGGCCCGATGTCCTTCATGGATATCTTCGACAAGATGTGCTTCACCGTGTCCAGCGCCGGCGGCCGCCGCGGCGCGCAGATGGGCACCTTCGACGTCAGCCACCCGGACGTGAAGGACTTCATCCGCGCCAAGCGCGAGGACGGCCGCCTGCGCCAGTTCAACCTCTCGCTGCTGATCACCGATGGCTTCATGCAGGCGGTGGAGGACGACGGCGACTGGCCGCTGGTGTTCCCGGTCAACCGCAAGGAAGAGGGCGACATCGACCTGGCCGACGCCGACAAGGTGGTCTGGCGCGACTGGCCCACGCACGAGAACTACCTCGTGCGCGACGACGGCCTGGTGGCCTGCAAGGTGTACGGGCACATCCGCGCCCGCCACCTGTGGGACATGATCATGGTCTCCACCTACGACTACGCCGAGCCGGGCTTCATCCTGATCGACAAGGTCAACGAGATGAACAACAACTGGTGGTGCGAGAACATCCGCGCCACCAACCCCTGCGGCGAGCAGCCGCTGCCGCCCTACGGCGCCTGCCTGCTGGGTTCGGTCAACCTCACCACCTTCGTGCGCGACGCCTTCACCGACAAGGCGCGCTTCGACTGGGAGGAATACAAGGAAGTGGTGCGGGTGTTCACCCGCATGCTCGACAACGTGGTCGAGGTCAACGGCCTGCCCCTGCCGCAGCAGCAGGCCGAGATCATGCGCAAGCGCCGCCACGGCATGGGCTTCCTCGGCCTGGGCAGCACCCTGACCATGCTGCGGATGAAGTACGGCTCGGCCCAGAGCCTGGAGTTCACCGAGCGCGTGGCCCGCGACATGGCCGTGGCCGGCTGGGAAGTGGGCCTGTCGCTGGCCCGTGAGAAGGGCCCGGCGCCGATCATGGAGGAGCGCTTCACCGTCACCGCGCAGATGCTGCGCCAGCGCCCGGAGATGGCCAAGGACGGCTGGCGCGCGGGCCAGGAGATCGAGGGCAAGGTCCTGCACGCCCGCTACAGCCGCTACATGCAGCGGGTCGCCTCGGTGGCCCCGGAACTGGTCGAGGAACTGGCCGAGACCGGCGCCCGCTTCACCCACCACAGCTCGATCGCCCCGACCGGCACCATCTCCCTGTCGCTGGCCAACAACGCCTCCAACGGCATCGAGCCCTCGTTCGCGCACCACTACAGCCGTAATGTCATTCGCGAGGGCAAGAAGTCCAAGGAGAAGGTGGACGTCTACAGCTACGAGCTGCTGGCCTACCGCCACCTGGTCAACCCGAAGGCGATGCCGTTCGCCGAAAGCGCCGACGCCCGGCTGCCGGACTACTTCATCAGCGCCGACGACATCTCGCCCAAGGAGCACGTCGACGTCCAGGCCGCCGCCCAGAAGTGGGTGGACAGCTCCATCTCCAAGACCGCCAACGTGCCCACGGACTACCCCTACGAGGAGTTCAAGGACATCTACCGCTACGCCTACCAGCAGGGGCTGAAGGGCTGCACCACCTTCCGCTTCAATCCCGCCGCCTTCCAGGGCGTGCTGGTCAAGGAGAAGGACCTGGAGAACACCACCTACCGCTTCGAGCTGGAGGACGGCTCGGTGCTGGAGGTCAAGGGCAACGAGGAGATCGAGTACGACGGCGAGCTGCACACCGCCGCCAACCTCTTCGATGCGCTCAAGGAAGGCTACTACGGCAAGTTCTGACCGCCGGCCGGGAGTTTTCCTACCCGAAGCCGGGGCTGGCTCCGACCGATCGAAGGCCGCGGCGCGCGCTGTTTCCGGGCGCCCGCCGTGGCCGGTTCCACCGCAGCATGGCGCCCGGAAAGCAGTGATCGTCCCCGAGTACCACACGGAGAGCGCCCCCAGGAGGGCCCCATGAGCAATGGCAATGGTGTGACGGCGACCCTGTCCGAGGCCGCCGAGACCGTGAAGGAAACCGTCAGCGAAGTCGGCAGCAGTATTGCCGCTACCGCCAGCGGTGCCGTGGCCACCGCCGGCGAGGCGGTGACCCAGGCGAAGAAGGCGGCGACCAGGCGCGTGGCCACGGTGAAGAAGGCCGCGGCCAAGAAGGTCGCCGCGGCGAAGAAGACCGTGACGGCCGACGTGTCCAAGGCGAAGAAGGCGGTGAAGAAGGCCGTCTCCAAGGCGAAGAAGAAGCTGTCGGCCGCCAAGGAGAACGCCTCGGCCGAGGCGGCGGCGCTGCGCAGGAAGCTGGGCAAGAAAGCGCCTGCGAAGAAGGCCGTGGCGAAGAAGGCCGCGACCAAGAAGGTCGCCCCGAAGAAGGCTGCCAAGAAGACCGCCAGCAAGGCGGCGCCGAAGAAGACTGCAACGAAGAAGGCCGCAACGAAGAAAGTCGTCGCAAAGAAGGCGCCGGCCCGCAAGGCCGCCGCGAAGAAGGCAGTGAAGAAGGTCGCCAAGGCCGCGAAGAAGGCCGCACCGAAGAAGGTCGCGAAGAAGACCGCCCCGAAGACCGTCCGCAAGACCGCGAAGAAGAAGTAGGCGTCCGCAACACCGCCCCTCCCCCTATGGCGGGGGAGGGGTGTCGCGGTGGCATCGCCGCACCTCAGGCACAGACAAGAACAACCAAGGATCCGCCGCCATGGCCGTCAAGATCGAGCAGAAAATCAAGGGCTACGCCGTTGTCACCCCCGAGGACAAGGCGCGCGAGGCCGCCCCCCCGGTGCCGGCCGCCCCGGTCGATCGCGCCGTGGCCGAGCAGGCCGAGGCCAAGGACAACATCATCCAGATGCACGAGCGCATCGAGCGCCCGGACGTGCTGATCGGCAGCACCTACAAGATCAAGTCGCCGATGGTCGAGCACGCCATGTACGTGACCATCAACGACATCGTCCTCAACGCCGGCACCGAGCACGAGCTGCGCCGCCCGTTCGAGGTGTTCATCAACTCCAAGTCGATGGACCACTTCCAGTGGATCGTCGGCCTGACCCGGATCATGTCGGCGGTGTTCCGCAAGGGCGGCGACGTGACCTTCCTGGTGGAGGAGATGAAGGCCGTGTTCGACCCGCGCGGCGGCTACTTCAAGGCCGGCGGCGTCTACATGCCCTCCCTGGTCGCCGAGATCGGCGCCGTGGTCGAGGAGCACATGAAGTCCATCGGCCTGATCCACGACCCCGAGCTGAGCGCCCACCAGAAGGCCCTGATCGCCGAGAAGCGCAAGCAGTTCGAGGAGCGCTCAAAAAAAAACAGTGAGCTGACCGCGGCCCCGGCCGTGCCGGCCGCCCAGGCCCGCGACGAGGACGTCGCCGTCACCGGCGACGGCACCAGCTTCCCCCCCAGCGCCACCATGTGCCACAAGTGCAGCACCAAGGCGTTGGTGATCATGGATGGGTGTGCGACCTGCTTGAATTGCGGGTATAGCAAGTGCGGGTGATGCCAAGCGAATAAATCTGTGGAATATGGGCCAGGTCTAGAAGTGAATCTGACCCATTTCTTTTCATGGCAGGTCAAGAGCGCAGTCAAACCTTCGATGGAGGTGAGGCATGGATCGCTTGTATCTGAACGTATTTCTGGTCAAGCCGGGATTCAAGGCTCAAGGAGCCGTAAACGCAAAGGGTCTTAGTAAGTCGATGGATGTGCCCGTCAATGACGGGCAGACCGCAAAGCTCCACTACGGCCTCAGTAAAGGGACGCCTGACTGGTTCGCAGCCCTCGCCGCACAAGCGGTTGGAGGTGTGAGCAAGATGCCTGAAACAAGTTCGCTGTCAGGGTTTGTAATCGTCCCCCTTGGAAAGAGCCATTTCATCGTGACCTTCGGTCATGCTTGGCAGCGAGTCGATCGTGCGATGGTCGAGCCGAACTTCGGCGTCCGTTGCGTTCTCAACCTCGCGGAGCGTAACAAGTTAAAAAGCATAAAGCGCGACCGTATCGCGGATGACTTTATTCAAGCGATTGAGCAGATACCGGACGCGGATGACATTTACAGATTTGATATCGATACCGACAAAGATTTGCTGACGGGAGTCAAGGCGCGGGTCAAGGAGTCAGAGAACTTTGGTCTACAAGTCTCTGGTTCTGATTCATTCAAAGGGTCGATCGATTTATCGAAAGAGACAATTGGCGGATATCTGGCCAGATGCAGTGCGCTGCATAAGAAGACTTCGTATCAGAAGAATTTCCAGTGGGTCGACAATGTCGTTCCAGTTCGGGACGATTCATTGGTTGGGAAGCTTGAGATTGAACTAGCTGCATTGGTTGCCGCAAATAGCGCCGATATAAGCTTGTGTATCCCCGACCTTCTTTCTTGGGACGACTACGACCTCTTCAGCTATAAGACGAAGAGGGGCGGTCATTCGCCAGTCGCTTACGAGTTGTCGCCAAGCGCCTGGCGTGCATTTGCGATTTCAGAGGGCAAGATCATCGACGCGGATGCCCTGCGAGATAGCTCTGTCTATGCGTACCAGCAGGCAAGCAAAGATCTTAAGAAAAAGTGGTCTGTACTTCAGTGTCTGCATGGATCTGTGAGTTATAAGAAGAAAACCTATCTCGCGCATGGGGGTAGGTGGTTTCAAATTGAACAAAGCTTTGTTGCAGAGATTGATGTAAAAGTTGGTGCACTCACAATATCGAAGCTCGTGCTTCCTCAGCTGCAATCCCTCACGGAAACGGAGGGCGTCTACAACGCTCGGGTAGCTGGTGCGTCGAATGGAAAAATTATTCTTTTGGACAAGAAAAACATCCAGCACGGCGGGGGAAGGAGCCGTATTGAGGTGTGCGACCTTCTCACTGATTCTGGTGAACTTGTCTGCGTGAAGCCTTGGGGCGGTGGCTCAGCTTCGCTCAGTCATCTCTTCCAGCAGGCTCAGGTTGCTTGCAGGCTGATCAGTGAAGACGGCGGATTTAACGCCAAGGTCTTGGCTAAGTTGCCGACTTCTCATCATTCGGTATGGGCCAAAGCAAGTGCAAACACCGGCGGCGCTTCAGTTGTTCTTGCAGTCTTGAGGTCGCCGCATCCGACGAAGTTGCCATTCTTTGCTCGCCTTTCGCTTTCGATGTGCGTTACGGCCCTTGCCCGCATGCGATTTCAGCCCTCATATCTGATGGTGACCTAAGCGAAACTGGGGACAAGCGGAAACATGGGAAACAGCGGTCAGAGTGCACTTCTGAGAAGCAGGCAGAGGCAGGGGTTGGAGTGCAAATTAGCTAGGGGAAAGCGAGATCACCGAAACAGGGGTCAGAGTGCACTTTCACGTGCATAGGTGACACTGGGTGGGGCGACGGACTTCTTTGATGCCGCGTGATTGGTGGATTTCAGATCGCAGTGAACAGGGGGTTGTTCTGTGCGCAAGTGGATTCTTCTGTCCGTTCTTCTTCTGGCTGGGGCTGAGGCTTCAGCACATAAGCTTGCTACGCAATCGACGCCGGATGAGAGGCGCCTGGCCGGAATTACTTCTGGAACGCGCGCTTCGGCCGAGCGGCTGATGGCGCAATGGTCGCTGGAGGTCTTCACCGAACCGGTCCATGAGGAAATCACCAACCGCCTGTACGGCTGCAACGGTGATGCCTGCGCGGGCAGTGAGGCCACGACCGCCCCACCCTCGGTTTTGGCGGGCGTGCGCTGGAACGATGATCCGCCTTTCCGTCTTCTCGCCGGGCAGGCAAAGAGCTCCAGCTGCAAGACCCAAGAAACTGTACGTTTCGAGACCCAGCCATGGTGTTGGGTTAGCCTCTTTCGCGATGCAGAGGCGGGCGCGGCGAGCGGGAAGCGGTATGGCCCTGGGGACGCGATGCTCTACCGGTCGCATTTCGGCGACCTTCAGTACCTGCATGCGATGGCGGCTGCGGACGGCGAGCTCGCATCAAAGACCCGGGACAGTCTCTTCGGCTGGTTCGAGTTCGCTTGGCGCGCCTCGCGCGGCGAGTACACGCTGGAGACCCGGCTCAGGGATATCGAGATACCTGCGATCCAGGAGGCCTACGGTCGCACCGAGTGGCGTCTGATGGATCTCTATACGTTGGGTGCCAGCGGTGGCCTGCGGCGTTCGGTTGACGACGTCGCGTTCGGCTCTCTTCTGCATTCGGTACAGGACAGCTTCGCGGCGGGTCATGTACGACGCGAAGAGGCCAGTGGCATGCGGGAATGCACGCTCGCGGGAGATAGCGTGCCAGCGCCCGGCAACATCCTTGAATTCCACTCCTACGCCGGCCAAGACCACGGCCTGCATGCCGATGCAGATTCGCGCGCGGCCTTCATGCGCGGGTTCCAGGAAGAGGGCAACGTGGTGGATGTCGGCCGGCTTCTCGTGCGGGCTCGCAAGCAGTACCTGAATTGGGACGCGGTCCGGCCATATTTCGAGTGCATCTTTACCCTGCAACGGCCAGATGCTCCGGCGACGGCGGGCGATTTTGTTGCCGGAAAGTAACCGGAGAAAAGGGGAAACAGGGGTCAGACCGCACTTTCCCGACCTGCTGTAGTGGGGGCACTGGGCTCAGGCTCGCTTCCTGCAGTTGCCGAGCGAATCGTTGAGTTGAAGTGTGCAAGAGGGGTTTGCATGGATGTGGAGCACAGGCCGGCACTGACCTTTGCGCTGCTGGAAGCAAAGATCGCAGCGCTGCCCGAAGGACCCGTTTCGACGCTGGATACGCCCCGCTGGGCGCGACGCCTGGCGCTGCTCGGCATGGTCGGCATGATCGCCGCCTTCGTGCCGTCGCTGCTGGTGAAGTGGCTGGCGCCACAGACCTGGATGCTGTGGCTAGCGTGGGCAGGCCTCGCACTGGTGGTCGTCGGCTTCGTGCCCGGGTTCGTGCGAAACCTGTGGGTGCTCGTGCAGGACCTGCGCCACCATCGCGCGGGCATGGTCGCGCAGTTCGATCACGATGTGGCCCAGTTCATGGGGCTGGCTGCCTGGCTCTCCAGCTACCCGCGTGATTCACTGGAATCGAGTTTGCGCTATGCGCAGATGGGCCATGAGCGCCTGCAGTCGCGACTGGGCATGCTGATCGGCGGAATCGACCGGCTCGGGCTGCTTCCCGTCCTGGTCTCCCTGTTCGTGCTACTGCGCAACTGGCAGGACCTGCTGCACCTGCCGGGATGGCTGGCCATCCTGGGCCTGCTGGCCCCGTTCCTGTGGCTTATCGCCTGGCGGGGCGCGGAGTTCAGCCGCCGCCTCCAGCTGTATGCCTTCCTGCTCGACGAGGCGCTGCGGATGCGACGAAAGCATGCTGCCCCCGCCTGCGCCGACCCGGAGCCGGGTTCATCGGCGGGAGGCAGCGGGCCGGGCACCGGCTAGACTGGCGGCTCACGGCATTGCCACCCTGCAAGGAAACCCATCATGGCCTTCACCACCACCACTTCCGGCCTGCAGTTCGAAGACACCGTCGTCGGCGCCGGCCCCGAAGCCGCGCCCGGCCGCAACGTCACCGTGCACTACACCGGCTGGCTCTATCAGAACGGCGAGCAGGGCGCCAAGTTCGATTCCAGCAAGGACCGGGACGAGCCCTTCATCTTCCCGCTGGGCGCCGGCATGGTGATCAAGGGCTGGGACGAGGGCGTGCAGGGCATGAAGGTGGGCGGCACGCGCGTGCTGATCATCCCGGCCAGTCTCGGCTATGGCGCGCGCGGCGCCGGTGGCGTGATCCCGCCCAACGCCACGCTCAAGTTCGAGGTGGAGCTGCTGGGCACCTGAGGCCGTGTTCCCGTATCGGCAATCGGTGGTAATGGTGCTCCTGCTGGTCCCCGGTGGAGTCATGGGCTGCGATCCTTCGGGAGCCCACGGCATCGCCTTCGGCGACAAGCCGGGCCGCGATGCGCGCAAGCAGCCGGGCAGCGGCAAGGCATCGACCTGGTACGAGGTGACGCCGCCGCGACCCGACGCGCGCTTCGACCGCTACCTGGTCCGTACCGATACGGCCACGGGACGGATCTATGAGGTCAGTGCCGTCAAGACCATCATCCCCATCGAGCGTTCCGAGGGCCTCACCGCCGGGCAGCGGGAGGACGGCGTGCGACAGGCCACGGCGTTCGCGCGGGACTACGTGGCCACGCTTCCGGCCGATGTCCAGTCGCGCCTGGTCGACGAGTACGGTAATTCGCACTGGGAAGGCGCCATCGCCGACGGCACCTGGATGATGGTGGACGTCGACTTTTCCTGGGACGTCACCGTGGCGTGCCGCGATCTGCGCGGCGAGCGGGTGATGGGCGAGCGCGTCCTGCCGGAAATGTTCGATTCGAAATGAGGGCCGTTCGGGCCGGTGGCCCGACAGGCCTGGGCAAGGGAAGGAGGGAAGGTATGTCGATGAGACGGTGGGTGGGGGCCGCCTTGGTCATGCTGGCGTTGCTGACGCTGGCTCCAGCGGCGCCGGCACAGCAGGCGCTGGCCGCCGGCGAGCGTGTCGCGCTGCTGGAGCGGGAACATGCCCGGGTGCTGGAAGCCTATCGTTGCATGGAGACGTACTACGCTGCTCCGCCCGATCCGAAGGTGCTGGCCAAAATCGCCGCCTCGCGGACGATCTACGACCAGGTGTACGGGCGCGGTCGCAGTGACGACCTGGACGCCGCGGAATGGCGGGCCCTGACCCTGCGCAATGTCGAGGCGATTGCCTCGTTCCCGCCGACGCATGATCCGGCCATGGTCATCTGTGCGGTCGAGCTGGGCTTCCATTTCCAGGACTTGTCCATGCAGGCGGGCAATCCGCCGCAGTAGCGCGGAACAGATCGCCACCTGGCTCGATGATGATCCGGGCGCGCAAGCCGGCGGCCGGTCTGGCTCACTCCTCAGCCCAGGTCCTAAGATGATCCCGACCTTTCTGGTGGACATCGAGTGAGGCCTGCGATGAAGTCCGGATTTCTGCTTTCCTGCCTGCTCGCGTCCACTGCCGCCTGCAGCCAGCCGACGCCGCCCGCGGCCGCCGCGGGTGGCACCGAGACGGTGTCCATCGTGCCGCTGCCGCAGTCGGTGGAGGCCCGCCCTGGTGCGCTGCGCGTCGCCGGCGCCGTCGCGCTGGAAGCACCGGCCGCCGCGCCGAACGCTCGGCGTACGCTGGAGGACGCGCTGGCAAGCCTCGACCTGCGCACCGACGCGAAGGCGACCGCCCGCATCCGCCTGCAGCTGGCCGACGATGCCTCACTGGGCGAGGAGGGCTACCGGCTGGTGGTCGGCGACGGGATCGACCTGGTCGCACGCACCGATGCCGGCCTGCTCCACGCGGTGCAGAGCCTGCGCCAGCTGCTGCCCGCGCAGGCGCAGGCGGAATACCGGCTGCCGCATCTGGCGATCACCGACGTGCCGGCCTACGCCTGGCGCGGCAGTTCGCTGGACGTGGCCCGCAGCTTCCTGCCGGTCGAGTACCTGGAACGGCACATCGACCGGATGGCGTTCTTCAAGCTCAATCGGCTGCACTTGCACCTGAGCGACGATCAGGGTTGGCGCATGGAGATCAAGCGCTATCCAAAGCTGGTGGAGATCGGCGGCGCCAGCGCAGTCAGGGGCGGGCGCTCGGGCTGGTACACGCAGGAGCAGCTCAAGCACCTGGTCGCCTATGCGCAGGCGCGCGGGATCACCATCGTGCCGGAGATCGACATGCCGGGCCACGTGCAGGCGATGCTGGCCTCGTACAACGAGCTGGCCTGCGACGACGTGGAGAACCTGGCGCCCTACGACGGGCTGGAGGTGGGCTTCAGCGTGCTGTGCCTGTCCAAGCCGGAGGTGGTCTACCCCTTCGTCCGCCACGTGCTGGAGGAAGTTCTTGAGGTCTTCCCGTCGCAGGAGATCCACATCGGCGGCGACGAGATCAAGCATCCGCTGTACGCCGACTTCGTCGCCCGCACCGCGGCGGTCGTGCGGGAGATGGGGCGCACCCCCATCGCCTGGGAGGAGGGCTCGGTGGCCGACACCGGCCCGGACATGCTGCTGCAGCTGTGGAACGACGGCTACGCCATCGACGCGGCGGTGGCCAAGGGCCATCCGCTGATCCTGTCGCCGTGCACGTACTTCTACCTCGACCACGGCAACCATGCCGGCCAGCCGCAGACCTACGACTGGTGCCGCAAGGAAGGAGTACCGCTGGAGCGGGTCTACAGCTTCGATCCCACCGAGTTCAAGACCGCGGTCGGCATCGAGGCCGCGCTGTGGTCGGAGCTGGTGCACACCGATGCCGCCGCCGACGACCGCCTGTGGCCTCGGCTGGCGGCGGTGTCCGAAGTGGCCTGGAGCTCCGCCGGCCAGCGCGATTACGCCGGCTTCCTGGAACGCATGGGTGCGCTGCGCGCCCACCTGGACGCGCTGGGCATCCGCTACCACCCCGAGCCGGACCTGGGCTGGGATGGCGGGGAAGCAGAAAAGTAGGGAGCGGACCCGGCCCCGCCCGGTCAGCCCGCCGCGGCGGCGTCCACGATCTCGCACATGTAGCGCATGACCGACTTCTTGCTGGTCATCTGCCCGCCGGCGATGGTGAACTGCAGGGAGACGTTCACGCCGCCGCCGTCCTGCGGGGTGACGTAGACGCGCAACGGGGCGTTGGCGGTGCCGCCTTCCCCGCCGGTCACGGCGTTGGCGGCGCGGATGTAGCCGTTCTTCTCCTGCACGGCCAGTACCACCAGGCCCTGCTCCTGGATCTTGTCGCGGACCCGGTACAGCGCCGGCAGGTAGGTCACGTCCGGCACGCGGGCCTCGGTGGCGTAGGTGCGGCCGCTGCCGAAGGAGCCGTTGACGTTGAAGTTCTGCTCGCATTCGGATGCGGCGGCCAACGACGTCGCGGCGCCCAGGACGACTGCCGCCGCGGTGCGTGCGATCTGATGCTTCATGCGAATCCACTCCCTGGTCGGAAATCCCCGGATGACCGCCTGTGGCAGGCCGGCGCACGGGGATCCCCGGTTCCGCGCGCCTGAGGCGTGGATTCTAGCCGGGGACTCCGCGATGGGTCCGTGCCGTGCGCTGGGTCGCGGTGCGGTGGGAGCGGGTCGCAACGTACCTTCCGGCGTTGGCGGCTGCCGTGGTGCAGGCCCGGCGCCCGTGGTTCAATCGCGTCTCCGATCCGGAGCGGAGAATCCAGGATGGAACCAGGAAGAACCGCAAGCGCCACCAACGCGCGTCCGTGCGGGACGCGGATCGCGGTCGCGTTCGATGCCGCCGCAGGCCGGCTATCGCGTTCTTGGCCGCTCCTGCTCTGGGCGCTGCTGGCATGCGCGCCGTCCGCCGTGCAGGCGCAGGACCTGACCGGTCTGCGCGTCCTGCCCCATGCGGGCGCCGGCTCCACCTTCTCCGGTTGGCAGAGCGAAGGCGAGGTACCGTCCGCGCTCGACGTGCCGCTGGACCTGGGCGACGAGGTCTACGGCGCCACCCTGCAGCTGCAGCCGGCGCACGCGGGCGAAACCTGGCGCGTGCGGGTGCAGTACGAGACCAGCCTGGTCCTGAGCGCCGGGGGTCCGCACCTGGACCTGACCGACTGGAAGCATTGCGTGTCGGAATGGGAGCCGGCCGCGCGCACCGGCCCGGTGTCGTTCGTGCTGCCCACGCCGACTCCCGAGCAGCAGGCCTGCTTCCCGGACTACACCCCGGCCGAGCTCGAGCGTGCCGTGCGCGAAGCCGTGATGGACGATCCGGCGCAGGCCGACCGCTGGCTGCAGGGCCTGCGCGCAGGTCCGGCCGCGAAGGATTCGCCGGTATCGCCGTTCGCCGGCATCAGCGCAGTACGCGCGAGGATCGAGGTGCTGAGGAAGGGCGGGTGGGTGGCAGTGGCCACGCTGACGTTCCTGCCGCCGATGGGCTGCTGAGCCGGCGCAACGATCGAAGGCCGTCATTCCGCGGCACGGTCGAGGGGAGCGGGACCGGTCTTCTCCCTGCCATCGGCGCGCCGTAGACTCGGGACGGTTGCGGCCCGACAGGATCCTGCGATGAGGATCGGTGGGTGTCTTCCGATGGGGATCGGAGCGGGCGCGCGACCGGAAGCCGGACGCCGGCATGGGGACAACAGGGGAATGACATGACAGAACAGAACGTCAAGGAAGCTGCGCACGACCAGGGCGGAAAGGGCGGCGATGCCGCCCCGCAGGTCCGGAAGAAGGAAGGCGGTCTCGCCGGCAAGTTCAAGGAAGCGGCGAAATGGATCGTGCTCGGCGTGGCCGGCTTCTTCCTCAACGAAGGCCTGACCTGGGCCAAGGACAAGCAGCTCGGCGGCGACGACCAGCTGCAGAAGATCGCCGAGCAGCAGAAGACCGAGTTCGCGGCCCTGAAGGAGAGCCTGGGCAAGCTGGGGCAGGACCTGGCCGCCGGCGACCGCGACAACTTCAAGAAGGTGTCCAGTTCGATCGCCAGCATCCAGGCGCAGAACCGCGACCTGATCCGCATGATCGCGCTGGCCCGCGAGGAGAACGAGCGCACCCGCCAGCTGGCGCGCGCGAATTCGGGGATCAACGGCGGCTACGACTTCATCCTGACGGAAGGCAGGGGCCTGCAGCTGGATGCGTACAACGCCATCGGCCTGTACCACGTCACGGGCAGCAGCGTCACGGTGAACATGAGCCGGGCCGGGGAGGAGAACGACGTGCGCCAGAGCCTGAACCCGGGCCAGAGCGTGCGCTATCGCGCCGAGAGCGGCGAGGACTGCCGGATCTCGCTGCTGTCGCTGGCGGGTGACCGGGAGACGGCGAGCTTCTCGCGCCTGTGCACGCAGGCGGGCTAGCGCAGGGACCGGATTGATCGCTGGGGTCGGGCTCCACTTGGCCGGAGTGGACCTGGCCCCATTACCGGACCCACGGGCTCGATCAGGCCAACGTCCCGACCAGTGCGGACGTGCGGGCCATGGCTTCCCCATGTGGCACGGCGGAGCCGAAGACGATTCGGCGCGCCGGACAACGGCCGCCGATCCATCTCCACGCCTCGACGGCGAACCCCGCGGCACGCTGAACGCGTGTGCCGTCCCTGCAACCTCGTGTCGTCATGCGACGGCAGATTCACGCCGCGCGTTCCAACGTGGACGCACCTGCACCGCAGGCGCCCGCACGAGGGACGGGTCCCCATCCCGACGACGACAAGACGAGGAGTCCACGTGGACAAGAACGAGAACAACCAGACCCGCGACCTCAATCGCGATCCGCTCACCGGCACGCCCGGTTCGCACCCGGTCGGCGTGGGTGTCGGAGGCGTGGGCGGTGCAGCCGCCGGCGCGGCGATCGGCGCGATCGGCGGCCCGCTGGGCATGCTGATCGGCGGCGGCATCGGTACCCTGGTCGGCGCGGCCGCGGGCAAGGGCGTGGCCGAACGCATCGATCCGACCGGCGAGGAGCAGTTCTGGCGCGACACCTATGCCAGCCGCCCGTACCACGACGCCCGCTTCGACTACGAGAACGACTACGCCCCGGCCTACACCTACGGCGTCGATGCGCGCACGCGCATGCCCGAACGCGCCTGGGACGAGCGCCTGGAGCAGGAACTGGGCACCGGCTGGGGCCAGGTGCGCGGCCAGTCGAAGCTGGAATGGGACCATGCCCGCGACGCCGTGCGCGATGCCTGGGATCGCAGCGATCGCACCTACCGCGCCTACGGCGCCAGCGACCGCTACTACGCCGGGCAGTTCTCGGGCGTGGACTACCGCGAGCCCGACGCCGGTTTCGACGACTACCTCCCGGCCTATCGCTACGGCACCCAGGCGCGCGGTCGCTATTCCGACCGGCAGTGGGACGAGAGCCTGGAGACCGAGCTGGGCCAGGGCTGGGACAAGGTCAAGGGCAACTCGCGCCTGGGCTGGGAAAAGGCCAAGGCCGCGACCCGCGACGCCTGGCACGGCGTGGAACGCGTCCTGCCGGGCGATGCCGACGGCGACGGCCGCTGACCGGGCGGCTGTTTCGCGATGACTCTGGAAGGCGCCGCTCGCGGCGCCTTTCCTTTTTGCAGGTCGGTGTGGGGAGGCGGACCGGTCGCGGGCGGGTCGTGCAGAATGGGCCCGTCCGAAGAGGGATCGTCATGCTCGAGAACGCCTTGTTCCACATCGTGCGGCGGGCCGCGCCCGCCGCGCTTGCGCTCGCGCTGGCCGCCACCGTGCCGCTGGCCTGGGCGGGTGCGGGCGACGACGTCCACGCCGGTCACGGCACGCACGCCGCGTCCGCGCCTGTCTGGTCGCCGGCTGCCACCGCAGGCGGACCTCACGCCCGCCACGAGAACGCCTTCGTCGCGCTGGATGGCCGCCTGTACCTGCTCGGCGGCCGCGGCCAGCGGCCGCTCGACATCTTCGACCCGGCCAGCGGCCGCTGGCGGGAAGGCGCACCGCCGCCGCTGGAGATCCATCACGTGCAGGCGGTGGCGCATGCCGGGCGGCTGTACGTGGTCGGCGCCTTCACCGGCGATTTTCCCGAGGAATCGCCGCTGGACCACGTGCTGGTCTACGACCCGGCCAGCGACCGCTGGAGCCGGGGGGCGGAAGTGCCGGCGCAGCGGCGCCGCGGCGCGGCCGGTGCGGTGGTGCACGAGGGCCGCCTGTACCTGGTCGGCGGCAACACCCGCGGCCATCTCAGCGGCTACGTGCCGTGGCTGGACGAGCTCGACCTGGCCAGCGGCCAATGGCGCGCGCTGGCCAATGCGCCGCACGCGCGCGACCACTTCCACGCGGTGGTACTCGACGGACGGCTCTACGCCGCCGGCGGACGCCGGACCTCGCACGACACCGGCGACACCCTGGGCCTGACCATCCCGCAGGTGGACGTGTACGACTTCGCCAGCGGCCGCTGGCAGACGCTCGAAGCCCCGTTGCCGACGCCGCGCGCCGGTGCGGCCGCGGTGGCGATGGACGGCCGGCTGCTGGTGCTGGGCGGTGAGAGCGCGCGCCAGGTGCCGGGCCACGCCGAGGTGGAGGCCTACGATCCGGCGGCCGCGCGCTGGACCGCACTGTCGCCGCTGCCGCGGGGCCGCCACGGCACCCAGGCGACGATGCTCGGGGAGGCCCTGCACATCGCCGCCGGCAGCGGCGACCGCGGCGGCGGTCCGGAGCTGGCCGACCATCTGGTGTTCGCCCGGCCGCAGGCGGTGGCCGAATAGCGGCCGCCAGGAAGCGCGCCGCCGGGGTTCCCGGCGGTAACCATTCAAGCCTTCGCCGCGCGGGCCGATATCGAGCCCGATACCCGCACGTTGCGGGATGGCAAGAAGGTGAAGCAGTAATGGACATAGAGCGGTACCACCGCGACCACGCGGCGATCCTGGAGCAGATCGACGCATTGAGGAAATTGTCGCGGGCCGGCGTGCGCGAGAACGCGGAGAAGATCGGCGAGGCCATCGTCAGCACGGCCAGCCACATCAAGTTCCACCTGGCCGCCGAGGACCAGGTGCTGTACCCGATGCTGGCCCGGTCGGGCAGCCCGGACGTGGCCGCGCTGAGCGCGCGCTACCAGGCGGAGATGCAGGGCCTGGCCCAGGCGTTCGCCGGCTTCGTCGGCAAGTGGCGGGTGCCGGCGCGGCTGGCGGCCGATCCGGACGGCTTCCGCCACGATGCCAATACCGTGCTGCGTTCGCTGTTCGAGCGCCTGCAGCGCGAGAACGCCGAACTGTATCCGGCGGCAGAGCGGGTCTGAGCCGGTACCACTGCGCCGGGAAGCGGCAGGGAGCGCGCCGCAGGCGACGCCCGGGACGCCCGCGGACGTGGCACGATGGCGGCCGGTCCGCGCGTCGCGGCACCGGCTATGGTCCAGGGAGGGAAGCATGCAGATCGGATTCGTGGAGGATCCCGCCGCCATCGCCCGCAGCTTCGAGCTGATGTCGAAGCTGCGGCCGCGCCTGTCGCGCGAGGACTACCTGGCGGCGGTGCCGCGGCTCATGGCCGATGGCGGCTACCGGCTGGTGGCGCTGGAGGAAGACGGCATCCTGCGTGCCCTGGCCGGGATCCGCGTCGGCGAATGGCTGCACACAGGCCGCTACCTGGAAGTCGAGGATCTGGTGACCGCCGAGGCCGAGCGCTCGCGCGGCTACGGCGCCGCCCTCCTGCGCTGGATCGCCGAGCATGGCCGGCGGCAGGGCTGCCGGCAGCTGCGCCTGGTCTCCGGCGTGCAGCGCGCCGACGCGCACCGCTTCTACGAGCGCGAGGGCATGAAGCACGAGGCCAGGTATTTCTCGATGGACCTGGCATGAAGGCGCGGCGCGATGTGCTGATCGCCTGGCCCGTTGGCATGAATGGCGAAGCCATAATCCAAGGCATCAGTGGGGCATGCCCGAGTACCTGGGCCGAAGCCTGGCGAGCATCGGGGTTTCATCCTGTCGGCTCCTGCAGGCAGGCTCATACATCAGCGCAGGCTGCCCAGGATCACCGCCGGCCTATGCCGCCAGTCGCCGCTTGATCCGCGACAGCGCGATCGCAGTGATGCCCAGGTAGCGCGCGATGTCGGCCTGGGTGAGGCGCGCGGCCAGCGCCGCATCCCCGTCGAGGAAGCGGCGGTAGCGCTCCTCGGCCGAGCGGCACAGCAGATCGTATTCGCGCCGCTCCTTCTTCAGCCCCAGCCATTCGTTGAAGCGCAGGACCTGCGCCGCCAGCGCCGGATCGGCCAGTACCGTGCCCAAGAACAGCGGATAGGGAAGGGTGGCCAGCTCGCAGTCCTCCAGGCAGGTGGCGGAGAAGGCGCTGCCGGTTCCGGCCATCTGCGCGCTACGCGAGCCGAATACGCCACGGTCGGCGACGAAGCTCTTCACCCATTCCTTGCCCGCGGGCGTGGCGTAGTGCAGCTTCACCAGGCCGGCGCGCAACACGAATATGTCGGCGCACGCCTGGCCCTGGCGTATGACCGAAGTTCCCGCGGGCAGGGAGAACGTCCTGGTCTGCATGCGCAGCCGCGGATGGCTCAGGAGTGCGTCTTCCAGTGCATTGAGGTCGGGGCGGTCTGGCACGGCGGTCTCCTGGACGAGGCTGCGGCGATGAACCCGGGTTAATGCGGCGCACGCGGGCTGGCGCGATCCTGCGCGTCCCCATTCCGGAGTGCGGGCGAATGCTATCCGAAGCGCGGACGATCCTGGTCACCGGCGGCACCAGCGGCATTGGCCTGGAGCTGGTGTACCTGCTGCATGGCATGGGCCATCGCCTGCTGGTGGTGGCGCGTTCGCCGCAGCGGCTGGCGCAACTGCGGCTGCGACTGCCGGGCGTGGACACCTACGCCTGCGACCTGGCCGTGCCGGACGAGCTCGAACGCCTCTGGGGGCAGGTGACCGCGCACCACCCTGGAATTTCGATCGTGATCAACAACGCCGCCGTGCAGTCCACTGCGCGCTTCACCGACCCTGACTTCGACGACGATTCGATCACGCGCGAGATTGCCGTCAACTTCGTCGCGCCCGCCCGGATGGCGCGGCTGGCAATCGCGTTGTTCCAGGCCGACGGGCGGTCCTCGGCGATCGTCAACGTATCCTCGGGATTGGCCCTGTTTCCGAAATCGGACGCGGCGGTGTACTGCGCGACCAAGGCCGCACTGCATTCGCTGTCGCAGGGACTGCGCTACCAGCTCGAAGGCCGTTCCACGGCGGTGGTCGAGGCAATCCTGCCGATGGTCGACACGCCGATGACGGCCGGGCGGGGCACCGGCAAGATCGGTGCGGCGCAGGCGGCCGCCGAGATCGTCGCCGGGATCGCAGCCGGCAAGACGGAGGTCTACGTCGGCAAGGCGCGCTGGCTGCCTTGGCTGGCGCGCATCGCCCCGGCGATCCCGCGCGCGATCCTAAGGCGGGGATGAGCGCGCGCCTGGACCGGGCGTTGCCGCCATTCTTGACGACCCGGGGCGACCGCCATGCTGCAAGGCGGCATGCGTCCGGCCCGCAGCCGGGTATAAAGGACGGCCGGCGTCACTGCCGCAGCCATCCGCTACGAGGTTCCGCATGTCCCTGATGCCGCTGTTCGTGTTCCTGGCCATCGGCCTGGCCGTCGTGATCGGCCTGGGCACCTTCGCCCTGCGGCGCGAGCGCAAGTAACGGCATCCCGGCTCGGGCCGGCGGAGTTCCACGGGACCGCAGACAGGCGAAACGCGCAGTCGCAGCGACGGCGTGGGCCGCGTTATGGCGGCCCTGGCACACACGCTGCGAAGGCACGGACTACGATCGGGCCAGCGTTCACCTGGCCGCTGCCAAGATGAGCCATCGCTCCGACGGCTCCGGAATCCCGACCATGCGCCCGACATCCGTTTTCCCCGGCGTCCTCCTCGGCGCCTGGCTGTGCCTGGCCGCCGCTCCGGCGTTCGCCAGCGATGCCGATGCGCTGGACCTGTCGCTGCCGGATGAGCCGGCATCGACCTATCGCCAGGACCCGCCCGGTACCTGGTACGGCGACACCTCGGGCGTGCCCGTGGCTGCCGCCGGCCAGTCCGCGCCGCGGCGCCAAGCCTGCCCGACCACGCCGGACGGCGAGGAAAGCGCGATCACCGGCAGCGTCACCACCGGCATGGGCTATTCCTCGCGCATGGGCAACAGCACCTTCGACGCCGCCAGCGTGAACTACTGCAAGTCCTACGCGACCGAGGATGGCGGCGAGCGCACCATCAACGTGCAGTTGAACGTGGGCGGCTACGACGGCCCCGGCTACTACTACGAACCGGGCCTGCGCGGTCCGGGCCCGGGCTTCGGCCCCGGGCCGGCCGGCCGCGGCGGCGGCCGCCGCTGAGGCCTCCGCGCGGCGCCAGGCGCGCCGCGCTTCCTGCGACCCGCGAAGCGCTCAGTCGATCGCCAGCACCAGCTTGCCGCGGGTGCGGCCGCTGCGGCTGCGCTCCCAGGCCTGCGCGGCCTGTGCCAGCGGCAGGGTTTCCTCGACGTGGACCCGGTACTTGCCGGCATCGGCCAGCTCGCCGATGCGGGTGAGGATGGTGGCCGTGGACAGCCCGGGCTGGTTCGGCGCCGGGCGCTGCGGGGCGAGGTTGCGCACGCCCGCGGCCTCGGCCTTGGCCGCGTCGGCCGGACCGGTGATCGAGACCAGGGCGCCGTCGCGGCGCAGGGTGCGCAGTGCGCGGCTGGCGGTCTGGCCCTGGTCGTCGACGGTGTTGACCACCACGTCCAGGCCTTCGAGCTTCTCCTCGAACGGCCCGGCGGTGTAGTGCAGGGATGGGAGGGCGATGATCGGCTGGTCGCGGCCGGCCGGCCAATGCGCAAGCGGCATGTGCTCAGAAGCGCCGCGCTGATGCCGAACGGTGATCTGCGCCGCGGCCGGGGTTATTGGCCGCGCCTCCATGCGCGGCGGTATCGTGCCGGCTTTCCCCGTCGTGCGATGCCGATGCCGCTGCCGATCCGATCTTTCCTTCCCGCCGGTGCCCTGTTCCTGCTGGCCGCGTGCTCGCCCGCGCCCGAACCGGCTGCACCGCCTTCCGTCGTCGCGGCGGCCCCGGCTGCGTCGACCGCCGCCGATCCGGCCTACCTGGCCTCGATCGAGCAGTGGCGGCGCGAACGCGAGGACGCGCTGCGCAAGCCCAACGGCTGGCTCAGCTTCACCGGCTCGGGCCAGGTCGCCGTCGGCGCGCACAGAGTGGGCTCGGCGCCCGGCAACGACATCGTCGTGCCCGGCGGACCGGCCGAGTGGGGCGTGCTGCATCTGCAGTCCTCCGGCGCCCTGCGCTTCGAGGCCGCGCCCGGCGCGGGCCTGGAAGTGGACGGCAAACCGATCGGTTCGGTGCCGCTGAAGACCCAGCTCGAGCCGGGTGGACCGACCGGCATCTACGCCGGGCGCCAGCGCTTCTACGTGGTCAGGACCGGCGAGGTGCACGGCTGGCGCTTCCGCGATCCGGAGGCGCCGGCGCTGAAGGCGTTCGCCGGGGTGCCGCATTTCCCGGTGGATCCGTCGTGGCGGATCCGGGCGCAGTGGCAGCCGTTCCCCGAGCCGCGGCAGCTCGACCTGGTGACCAGCAACGGTACCCTGGAGCCGGCGCGGATCCCGGGCCAGGCGGTGTTCGAACGAGACGGCCGCCGCTTTGCCCTTTTGCCGGTCCAGGAGAAGGAGGGCGAGGACCTGTTCTTCATCCTCGCCGACCGCACCAGCGGCCGCGAGACCTACGGCGGCGCGCGCTTCCTGTACGCCGCGCCGGCCATGGACGGCACCGTGGAGCTGGACTTCAACAAGGCCCAGAACCCGCCCTGCGCGCTCAACGGCCACGTCGTCTGCCCGCTCGCGCCGCCGGAGAACCGCCTGGACCTGGTCGTGGCCGCGGGCGAGAAGACTTATCCGCGGGCGCACTGAGGATCGGCGCCGTCAGTCGTCCGCGCCGGGCGCCCAGCGGTAGGCCAGCAGCCGGTCCTCCAGCAGCAGGGGGATCAGCAAAAGCTGCTGCTGCGGCAGGTAGAGGTGGTCGGCGGTGCCCTTGACCAGCTGCAGCAGCACCCGGGTCCGGCCCTCGGCGTCCACGTGCAGCAGCCGGCCGGGGGTGAAGTCGGTGACGGTCCAGCCGCCGGCGCCGTCGGGCTCGATCCCGTCGATGTGCCCGATCGGTGTGGTACCGATGCGCCCGGGCGTGCCGTCGGCCAGGGCGAAGGTGCTCAGGTGGCCGGGCTGCTCGCCGCCGTCCGCGGCGGGCACCTGCCAGCTGCCGGCGAGCAGGCGGTCGCCGTCGGCGCGCAGGCCGTTGAAGCGGCCGCTGGCCTGCACGTCCACCTTCACCCACGGCGCGAAGGTGCCGGCGGACAGCCGGTACACGGTGTCCAGGCGGCGGCTGAAGACGTAGACGTTGCCGGTGGCGTCGGCGGTGGCGTCGTTGAACAGCGCTGGCCCGCCGTCCTCCGGCGCGTGGCGGGCGACGATGGCGCCGGCGTCCGGGTCGATCTCCACCAGCGCGTCGTCGTCGCCGGCGTACAGGCGGCCGTTGGCCAGGGCCAGGCCCTTGGGGTTCTGCAATCCGGTCACCCACTTCAGCTCGGCGATGTTGCCGTGCGCGTCGAGCCGGCTGATGAAGCCGTCGCCCGGGGTGGCGCCCTCACCGCGGCTGGCCATGTTCGAGACGTAGTACGCGTCGCGTGCGGCGTCGAACACCACCGATTCCGGCGCGGAGAAGCCGCGGGTCTGCCAGAGCAGTTGCGGGGCGTTCCCGGCCACGGCGGTGCCGGTGCATGCGGATGAGAGCAGGAGCAGGACGCGGGCGGACAGGCGGGTCATCGGCAATCTCCTGTGGAGGGTGGCGCGGTTCCGGTGGCCCGGATACTAGGCGAAGACGCCGGCTCCGGGTTCCGGGCGCCAGGAAGACCGGCGAGAATGCCGGCGACTCCGCTGCCGGCTTCCGCACTTCATGAATCCACTGCGCATCGCCATCGTCGGTTACGGCAGCGCCGGCCAGGCCGCCGCCGTACAGCTCGGCGAGGACGGCCATGCGGTGACGGTGTTCGAGCGGGTGCCGCGGCCCGGGCCGGTCGGCGCAGGCTTCCTGCTCCAGCCCAGCGGGCTGCAGGTGCTGTGGAAGATGGGCCTGCTGGAGCCGGTGCTGCGCCATGGCGCGCGGGTGGAGCGGCTGTTCGGCGACACGCCCTGCGGGCGGGCGGTGATGGACATGCGCTACGCCGGCCTGGACCGGCGGCTGTACGGCGTCGGCCTGCAGCGCGGGGCGCTGTTCTCGATCCTGGATGCGGCCTGGCGCGGGCGCGGCCACGGCCTGCGCGCCGGCTGCGAGATCGTCGAAGTGGACCACGCGCACGGGCTGCTGCGCGATGCCGAGGGCGAAACGCACGGCCCGTTCGATCTGGTGGTGGTGGCCGATGGCGCCGCCTCGCGGCTGCGCGCGCAGGTGGCGCCGCCGCGGGTGGACGCGCCCTATCCCTGGGGCGCCCTGTGGTGCCTGCTGCCGGCCGGCGACTGGGCCTTCGCCCATGAGCTGCGCCAGCGCTACGTCGCCGCGCGGCGGATGGTCGGCCTGCTGCCGGTGGGCGGCTGTCCCGGCGACCCGACGCCGCGCCTGAGCTTCTTCTGGAGCCTGCGCACCGACGCGTTCGAGGACTGGGAGGTGCAGGGCCTGGCGCCCTGGCGCGAGGAACTGGACCGGCTCTGGCCGGAGGCAGCCGCGGTGTTCGCCGGGATTACCGCCGCGCCGCAGCTGGCGCGGGCGCGCTACCGCGACACGATCATGCGCCGCTGGCATTGCGGGCGCACGGTGCTGGTCGGCGATGCGGCCCACGCGATGAGCCCGCAGCTGGGGCAGGGCGTGAACATGGCGCTGATGGACGCGCAGGCGCTGGCGCGCGCCCTGCGCGAGGGTGGCACCCTCGAAGCGGCGCTGCAGGCCTACCAGCGCGAGCGCCGCGCGCACGTGTGGATCTACCAGCTGTGGAGCCGCTGGCTGACCCCGCTGTTCCAGTCCGACCGCGATGCGGTGGCCCGGCTGCGCGATGCCGGCATGCTGCCGCTGGGGCGGATGCCCGGCGGCCGCGGGCAGATGCTGCGCGTGCTCCCCGGCACCCGCCGCGGCCTGTTCGGCACCCTGGCGCTGGAACCGGCGTTCGTCGAGGCCCTCGCCCGCGGCGCGGAGCTGCCGGCCGGCGCCGGCCTCCAGCTCCAGCAGGCGTCGCCGTAGCGCGGCTCCCGCGGGCAGGCGGGCGCTAGACTGCGGCCTTCATCGGACCAACGGAGGCGAAGGATGGCGCGACGCAAGGGCGGATTCCTGGGGTGCTGGGCGCTCGCGGGCATGGCCTGGTTGGCCTGCGGTGCGGCCGGGGCGGCGGACAAGGCCGGGTCCTTCGCCTGGCCGGATGGAAAGAAGGCCGCGGTCAGCCTGGGCTACGACGATGCCCTGGCCTCGCAGCTGGACAACGCCATCCCGGCGCTGGACCGGCACGGCTTCAAGGCCACCTTCTACGTCCCGCCGGGCATCGGCACACTGGAGTCGCGGATGGAGGAATGGCGCGCGGCCGCGCGCAACGGCCACGAGCTGGGCAACCACAGCCTGTTCCACCAGTGCGACGGCTCGCAGCCCGGCCGCGACTGGGTCCAGGCGCACCGCGACCTGCACACCACCACCGCCGCACAGATGCAGGACCAGGTGCGCGCCACCAACACCCTGCTGCAGGCGCTGGACGGACGCCGGGAGCGCACCTTCACCGCGCCCTGCGGCGACCGCGTCGCCGCCGACGGCGAATACGTCGACGGCCTGCGGGAGCTGTTCGTGGGCATGAAGGTCAGCGCCGGCGCGCACGAGGCGCGCACGATGGCCGACTTCGACCGCTACGCGGCGCCGATCCATGCGCCTTCGGACGTGACCGGGGCGCAGCTGATCGCGCAGGTGGAGGAGGCCGGGCGCCGCGGCACCGTGGCCAACTTCACCTTCCACGGCATCGGCGGCGATCACCTGAGCGTGTCGGTGCAGGCGCACGAGGAACTGCTGGCCTGGCTGGACGCGCACCGCGACCGCTACTGGGTCGCGCCGTTCGTGGACATCGCCCGCTGGGTCCGCGACCACCCGGCGAAGGAGTGAGGGCGACGCCGGGCGGTGGCCCGGCATCGCCTGTCCGGATCCGTTAGCGGGCCGGCTTGCGCGTGCGGGCCGCAGTGGCCTTGCGCGCGCCGGTCTTGCGCGCCGGGGCCGCCTTCTTCGCCGCGGTGCCGGCCGCCGCCTTGCGTGCGGGAGCCGGCTTCGCCGCCGGCCTGCCAGCGGTTGCCACGGTCGGTTTCTTCGCCGTCGGCGCGGCGCCGGCGAGCAGCGGTTCCCAGGCCGAGAACAGCCGCGACCAGTCCGGATCGCCGACCGGGAAGGCCAGGCCGGCGCCGTCCAGGGCTTCGGCGGTCTCGCGCTGCCAGTCCTGCACGGCGTCCTGCAGGCCGCGGGCGAAGGCGGTCTGCGCCGCCACCGCGATCTGGGCGGCGGCCTGCTGGTCGCCGAAGCGCTGCTGCAGCTGGCGCCAGAACGCCTCGGCCGGTAGCGTGGCCAGCTTCTGCCAGTCCTGGGTGCGCAGCAGTTCCTGCAGCTCGGCGCCGCTTTCGACGATGCCGTCGTTGAGCAGGCGCTGGCCGAACTCGAGCCAGTAGCGGCTGCCGTCCTGGATCAGGGCGCCGATCCGCGCCTGCAGCCCGGTGTTGGCGTGGTACAGCGCGAGGGGAAGTCCGGTCGGGTCTTTCATGCGGGAATCCTCGGGGGATGGAGGTAAGGCATGGCCGGACCGGTGGAACGTGTGGCGGGGCCGCGGTCCGGGAGCGGCGCGGCGGGCACGGGGCCGGCAGCGCCACGCTAGCCGCTGGCGTGGCCGCAGGCAACGGCATGGCGGCGAACGGCCGATGGCCACCGGCGGACAGGCGGAAGGCGGGATAGAAGTGCCCGGCGCCGGCCTGGTGCGCGCGGGGCGGCCGGCGCCGCGTGCGCCGCCGCGGTCAGTCGGCGAAGCTCACCCGCACCGAATCGGCGCTGCGCTCGGCCGGGCCGTGGTACACGGCCTCGATGTTGTTGCCGTCCGGATCGAGCACGAAGGCGGCGTAATAGCCGGGGTGGTAGGGCCGCTCGCCCGGCGCGCCGTTGTCCAGGCCGCCGGCGGCCAGGGCCGCGCGGTGGAAGGCCTCGACCGCGGCGCGGTCGCGGGCCTGGAACGCCAGGTGGTGGCGGCCGGTGGGCCGGCCCAGCGCGGCCTCGCTGCCGGTGCTGGAGACGAACAGCTCGTCGGCCCAGAACCAGTCCTCGCCTTCGCCGCCGATCGGCACGCCCAGCACGTCCAGTACGGCCTGGTAGAAGCGGCGGCTGGCGTCCAGGTCGCGGACCACCAACTGCAGGTGATCGATCAGGCGGCCGCGATGCAGTTCTTGGGTTTCCATGTCGGCGCGATTCCGGCGGGGAAGGGGATGCCGAAGCTATCACCGCCGCGGCGGCGGCGGGATCGGCCGCTCGTAGTCCTCCGGGACGGCGTGGTTGCGGTCGCGGTCGGCGTCGGGCATGTCGTGCTCCTTCCAGCGCGCGCGGTCGTTGCGGTAGCGGGCGGGCGTGGCCGGCGCGTCGCGGCCGGCGGGCGGGTTCAGGGTCGGTTCGTCGTGCTTGCGGGGCATCGGTTCGCTCCTGTGCGGTAGGGAGGCGCCATGCGGCGCGGCCGTCACCCGGCCGGCCGTCACCCGGCCAGGGCCAGCGGCAAGGGCTCGGCGCAGGCGTCCAGGCCGGCGCTGGTCGTCTCCTCGGTCCAGATGTGGAAGCGCTCCAGCGCATTGGGGCCGAAGGTGCTGCTGATGGCCACGTCGGCGGCGTCGCGGCCGCGCGCGATCAGTACCCGGCCGATCCGCGGGACGTTGTGGCGGGCATCGAAGGTGTGCCAGTCGCCGTCCAGCCAGACCTCGAACCAGGCCGAGAAATCCATCGGTGCGTCCACCGGCGGCACCCCGATGTCGCCGAGGTAGCCGGTGCAGTAGCGCGCCGGGATGTTCATGCAGCGGCACAGGGCGATCGCGGCGTGGGCGAAGTCGCGGCACACCCCGCGGCCTTCCTCCAGCGCGCGCACCGCGCCGCGGCTGGCGTCGGCGAACGGGTAGCCGAAGCGCAGGCGGGCGTGGACGTGGTCGCAGATCGCCTGCACCCGCGCCCAGCCCGGGGCGACGTGGCCGAACTGGTCCCAGGCGTACTGCATCAGCGCGTCGGTCTCGCAGTAGCGGCTGCCGCGCAGGAACAGCAGGGTGTCGTCCGGCAGCGCCTCCACCGGCAGCTGCATCGCGTCCGCCTGCTGGCGGTCGGGCAGGCCGCTGTCGCGGACGATGGCGTCGGCGCTCAGGGTCAGCAGGCCGGCCGGGGCCAGCAGCCGGGTGCAGGTGTTGCCGAAGCCGTCGCGGTACTGGCGCAAAGGCACGTCCGGCTGGCCGCGCAAGGGCTGCAGGGCGAGGATGTCGTGGTGGCGCGAGCCGTGGATGTCCAGCATCACCACCATCGGCGTGGGCTGGACGAAGCGGTAGGCGATCTCGAAACCGAGGCGGATCAGCATCGGCGTGCCTGCTGGTGGGCGGGGGGAGAACCGATTGAAGCGGGGGCGGGCGCAATCCGGCGTGAAAAATCCCGGTCCGGCTGTCGCCGACGCGACGGACCGCATCCATGCGCGGGCGTGCGTTCACCGCGCGGCGACGTGCGCGCGGCTCTGCTGGCTACGTTTTCCGGCAAGAACTGAGGAGATCCCGCATGCAGCATCGCCGCCTGCGCTTCGGCCGCGGTTTCCGCGTGCTGTGGGACTGCCGCGGGGTCCAGGCCGCGCAGATGGTGATCGCGCCCGGCGGCCGCGAGGGCGGGCCGGACAACCGCCACCGCGGCGCCGAGCAATGGCTGTACGTGGTCTCCGGCAGCGGCCTGGCGATCGTGGACGGCGCGCGCCGGCGGCTGGCGGCCGGCAGCCTGCTGCTGATCGAGCGCGGCGAGGCGCACGAGATCCGCAACACCGGGCGCACGCCCCTGCGGACCGTGAACTTCTATGCGCCGCCGGCCTACACGGACGGCGGGGAGGAACGGCCGGCCGGACGCGCCCCGCGCCGCGGCCGGCGAGCCGCGGCCGGTTCCGGCCAGGCGAGGTGACCGCCGCTCAGCGCGCGGCGACCACCCGGTTGCGGCCGGCGTCCTTGGCTTCGTACATCGCGCGGTCGGCGCGGCGGACCAGGTTCTCACGGTCCTCGCCCAGGTTGCGTACCGCCACCCCGGCGCTGAAGTGCACCGCGACCCGCTTGCCCTCGTGCCGCAGGGGCTGGGCGGCGAGCGCGCGCTGCAGGCGCTGCACCGTCTCCACCGCCTCGGCCAGCGGCGTGTCCGGCAGCAGGAGGACGAACTCCTCGCCGCCGAAGCGGGCCAGCGCATCGGTGGCGCGCAGGCAGGCTGCGACCACCTCGACCACGTGGCGCAGGGCGGCGTCGCCGCCGGCATGGCCGTGGTCGGCGTTGAGCCTGCGGAAGTTGTCCAGGTCCAGCACCGCCAGCGCCAGCGGATGGCCCTCGCGCTCGGCCCGGGCCAGCTCGCGCCCGTACAGGTCCTCGAAGCCGCGGCGGTTGAGGGCGCCGGTCAGCGGGTCGGTGGCGACCAGCTCGCTGACGTCGCGCAGCTGCGATTCCAGCTCACGCACCCGCGCCTCGGCCGCGTCCACCTCCTCGCGTGCGGTGCGCATCTGCTCGAGCGAGCGCAGGGCCTGCTCCTGCAGGCGGGTGGTGTCGTCCAGCACGTCCTCAAGGCGGTGGCCGAGGTCGGCCACGGTGCGCGCCTCGCGGATCGCCTGCATGTGCGCCTCCAGCCGGCTCTGGAACTGGCCGGTGCTGGCGGTCATCCCGTCCAGGCGCTCGACGAAGGAGACCATCATCGTGCGCATCGCGTCCTTGGAGTCGGCGATGCCGCGCTTGAGCAGGCCCTGCTGGTAGACCAGTTCGCGCAGGCCCTGGCGGGTGGCCTCCAGGGTCTGGCGGTCGGGGCTGCCGGCCAGCAGTTCGCGCACCACCGCGACCTGGCCCTGCAGCCAGCTGCCGTCGTCCAGCAGTTCGTCCAGGTTCTCCAGCAGCAGGTCGAACAGGCTCAGCATCAGCGCCTGCTGCTCGACCGCGTCGCCGGCGTGCACGCCGACCTGGTGGCACAGCTCGCGCACCCGGCGCGCCAGCGGCGCCAGGTCCTTGCCGGGCTGCCACTGCTTGAGCGCGGTGCCCAGCGCGGTGGACTCGTCGGCCAGCTGCGGCAGCGGCTGCAACAGCGAGGCCAGGGCCACGCCGACGGCCTGGCGCAGCAGTTCGCGCAGCTGCTCCGACTCGCCGGCGGCCGCGCCCGGGTTGTCCAGGGTGACCGCGAAGCCGACCAGGTACTTCTCCAGGAACTGGCGCAGGACCCGGGCGCCGGTGGTCCAGTCCTCGCCGCGGACGGCCGACTGCAGGCGCTTGCCGAGGTCGCCCAGTTCGCCCGGGAGCAGAGCCATGCCGTCGGCGAAGGCCGGCAGCAGGGCACTCGGGTCGCGGGCGGCGGCCAGCGGGGCGCCGGGATCGGGGGGACTGCCGTGGGGAGAGGAAGGGCCACGGGCGATGGCCATGCGCAAGGCTCCGGTTGCCGTCGGGCGCGCGGAGGCACCGCGCGGCGGGAAGGATGTCCGATTAGCGGCCGTGGCGCACGCGGATTTAGCTCCGGCCTCCGGCGTGCCATCGCGGCCGCGGCATGCGAGGCTGGGCGCCCTTTGATCCCGGCAGGAGCGCAGACGCATGGACATCGGCATGATCGGACTGGGGCGGATGGGCGCGAACATGGCCCGGCGCCTGCACCAGGGCGGACACCGCGTGGTCGGTTTCGATCCGGGCCCGGCGGCGCGCGAGGCGCTCCAGGCCGATGGCCTGGAGACGGCGCAATCGCTGGAGGCGCTGGTGGCCGCTTTGCCGGCGCCGCGGGTGCTGTGGCTGATGGTGCCGGCTGGCGCGCCGGTGGATGCGACCCTGGAGGCCTTGCGGCCCTTGCTGCAGCCCGGCGATGCGGTGGTCGACGGCGGCAATTCGCGCTACCAGGACAGCCAGCGCCGTGCGGCTGCCTGCCGCCAGGACGGGATCGACTTCCTGGACTGCGGCACCAGCGGCGGGATCTGGGGCCTGGCCGAGGGCTACAGCCTGATGGTCGGCGGCGATGCGGCGGCGGCGGCGCGGCTGGCGCCGCTGTTCCAGGCGCTGGCGCCGGCGCCGGACCGCGGCTGGGGCCATGTGGGTCCGAGCGGTGCCGGCCACTTCGCCAAGATGATCCACAACGGGATCGAGTACGGGATGATGCAGGCCTACGCCGAGGGCTTCGCGATCCTGCAGCGCAAGGAGTCGCTGGCGCTGGACGTGGCCCAGCTGGCGGAGATCTGGCGGCACGGCAGCGTGGTCCGTTCGTGGCTGCTGGACCTGGGCGCGGAGGCCTTGCAGGAGAATCCGGGGCTGGAGGGGATCGCGCCGTACGTGGCCGATTCGGGCGAGGGCCGCTGGACGGTGGCCGAGGCGATCGAGCTGGACGTCTCGGCGCCGGTGATCACGCTGTCGTTGCTGGAACGCCTGCGTTCGCGCGAGAAGGATTCATTCGCCGACAAGATGCTGGCGGCCCTGCGCGACCGTTTCGGCGGGCACGGGGTGAAGCGCGGGTGACCTTCACGCGCTGTCCGTAGCAACGGCACAAGCCTCGGGTTTGGCTGGCAACTTCAGGCGAACGGCAGCTCCCGCCGCTGTTCGTGGCTGGCGATGCCGGTTTCGATCAGGCGCATCGTCAGCAGCGCTTCCTCCGGGGTGACCGGGGGCGGGGCGCCGTGCAGGATCGCGTCGCGCAGCTTGGCGTAGTAGGCGGGATAGTCGCCGCGCGGGGTGGGTGACGGGACTTCGCGCACCCTGCCGTCGGGATCGGGCTGCAGCAGGATGCCGGGCCGCGGGTCCAGGCCCCAGCCGGGGCCGACGGGCGCAGCTGCGCCGCGCAGGGCGTCCTCCTGCGGGTCCAGGCCATGCTTGGTCCAGCTGCCGCCACTGCCGTGCACGGCGAAGCGCAGGCCGTGGCCGGGCACCAGCGAGCCGGCATGCAGCAGCACCCGCAGCCGCGGGTAGCGCAGCTGGACGTGGAAGTAGTCGGGAGCCGAGGCGTTCTCGCGCTGGCAGGCCAGGTCGGCCTGCACCGCCAGCGGCGGGCCGAACAGCTGCAGCGCCTGGTCGGCCAGGTGCGGGCCGAGGTCGTACCACAGGCCGGCGCCGGGGCCGGCGCGGTCGCGCCAGCGGTCGGGCACCTGCGGGCGGAAGCGGTCGAAATGGGAGTGCAGCTCGGCCACCTCGCCCAGGGCGCCGGCGTCGAGCAGGGCGCGCAGGGCGAGGAAGTCGGCGTCCCAGCGGCGGTTGTGGAACACCGACAGGACGCGACCGGCGCGGCGGGACGCCTCGGTCATGGCTTCGGCCTCGGCGACGTCGAGGGCGAAGGACTTGTCCACCACCACGTGCTTGCCGGCGGCCAGCGCGGCCAGCGCCAGCGGGGCATGGGTGTGGTTGGGGGTGGCCACCACCACCAGCGCGATCGCCGGATCGGCGAAGGCCTGCGCCGGATCGGCCACGACCCGCGCCCGCGGATGATCGGCAGCGACCTTGCCCGGGTCGCTGGAGACCACGGTGTGCAGGCGCAGGCCTGGCGTGGCGGCGATCAGCGGCGCATGGAACACGCGGCCGGCCAGGCCGTAGCCGAGCAGGGCGACGTCGAGGGTGTCAGTCATGGGCATCTCCTGTGGCCCGGCATTACACGCGGGCCGACGCGTACGGGCAACCGTTGCATGGCGGGCCGTGCATCCGCCGGATGCCGCGCGCGTGAAGCGCCTCTCATCGCGCTGAATCCTGCACAACCTTCACGCCGGCATTCACCGCTGCTGTACGCGCGGCGGCCAACACTGCGCCCACACCCACCGCAAGGAGCACGACCATGCGCAAGAACGTTTCGATCCTCGCCGCCGCCCTGGCCGCCTTCATGTTCTCCGGCGCGGCGCTGGCCAACGAGGACAAGCCGGAGAAGAAGACCGCGGCCGAGGCCGAATCGGCGCAGCCGGTCGGCGATACCTGGATCACCACCAAGGTCAAGTCCAGCCTGCTCGCCGACAACGACGTGTCCGGCACCAAGATCGAGGTCGATACGGTCAACGGCGTGGTGTTCCTGACCGGCACCGCCAGCAGCCAGGCCCAGATCGACAAGGCCAAGCGGATCGCCGCGGCCGTGGAGGGCGTGTCCAAGGTCGACGCCTCCAAGCTGGTCGTGTCGGCCAACTGATCGACGCGGTCGCTTGATGGCGCCCCGGAGTGACGACGGGGCACCGGGCGGCGCGGGGCTTCGGCTCCGCGCCGCTTTCTCGTGCGTGTCCCGCACGCGTCGAACTGGAACGTTACAACCGCATCCACATCCACGGGCGCTGCTGGCCGGGCCATGCCTCCGCTAGAATCGGTGGCCATTCCCCGCCCACGCCACGGAACGATGCCCAACGCCGCGAAGCCCGCCGACCCGCGCGTCGAATCCCTGCTCGCGCGCATGACCGTGGAGGAGAAGGTCGGCCAACTGGGCGTGTTCGCCGACATGGTGCGGCCGTTCGCGCCCGACGTGAATCCCGAGAACAACGTGCGCAACGCCGGCGAAGTGCTGGAGCAGGTGCGCGCCGGGCGCGTGGGTTCGCTGTTCAACGGCGTCGGCGCGGCGCAGGGGCGCGAGATCCAGCGGGTGGCGGTGGAGGAGAGCCGGCTCGGGATCCCGGTGATCCTGGCCGCCGACGTGATCCACGGCATGCGCACGGTGTTCCCGATCCCGCTGGGCGAGGCGGCCAGCTTCGAGCCGGAACTGGCGTACCGCACCGCGCGCGCCACTGCGATCGAGGCCACCGCCGCCGGCATCCACTGGACCTACGCGCCGGCGGTGGACATCGCCCGCGACCAGCGCTGGGGCCGCGGCGCCGAGGGCGCCGGCGAGGACACCTTCCTCGGCTGCGCCTTCGCCGCCGCGCGGGTGCGCGGCTTCCAGGGCGCGGACCTGCGCGCGGCCGATTCCTTGCTGGCCACCCCCAAGCACTTCGTCGGCTACGGCGCGGTGGCCGCGGGCATGGAATACAACTACGTCGAGATCGCCGAGGGCACCCTGCGCGACGTCCATCTGCCGCCGTTCAAGGCCGCGCTCGACGCCGGCGCGCTGGCGGTGATGACCGCGTTCAACGACATCAACGGGGTGCCGGCCAGTGCCAACCACGCGCTGCTGACCGGGCTGCTGCGCGAGCAGTGGGGCTTCCCCGGGGTGGTGGTGTCCGACTACACCGCCGACATGGAACTGGTCGCGCACGGCTACGCCGCCGACGACCGCGACGCGACCCTGCGCGCGTTCTCCGCCGGCATGGACATGAGCATGCAGAGCGGCTTCTACGCCGCGCACCTGCCGGCGCTGGTCGAGTCCGGGCAGGTGCCGATGGCCGCGCTGGACGCGGCGGTGCGGCGGGTGCTGGAGCTGAAGGCGGCGGTCGGCCTGTTCGACGATCCCTACCGGTCGCTTGATCCGGCGCGCGAGTCCGACGTCTCGCAGCTGCCGGCGCACGAAGCGCTGGCGCGCGATGCGGCGCGGCGCTCGATCGTCCTGCTCAGGAACGAGGCCGACGTGCTGCCCCTGCGCGGCGGCCAGCGGATCGCCGCGATCGGCCCGTTCGTGCGCGACCGCGACAACATCGAGGGCTGCTGGACCCTGTTCGGCGACAAGACGCGCTACGTCACCCTGGAAGAAGGCCTGCGCGCCGGCCTGCCCGCCGGCAGCACCCTGGAGGTGGTCGACGGCTGCGGGCTCGAAGCGCCGCTGGAAGGCGGGATCGAAGCGGCGGTGGCGGCCGCGCGCGCGGCCGACGTGGTCCTGCTGGCGGTCGGCGAGCCGCAGCGCTACAGCGGCGAGGCGCAGTCGCGCACCCGGATCGTGATCCCGCCGGCGCAGCAGGCCCTGGCCGAGGCGGTGGCGGCGACCGGCACGCCGGTGGTGGTCCTGTTGCGCAACGGCCGGGCGCTGGCGCTGGAAGGCGCGGTGCGCGATGCGGCGGCGATCCTGGTGACCTGGTTCCTCGGCAGCCAGACCGGGCATGCGGTGGCCGACGTGGTGTACGGCGGCTACAGCCCATCGGCGCGGCTGCCGGTCAGCTTCCCGCACGATTCGGGGCAGCAGCCGTTCTTCTACAACCATCCGCGCACCGGGCGTCCGGAGACGCCGGAGATGTCGGAGTTCAAGGCGCGCTGGCGCGAGCATCCGAACACGGCCTTGTATCCGTTCGGCCATGGCCTGGGCTATGCGCGGATCGAGTACGGACCCACCGCGGTGTCCGCACCGGTGCTGGACTGGGACGGCACCCTGGAGGTGCGGGCGACGGTGCGCAACGCAGGCACGCGTGCGGTCGAGGAGGTGGTGCAGCTGTACCTGCACGACCGGGTCGGCAGCCGCGTGCGGCCGGTGCGGGAGCTGAAGGGCTTCCGCAAGCTGGAGCTGCAGCCGGGGGAATCGCGCGAGGTGGTGTTCGCCCTGTCGCGGGCCCAGCTGGCCTTCACCCGTGCCGACGTCAGCCACGGCGCGGAGCCGGGCGCGTTCGACGTATGGATCGCGCCATCCTCCGTGGCCGGCGCGCCGGCGCGCTTCGAGCTGCTGCCGCCGCAGGATGCCGCCCGCGGCTAAGGCTCGTCCGCGGCCCGCTCCCACGCCCGCAGGGCGGCGTGCCGGGCGCGCTCCCACTGCAGCCGGGACACGCCCTTGGTGGCTTCCCATTCGTGGCGGACGCGCGCTTCCTGGGCGGCGAAATCGCTGTCCGGTCGTCGTCGCCGGGCCAGCCAGCCGGCCTCGTAAGCGGCGGCGTAGTCGTCGTAGTCTTCGCCGTGGCGGTAGTAGGGCTCGCGCGCGAGCCGGTCGCGCCAGTAGTCGCTGTCGGGAAAAGGATCCGCCGGGGCGGAACCGGTCGCGTCGCTGCCGTGCTGTTGACTGCCCATCCTTGCCTCCTCGCTGTCGACTGAGGGGAACTTCGGGTGAAGCCGGTGGCTTGCCTGGCCACCGTAACCAGCCGCTTGCTCAAATCCCGTTAAGACGGCAAGGGCGCAGGGCGACCGCAGTGGCAATCGCCGGCGTGCCCCGGACGCTCAGCTGACCGCGCTGGGCGCCTCGTAGGGCAGTGGCGTGGCGCCGGCGCGCAGGACCGCCGCTTCGGCCGCGTCCAGCGCCGGTTCCTCGGCATCGACCACCAGCAGGATCTGCCCGGCCTGGATCGCATCCTCGAACTGGCGCCGAACCGGGTCGGGCACGGTGGCGCCGACCAGGGCCGAGGACCAGCTGCCGACCAGGGCGCCGACCGCGGCCATCAGGCCGGCACCGGCCAGGGTGATGCCCAGCGGCGGGACGGCGACGGCGACCAGGCCGGCGACCAGGCCGACCGCGCCGCCGCCGGCCGCGCCGCGCAGGGCGGCCGGCACCATGTCGGTGTGGGCTTCGCGCAGGTTGTCGGGGACCGCGTCCATCTCGATGTCCGAGCGGGCGATCAGCGACAGGTCGTCCGGGTCGATCCCGGTGTCGCGGGCGGCGCCGAGCGCGGCCTGGGCGGCGGCGAGGTTGGGGCTGGCGTAGATGCGCCGGTGCTTCATGGTCGGGCTCCTGCCCGCCGGACCGCGGCGGGGACGAGGCCAATCTTCCGCGGCGGCGGTGACCCGGGCGTGAGCGCGCGCGGGCCGCGTTCAGTCGGTGGCGGGCGGGGTGGAAGCGTCGCCGGCGTCGGTGCTGCGCCGGGCCACGATCGCGGTCGCGGCGAGGTCGCCGGTGACGTTGCCGGTGGTGGCGAACACGTCGGGGATGGTGTCCACCGCCAGCAGCAGGCCCAGCGGTTCCACCGGCAGGCCCATCGACTGGGTCACCGGCATGACCGTGGCCATGAAGCTGACCTGGCCGGGCAGGCCGATCGAGCCCAGGCTGATCACCACCGCCAGCGCCGCGCCCGCGGCCAGCTGCACCGCGGTCAGCTCGATCCCGTAGGCCCAGGCCACGAACGCGGCGGCGACCACGTACTGCACCGGGCTGGTGATCCGGAACAGGGTCACCGCCATCGGCAGCACCAGCGCGGCCACCGGCCGCGGCAGGTGCAGGCGGTCGCGCGCGGCCTCCAGCATCGCCGGCAGGGTGGCCAGCGAGGACTGGGTGCTAGCCGCCACCACCTGCACCGGCAGTACGGCCTTGGCGAAAGCCAGCGGCGAGCGCCCGGCGAATACCGCCACCAGCGCGTAGCACAGCGCGGTCGCGCCCAGGTACATCCCGCACTGCAGGACGATGTAGCCGGCCAGGGCGCCGACCACGCCCAGCCCGGCCTGGGCGCACACCGCCAGCATCAGCGCGAACACGCCCAGAGGGGCGGCCAGCAGCACCCAGCGCACGATCACGATCATGGTGTCGGCCACGGCGTGGCACAGGCCGATCACCTGGGCGCGGCGCTCGGCCTCGACCCGGGTCAGGGCGAAGCCGAAGAACAGGGCGAACACCACCAGCGGCAGCATCGCGCCCTGGGCGGCGGCCATCACCGCGTTGGACGGGATCGCGCCGCCGATCCACTGCGCCAGCGAGGGCGCGGCGCCGGCCTCGACCGCGGCCTGGCTGCCCTGCAGGGTCGCGGCCAGTTGCGGATCGCGCGGCACCAGCGACAGCAGGGCCGGCGCCACCAGCGCGGCGTAGCCGGCGAACAGCGACAGCATCGCCACGAACACCAGCATCGCCCGCCGCGCCACCCGGCCGGAGGCGGCGGCGTCGGAGGCGTTTGCCACGCCCAGCACCACCAGCGCCAGCACCAGCGGGACCACAGTCATCTGCAGGGCGCTCAGCCACAGCCGGCCGATCGGCTGGGCGATGCCGGCGGCGGTCGCGGCGGCCTGCGGATGCCAGTGGGCCAGGGCCAGGCCGAGGACCGCGCCGGCGGTCAGCGCCAGCAATACGCGCGCGGTGGCGCCGGGCCACCTCATGGCGCCGGCTCCGCGGCGGCGGTGTCGGCGGCCGGCAGCAGCGGCGGCAGGCCCCAGGCACCGGCCAGGCGCCGGTACTGGGCTTCCGGCAGCAGCACGAAGCGCGGCTGCCGCGCCGGATCCAGCCAGGCCAGCAGGGCCTGCATGTCGGCCTCGTCCATCGCGGTGCAGCCGGCGGTGGTCTCGCCGGGCCGGCGCCGCAGGTGGGCGAAGATGCAGCTGCCGTCCCCGGCCACGTTGCCGGGGTTGTGCTCGATCACGAAGCCCAGGCGATAGCGCGGGTCGCCGTCCTTGTGCAGGTCCAGGCGCATCGGCTCGCTGGAACCGGCCACCGCCGCCGCGCCGACCTCGCGCGCATCGACGATCCGGTTGTAGAGCGGCGAGGCGGGCACGTCCATGCACCAGTGGCTGGCCTGCATCGGCAGGTAGGGCAGGCCGCTGTCGGCCTGCGCGGCATAGCCGAAGGCCGGGCCGAGCGCGAACACCCCGGCCGGGCTGCGGCCGTCGCCCTCGCGCTTGCGCGGGCCGCGGTCCTCATCGCCGGCCGGATGCAGGCCGCTGCCCCAGGCGCTGCCCTGGCGGCCGATGCCGACCTCGAAGGACGCCAGCTCGATCCACGGCGCGGTCTCGCCCGAGCGCTGCAGCCGGTGCAGGCGTCCCTGGCTGGCGTCCCAGTCGGACGTGACCACGACCACCAGCTGCCGGGCATCGTGCAAGGGGCCGGTGGCCGGGGCCGCGGCCAGGGTGCCGGCGAGCGTGGCGGTGGCGGCCAGCGAAAGCCGGGCGGCGAGCCGCAGCCACCGCGGTCGCGGCGCGTGCAGGCCATGGCGGGAAAGGCGGTGGTGCGGCGACGCCATCGGCAGGCTCCGGTCAGCTGTCCAGCAGGTGCCGGATGCGTTCGAGGTTGACGCCCAGCTGCCGGTGCCTTTCCGGGTTGGCCTGGCACAGCAGCACGAACAGGAAGTCGAGCAGGTACTGCAGGGAGGAGCGGTACAGCAGCTGCTCGATGTGCGGCGCCGGGTCGTGCGCCGACACCACCAGGGCCGCGTCGGCGTGCGCGCGCAGCGGGTTGGCGGTGTGCCGGGTGATCGACACCACCTTGCCTTCGCAGGCCTGGAACTGGCGGCTGATCTGCGACAGCTCCGGCAGCTGGCCGAACTCGGAGAACACCAGCAGGACGTCGCCGGGGCGCGCGGCCGAGAGGTTGGCCATCATCAGGATCGGGTCGGCGTGGTGCACGGTGAGCACGCCCAGCAGCGACAGGCGCATGGCGAACTCGCGCGCGAACAGGCCATCGTCGCCCAGGCCGCAGACGAACACCTTGCCGGCGCCGTCGACCAGGCCGACGATCGCCTCGATCCGCTCGCGCGGGTTGAGCAGGCGGGTCTCCTCCTCGGCCGCGGCCTTGCTCCGGCGCAGGCCGTCCTCCAGCCGGCTGTAGGCGTCGCCGCCGGCCTCGGGCAGGGCCTGGGCCGGGGCGTCGGCGCCGTTGCGCGCCACCGCCTGGCCGATGCTGTACTTCAGGTCCGGGTAGCCGCGGAAGCCGAACTTCTGGCTGAACTTGACCACCGAGGACTGGCTGATGCCCAGCGCGCTGGCCAGCTGCTGCGAGGAGTAGTCGCGCAGCAGGTGGGCGTTGTCGAGGATGAAATCGGCGATGCGGCGTTCGATCGCCGACATCTGGTCGCGTTCGGAGCGGATCTTCACCAGGGGCGGCATGGGCGCGATCTTCATCCGGACGGCGGCGCGCTGGCAACCGGCGCTCAGCGCGCCAGCGGCTCCAGCCCCCGGATCTCGCGGATGCCGAGGCCCGGCGCATCGGTGATGGTGATCTCCGATTCGTCGAAGATCACCCCGCCCTCGACCGGGTTGAACGCGCCCAGCGACGGACCGTCCAGGTCGACCTTGGTGATCGCGTCGGCCTTGGCCACCGCCACGTGGACCGCGGCGGCCACCGAGATCGCCGACTCGATCATGCAGCCGATCATGCACTGCACCCCGTAGATCGAGGCGATGTCGGCGATCCGGATGGCGTTGGAGATGCCGCCGGTCTTCATCAGCTTGATGTTGATGATGTCGGCGGCGCGGCGCTCGATCAGGTCGAATACCTGGCTGGGCCCGAACACGCTTTCGTCGGCCATCACCGGGGTGTGGACCCGCTCGGTGACGTACTTCAGGCCCTCGATGTCGGCGGCCTTGACCGGCTGCTCGAGCAGTTCCAGCAAAACCCCGGCGTCCTCCAGGGTGTTCATCGCGTAGACCGCCTGCTTGGCGGTCCAGCCCTGGTTGGCGTCCAGCCGCAAAAGGGCGCGGCCCTCGACCGCGGCGTGGATCGCCTTGACCCGCTCGATGTCCAGGCCGATGTCCTTGCCGACCTTGATCTTGAGCGAGTCGAAGCCGCGTTCGACCGCGGCGATCGAGTCGGCCACCATCTTGTCGATGTGGTCCACCGAGATGGTGATGTCGGTGGTGATCACCGGGTCGCCGCCGCCGAGCATCTGGTACAGCGGCGCGCCGTACAGCTGCGCCCACAGGTCGTAGACCGCGATCTCCACCGCCGCCTTGGCGCTGGTGTTGCGCTCCATCGCGCCCTGGATCAGGCCGCAGATGCGGTTGAGGTTGGCGATCTCCTGGCCGATCAGCCGCGGCTTGATGAAGCGCTCGATCGCCTCGACGATCGAACCGTGGGTGTCGCCGGTGATGACCGCGGTCGCCGGCGCCTCGCCGTGGCCGGTGTGGCCGGTGTCGGTGCGGACCAGGACCACGATGTCCTCGACCGTGTCCACGGTGCGCAGGGCGGTCTTGAACGGGGTCTTCAGCGGCACGCGCAGCATGCGCAGTTCGATGTCGGTGATCTTCATGGGGTGCTGGCCCTTCCTTGCTGGGGCACGGTCCGGATCCTCTGGATGCTGGTGATGCGGTCGACGTAGGTCTCTTCGTCGTTGAACAGCATCGGTTCGAGCGGGGTGACCGACACGCCGTTGAGCCCGGCGCGCACCCGGCCGCCGTCCGCGTCGCGCCAGCTGCCGCCGTTGGTGTCGTGGATCATGTACGCCATCCCGTCCTGGTGGCCGATGGCCATCATCACGTGGCCGGGGATGTAGACCAGGTCGCCGGGCTGCAGTTCGCGCACCGCGGCCGCGCGCCGCGCGGCGTCGCCGCCGGCCTGGAACGCGATCCGGTCCAGGGCCGGGCTGACCGCCTGGTCGCGGGTGTTGCGCGGAACCAGCACGCCGAAGCTGCGGTAGACCTCGGAGACGAAGCCGCTGCAGTCGCGGGCGTCGTAGGAGTGGCCCCAGCCGTAGCGCTCGCCGAGGAACTTGAACGCCTGCCGGATCAGGTAGGCCGGAGTCAGCGGCAGGTAGTCGGCGGACACGTCGGCCGAGCGCGCGAGCAGGGCCGGGGCGAATTCCAGGCTGCCGTCGGCGCGACGCACCGGCAGGTCGAGCACGTGCGAGGCGTAGGGATGCTGGCCGTTGACCGGGCGGTCGGGCGCCAGCCCGGTGCGCAGCGGCAGGCGCAGGCCCATGTCCAGCTGCAGGGCCGAGACCCGCGGCTCCTCGGGTGTGTACGTGGTGCGCACGGTGGCGCCGGTGACCACCACGTAGGGCGCGCGCTGGGCGTAGCCGAGCACCGCATCGCGGTCGCCAAGGGCGACGTGTTTCGCCTCGATCCAGGCCGCATAGCGCTCGCTGGCCACGAACAGCCACTGCCGGTCGGCGCTCTCGTGCAGCACCGCCACCGCATCGCCCGGGAACAGCGCCGATTCCTGGAAACGGTCGATGTCGGTGTCGCCGGCGGTGCTGAACACCCGCAGCGCGGTCGGGAAGGCGCGCAGCGCGGCGCGGTGCACGACCAGGCCGTAGCGCAAAGGGCGCTGGGCGGGAACGGCGTCCAGAGCCAGCGCGCCTTGCAGGGCGGCCAGCTCGCGCGCGGCGACCGCCTGGCCGTCGACGCCGTACAGGGTCCGCGTCGGCGGCGCCGACAGCGCCTGGATCCGTTCGCGCACGAACGCCGCCGGCAAAGGATCGGGGAGGGCGGCGATGTCGTGGATCGAGGGGTCTTCGGCGCGCATGCGCGCGTTCTGCGCGGCGATGCCGGCACGGTCGAGGATCACCCGGTCCGGGTCGGGCAGGCGCGCGATCCAGTGCTGCGGCGCCAGATCGGACAGGCGCACGCCGACCACGGCGGTGGGCGCGTCGACCTCGGCTGCGTGCGGCGTTTCGGCGGCAGCCGGCAGCCAGGCCGCCGCGGCAAGCAGGCCGGCCAGCCAGCAGGCGCGCCGGCCTGCGCGGAAGGCGCCGGCGCTCGCGGCCGGCGGCAGGTGCAGGGCCTTCATGTGGTGGCGTCCTTCCCCTTGGTGATGCCTAAGAATAGTTATTCCGAATATTTGCACAGTCAAGAATAAATTATTGACCACGTCCTGCACCCGTGTTACACCGGCATCGACACCGCGCCGGGGAAGTGTGGTCGTGCAAGCCGTTCATCGCCAGCCAGCCGCATCGCGATCCAGGTCGGCCACCGCGTTCCGCGCGGCGGCCACCGGCTTTCGCGCGTGGCCGGTCGCTGCGGCGATGATCGCCGCCCTGGCCGGGTGGCTCGCCGCTCCGTCGCCGACGCTGGCGGCGGTGCCCGCACCCGCGCCGGCGGCGATCGTGGCCGAGGTCGATGCCGGCCAGTTCACCCGGGCCACCGCGGCGATCGACCGGGCCCTCGCCGCTCCGGACCTGTCGACTGCGCAGCGCCAGGCGCTGGAGTTCGAACGCGAGCGCATGCGCCGCATCCGCCTGGACTTCAGCCTGGACCGCGCCGCCGCCCTGGCCCAGCTGCGCAAGGCCGTGCCCGACCTGGACGAGGCGCAGTTCGATGCCTGGGACGCGGCCGGCCTGATCGAGCACATGGACATCGATGGCGAGCGCCGCTACTTCAAGCGCGCCGTCTCCAACCTGTTCCGGCTCAGCCCCGAGGCGGCCGCGCGCCGGGCGCCGCCGGTGCGGCCCTTCAGCGAGGGTCCGTTCGAACGCCTGCATCCGCACCATGCCGAAGTGCTGGCGGCCGCGGCCGGCGGCGCCACCAGCGTGGCCCCGCGCCGGCTGCAGGTGACCCAGTCGCTGGTGGTGGACGCCGACGCGGTGCCGGCCGGCGAGACCGTGCGCGCCTGGATCCCGTACCCGCGCGCGATCCCCGGCCAGCAGGAGGACATCCACCTGCTCGGCAGCGTGCCGGAAGGCGCGGCGGTCGCGCCGGAAGCGGCGGTCCAGCGCACCGCCTACCTCGAACGCACCGCGGTGGCCGGCGCGCCCACCGAGTTCTCGGTCAGCTACGAGCTGACGGTGTACGCACGCCGTTTCGACATCGATCCGGCGAAGGTGCGGCCCACCCCGGACGACCCGGCGCTGGCGCCGTACCTGGGCGAGCGCCCGCCGCACATCGTGTTCACCCCGGCCCTGCGCGCGTTCTCGGCCCAGGTGGTGGGCACCGAGACGAACCCGTACCGGATCGCGCAGAAGTTGTTCGTCGCGGTCGACCGCATCCCCTGGGCCGGCGCGCGCGAGTACTCGACCCTCTCCAACCTCAGCGACTACGCCCTGCATGCCGGCCACGCCGACTGCGGCCAGCAGACCCTTCTGCTGATGGCCCTGCTGCGGCTCAACGGCATCCCGGCGCGCTGGCAGTCCGGCTGGGTGTACTCCGACGACGCGGTCGGCTACGACAACATGCACGACTGGGGCTGGCTGTACCTGGCGCCCTACGGCTGGGTGCCCATGGACGTGACCACCGGCCGGCTCGACAGCGCCGACCCGGCCCTGGCCGGCTTCTACCTCGGCGGCCTGGACGCCTACCGGATCGCCTTCAACGACGACTACGCGCGCGACTTCGTCCCGGCCAAGGCGCACGCCCGCTCCGAGACCGTGGACTCGCAGCGCGGCGAGGCCGAATGGCGCGGCGGCAACCTGTACTTCGACCAGTGGGACTACCGGTTCGAATGGCGAATGCTGCCACCCGGCGACGGCGCCGACAGCAGGGGCGGGAACACCTTCAACACCACTGTGGGAGAGACACAGCGATGAACAGCAGGATCCTTAGGAAGGCGGCTTTGTGCGTGGCGCTGGGCGCGTGCCTGGGCACGATGGCGCCGCTGGCGATTGCCCAGAGCGCTACCGGCGCGGTCGCCGGCCGGGCCACCGCCGGCGACCAGCTGGTGCTGACCAGCAAGCAGACCGGCCTGAGCCGCACCGTCACCGCCAGCAGCGACGGCGGCTACCGCCTGACCCAGCTGCCGGTGGGCGACTACAGCCTGCAGGTGATGCGCGATGGCCAGCCAGTGGGCGCACCGGTCTCGGTCGCCGTGGCCCTGGGCGGCACCACCGCGGTGAACCTGGGCAGCGATGGCGGCGTCTCCAACCTCGATGCCATCGAGGTGGTGGGCTCGCGCGTGGTCAACCGGGTGGACGTGTACTCGATCGAAACGGCGACCAACGTCAGCCGCGAGGACATCGCGCGCCTGCCGGTGCCCCAGGACCTGAGTTCGGTGGCCCTGCTTGCCCCGGGCGTGATCGGCGGCAACTCCTCGCTGGGCGGCATTTCCTTCGGCGGATCGTCCATCGCCGAGAACTCGGTCTACATCAACGGCCTGAACGTCACCGACTTCTACCGCCGGCAGAGCTTCTCGGCCGCGCCGTTCGCCTTCTTCGACCAGTTCCAGATCAAGACCGGCGGCTACTCGGTGGAGTTCGGCCGCAGCACCGGCGGCGTGATCAACGCGGTCACCCGCCGCGGCAGCAATGAGTTCCACGGCGGCATCGAGATGACCTTCGAGCCGGAGGCCTTCAGCTCCAGCGCGGAGGACCACCGCTTCTACGACACCGACAGCAACGGCGACCCCGTGCCGGTGGACTACCGTTCCAGCCGTGACAGCAGCAGCTTTCTAAAGACCAACGTCTGGGCCTCCGGCCCGGTGATCGAGGACAAGCTGTTCCTGTTCGCCATGTACGAGCAGCGCGAGAGCGACTCGGCGTACTACACCAGTACTTCCGGCGAGCGCTGGAACAACGCCGAATCCGGCGACGGGTTCTGGGGCGCGAAGCTGGACTGGAACATCACCGACAATCACCTGCTGGAGCTGCTGGCCTTCTCCGACGAAGGTGAATCGGAAACCACTACATATGCCTACAACTGGGATGCGGCCGAGCTGGGCGGACTGAGTGGCGTCAGCACCAACGAGAGTGGCGGCAAGAGCGGGTCGATCACCTACACCGGACGCTTCGGCGAGAACTTCACCGCCAAGGCGATGTACGGCACCAACCGCAGCAAATCCATCATCAGGGCTCCTGTGGCGGATGAGCTGTGCGCGCAGGTCCTTATCAATTCAAGCTACAACGCCGTGTACGCATCGATGGGCCGGCCGGCGGTGAGCTGTCACCCGTCTGCTAATGCGGTCGTCCACCACGAGGACGAGCGCGAAGTCGGCCGCCTGGACTTCGAGTGGGCGCTGGGCGACCACCTGCTGCGTTTCGGCATCGACACCGAAACCATGACCACCGACCGCACCACCTGGTATCCGGGCCCGACCGCGCAGCGCTACACGGTCTACTCGTACGCGCCGGGCGCCACCCTGGGCAACGACGCCATCGTGCCGGCAGGCGTGAACGCGGTGGTGATGGGCCGCGAGCGCCGCGATGGCGGCGTGTTCGATACCGAGGCCAGCGCCTGGTACATCGAGGACAACTGGAGCATCACCCCGACCCTGCTGCTGAACCTGGGCGTGCGCGTGGACAGCCTGGACTACAAGACGGCGACCGGTTCGAGCTTCATCAAGATGGACGACCTGGTCTCCCCGCGCCTGGGCTTCTCCTGGGACATGCGCGGTGACGGCAGCACCAAGCTGTTCGGCAACGCCGGCCGCTACTACCTGCCGGTCAACAACATCATCAACTACACCTTCGCCGGCGGCCTCACCGACGAGTACACCTACTACGTGCTCGACGGCTGGTCCGCGCAGACCAATCCGGTGACCGGCACGGCCTACATGGCGCCGGTGCTGGGCGCGCAGATCGGCCCAGTGGACGACGACATGAACGTCAGCGTCGGCGACCTGCGCCAGAGCGTGGACCGCGACCTGGAAGCGATGTACCAGGACGAGTTCATCCTCGGCTTCCAGAGCGAGATCAACCAGGCCTGGTCGTGGGGCGTCAACGCGACCTATCGCGACATGACCCACGCGGTCGATGACATGCGCATCAACGCCCTGTGCGGCGTGCGCCACAGCAACCTGTGGCCGATCGCCAACCCGGGCGAAGAGGTGACCGTGTGGGGCACCACCGCGATGGGCTGCGCCCAGGATGGCTGGGTCACCATCGACACCTCCAAGGAGGGCTACATGATGGCCGGCAGCAACCAGGTCATCGGCTACAAGAAGCCCGAGCGCACCTACAAGGGCGTGGAGATCCAGATCGACCGCGCCTGGGACGACAAGTGGGCGTTCAATGCCTCCTACCTGTGGTCCAAGCTCGAGGGCAACCACGAAGGTCCGGTCAACTCGGACACCAACTACGGCGACACCGGCATGGTCCAGCACTGGGACCATCCGGCCAACAACGAGCGCTCCGGCGACCTGTTCAACGACCATCGCCACCAGATCAAGCTGCGTGGCAGCTACAAGCTCAACGAGCAGTGGCTGTTCGGCGGTACGGTCACCGCGCTGTCCGGTGGCCCGATCACCGCCTTCGGGACCTCCTGGCCGGGCGAGAACTCGGTGGCCAGCTACACCAGCGAGGGCAGCGGCGGCGGCACCGGCTGGATCTGCGTGTCCAACTGCAATGCGGACAATGCCGACCGCGTCTACGAGTACTCGCCGCGTGGGGCCTACGGGCGCATGCCCTGGATCTACAACGTCGGCGCCAATGTCACCTGGACCCTGCCGGTGGAGGACGTGGACCTGAAGGTGCGCCTGTCGGTCTACAACCTGCTCAACGACCAGGAAGTGATCAACGTGCGCGGCCGCTACGAGCGGCAGCCCGGCGACTACCGGACCACCTTCGGTACCGGCACCCGCTGGCAGTCGCCGCGCTATGCGCAGCTGGTCCTGACCTGGAACTTCTGAACCCGCGCCGGCGTGCCGCCTCCTGGCGGCATGCCGGCCGGCGCAGGAGCACACGATGTCCCCGACCCTCCCATTCGCGGCCGCCCTGGCGGCCGCTTTTCTTTCATTGGCCGCTGCCGCTCCGGTGGAGTCGGCAGAGGTTCCTTCCAGTGCTCGGTCTCCCGCGCCAGGCATCGCCGCGGCGGTCGACGCCGCCGTGGCCCGCTACGACCTGCCCGGGATCGCGGTGGGCGTGGTCGAGGACGGCGAGGTCGTGGCGGTGGAGACCCGCGGCGAGCTGGCGGCCGGCGGCGGCGAGCCGGTCACGCCGCGGACGCTGTTCAAGATCGCCTCCAACACCAAGGCCATGACCGCCGCGGTGCTGGCGCGGCTGGTCGACCAGGGCCGGCTGCGCTGGGACGATCCGGTGACGAAATACCTGCCGCGGTTCCGCATGCACGATCCGTGGGTGACCGCGCACATGCAGGTGCGCGACCTGCTGATCCACAACAGCGGCCTGGGCCTGGGCGCCGGCGACCTGATGCTGTGGCCCGAGCCCAACGACTTCGGCCGCGCCGACATCGTCGCCGGCCTGCGGCACCTGAAGCCGGTGACCAGCTTCCGCTCCGGCTACGCCTACGACAACCTGCTGTACGTAGTCGCCGGCGAGGTCGCCGCGGCGGCCGCGGGCCAGCCCTACGATGCCCTGGTCCGGCGCGAGGTGTTCGCACCGCTGGGCATGGACGGCTGCCGGGTCGGCGGATGGCGGCTGGACCAGGCCGGCAGCGTCGCTCGTCCGCACCGGCGGGTGGATGGACGCAACCTGCCGGCCGACGCCGATCCCGCATTGGTCCCGGACATCACCTCGATGGCCGCCGGCGGCATCCGCTGCGGCGTGGACGACATGCTGCGCTGGATGCGGGCCTGGCTGGATCCGGCCGATCCCTGGCTCTCGCCCGTGCAAAGGCGCGCGGTGTGGACCGCGCACATGCCGATGCCGGTGGGCGAGCGCCAGCGGCAGTGGGACGGCACGCATTTCAGCGCCTACGGCTACGGCTGGCGCCTGTCGGACGTGCGCGGGCAGTGGAAGGTCGCCCACACCGGCACCCTGTCGGGCATGTATTCCTCGCTGGTGCTGCTGCCGGACCGGCGCAGCGGCTTCGTGATCCTGGTCAACGGCGAGGCCGAGGCCGCGCGCACCGCGCTCGGCCAGGCGCTGCAGGAGCGCTGGACCGATCCTCAGGCCGGGCGTGGCGTGGACCACTACGCCGACCTGCTGGACCGCGAGCGTGCCGTGCGTGCGGCGGCGCAGCCCTTGCCGGATACTTCCGCGCGGCGGCCGGCCACCGCCGCCGAGGCGGCGTCGCTGCTCGGCACCTGGCGCGATCCCTGGTTCGGCGAGGTCGCGCTGTGCCCGCGCGGCGCCGGGGTCGGTTTCGCCTCGGCGCGCTCGCCGCTGATGCACGGACGGCTGATGCGGGTGGACGCGCGCTGGCTGCTGGACTGGGACGACGACGGGATCGACGCCGAGGCCTGGCTGCACCCGCCTTCCGCCGCCTCCGGCGATGGCGCTACCCTGACCCTGTCACATGTCGACCCGGATGCGGACTTCAGCTACGACTATGCCGACCTGGCCTTCACCCGGATCCGCGACTGTCCCTGACCGCCGCCTGTGGGCGTTCGCGGCGTTCGCGTCACTGCTGGCCTCCGCGGCATGGGCCGGCGAAGGGCCGCGCATTTCCGCGGCCACCGACCCGGCCGCCGCCGGCATGGTCGATATCCGCGAACTGGCACCTGATATCGACGTGGAGATGCGCTACGCCGGCGAGGACAACTTCACCGGCGCGCCCGTGCCCGGCTACGAGGCCAACCGCTGCTGGCTGCTGCGCCCGGTCGCCGAGGCGCTGGCGCGGGTCCAGGCCGGGCTGCGCGCCCAGGGCTATGGACTGCGCATCTACGACTGCTACCGTCCGGCGCATTCGGTGCGCAGCTTCGTGCGCTGGGTGGCCGCGCCCGACGACCCGGTGCAGAAGGCGCGCTGGTATCCGGGCGTGGACAAGCGCGCGCTGATGCCCGGCTACATCGCCGAGACTTCCGGCCACAGCCGCGGTGCCACCGTCGACCTGACCCTGCAAAGCTGCACCGCCGGCGGCTGCATGCCGCTGGACATGGGCACGCCGTTCGACTTCTTCGATCCGCGTGCGCATACCGACGCGCCGGGCCTGGACCCGGCGCAGCGCGCCAACCGCGACCGCCTGCGCGCGGCCATGGCCGAGCAGGGGCTGGCCAATTATCCGCAGGAGTGGTGGCACTACAGCCTCAAGCCGGAGCCCGATCCGGGCACCGCCTACGATTTCCCGGTGCGCTGATGCTGGACTGGATGGATATCGCATGCCCGTACTGCGGCGAGCGCATCGAGCTGGCGGTGGACGCCAGCGCCGGCGACCAGCAGTACGTGGAGGACTGCCAGGTCTGCTGCCGCCCGATCTCGATCCTGGTCCGGGTGGAGGAGGGCGACCTGCAACTGCTCGCCCGCCGCGACGACGAGGCCTGAGGCGGCGGACGGTACCCGCGCGGGTTGCGCCGGCACCGCGTTTAGACTGTGCGCCTTTCCGCCCACACCACGCCCATGAACCTGCCCCTGCACACCGGCCTGCTCGGCGCCCTCGAAGCCGGCCTGATCGCCTTCCTGATCGGGGTGCTGGTCTATGCCGGCTGGGCCTGGATCTGCCGCCGCACCGGGCTGAAGGTCGGCCACGCGATCGGCTGGGGCGCGGCGATCGCCGTGGCCATCGCCGCCGGCATCGATGCCTGGAGCCTGTTCTACATCGGCATGGTCAAGCTGGAGTCGCCGCTGTATGCGCGGCTTGCACTGGCCGGCATCCACGACGCCGACAACCTCGGCACCCGGGTGCTGCTGGAGGTAGTGGGCGCGATGTCGGGCACGGTGCTGGGCTGGTGGCTGTTCAGCGGGCACTTGGCCGCCGCGCACGCGTCGAACGACGTCGACGGACCCGCCTGACCGCCCGCCGGACCGGTGGTTGAACCGGCCGCTAACGCCACGCTCACCCGATGCCAACAAGCGGCTAGCGGCTTCGCGCACCCTGGTGGTTAAGCGTGCGTTTCCCGCACGATCGCAGCGCAAATCCGGTTCATCCGCCCGGGTGCAAGGTCGGCGCCGTGTACTGCCATGCCTGATTCCATGGACACGTCCACGCTCGATTCCACCCGATAGGAGCACATCATGAAGAATTCCATCCGCCTCACTTCCGGTCTCCTGGTCCTGGGCATGCTGGCCGCCGCGCCGCTGGCCTTCGCGCAGAGCACGACCGCGCAGGAAGAGGCCGCCGCGCAGCAGACCCAGCCGACTTCGCCGCCCGCCACCGGCGCGGCCGAGCAGCAGCCGCGCCAGGCCGGCGCCAGCGGCCAGGGCCTGAGCTGGGCCGATCTGGACGCCGATGGCAACGGTAACCTGAGCCTGCAGGAAGCCACCCGCCACCAGGGCCTGTCCAGCGTGTTCACCCAGGCCGACACCGACGGTGACGGCGAGCTGACCGCCGACGAATACCGCGGCTACATCCAGAAGCAGCAGGCCGGCGGCGCCGCGCAGGAATAATCTGCTCCAGGCTGCAGGGTCGTACGGAGCGGGCCGAGAGGCCCGCTCCTTTTCATCCATCGTGGGGACGCGCGCTGTCCTGCAAAACAGGGGAGGTTGGGTCGTGGCGGAGCGGCAGCAGGCCACAAAGCGCCGCAGCCGGATCCCGGTATCCTGCACATCCCATCTTGCGCGGCGCTCCTCCCATGCACGACATCCGCCTGGTCGGCTTCGACGGCGACGACACCCTCTGGCGCAGCGAGGACTACTACCGCAGCGCCGAGAAGCAGTACGAGGAGATCATCGGTCGTTACATCGACCTGCACGACGCCGGCACCCTGCGTCACCTGCTGGAAGTGGAGCGCCGCAACCTCGATGTGTTCGGCTACGGGGTCAAGGGCATGACCCTGTCGATGATCGAGGCGGCGATCGAGCTGACCGAAGGCCGGATCGCCGCGCGCGACCTGCAGAAGGTGGTGGAGATCGGCCGCGCCACCCTGCAGCACCCGGTGGAACTGCTCGACGGCATTCGCGAGGCGGTGGCGGAGATCGCCTCGCAGTGGCCGGTGGTGCTGGTGACCAAGGGCGACCTGTTCCACCAGGAGGCCAAGATCGCCGCCTCCGGCCTGGCCGACCTGTTCCCGCGGATCGAGATCGTCTCGGAAAAGGATCCGCCGACCTACGCGCGGGTACTTTCCGAGTTCGGGATCGACGCCTCGCAGTTCGTGATGGTCGGCAACTCGCTGCGCTCGGACATCGAGCCGGTGGTGCGGCTGGGCGGCTGGGGCGTGCACGTGCCCTACGCCATCACCTGGGCGCACGAGGCCGAGCACGGCCTGGCCGAGGCGCATCCGCGGGTGCTGGCGGTGGAGGCGGCGCCGCAGCTGCCGGAAGCGGTGCGCCGGATCGCGGCAGGCGCCGCGGGCTGACGCGAAATGGCGGATGAATGCGCCGGAATCGGCGCATGTGCCGGTAACGTTTTCAGCCGGCGCGGTTAAATCCACGTTCACCCGTTTCACTGCAACGTCACTCCCACACCCCGGCTGGAGAGCGTTGCCATGAACACCCGATCGATCCACCGCTGGCCGATGACCCGCTGGCTGCCCGCCGCGTTGCTGGCGCTGGGCCTGGGCGGCGGTGCGCTGGCGCTGCCGGCGCGCGCCGAAGCCGCCGACGTGCAGGTGCGCGTGCTGGTGGACGTGGCCGACCTGATCTTCCGCAGCGGCCGGCCGTACTACTACGACCAGGGCTACTACCAGCCGGTGGTGATCGAGTACGACCGCTGGCATCGCCCGGTCTACTACCGCTACTCCCCGCGCCCGGTGGTGGTGCATGCGCCGCCGCGCTACTACGCCCCGCCGCCGCCGCGTCATTACGCCCCGCCGCCGCATTACCGCGCCGGCTACCGCTACAGCGACCGCCGCGATTGGCGCGACGACCGCGGCCGCAACGACTGGCGCCACGACCGCGGTCGCGGGCATGACGACCACCGTGGCCGCGGCCGGGGCCACGGCCGCGACTGAGACGTTCCGCTACCACTGCCACACCGATCGGGGCCCCGCACTGCGGGGCTCCGTCGCATCCAGCATCCGTGCGTCCTGACAGCGTCGCCGTACCTGGGGCAGAATCGGGGCATGGTTCCGCCGCGCTTTCGCCATCCATCGCATGGCCACCGCCTTCGCTCGCGGCCGTGGTTCGCCGCGATGGCGCTGGCGTCCTGGCTGCTGTTGGCGATGCCCGTGGCGATGGCGGTGCAGGAACCGGAAGGCACCGCGACGCCGGCGCCCTACGCCAGTGGCGATGCCTGGCTCGACGGACGCCTGGCCGACATCGACGTCTACGCCGCGCGCCATCCGGAGGCCTTCCTCGCCGAGATCGAACGCTACGCCGGCGTCCCGCGCGCCTACGTCCGCAGCCTGCTGCAGCAGCCGGGTTGGCGTGCCGGCGACGCGTGGTTCGCCTGTTTCCTGGCGCGCGAGATCGAGGCCGGCTGCCGCGACGTGGTCCGCGCGCGCAGCCATGCAGGCGCCGACGCGGACTGGGCGCGGGTGGCGGAAGAGGCCGGGGCCGATGCCGCCGCCTTCGCCCGGCTGCGCCTGGCGCTGGCCGACAGCTACCGGCGCTGGGCGCGGCCTTTGCGGCCCGATGCCGCGCTGGTGCGTGCGCTGCGCGAACGCGAGCGCGAGGCCGGACCGTGAGCGCCCGGCGCCAATGCACGAACCGCATCCGAGGGAGGTGCCACGCATGATCACCGTCATCCTGCTCTACGACGACCAGCGCTGGGAGCGTGCCGAGTGGAGAGAGGCGCCGCTGGTGCTCGACTGGAACGGCCGCAGCGTGTCCCTGCGCGCCGGGCCGCGCACGCCCTTGCCGCAGGCCGGCCGCGACTGGCCGCCGGTGGCGGTGTACGCGCCCGACGAGCTGGCCGAGGAGGAATTCCAGGAGCTGTACGCGGTCCATCGCCCGCACGTGGCGGAACTGGGCCTGCACTACTAAGTAGCGGCCGCGACCGCCTCGCGGGCAGGCGCCTGCCCACGGGCCGGGCCTTGACGTGAACGGACGCGGGCCGGAGAGGCCGCGATGGGGCGAGGGCCGTGTAACCTAGCGGCCCCTTCCGCATGCCGGCGTGCATGGGCACCGGACCGCAGCATCCCGGGTTCCGGTGCGCTGCCGGCCGTGGCGGAATCCGCACCGCTGGAGCCAGTCCCCGCATGGGCGTCGCCGACACCCCGGAACATCCGTCGAACCCGCAGGCCGCTGCCCGCTACGCGGCCTCCGCGCGCCTGTCCGTGGCGCCGATGATGGACTGGACCGACCGCCACTGCCGGGCGTTCCACCGCCTGCTGGCGCCGCATGCGCGGCTGTACACCGAGATGGTCCACGCCAACGCGGTGGTCCTGGGCGACCGCGAGCGCCTGCTCGGTTTCGATCCGGTCGAGCATCCCGTCGCCCTGCAGCTGGGCGGCAGCGAGCCGGAGGTGCTGGCACAGGCGGCGCGGATCGGCGCGCAATGGGGCTATGACGAGATCAACCTCAACTGCGGCTGCCCGTCAGACCGGGTCCAGGCCGGGCGCTTCGGCGCCTGCCTGATGCGCGAGCCGGCGCTGGTGGCCGAATGCGTGGCGGCGATGTCCGCCGCCGCCAGCAACGTACCGGTGACGGTGAAGTGCCGCCTGGGCGTGGACCAGGACCACGAGTACGAACGCTTCGCCGCCTTCGTCGATGCGATCGCCGCCGCCGGCTGCCGGACCTTCGTGGTCCACGCCCGCAACGCCTGGCTGCAGGGGCTTTCACCGAAGGAGAACCGCGAGGTGCCGCCGCTGCGCTACGACTGGGCCTGGCGGCTCAAGCGCGAGCGCCCCGACCTGCAGGTGCTGGTCAACGGCGGTATCGCCACCCTGGAGCAGGCGCAGGCGCAGCTGGCCCACGTCGACGGGGTGATGGTCGGCCGTGCCGCCTACCACGATCCCTACGAGCTGCACCGGATGGACGCGGCCCTCTACGGCGGGCCCCTGCGCGAACGCGGCGAGCTGCTGCGCGCCCTGCAGCCCTACGTCGAGGCCCAACTCGCGCGCGGGGTGGCGCTCAAGCACGTCACCCGGCACGTGCTTGGCCTGTTCCACGGCCAGCCGGGCGGGCGCGCGTTCCGCCAGGTGCTGAGCGAGGGCGCGCACCGCGCCGGCGTCGGCTGGGAACTGGTGGAGCAGGCACTGGACGCCACCACCGCGCGGCGCGCGGCGGCATGATCAGCCGCGATCCGGACGCCTTCCGGGCCTTCGCCGCTGGCTGCGCAACCGACTTCGGCCCGGCCGTACCGCGCGCCGCGTTCCTGATCGCGCCGGAGGGGTTCGCCCGCGCCGAAGAGTCGGCCTCGGACAACCGCTACATGGCCGCCGCCGACGGCTTCGACCCGGACGCGGCCCTGGCCGAGCACCGTGCTTTGCAGAAGGCGCTGGCCGACGACCTGCCGGTGATCCTGTTCCCGGGCGATCCGGCCAGCCCGGACGCGCTGTTCCCGAACAACGTCTTCGCCACCGCGCGTGGACCGGACGGACCGCGGCTGCTGGTCGGGCGCATGCGCCATCCGGTGCGCCAGCGCGAGGCGGCACGGGCCGACATCCGCGGCTTCTTCACCGGCGTGCTCGGCTGCCGGGAACTGGACCTGTCGCAGCAGCCGCACCCGTGCGAGCTGACCGGCTCGCTGGTGATCGACCGCGCCCGCGGCCTGGGCTACTGCGGCCTGTCCGAGCGTTGCGACGAGGCCGGCGCCCGGCTGATGCACGAAGCCTTCGGCCTGCGCGCGACCCTGCTGTTCGACCTGGCCCCCGGCGAGTACCACGCCAACGTGGTCCTGGCCGTGCTGGCCGGGCGCGCCGTCCTGGTCAGCCCGGCCGGCTTCGCCGATCCGGCGGTGGCCGCGGCCATCGCCGGCCTGTACGCGCCGCACGCGGTGGTCCTGGACCGCGGCCAGCAGGCCGCGTTCGCCGCCAACGCGATCGCCCTGTCGCCGCGGCGGGCATGGATGAGTGCGGTGGCGGCCGCCAGCCTGCGCCCGGAGCAGCGGGCGGTGCTGGCCGCGGCCGGCTTCGAGGTCGCGGCGGTGCCGCTGGCGGCGATCGAGGCGGCCGGCGGATCGCTGCGCTGCTGCGTGGCGGAGATCTGGTGAGCGCCGGTGAGAATGGGGACGGGACTGAACGGCGGGCGCCGGGATGTGGATAAGTTCAGACCGGATTCACTGGTTTCTAACGAACATTTCCATCCAGCAGCGCCTGCCACCGGTTCCCTTCCGGGTTCCCGCAACAGGCGTCCTGTCCGTTTCCGGATGAGATCGATGTCCCGCCTGCTTCGCCGCTTCGCCATCGTCGCGCTGTCGCTCGCCCTGCCGCTGGTGGCCGGCGCGCAGCAGGGCGTGGACGATCCGGGCGCGCGGCTGGCCGCCCCGCGCGGCGCCGAGCGCGGCCCGCCGATGCGTGGACTGGAGCCGCGGGCGATGGACCCGCGCGAGGCCCGGGAGCGGGCGATGGAGCGTCAGGCCCAGGGCGATCCGCGCCGCTCGCTGTCGGAGGCCGTGCGCCGGGTCCAGCGCCGCACCGGCGGCCAGATCCTGGGCGCCGAGCTGGTCCCGTTCGAGGGCCGCAACATCAGCCGCATCAAGTACATGGACGATCGCGGCCGGGTCCGCTATATGGATGACCCGGGGCCGGGGGAACGGCTGCGGCACGTGCCGGCGGTCCCGCGACGCGACGATAACGACGAACCCTAGACCATGGGCCGCCGGTCCGGCATCGTCCGGACTCCACGAACACTGCAACTCAGGGAGAGTGCATGCGAATCCTTCTGGTCGAAGACGAAGCGCCGCTGCGCGAAACGCTGGCCGCGCGCCTGAAGCGCGAGGGCTTCGCGGTCGACGCCGCGCAGGACGGCGAAGAAGGCCTGTACATGGGCCGCGAGGTGCCCTTCGACGTGGCCATTATCGACCTCGGCCTGCCGAAGATGTCGGGCATGGAACTGGTCAAGGCCCTGCGCGACGAGGGCAAGAACTTCCCGGTGCTGATCCTGACCGCGCGCTCGAGCTGGCAGGACAAGGTCGAGGGCCTGAAGCAGGGCGCCGACGACTACCTGGTCAAGCCCTTCCACGTCGAGGAATTGCTGGCCCGGCTCAACGCCCTGGTCCGCCGCGCCGCCGGCTGGAGCAAGCCGGTGCTCGAGTGCGGCCCGGTGGCCCTGGACCTGGCCGCGCAGACGGTCAGCGTCAACGGCAGCAACGTCGACCTCACCAGCTACGAGTACAAGGTGCTCGAGTACCTGATGATGCATGCCGGCGAACTGGTCTCCAAGGCCGACCTGACCGAGCACATCTACCAGCAGGACTTCGACCGCGACTCCAACGTGCTGGAGGTCTTCATCGGCCGCCTGCGCAAGAAGCTGGATCCGGACGGCGAGCTGAAGCCGATCGAGACCGTGCGCGGCCGCGGCTACCGCTTCGCGATTGCGCGCACCGACGGCTGAGCCACCGGCCGAAGGCGTCCGCCAGGTGAAGGGCAGTCCCCGGTTCCGGCCTTGGCGGTCGCGTTCGCTCAAGGCGCGGCAGCTCACCGCCGCCAGCCTGGGCCTGCTGGCGTTCCTGATGCTGGCCGGCTTCGCCCTGGACCGGGCGTTCGCCGAGACCGCCGAGAACAACCTGCGCCAGCGGCTGAAGAGTTACGCCATGGCGTACGCGGACAGCATCGACTTCGGCCGCGACGGTTCGCTCTACACCCCCGAGCTGGGCCCGGACCCGCGCTTCCACCGCCCCGGCAGCGGCCTCTACGCCGAGGTGGTGCTGCCCAGCGGGCATTGGGCCTCGCTCTCGGCCGAGGGCCCGTTGCTGCCCGAGGTGAGCGGGATGCTGACCGCGCGCGAGGAGCGCTTCGAGGGGCCGCTGGCGATCACCCAGATCGACGGCAGCGAGGGCGAGGTCTACCGCTACGGCATCGGCCTGATCTGGGCCGAGCGCGAGCCGGAAGCTGAATTCCCCTACACCATCTACGTGATGGAGGACGCCCAGACCCTGGCGGCGCAGGTGCGGGTGTTCCGCGGCGCGCTGTGGATCTACCTGGGCGGCGCCGGGCTGATCCTGCTGCTGCTGCAGGCGGTGATCCTGCAGTGGAGCCTGCGCCCCCTGCAGCGGGTGATCGCCGAGCTGGTGCGGGTCCAGCGCGGCCAGCTGCAGCGGATGAGCGAACGCCATCCGCGCGAACTGGAGCCGCTGACCGAGAGCATCAACGCGCTGATCGATTCCGAGCGCGAGCACCTGGAGCGCCAGCGCAACACCCTGGCCGACTTGGCCCACAGCCTGAAGACGCCGCTGGCGGTGCTGCGCACGCAGCTGGACGCCGGCGCCGGCGAGGGGCCGCGCGAGGCGGTCCTGCGCGAGGAGCTGGACATCCAGCTCAAGCGCATGAACGACCTGGTCTCCTACCAGCTGGCGCGGGCGGCCTCCGGCGGCCACAAGCTGTTCTCGGCGCCGGTGCCGATCGAGTCCACCGCCGAGGAGATCGTGCGCGGGCTGGAGAAGGTGTACGCGGGCAAGGGGGTGCTGTGCGAGTTCGAGGTGGCGCCGGGAGTGCAGTTCTACGGCGAGGCCGGCGACCTGCAGGAACTGCTGGGCAACCTGCTGGAGAACGCCTTCAAGTGGGCGCGCAAGCGGGTCCTGCTGACCGCCAGCCCGGGACCGGCGGCGCCCAACCGTCGGGCGGGCCTGCTGCTGGCGGTGGACGACGACGGTCCGGGGATCGCGCCGGAGGACGTGGCCAAGGTGCTGCAGCGCGGGGTGCGCGGCGACGAGCGGGTGCAGGGCCACGGGATCGGCCTGTCGATCGTGCAGGACCTGGTCCGCGACTACCGCGGCGAGCTGCAGGTGACGCGTTCGCAGGAGCTGGGCGGGGCGCGGTTCGAGGTGACCCTGCCGCCGGGGCTGTGAGCGGCCCTACAGCAGCGGCGACGGCCCGTAGAACCGCGCCAGGTGCGCGGCCACCGCCGGCATCCGTTCCCGCAGCAGGGCCGGCGCGGTGAAGTGGTATTCGCTGGCCACGGCGAAGAACTCCTCCGGCGCCTCGGCCGCGTACGGGTCGATCGCGGTCTCGCGGCCGGCGTCCACCTCGGCGCAGAACGCGTCGTAGGCCTGCTGGAAGTCGCGCGCCCATTCGCGCTGCCAGCGCGCCGGCAGCAAAGGGGTGCCGTCCAGTTCGCCGTCGAGCACGTCGAGCTTGTGCGCCATCTCGTGCACGGCCACGCAGTAGCCGGCGTCGGGCTCTTCCAGGTCGGCCTGGACGTCGGCCCAGGACAGGATCAGCGGGCCGTGGTCCCAGGCTTCGCCGATCAGCTCGTCGTCCCATTCGTGCAGCACGCCGGCGGCGTCGACGTGGCTGCGCCGCACCCGGAACGCTTCGGGATAGACCAGCAGCTGCGACCAGCCGTGCAGGCCGTTCCCGCCGAATTCCAGCAGGGGCAGGCAGCACAGGGCGGCCAGCAGCACGCTCTCGCCGGCGGCCAGTTCCAGGCCGTCCAGCGGGGTGATGGTCTTCTCGTGCAGGAAGCGGGCGGCCAGCGGGCGCAGACGTTCGCGGCGGGCGGGATCGAGCGCGGCGACCCAGGGCAGGCGCGCGCAGGCCGCGTCCCAGAGGGCGTCGTCGATGGCGGGTGGGCGCGGCCGCAGCCGGCGGAGGAGCGAACCGATCAGCGGAACATGCCCGGCAGGAAGCTGTGCCAGCGAGGGCCGCGCGGACGGACCTGGACGGTGTCGGCGGCATCGCCGCCGCCGCTGCTGGCGGCCGGCCGCGGGGTGCTGCGCGCCACCGGCGGGGTAGCCGGGCGCGCCTGCGGGACGTCGCCTTCGCTGGAGGCGTTGCCGGTGGCGGCCGGGCGCACGTAGACGCAGGCGCCCTTCTTCGGGGCGGCGTCGGATTCGGTGTCGGCTGCCTGGCACACCGGGGCAGCGAGCAGCAGCACGAGCGGGGCCAGGGCCAGGCGGCGCATCGTCGGGTCCATCGACCGGAGCGGAGCGCCGACTATAGCGCGGCCGGCGGTCGCCGGCATGTGGCTGGGCCGGGTCCGCCGCGGCGGGCGATAATCGGCGCCTGCCGCGGGCCGCCGGACCGGCCGCCCCGCCCCGAGGAGTGCAATGGACGATCGCGATCTGCTGCTGCGGCTGGGGGCCGGCGGCCTGTCCGGCGACGCGCTGGCGCGCGAGGCGGGGGTCACCCGCGCCGCGGGCTGGAAGCGGATCCGGGCGTTGCGCGCGGCCGGGGTCGAGATCGAGGCCCGCCCGGGCCGTGGCTATGCGCTGGCGCGGACGCCGGACCTGCTGGACGCCCAGGCCCTGCGCGCCGCCCTGCCGGCTGCGGTGGCGGCCTCGCTGGCGTCGCTGGAGGTGGCCTGGAGCCTGGACTCGACCAACAGCGAACTGCTGCGCCGGCCGCCGCCCGCGACCGGGGTGGCGGTGCTGCTGGCCGAGCGCCAGACCGCCGGCCGCGGCCGCCTGGGCCGGGCCTGGGCCTCGCCGCTGGGGGCGCAGGTGTGCCTGTCGCTGCGCCGGGGTTTCGCCGGCGGCCTGGCCCGGCTGGGCGGGCTGAGCCTGGTGGCCGGGGTGGCGGTGGCCGAAGCCCTGCGCGGGCTGGGATTCGCCCAGGCCGGGCTGAAATGGCCGAACGACCTGGTCGCCGATGGCCGCAAGCTGGCCGGGCTCCTGGTCGAGGGCGGCGGCGAGCACGGCGGGCCGGTGCAGGCTGTGATCGGGATCGGCATCAACGTACGCCTGCCGGCCACCACGGCCGCGGCCATCGACCAGCCCTGGACCGACCTGGCGACCCTGGCCGGCGCGGACCCGCCGCCGGCGCGCACCGCGGTGGCCACCGCGGTGCTGGCGGCGCTGGTTCCGGCGCTGGACGCATTCGACCGCGACGGGCTGGCGCCGTTCCTGCCGCGCTACGCGGCGCTGGACGTGCTGGCCGGACGCGAGGTGCGGGTCACCTCAGCCGGCAACGAGGTCGCCTCGGGCCGCGCCGCCGGCCTGGCGGCCGATGGCGGGCTGCGGGTGGCGACCGCGGCCGGCGAACGGATCTTCCATGCCGGCGAAGTGAGCGTGAGGACGCGATGAGCGACTGGCTGTTCGACCTGGGCAATTCCCGCTTCAAGGCCGCGCCCTGGCATCCGGGCGGCGGCATCGGCGAGGTCCTGGCCTGGCCGCACGGCGCCGACGCTTTGGCCGCAGGCGATGCCAGCCACGGCCCCCTGCCGCGCGGGCGCCGCGCCTGGCTGGCCAGCGTCGCCGCGCCGGCCCTGACCACCCAGGTGCTGACCCTGCTGCGCCAACGCTTCGAGCAGGTGCAGGTGGCGCAGACCCGGGCCGAGTGCGCCGGCGTGCGGGTGGCCTACGCCGAACCGGCGAAGCTGGGCGTGGATCGCTTCCTGGCCCTGCTGGGGGCGCGCGCGGCCGGCGGCGACGCCCTGGTGGCCGGGGTCGGCACCGCCCTGACCATCGACCTGCTCGACGCCGACGGCGTCCACCACGGCGGCCGCATCGCCGCCTCGCCGACCCTGATGCGGCAGGCCCTGTACCAGCGCGCGGCGCAGCTGCCGGCCGGCGGCGGCCGCTACCGCGAGTTCGCCGACGACACCGAAGACGCGCTGGCCTCCGGCTGCGACGGCGCGGCGGTGGCGCTGATCGAGCGTTCCCTGCGCGAGGCCGCCGCGCGCCTGGGCCGGACTCCGGCCTTGCTGCTGCACGGCGGCGGTGCGCCGGCGTTGCAGCCCTGGCTGCCGCAGGCGCGCCCGCATCCGGCGCTGGTGCTCGAGGGCCTGGCGCTGTGGGCGCACGCGAACGGCGACGACAGGCCCTAGAATCCGGCGACCCCGCCACGCCGCCGCCCATGCTCGTACGCGCCCTGATCGTCGTCCTGCTGGCCCTGAACCTCGGCGTGGCCGCGTGGTGGCTTTCGCGTCCGCCGCCGCCGCCCTACCAGGTGCTGGCGTCGACGGCCGGCGGGGCACCGCTGGAACTGGTGGGGGCCAGGCCGGTGGCGACCGCACCCGCTGCGCCCGTGGCCGCGGAAGGTCCCGTGCAGTGCCTGCGCGCCGGCCCCTTCGCCGACCGCGATGCCGCCGTCGCCGCGCAGGCGGCGCTGGAGGGCCTGCTGCGCGCCGGCACGCTCGAGGAAGTCCCCGGAGCCGCCGCCGGCTACCGGGTGCTGCTGCCGCCCGCCGCCGATCGCGACGCCGCCCAGGCCACGGCCGCGCGCCTGGCCGCGGCCGGGTTCCAGGATCTGCTGGTGCTCGGGCCCGGCGCGGAGGCCAACGCCATCGCCCTGGGCGCCTATCGCAGCCGGCAGGGCGCCGAGCAGCGGCTGCAGGCATTGCGCGCGGCCGGCTTCGCCGTCCAACTGCGCCCCCAGGGCCGGACCGAACCTTCGCAGTGGTGGCTGGAACTGCAGACCACGCGTGCCGAAGCGGTGCGCGCGCGCCTGCCGGACGTCGGCACCGGCGAATGCCAGCTGCCGCAGCCGGCGGCCGGCGCCGCGGGCGCGCTGCGCTAGAATTCCCGCGCCTTTGCCGTCGCCGCTTTAGCTCAGCTGGTAGAGCAACCGCCTTGTAAGCGGTAGGTCATCCGTTCGAATCGGATAAGCGGCACCATCCCTGCGGCGTCCCCGTGCCCGTTACGGCAGCGAGGGGCATACCGGCACCAGCATCGCCGGCATGTCCAGGCGCACGCCGGCCGGCAGGGTCGGCGGGCACGGCCCGAACCCCCGCTGCCACGCCAGTACCTGCCAGCCGGCGCCGGAGGCGGGCAGGTCGTAGGCGTACCAGGTCTCGCCGTCGTGGAAACCGTGGAACAGGTCGACCGCGCCGAACGGGCCGGCCTGCGCCAGCAGGGTCAGTGGCACGTTGAACGGCGGCGGTGCCGCCTCGCCAGGACAGATATCCAGGGCCGCCGCGGCGGCGGACGGCAGCGGAGTCGGCGAGGCGAGGGTCGAGGCGGGCAGTGCGTCCATGCGCCAGGAATATCAGCGCGACCGTGAAACCGGCGTCGGAAAACCGGCCCCTGTTGCGATGCGGCGCGTACCGGTCATGGGCGCTGGCTAGACTTGCCGCCTCACTTCGCTGGAGCAGTACCGCATGGCCCGCAGCTATCCACCCGTTTCCCTGATCGGCGTCCCCACCGACATCGGCGCCGGCCACCGCGGCGCGTCGATGGGGCCGGAGGCCCTGCGCATCGCCGGCATCGGCGACGCGTTGGCCGCGCGCGGGGTGGAGGTGCGCGATTGCGGCAACCTGGCCGGCCCGGCCAATCCCTGGCAGCCGCCAGACGCCGGCTACCGCCACCTCGACCAGGTGGTGGAATGGAACCGCGCGCTGATGCTGGCCAGCCTGCGCGAACTACGCGACGGGCGCATGCCGGTGATGCTCGGCGGCGACCACTGCCTGGCGGTCGGCTCGATCACCGCGGTGGCGCGCCATTGCCGCGACACCGGCCGCAAGCTGCGGGTGCTGTGGCTGGACGCGCATTCGGACTTCAACACCAGCGCGGTCACGCCTTCGGGCAATGTCCACGGCATGCCGGTGGCCTGCCTGTGCGGGCTGGGACCGCAGGCGCTGACACACCTGGGCGGCTACGCGCCGGCGATGCGCCCGGACCAGATCCGCCAGATCGGCATCCGCTCGGTCGATCCGGAGGAGAAGCGCCTGGTCAAGCAGCATGGCCTGGACATCTACGACATGCGCTACATCGACGAGATCGGGATGAAGCGGGTGATGGAGCAGGCCCTGGACGGGGTTGACGCCGACACCCACCTGCACGTGAGCTTCGACGTCGACTTCCTCGACCCGGGCATCGCCCCCGGCGTGGGAACCACCGTGCCCGGCGGCCCCAACTACCGCGAGGCGCAGCTGGTGATGGAGATGATCGCCGACTGCGGGCGGATGGGCTCGCTGGACATCGTCGAGCTCAATCCGGCGCTGGACCATTGCAACCGCACCGCGCAGCTGGCGGTGGACCTGGTGGAGAGCCTGTTTGGCAAATCCACGCTGATGCGCGACTGAACCGTTGCGGCACGGCCGGCGGCGGATTCACGCCGGTTCGACGGAGGCGCGGCGAGATTGGCGCCACCGCCGCACCCGGTGCGTGCGGCCCAACCGTCACGAGGAGTTCACCATGAAGCGCATCATCGCCCTGGCCCTGCTGAGCCTGTTCTCCGTGTCCATGCTGTCGGCCTGCAACACCATGGCCGGCGCCGGCAAGGACGTGCAGAAGGCCGGCGAGAAGATCGAGGACAAGGCCCAGGACTGCAAGGACGGCAAGTGCTGATCCTGCGCTCCGGTCCAGTGCCGGAAGCCGACGGGGCCGGGTCATTCCCGGCCCCGTCCGTTTATGGGGATGGGCCGCCGGCCGCCTAACTTCGACTTGACGCCCGCTGGACCCGCCCGCAACACGCGCTCCGGCAATCTGGACCTGCGGCGGGAAGACCCGCCGCTTCTTTCCTCCGACCAGACAGAAGGAGCAGCACATGAACCGCGACATCATCGCCGGCAACTGGAAGCAGCTGAAGGGCCAGATGCAGGCCAAGTGGGGGGACCTCACCAACGACGATTTCGACGTCGCCGAGGGCAACGCCAACTACCTGGCCGGCAAGCTGCAGGAGCGCTATGGTTGGGAGAAGGACCGCGCCGAAACCGAAGTGCGCGACTTCGAGCGTAGCCTGGACGAGCGCTATCGCCACTGATGCTCGCCTGCATCACCAAGGAAGGCGGCGGAGGTTTCTCTGCCGCCTTCCTCATTTCCCGGAGCTGATGCAGGACAGCTGACGTGCGTCAGTCGCGCCAGTCCGGCGGATCGGGGACGAAGCCGCCGGGGAAGGCCCGCGGCGCATCCGCCAGCGGATGGCCGTGATCGAGCCGGATGCCGCGGGCCAGCAAGCCCAGGCGGCTCTCGTAGCGCAATTCGGTCACCTGCAACGGACCGGCCTCGCGCTGGAAGCGCGCCTGCAGGGCGGGCGCGTGCTCGATCGAGCCATGTCCGGTGCCCAGGCGGGTGGAGGGCAGCGTGCGCTGCGAGTAGCCGCCAGCCTCCGGCCTGACCGCGTCCTCGGCTTCCATGCCTGCCTGGGCGCTGACCGGGGCGGGCGCCGCCGCACGTTCCCTGGGTGCATCGCCGGACGTCGCGACACGCGCGATCCCGCCATGGGGCGCGCGTTCGGCGAACACCGCGATCCCGATCACGCCGAGGTTGTCCGGCCGGCCGGTGCGCGCGGCGTAGCTGGCGCCGGGATCGACGAACATGAACTGCGCCACCGCATCCAGCGACTTGCGCCAGCCCGCCACTTCCAGGGTCTGCCACGGTTCGAGCACGTAGCCGGCCTGGTGGACGTCGGCGGTGCGGCCATCGATCGCGTTGATCCCGTCCACCGACAGCACCACCAGCAGCCGTTGCGGACGGGTGTTGCGCAGGCGCAGGGCGTAGGCGTGGCCGGGCTCGCCCGGCAGCCAGGTGCGGCCGGCATGGCGGTATTGCGGCAGCACCGTTCCGCTGTGGCGGTCGACCACGTCCAGCTCGACCGCGGGCGCAGGGCGGCGCAGGGTGCCGGCACGGGCCGCAGGCAGGCACAGCAAGGAGGCCAGCACGAGCAGGGTCGGCAGCAGGACGGCGCGGGAAGAGAGGCGGAGCGGTTGCATGGCGGCGGTCCGGGAGGGCGTTGCCGGAACCAACGCACGGGCGCGGCGGATGGGGTTGCGGGCATCGGCACGCAGGCCCGCCGCAGGCGGCGGGGTAGAATCGGCCGGTCTTTCCCGCCGCAATCGCCATGACCGTCCGCGTCCTCACCGGCATCACCACTACCGGCACCCCGCACCTGGGCAACTACGCCGGCGCCATCCGCCCGGCGATCGCCGCCTCGCGCGCGCCCGGGGTGGAGAGCTTCTTCTTCCTGGCCGACTACCACGCCCTGATCAAGGCCGACGACCCGGCGCGGGTGGCCCGCTCGCGCCTGGAGATCGCCGCGACCTGGCTGGCCTGCGGCCTGGACCCGGAGAAGGTGACCTTCTACCGCCAGTCGGACATCGTCGAGATCCCGCAGCTGACCTGGCTGCTGACCTGCGTGGCGGCCAAGGGCCTGCTCAATCGCGCCCACGCCTACAAGGCCGCGGTGGACAAGAACGCGGCCGCGGGCGAGGACCCGGATGCGGGGGTCAACGCCGGCCTGTACATGTACCCGGTACTTATGGCCGCCGACATCCTGGCCTTCGGCGCGCACAAGGTGCCGGTGGGCCGCGACCAGATCCAGCACATCGAGATGGCGCGCGACATCGGCCAGCGCTTCAACCACCTCTACGGCGACGCCTGGCGCGCGGCCACCGGGCAGGGCGGCGAGCCGCTGGTGCTGCCGGAAGTGCAGATCGACGAGAACGTGGCGACTCTGCCCGGCCTGGACGGGCGCAAGATGTCCAAGAGCTACGACAACACCATCCCGCTGTTCGCGCCACCGGCCGAGCTGAAGAAGCTGGTGATGTCGATCGTCACCGACTCGCGCGCGCCGGGCGAGCCGAAGGAGACCGAGGGCTCGGCCCTGTTCCAGCTGTACCAGGCCTTCGCCACCGTGCACCAGGCCGAGGAGATGCGCCACGCCTTCGCCGAGGGCATCGGCTGGGGCGACGCCAAACAGCGGCTGTTCGCCCTGGTGGACGAGGCCGTGGCGCCGATGCGCGAGCAGTACGCGCAGCTGATCGCCCGGCCGGCGCAGCTGGAGGAGATCCTGCTGGAAGGCGCGCGCAAGGCCCGCGACGTCACCGTGCCCCTGCTCGATGGATTGCAGCGCGCGGTCGGGCTGGGGCCGTTCTCGGTCCCGTTGCGGCAGGACGGCGGCAAGGCCAGGGCCGCGGCGAAGCTGCCGCAGATCAAGCAGTACCGCGAGGCCGACGGCCGCTTCCACTTCAAGCTGGTCGACGGCGACGGCCGCCTGCTGCTGCAGGGCGATGGCCACGCCTCGCCGCGCGAAGCGGGACAGGTGATCGCCCGGCTCAGGCGCGAGGGGCTGGACGCGCTGCACGAGCTGGAGCAGCGCGCGGTCGGCCTGCTGGGCGAACGTATCGGCGTGCTCGGCGAGGACTTGGCCGGAGTGGACGAGCTGCTGGCCGCCCTGCGGGCATTGGCCGATGCCGAAGCGGCGCAGGACTGAGCGCCGTGGCCTGGCTGTCCCTGCTGCTGTTCCTGCCCTGGTTCGCGGTGCTCGGCGGACTGTACTGGCTGTTCCCGCGGCAGCCGCGGCCGGCGGCGCGGCGGCTGTTCGACGCGACGGTGCTGGTGCTGTCTTTGCTGCTGAGCGTGGCCAGCATGCACTGGGGCTACCGCATCGGCCTGGCGGACACGCATGCCGGTCCGATCTGGCGCCAGGTGCTGGCGGTGCTGTACGCCTACGGCGCCTTCCTGGCGGTGCTGTCGCTGGCGATCCCGCTGCGCATGCGCCTGCTGCCGAACTGGTCGGGGAGACAGCGGGTGGGATGAGGCGGTGCGCGCGTGCGCACGGGCGAGTGGCCATCGAACGGCAACCGCAGAAGCGCTGGGGTTGCGCCGGCTCCGGAGGGGGTCCGCCGTCACATGGGGGATGGACCACCCTTCGGGACGACATCCTGTCTTTACTCAGGGCCGTGGCACATCCCTGTGCCACTTGGTCCATCCCCCATGCGACGGCGGACGCTCGCGCGTTAGGAATCGTGCCTTCGGATGCCGGTTTTGCTTCACCTGTAGGAGCCGGTCTTGCCGGCGACCGTGGAGGTGGATGGATCGCTGGCACCCGGTTTCACGCAGACGTATCCGCCATGGCGGTCGCCGGCAAGACCGGCTCCTACAAGCAAGGGGAGCAAAGACGCTGGGTCCCGGCGTTCGCCGGGACGACGGTAGAGCCCTGAAGAGCGGAAGCACCCGAAGCGGTGCTCCGAATACCCAAGGCACGGCGGCCCCGCCCGAAGCCAGCGCTTTCGCGCCATTCCCCGGGCACGGGCTGCTCCGGCTCCGTCGTTACCCGCGCTGCCATTGATCGCACGGCTCTACGACCAAAGCCGGATCGCTGCCACGCGAACGCCTGACTAGGATGTTCCCAGCTGCCTTTCCGGAGCCAGGACGCATGGACGGTCGCCATTCCCACGAACACCCGCGGCGGGAGCCGGACGGCGGCGGCGAGGGTGCGCCGATGCATGGCATCCACACCATCGACACCGGCTACGTGCGGCCGCGCTTCGACGCCGCCTACCTGGTGGTCGAGCGCGGGCGGGCGGCCTTCATCGACTGCGGCACCAACCACAGTGTGCCGGCGCTGCTGGAGGCGCTCGCGGGCGCCGGCCTGCAGCCGGCGGACGTGGACTGGCTGATCCTGACCCACGCCCACCTCGACCACGCCGGTGGCGCCGGCACCCTGATCGGCCAGTTGCCCAACGCGCGCCTGGTCGCGCATCCGCGCGCGGCGCCGCACATGATCGATCCGGCCCGGCTGGTCGCCGGCGCCACCGCGGTCTATGGCGAGGCCGCGTTCGCCGAGCACTACGGCGAACTTTCGCCGGTGCCTGCCGAACGCGTGGTGGTCGCCGCCGATGGCCACGTGGTCGACCTGGCGGGGCGGCCTTTGCTGTGCATCGACACGCCGGGGCATGCGCGCCACCATCTGTGCGTGTGGGACGCGCGCAGCCGCAGCTGGTTTACCGGCGACACCTTCGGCCTGTCCTACCGCGAACTGGTCAGCGGGCGCGGCGCCTTCATCCTGCCAACCTCATCGCCGGTGCAGTTCGAGCCGGAAGCGATGCAGGCCTCGATCGCGCGGATGCTGGCGCAGTCGCCGCAGGCGATGTACCTGACCCACTACGGCCGGGTCACCGGCGTGGACCGGCTGGCGGGCGAACTGCACGAGCAGATCGATGCGATGGTCTCGCTGGCCCAGGCCTGCGACGGTGGCCCGGACCGGCACCGGGCGCTGGTCGCCGCCTTGTCGGGCTACTACCTGGAGCGGGCCCAGGCGCACGCCTGCCCGCTGGACGACGCGGCGGTGCTGCGGCTGCTGGAGATGGACATCGAACTCAATGCCCAGGGCCTGGAGGTCTGGCTGGACCGGGCGCGCGGCACCGGCCGGCCGTGACCGCGACGGCGTGCGGCCCGGATCGTCAGCGGGCGGGGAAATCCCGGCGGCTCATTCCCAGCGGTTGAGGTGCGGGCCGAACGGCTCGCGCTGCTGGCGGACCACGCAGAAGCGGTGCCCGGTCGGCGCCTCCATCACCCACCAGCGCTTGACGAAGGCGATCTTCCTGGCGCCCAGCGCTTCCAGCCGCGCCGCCTCGGCCTCGATGTCGTCGGTCTCGATGTCCAGGTGCACGCGCGAGTCGTGCCCGACCTTCTGCAAGAGGATCACCGGCTCGTCGGCCGCGGTTTCCAGTTCGGCGTACCTGCCGTCGCCGTCCTGGTCGAGGCTGGCGACCGGCTTGCCCAGGGCTTTGCTCCAGAATTCGGCGCCCTCGCGCAGGTCGTCGACCCTGCAGTCCAGGACCAGGGTGCTGAGGCGGCTGTGGTGCGGCATGGCGGCGCTCCTTGGGGGGAAGGCACCGACGATACGCGCCGTGGTCGCACGGCGTGCGAACGCAAGGCCGCTCGCTGGGCCATGGTCCACCGCGGCGCGGCCATCAGTGCGGCAGCGCCAGGTCGTCCAGCAGGGCGCGCAGGAAGCGCGCGGCCTCGCCGCCGGTGGCGGCGCGGTGGTCGAAGGTCAGCGAGATCGGCAGCCGGCGGTGCACCTCGATCCCGCCCATCACCGCGACCACGTCGTGGCTCAGGCGGCCGGCTCCCACTATCGCCACGCACGGCGGCACCACCACCGGCGTGGCGTAGCGGCCGGCGAACATGCCGAAGTTGGACAGGGAGATGGTGTAGCCGGACAGCTCGCCGGCGGCGATGCTGCGGTCGGCCACCTGCGCGCGCAGGCGCTCGATCCCGGCGCGGATGCCGGCGGCGTCGAGCATGTCGGCGTTGCGCAGGGCCGGCACGAACAGGCCGTCGTCGGTATCCACGGCGATGCCGATGTCCACGTGCGGATGGCGGGTGACGGCCAGCGCCTCGCCGTCGAACCAGGCGTTGAGCGCCGGCACCGCGCGCGCGGCGGCGACGATCGCGCGGACCAGGCGCGCGGTGATGTCCTGGCGGCCGATCCAGGCATGCAGGTCGGCATCGTCGACCAGGGTGGTGGGCACGACCTTGCTGTGGGCATCGGCCATCACCCGGGCCATGTTCCGGCGCACGCCCTTGAGCTGCTCGGGCTGGCCGCTGGCGGCGGCGTCGCCGGCGCCCGGCGGACGGGTGCGCATCGGCTTGCCGGCGGCAGACAGCGGGGTGCGCGAGTCAAAGCCCCTCTCCCCGTGGGGCGAAGGGGACTGCTCGCGAACCACTGGTTCGCAGTCCACGGAGCGCCCTCGCGCTGGCGCGAGGGCCGGGGCGCGGAGCGGGGGTTGGGGAGAGGGTGTGGTAGCCGGCGAAGCAACCGGTCCCAGGATTGCCTCCGTCGGACCCTCTCCCCCGACCCCTCTCCCCGTGGGAGAGGGGAGCAGGGCCGAAGGCGAGGCGGCGGCCTGCTTCACATCGGCCAGGGTGACGGTGCCGTCGGCGCCGGTCGCGCGCACGCGCGCCAGGTCCACGCCCAGCTTCTTCGCCAGTGCGCGCACGGCGGGCATCGCCTTCACTCCGCCGACGGAGATCGCCTGTTCGTGGCGCACGGCGTTGGAGCTCTGCATCGCGCCGACCACGGTGCCGGCGTCGTCGCGTTCGCCCTCGTCCGCGGCCAAGGCCGCGGACGGCGCTGCGGACGCCGGTGCGCCCGCCGCATGGCCACCACCGTGGCGGTGGCCGGTGTCCTGGCCTTCGGCGCGCTGCGGCTGCGAGGCGTCCAGTTCGAACTGCGCCAGCATCGCGCCGGTGGCGATCACCGCGCCGGCGTCGCCGGCCAGCTTCAGCACCTTGCCCGAGACCGGCGAGGGCACCTCGACCACGGCCTTGGCGGTCTCCATCGACACCAGCGGCTCGTCCAGGCGGATGCTGTCGCCTTCCTTGACGAACCACTCGACGATGGTCGCGTCCGGCAGGCCTTCGCCCAGGTCGGGCAGGTGGAAGGTCTTGTGTTCGCTCATGCGGATGTCCCTGGCAGGTCGTTGCAGGCGCGGCCGGGCCGCGCCGGGAAGAGGGTAGGCGGTGGCGGGTGTACGGCGCGCGGCTCAGCCGTGCGCCAGCGCGCGCCGGGCCGCGGCCACGATCCGCTCCACGCTGGGCAGGTACTTCATCTCCAGCCGGAACAGCGGGATGTGGGTGTCCCAGCCGGTCACGCGCTCCACCGGGGCGAGCAGGTCGTACATCGAATGCTCGGCCAGGCGGGCGGCGATCTCGGCGCCGAAGCCGGCGCTGCGCGGGGCCTCCTGCACGATCACGCAGCGGCCGGTGCGCGAGACCGACTCGGCGATGGTGCCGAAGTCCAGCGGGCGCAGGGTGGCCACGTCGATTACCTCGGCGCTGATGCCTTCGGCGGCCAGGGCGTCGGCCGCCTCCAGCGCTTCCTTCACCTGCGCGCCCCAGGCCACCAGGGTCACGTCGGTGCCGTCGCGCAGGACGAAGCACACGTCCAGCGGCAGGGCCTCGCCGTCGTCGGCGACCTGCTCCTTGTACTGGCGGTAGATCCGCTTGGGCTCCAGGTAGATCACCGGGTCGGCATCGCGGATCGCGGCCAGCAAAAGTCCGTAGGCGCGCTGCGGCGAGGACGGCATCACCACCCGCAGGCCGGGCACGTTGGTGAACATCGCCTCGTTGGCCTCGCTGTGGTGCTCGGGGGCGCGGATGCCGCCGCCCCAGGGCACGCGCAGGACCATCGGGCAGTGCAGGCGGCCACGGGTGCGGTTGCGCAGGCGCGCGGCGTGGCAGATGAGGTGGTCGAGCATCGGGTAGACGAAGCCGTCGAACTGGGCCTCGGCCACCGGCTTCATCCCCTGCGCGGCCAGGCCGACCGACAGGCCGGCGATGGTGGTCTCGTCCAGCGGGGTGTCGAGCACCCTTTGCGGGCCAAACCTGCGCTGCAGGCCGGCGGTGGCGCGGAACACGCCGCCGTTCACGCCCACGTCCTCGCCCAGTACCAGCACCGAGGGATCGTGTTCCAGTTCCCAGGCCAGGGCCTGGGTGATGGCCTCGATCAGGGTGATCGGAGTGGCGGTCGGGGTCATCGGCTGTCCTCCGCCGCGGGTGGCATGGGCCGGGGCGGCATCGCCGCCGTGGTCGGTCGCGGCGGCGCCGGCATGGGCGCCCTCGGGCCGGGCGTTGCGGATGTCATCCATGGCGGGCCTCCGCCTGCGCGTCCAGGGCGATGGCGGCCGCGCGCTGGGCCAGCAGCTCCGGCGGCGGATCGGCATAGAGGTGGTCGAACATCGCTTCCACCGGCTGCACCGGGGTGGCCAGGTAGGCGTCGACCTCGGCGGCGATCGTGCGCTCGCATTCGGCCTTCCACGCCGCTTCCTCGGCCTCGCTCCAGGCGCCCTGCGCGGTCAGCCAGGTGCGCAGGCGCGCAACCGGCTCGCGCTGCCAGGCGTCCTTGACCTGCGCCTCGTCGCGGTAGCGGCGGGCGTCGTCGGCGGTGGTGTGGTCGGACAGGCGGTAGGTCATGAACTCGATCACGCTGCCGCCCTCGCCGCTGCGGGCGCGGTCGGTGGCGATGCGCATCGCCTCCAGCACCGCGACCAGGTCGTTGCCGTCCACCTGCAGGCAGTACAGGCCACCCGCAATACCCTTCTGCGCCAGGGTCGCCGCGCCGGTCTGGGCCTCGCGCGGCACCGAGATCGCCCAGCCGTTGTTGATCACGGCCAGCACCAGCGGCAGGGTGTAGGCGCCGGCGGAATTGAGCGCGGCGTAGAAGTCGCTCTTGGAGGTGCCGCCGTCGCCGCAGGTAGCCACCGCGACCTGCGGCAGGCCGCGCAGCTTGAACGACAGCGCCGAGCCGGCCGCGTGCAGGCACTGGGTCGAGATCGGCACGCAGATCGGGAAGTCGATCGCCGCATCGCTGTCGCGCAGGTAGTCGTTGCCGCGCTCGTCGCCGCCCCAGTACAGCAGCACGTCGCGCGGGCGCACGCCGCGCTCGAACATGGTGCCGATCTCGCGGTAGCTGGGCGCGAACACGTCGCCGCTGCGCATCGCCGCGCCGATCCCGACCTGGGCGGCCTCATGCCCGAGCGCGGACGGATAGGTGCCGAGCTTGCCGGTGCGCTGCAGGGCCACGGCCTTGGCGTCGAAGCTGCGCATGAACAGCATGCGCTTGAACAGCGGCAGCAAGGCGGCCGGGTCGCGCAGGTGCGGCGGGAACTCGCGGACCGCGACGCCGTCGGCGCCGAGGTACTGCAGGTACTCGATCTGGAAGCTGGCAGCGAGGGTCATCGTGGTATTCACCATGCGCTGTGTAACGCAAGCGGGAAAGTTGCACATGGTACGGAGTGGACCGTTAAAACCCGCCGTGCAGCGCAACAAGGCTTGCAATCCATGGACTTGCCGCGCGGGCGGACAGTTCCCCGGGACGATGACAGCGGTGGGCATCCGGCCCGCGATGGGCGCCTGCGTTACCCTTGCCGGCCCGCGCACGCCCCACGCTGCGCCCGCGACCACGCCGATGACCCTCGACAAGAACCAGCGTCCGCTCGAACCGGGCATCCACACCGACCTGCAGGGCCGCATGACCTATGCCGGCTACCTGCACCTGGACCGGCTGCTCTCGGCCCAGCAGCCTTTGTCGGATCCGCCGCACCACGACGAGATGCTGTTCATCGTCCAGCACCAGGTCTCGGAGCTGTGGCTGAAGCTGCTGATGCACGAGCTGCAGGCCGCGCGCGGTTTCCTGCGCGCCGACCAGGTGTGGCAGTGCCGCAAGGTACTGGCGCGGAGCAAGCAGGTGCTGCGCCAGCTGACCGAGCAGTGGTCGGTGCTGGAAACCCTGACCCCGTCCGAGTACATGGGCTTCCGCCACCTGCTCGGGCCGTCCTCCGGTTTCCAGTCGCTGCAGTACCGCGCCATCGAGTTCCTGCTGGGCAACAAGAACGCGGGCATGGTCCGGGTGTTCGCCCACGACCCGCAGGGCCAGGAAGGGCTGCGCAGCGAACTGGAGCTGCCCAGCCTGTACGAGGAATTCCTGCGCTACCTGGCCCGCTTCGGCCATGCGGTGCCGGACCGGTACCTGGAGCCGGACCGCGACTGGACCGCGCCGCACGTGTCCGACCCGGCCCTGCTGCCGGTGTTCGAGCGGATCTACGAGGACACCGACCGCTACTGGCGCGAGTACTCGCTGTGCGAGGACCTGGTGGACCTGGAGACCCAGTTCCAGACCTGGCGCTTCCGGCACATGCGCACGGTGATGCGGATCATCGGCTTCAAGCGCGGCACCGGCGGTTCCAGCGGCGTGGGCTTCCTGCGCGAGGCGCTGGAGCTGACCTTCTTCCCGGAGCTGTTCGAGGTGCGGACCAGCATCGGGCCGGGGTAGGGCGGCGGTCGTCGCATCCGGTTTCGAAGGCAACTCACTGATCCGGCAGGGGAAATCCGGGTCCAGGGCGGTCCGGCCGTGGCCCGCTCGCATTGACGCCCGGCGCCGTCGTCGGTGATTCTCGGCCCACTCCGGGGGCCGGTCGTCCCTGCAAACCTCTTCAGATTCCAAGGATTTCCATGAGCGCCGACGTCGTCGAGCCCAAGGTCGCGGCCCCGCCGCAGTCGCCTTCGCCCCCTGAATTCGCCCAGATCCTCGGCCATCCCAAGCCTTTGTGGATGCTGTTCATGTCCGAGTTCTGGGAGCGGTTCGCCTTCTACGGCATCCGCTGGGCGATGGTGCTGTACATCGTGGCCCAGTTCCACGGCGGCGATGCGGCCGGCGAGAAGCCGGCCAGCGAGCTGTACGGCGCCTACCTGGCCCTGGTCTACGCCGGCGCGATCTTCGGCGGCTACGTGGCCGACAAGCTGATCGGCTTCCAGCGCTCGATCCTGGTCGGCGCGGTGTTCATGTCGGTGGGCCTGTTCCTGCTGGCGCTGCCCAGCGAGCCGCTGTTCAAGCTCGGCCTGGCCACGATCATCGTCGGCAACGGCCTGTTCAAGCCGATCATCTCGACCATGGTCGGCAAGCTCTACGCCCAGGGCGACGCCCGCCGCGATTCGGGCTTCACCATCTTCTACATGGGCATCAACATCGGCGCGCTGCTGGCGCCGCTGGTGACCCAGTTCCTGGCCAAGAAGGTGTTCGGCATCGAGGACATGCCGGCCTACAAGGTGGTGTTCATCGCCGCCGGCATCGGCATGATCCTGAGCCTGGTCTGGTTCTGGTTCGGCCGCCAGCAGCTCAAGGGCATCGGCCTGCCGGCGCCGCACCAGGCGGGGATGCGCAACGTCGGCCTGGTGCTGGTGGCCGGCGCGGCGATCGGCATCCCGCTGTTCTATGCGCTGCTGACCATCGACGCCAACCTGCTGCAGGCGATCCTGATGGCGCTGTTCGTGATCCCGGCGATCATGCTGGTGCGGGAAGGGATGGTCGAGGGCCACGTCGCGCGCGACAAGGTGTTCGCGATGCTGGTGATCTTCGTGTTCAACGTCCTGTTCTGGATGTTCTTCGAGCAGGCCGGCAGCTCGTTCAACTTCCTGGCCGACCGCATCGTCAACCGCGACATCGGCATGGAGGGGATGTTCCAGGCCCTGGCCGGCACCAACGACTTCCCGGTGTCCTGGTTCCAGTCGGTGAACTCGGTGGCGATCATCGCCCTGGCGCCGGTGCTGGCCTGGCTGTGGGTGAAGATGGGCCGCAACAACCCGATCATCCCGCGCAAGTTCGGCCTGGGCCTGATCTTCAACGGCCTGGCCTTCCTGCTGCTGATGGTGGCCCTGTCGAGCATGGTCGACGGCAACGGCAAGATCCCGTTCTGGACCCTGTTCATGGTCTACGTAATCCAGTCGGTGGGCGAGCTTTGCCTGTCGCCGATCGGCCTGTCGATGACCACCAAGCTGGCGCCGAGCCGGCTGGCCGGCATGGCCATGGGCTGCTGGTTCCTGTCGATCGCCATCGGCAACAACCTGGCGGGCATCTTCGCCGGGCGGGTCAGCGGCGAGGGCGGTATGACCGTGGAGTCGGCCCACGCCGGCTACACCTTCGGCTTCTGGGCGCTGGTCGGTTCGGGCGTGCTGCTGTTCGTGGTCGCGCCGCTGGTGAACCGGCTGATGCACGGAGTGAAGTGACGATGGCGGGCGGACGGCGCGGCATGATCCCGATGGCTTCCCTGCTCGCCGGCCTTTGGCTGGCGGCCTGCGGCCAGGCACCGGAGCCCGCCTCCGGCCCGCCGCAGCCGGTGGACACCACCCCGCAGAAGCCGCCGGTGGCCGACGTCCAGGCCCCGGTGGCCTCGGGCAACACCCCGGCCGCCGCCGACATCGCCGCGATCGCCGCGCTGGGCGCGGCCTTCGACCCCAACCGCGACGCCGCCGCCGACCTGGAGACGGCCAAGGTCGAGGCCAAGCGCGGCGGCAAGCGCATCGTCCTGGAAATGGGCGATGCCGGCTGCGGCGAGTGCGCGGCGCTGGACGAGAAGATCGAGGGCGACGGCGCGTTGCGCCGCCCGCGCGACGCCGGCTTCGTCTGGGTCAAGATCGACCGCAGTGCGGCGGGCAACGCCGCGGTGCTGGCCAGCCTGCCGGGCGGCACCGACGCGCCGGCGCCGCACCTGCTGGTGCTCGACGCCGACGGCCAGGTCCTGCATGCGCAGCCGGGCACGGACCTGATGCGCAATGGCAGGCCCGATACGCGCCGCATCCGCGGTTTCCTCGAACAGTGGGCGCCGCCGGCGACGCCGCAGGCCCCCTGATCCCCAGGATTTCCCCGAACTCCCCGGCATCGCCGGGTCCCCGTCTTTTCCCGCGCTTCGCGGCCACCCCTGGCCGCGAAACGGCTTCAGGCGCCGTCGCGCAAGGCCGCCAGGCCCGGCCCGGCCAGCTTGTGCATCAGCCGGTCCAGGGTCGTGCGCTCCTGTTCGTCCAGGGTGGCGATCAGCCGCTGTTCGGCGGCCAGGGCCATCGGCGCGATCTCGTCGTACACGGTGTAGCCCACTTCCGACAAAGCCAGCACCGAGCGGCGGCGGTCGTCGCTGTGGATCTCGCGCTTGATCAGGCTACGCTCTAGCAGCTTGGCGACCGCGCGGCTGACCGCGACCTTGTCCATCGCGGTGCGCTCGGCGACCTCGTTGGCCGACAGGTCGGGGAAGCGGCCGAGCACGGCCATCACCCGCCACTCGGTGATCGCCAGGCCGAAACGCTTCTGGTACATGTCGGCGATGGTCTGGCTGACCCGGTTGGACAGCACGCTCAGGCGGTAGGGCAGGAAGTGTTCGAGGTCGAGCTGGGCATGCCCGGCGTCCGCGGCGGGACCGGAACCAGGCACTTCATGGCTGGGAGAAACGCTCATTGCGGCAGGGCACCTTGCATGTGGTTGCAATCGTAACTATAAAGGGCCTTTCCAGACCCGATCCCCTTCGGGGGTGCTCAGGAAGCCATCATGAGCGTGCAACCGCAAGTACTTTCGTCCAATTCCCCGTCCGCTGCCGGCATGGCAGTGACCACCTTCGACAACCCGATGGGCATCGACGGCTTCGAGTTCGTCGAGTTCGCCGCCCCGGCCGGGCAGGGCGAGGCGCTGAAGGACTACTTTCGCAAGCTGGGCTTCGTCCAGGTCGCCCGCCACCGCAGCCGCCCGATCACCACCTGGCGCCAGGGCGACTGCACCTTCCTGGTCAACGAGGATCCGGACGGTTTCGCCGCCCGCTTCGCCGCCCAGCACGGCCCCAGCGCCTGCGGCTTCGCGATCCGGGTCAGGAAACTGGCCGACTGGGCCCGCACCCAGGCGCTGAAGAACGGCGCGCAGGCCTTCGACGCGCGCGACGAACTGAGCAAGGCGGTGGCCGCGCCGGTGATCAAGGGTATTGGTGATTGCATGCTCTACATCGTCGACCGCTACGACGACAGGGGCACCATCCACGATCCGGACTACGAATACCTGCCGGGCGTGGAGCTGAAGCCGGAAGGCTTCGGCCTGACCTTCATCGACCACCTGACCCACAACCTCTACCACGGCAACATGGCCAAGTGGGCGGACTACTACGAGCGGCTGTTCAACTTCCGCGAGATCCGCTACTTCGACATCAAGGGCGCCAAGACCGGACTGCTGTCCAAGGCGATGACCGCGCCGGACGGCATGGTCCGGATCCCGCTCAATGAATCCTCCGATCCCAAGTCGCAGATCAACGAGTACCTCGATGCCTACCAGGGCGAGGGCATCCAGCACATCGCCTGCTTCACCGACGACATCTACGCCACGGTGGAGAAGATGCGCGCGGCCGGGGTGGAGTTCCTGGACACCCCGGACACCTACTTCGACGTGATCGACCAGCGCATCCCCGAGCACGGCGAGGACGTCGAGCGGCTGCGCCGCAACAGGATCCTGATCGACGCCGATCCGGAGACCAAGCAGCGCAAGCTGCTGCAGATCTTCACCCAGAACGCGGTCGGCCCGATCTTCTTCGAGATCATCCAGCGCAAGGGCAACGAAGGCTTCGGCGAGGGCAACTTCCAGGCCCTGTTCGAGAGCATCGAGCGCGACCAGATGCGCCGCGGGGTTCTCTGACGGGAGCACGGGAGAAGCCCCTCTCCCTCGGGGAGAGGGGTTGGGGAGAGGGTAGGCGGCATGCCCTGCGCCAAGCCCCCGCTCCCCACTACCACCCTCCGCCAGGCCCGCCAGCTGCGCAGCAGGCAGACCGAAGCGGAGGCAAGACTCTGGTACCACTTGCGTGCCGGCCGCTTCAACGGCCTCAAGTTCCGGCGCCAGCATCCGCTTCCGCCGTACATCGCCGATTTCTGCTGCGTGGAGGGAAGGTTGGTGATCGAATTGGACGGTTCGCAGCACTCGCCGGAAGGCGACGCCGCCAGGACGCGATACCTGCAATCGCAAGGCTGGCAGGTGTTGCGGTTCTGGGACAACGATGTGCTGGGCAGGACCGATGCGGTGCTCGAGGCGATCTGGAACTCGGTCTTGGCGGCGGACCCTCTCCCCAACCCCTCTCCCGGTGGGAGAGGGGCTTAGAAGGCATGGAGCGATGACGACGAACGCACTGCGCTACATGACCGGCTTTGGCAACGAGTTCGCCAGCGAGGCGGTGCCGGGCGCCCTGCCGCAAGGGCAGAACTCGCCGCAGACGGTCGCCCACGGCCTGTACGCCGAGCAGCTGTCCGGCACCGCCTTCACCGCCCCGCGCGGGCAGAACCGGCGCAGTTGGCTGTACCGGATCCGCCCGGCGGCGATGCACGGCAGCTTCTCGCCGTTCGCGCAGGCGCCGGGTTTCCACAACGACTTCGGCCACGGCCCGGTCACGCCCGACCAGCTGCGCTGGGACCCGTTGCCTTTGCCCGCCGCGCCGGCCGACTTCGTCGAAGGTCTGTACACCGTGGCCGGCAACGGCTCGCCCGCCGCGCAGCAGGGCGTGGGCATCCACCTGTACGCCGCCGACCGCGACATGGCCGGGCGCTTCTTCTACGACGCCGATGGCGAGCTCTTGCTGGTGCCGCAGCAGGGTCGGCTGCGGATCGCCACCGAGCTGGGCGTGCTGGAAGTCGAGCCGCAGCAGGTCGCGGTGGTCCCGCGCGGTGTGCGCTTCCGGGTGGAGCTGCCGGACGGCGCCTCGCGCGGCTACGTGCTGGAGAACTTCGGCGCCCACCTGCGGCTGCCGGAGCTGGGGCCGATCGGCGCCAACGGCCTGGCCAACCCGCGCGACTTCGAGACGCCGGTCGCTGCTTACGAAGATATGGAAGGCGACTTCGAACTGGTCGCCAAGTTCCAGGGCCACCTGTGGCGCGCCGGCATCGGCCACAGCCCGCTGGACGTGGTCGCCTGGCACGGCAGCCATGCCCCGTATCGCTACGACCTGCGCCGGTTCAACACGATCGGCTCGATCAGCTTCGACCACCCGGACCCGTCGATCTTCACAGTGCTCACCGCGCCCAGCGACACCCCGGGCACGGCGAACGTCGATTTCGCGATCTTCCCGCCGCGCTGGCTGGTGGCGCAGCACACCTTCCGCCCGCCGTGGTTCCACCGCAACGTGGCCAGCGAGTTCATGGGCCTGGTCCATGGCGCCTACGACGCCAAGGCGGAGGGCTTCCTGCCCGGCGGCTGCTCGCTGCACAACTGCATGAGCGGGCACGGGCCGGACGCGGCCACCTTCGAGAAGGCCTCGGCCGCCGACCTGTCGCGGCCGGACGTGATCGCCGACACCATGGCCTTCATGTTCGAGACCCGCGCGGTGCTGCGCCCGACCGCGCAGGCGCTGGACGCCGCGCACCGGCAGCGCGGCTACCAGCAGTGCTGGGCCGGCCTGCGCCGCACCTCCCGCCCGCCGGGCCGCTGATCCTCTGGGGAGCGGCGCCTTCGCCTGCCGTTGACGGGGGCTTTGCCAGCCTCGGTGCGTCGCACAACGTGCACCGCACAGGGGATCCCATGTCGTCCAGGACGCTCGATGCCTGCCTGCTGACCCTCGCGCTCTCGCTGGCCGCCTGCACCCGGCCGCCGGCGGACGCGACCGACGTCGCGCCCCACGCGGCGGCCGACGACGCCGTCGATCCCGCCCTGGACGCGCCCGCCGAGGACGTGCCGCCGGCCACCGCGCCGGGCGCCGCGGCCGCGCTGGCGCCGCTGGCGGCCGACTTCTCCGGCTTCGGCCCGGTGCCGTTCGGCGCCGACGCCGAGGCCCTGCGCCTGGCCTGGGGCGGGCCTTTGCAGGGCGATCCGGATGCGCAGGATCCGGCGGCCTGCCATTACCTGTTCCCGCAGCCGCGTCCCGAGCACGGCTACGGCACCGCCTTCATGGTCGAGGGCGGTCGCTTCGTGCGGGTGGACGTGGACGATGCCTCGGCCGTGGCCCCGGGCGGCGGCCGCATCGGCATGCCGGCCAGCGGGATCGCCGGCCTGTATCCGGGCCGGATCGAGGAGCGCCCGCACAAGTACGTGGACGGCGCGAAGTACCTGCGCGTCATCCGCGACGGCAGCGAGGCGGTGCTGCTGTTCGAGACCGACGCCGCCGGGCAGGTCCAGGAATGGCGGATCGGCCTGCCGCCGCAGGTGGACTACGTCGAGGGCTGCAGCTGAGGTCGCCTGCGCCTTGCTGGCCGTAGAATCGTCCCGGTCCGGGCACAGGTAAGGGGAAGCGGCGATGGCCGAAGCACTGGGTTGGTTCGCACTGGGACTGCTGCTGCTGGCGCTGGGCGGCGATTCGGTGGTCAAGGGCGTGTCCGGGCTGGCGCAGAAGCTGGGCCTGCGCCCGTTCGCGGCCGGCCTTCTGCTGCTGGCGTTCGGCACCTCCTTGCCGGAGCTGGCGGTGAACCTGCGTGCGATCTGGCTGGAGCAGACCCACCTGGCCCTGGGCAACGCGGTCGGCAGCAACCTGGTCAACCTCGGCCTGACCCTCGGCCTGGCGGCGCTGGCCGCGCCCTTGCTGCAAAGGGCGCGGATGCACGTGCCCCTGCTGGTCCTGCTGGCGGTGGCCTCGCTGGCGCTGATGGTGTTCGGCCTGGACGGCTACGTCGGCCGGATCGAGGGCGCGGTTTTGCTGGCCGGCTTCGCCGCGCTGGCGGTCTTCCTGCTGCGCCAGGGCCGGCGCGAATCCGCCGAGCTGCAGGGCGAGATCGCCGCGTTCGCCGCGACCCGGACCGATCTCCTGCTCAACCTGGTCCGGCTGGCGATCGCCATCGCCCTGCTGTACTACGGCGCGCGCTGGGTGGTGCAGGGTGGCCTGGCACTGGGCGAGGCCTGGGGCCTGAGCCCCTTGCTGGTCGGTTTGCTGCCGGTGGCCATCGGCACGGCGCTGCCGGAGGTCGCGGCGGCGGTGATGGCGGCGCGGCGCGGGCAGGGCGACATGGTCGCCGGGCACGTGCTGGGCTCGAGCCTGTTCAACCTGCTGGCGATCGTCGGCGGCATGGCGGTGTTCCAGCCGATCGCCCTGCCGGCTTCGTTCGTGAAGCTGGAGCTGCCGGCGGCGGTGGTTCTTGCGCTGGTGCTCTATCCGATGCTGCGCAGCGATCACAGGGTCAGCCGCGGCGAGGGCGCGGTCCTGCTGGCGGTGTTCGCTGCCTGGGTGGCGTTGGAGCTGCTGCTGGTGTGAGCGGACGGCAACTACAGCTGCTCTTGGAGCCAGCTGGACGCCTCAGCTCGCCGCCGGATTGTCCTCGTCCGCTTCCGGGGTGTGGCCCGGCTGCGGCGGCCGCTCGGCCATGTGCAGCGACAGCGCCGCCTTGGCCATCAGGTGCGCGCTGATCGGTGCGGTGATGAACAGGAACGCGGTGATCAGCAGCTCGCGCGGCTGCGGGTCGCTGCCGGTCAGCCAGTGGTAGCCCAGCGAGGCCAGCAGAACGCAGCCCACGCCCAGCGTGCTGGCCTTGGTCGGTCCGTGCAGCCGCTTGAAGAACTCCGACAGCTTCACCAGGCTGAAGGAGCCGACCACGATGAAGAAGCACCCGGCCGCGAGCAGCAGCACCAGCGCGATGGCCATGACCCAGCTCATTCGACGATGTCCCGGCGCAGCACGTACTTGCTCAGCACCACCGTGCCGACGAAGCCGAGCATCGCGATCACCAGCGCCGCCTCGAAGTAGACCGCGGTGTTCAGGTGCATGCCGAACAGCATCAGCTGCGCGATCGCCGCCACGAACAGCGTGTCCAGCGCCAGGATCCGGTCTGGCACCGACGGCCCGCGCAGCAGCCGGTACAGCGCCAGCAGCATGGCGACGCCGACCACGTGCATCGACGCCACGACCGCCCAGCCGACCAGCATCTGCGGGGTCACGGGAAGATCTCCATCAGCGGGGCCTCGTAGCGGGTCTTGATGTGGGCGATCAGCGCGTCCGCGTCCTCCAGGTGCAGCACGTGCACCAGCAGGTAGCGGCGGTCGTCGGACAGCGCCGAGGACACCGTGCCCGGGGTCAGGGTGATGATGCTGGTCAGCGCGGCGATGCCGTGGATGTTGGCGATGTCCAGCGGCAGCCAGATGAAGCCGGGGGTGATCCTGCGCTCCGGTCCCAGCACCTGCAGGGCCACGGTGATGTTGGAGCGGACGATGTCCAGGACCAGCACCGCGGCCATCTTCGGGATCCCGCGCAGGCGGCCGATCCGGGCGAACTCGCGGTCCAGGCGCGCGGCGAACAGCGGGATCAGCAGGGCCAGCACCAGCGCCAGGACCACGTGCCCGGCGCTGACCTGGTCGTTCATCAGCAGCCAGAAGCAGAACACCGCCGTGCTCAGCGGCAGCGACGGCAGCCAGCGCCGGCGCCAGACCCTCAGGCGCGCGCGCAGCCGGCTCATGGCGCCCTCGTCACGGTTTCGGCCGCACGCACCTGCTCGACGTAGCCGGCCGGCGACAGCAGCTGCGAGGCGGTGGCATCCACGTAGTCGAGCAGGGGCGCGGCGGCCACGACCATGGCCAGGCCGTAGCCGACCAGCAGCACCGTGGCGGCGGTTTCCAGCGGCCGGCCGGGCGTGTGCGGCAAGGCCTCGGCCGGGGTGTAGGCGGCGATCCGCTCCGGCGAGGCGTCCGGCCACGGCTCCACCCGCCAGAACAGGCGGGTGCCGGCGCGCGCCAGGCCGACCAGCATCAGGAAGCTGCTGCCCAGCACCAGGGTCCACACCCACGGCGTGGCGCCGGCCGGCACCGCGCCCAGCAGCAGCAGCTTGCCGATGAAGCCCGACAAGGGTGGCAGCCCAGCCAGCGACACCGCCGCCAGCAGGAACAGCACCCCGGGCACCCTGCGCTCCGGCAACGCGGCGATGACGTCCTTGCGGTCACCGGCGCGGCCGCGGCGGCGGCGGATCAGGTCGGCCAGCAGGAACAGCGCCGCGCCGGCGAAGGTGCTGTGCACCAGGTAGTAGAGGCCGGCGCCGATCGTGCCGGACGTGGCCAGGGCGAAGGCAATGAACAGGGTCGCGGCCGAGGCCAGCACCAGGTAGGCGGCCAGCGCGCGCAACTGGCGTGCGGCCAGCACGCCCAGCGCGGCCAGCGCCAGGGTGATTCCGCCCAGCACCTGCAACGCCGGCCAGGCGAAGCCGTCCAGCGGCCCGGCGGCGCCGAAGGCCAGGGTGCCGGCGCGCAGCACCGCGTACAGGCCGACCTTGGTCATGATCGCGAACAGCGCGGCCACCGCCGCCGGCGCGTGGGTGTAGGTCTGCGGCAGCCACAGGTACATCGGCAGCAGGGCCGCCTTGGCGCAGAACACCACCAGCAGCAGCCCGGCGGCGGCCTGGACCAGGGCCAGGTCCTGCGCCGGGACTTCGGCCACCCGCACCGCGATCTCGGCCATGTTGAGCGTGCCCAGCAGGCCGTACAGCAGGCCCAGGGCGATCAGGAACAGGGTCGAGGCGGTGATGTTGAAGGCCACGTAGTGCAGGCCGGCGCGCATCCGCTCGCCGCGGCCGCCGCTGAGCAGCAGGCCGTAGGAGGAGATCAGCAGGACCTCGAAGAACACGAACAGGTTGAACACGTCGCCGGTGAGGAAGGCGCCGTTCAGGCCCATCATCTGGAACTGGAACAGGGCGTGGAAGTGCGGCGCGCGCCGGTCCCAGCCGGCGCAGGCGTGCAGCAGGCAGGCCGCGCCCAGCAGCTGGCCGGTCACCAGCATCAGCGCCGACAGGCGGTCGACCATCAGCGCGATGCCCAGCCGCGCCGGCCAGTCGCCCAGCAGGTAGACCTCGATCCGGCCCGATGCGGCCTCGCGCGCCAGCGAGACCGACACCGCCAGCATCGCCGCCAGCGAGATCCAGGCCACCAGCCTCTGCGGCAGCATGCCGAAGCGACGGTGCTCGAACATCAGCGCCAGTGCGCCGGCGAACAGCGGGACCAGGATCGGCCAGAGGGGCAGGTGGTTCATGCGCCGCGCCCCTGCGAAGTGTCGTCTTCGCCGGTGCCGGCATCGGCCACCGGCAGCCGGGCGTCGCGGACCACGTCGGGCTGGGCCACGCGTTCGGCCAGCAGGGCGGCCAGCGCGGCCTCGCGCGCCTCGTCGTGGCGGCGCTGCTCGCTGTGCAGGAACTCGCGCTCGGCGGCGCTGCCGTCGACGTGGTCGCTGCCGTTGTCGGCGCGGCTGCGGATCGCCAACACGATACTGACCGCGGTCATGGCGAAGGCGATCACGATCGCGGTCAGCACCAGTGCCTGCGGCAGGGGGTCGGTGTGATGCAGCAGGTCGGCGGGCACGCCGTCGCGCAGCACCGGCGGCTTGCCGGCCACCAGCCGGCCGCCGGCGAAGATCAGCAGGTTGGTCGCGTACGAGAGCAGGGTCAGGCCCAGGATCACGTCGAAGCTGCGCGCGCGCAGCAGCAGGTACACGCCCGCGGCGGTGAGGATGCCGATCGCGCTCGCCATCGCCAGTTCCATCAGTGGCCGCCTCCCGCGCTCGCCATCAGCCCAGCTCCCCGGTGCGGGTCGAGCGGCTGCCCGGCTCGATCACCCCCAGCTGCGCCACCCGGGTGCGCGAGGGTTTGATCGTGCCCAGCATCGACAGGATCAGCATCGCCCCGCCGAACACCACCAGGTACACGCCGGTGTCGAACACCATCGCACTGGCCAAGGGCACCTCGCCGATCCAGGGCAGCACCGGCTCGGCGTGGCCACTGGTCAGGAACGGCAGGTCGAACAGCAAAGCCGCCGCGCCGCCGGTGCCGGCCACCACCAGGCCGACACCAATACAGCGGACGTAGTCGAAGCCGAAGCGCGATTCCACCGAGGCCGCGCCCTGGATCACGTACTGGATCAGCAGAGGCACCGCCAGCACCAGGCCGGCGATGAAGCCGCCGCCGGGCGCGTTGTGGCCGCGCAGGAACAGGAACACCGACACCGTCAGGGTCAGCGGGAACATCAGCTGGGCCAGGTCGGCCGGCACCGGCAGCTTGATCGGCGGACCGGACATGACCTTCTCCGGCGCCAACCGCGCCCGCCGCAAAAGCGCGTGCACGATCAGCGCGGCGATCGCGAACACCGTGATCTCGCCGAAGGTGTCGAAGCCGCGGAAGTCGACCAGGATCACGTTGACCACGTTGCGGCCGTAGGCCTCCGGCAGCGAGCGCGCCAGCATCTCCACGCTGGCCGGATCGCCCTGGGCGCGGGTCATCACCGCGTAGGCCAGCAGCCCGGTGCCCAGGCCGGCGGCGGCGGCCACCAGCACGTCGCGGATGCGCCGGCGCGGCCGCCGCTCGGGCGGCGAGCGCGCCGGCAGGTAGTGCAGGCCGAGCAGCAGCAGGGCCAGGCTGACCATCTCCACCAGCAGCTGGGTCAGGGCCAGGTCCGGCGCGGACAGGAACACGAACGCCAGGCTCACCACCAGGCCGGCGCCGCCGAGCACGATCAACGCCAGCAGCCTTTGCCGGTACAGGCGGATGGTGAACACCGTGCAGGCCACCAGCACCAGCCACAGCAACCAGCCCAGCAGGGGCATCGACTGCGGCGCGCGCAGCTGCAGGGGCGCGTGCTGGCCGGACAGGAACGGCCAGGCGCCGGCCGCCAGCGCCGCCAGCACCAGCCACAGGAGGCTGCGCTGCAGGCGGCCGTTGGCGACCTTGGCGGTGAAGCGCTCGGCCAGCGCGTACAGCGCCTCCATGTTCCAGCGGAACAGGTACCGGCCCAGCGACTGGCGCGCGATCGCGTGCAGATCCAGCAGCCGGCGCAGGCCGAAGTACAGGGCGATGCCGCCGGCGATGCCGCACAGGCTCATCAGCAGCGGCAGATTGAAGCCGTGCCAGACCGAGAGGCTGTATTCGGGCAGGGCCGGGCCCAGGATCGCCCCGGCTGCGGCGTGCAGCACGGGCGCCACGGTCCAGGCCGGCGCGGTGCCGACGGCCACGCACAGCAGCACCAGCAGGGCCACCGGTGCGCGCATCCAGCGCGGCGGCTCGTGCGGAGCGCGCTCGATCGCGCGCGGTCCCTCGCCCAGGAAGGTCTCGTGGACGAAGCGCAGGCTGTAGGCCACGCCGAAGATGCCGTACAGAAGCGCCGCCAGCGCCACCGCCAGACGCATGAAGCCGTGCCCCGGCACGTCCAGCGCCTCGGTGAAGAACATCTCCTTGGACAGGAAGCCGTTGAGCAGCGGGATCCCCGCCATGGCCAGCGAGGCGATGATCGCCAGCGCGCTGGTGGCCGGCATCAGCCGGCGCAGGCCGCCCAGGCGGCGCATGTCGCGGGTGCCGGTCTCGTGGTCGATGATGCCCGCGGCCATGAACAGCGAGGCCTTGAAGGTGGCGTGGTTGAGGATGTGGAACACGCCGGCCACCACCGCCATCGGCGTGGACAGGCCGAACAGCACCGTGATCAGGCCCAGGTGCGAGATCGTGGAGTAGGCCAGCAGGCCCTTGAGGTCGTGCTGGAAGATCGCGTGCCAGGCGCCCAGCAGCAGGGTGATCGCGCCCACGCTGGTGACCACGTAGAAGAACAGGTCGGTGCCGGCCAGCGCCGGATGCAGCCGCGCCAGCAGGAACACCCCGGCCTTGACCATCGTCGCCGAGTGCAGGTAGGCCGAAACGGGGGTCGGGGCCGCCATCGCGTGCGGCAGCCAGAAGTGCAGGGGGAACTGCGCGCTCTTGGTGAACACGCCGGCCAGGACCAGGCCCAGCACCCACGGATAGAGGTGGCTGGCGCGGATCGCCTGGCCCGAGGCCAGCACCGTGTCCAGGTCGTAGCTGCCGACGATGCGGCCGATCAGCAGGACCCCGCCGAGCAGCGCCAGGCCGCCGCCGCCGGTGATCGCCAGGGCCATGCGCGCGCCTTCGCGCGCGTCCTGGCGCCTGTACCAGAAGCCGATCAGCAAAAATGAGCTAATACTGGTCAGTTCCCAGAACACCAGCATCAGCAGCAGGTTGCCGGCGATCACCACGCCCAGCATCGAGCCCATGAACAGCATGAGGAAGCCGAAAAAGCGCGGCGCGCTGTCCTCCTCGGCCAGGTAGTAGTGCGCGTACAAAACCACCAGCGCGCCGATCGCCAGGACCATGCCGGCGAACATCCAGGCCAGCCCGTCCAGGCGCAGGGTGAAGTCCAGCCCCAGCTGCGGAATCCAGGCGTGCTCGGCGCGCAGCGGCCAGCCCTGCAGCACCGCCGGCGTCATCCACGCCAGCAGCGCCAGCCCCAGCAACGGCGCGGCCGCGGCCAGCCACGCCGCGGTCGCGCGCGAACGCGGGCGCAGCAGGGCCAGCGCCGCCGCGGCCGCGAACGGCAGGGCGAGCAGGATTTCCAGGAAGGGGATCATCCGGAAGCGGAAGCGATCGGCGTGGAACAGGTTCGAGTGTAACAGCCGGTTCCACGGCTTCGGCAACGCCGGATTCATGTCCGCGGGACTGTCCTTGCGACAGCGCGTCGGCATCGCATGGGCGCGGCAACCGGATGCGTATTCTGTGTCCATGCCCGTCCTGCCGTCATCGTCCCCCACAGCCGCGACCTCGCCGCCGCATGCGTTGCTGTTCGGCGCCAGCGGCCAGATCGGTCGCCGCGTGCTCGTCCGCCTGCTCGCCGCCGGCTGGCGGGTCACCGCACTGTCGCGGCAGCCGCAGCCGGAACAGCCCGGCGTGGTCTGGCGCCAGGCCGGACTGCCGGACGCCGGGCCAGGCGAAGGCTTCGACGCGATCCTCAGCTGCGGTCCGCTGGACCTGTTCTCGCAGTGGTACGCGGCCACGCCCATCGGCCAGGCCCGCGTGGTCGCGTTCGGTTCCACCAGCGTGCACGTCAAGGGTGATTCGTCCGACCCGCACGAACGCGACCTGGCCCGGCGCCTGCGCGAGGCCGAGGCACGGCTGGCGCAGGCCGCCGCGGCACGCGGCGCCGCCGGCGCGCTGCTGCGGCCGACCCTGGTCTACGGCGCCGGCATGGACCGCAACCTCAGCCGGATCGCGGCCCTGGCCCGGCGCTGGCACGGCTTCGTCCTGCCGCACGATGCGCGCGGCCTGCGCCAGCCGGTGCACGTGGACGACCTGGCCGATGCGGCGCTGGCGGCACTGGCGATGTCAGGCGCGGAGACGCCCGTTGGCGCCGCTGCCGCGGCAGGGCCGGACGGTACCGGCCTGCGCGCCTACGACCTGCCTGGCGGCGAAACCCTCGGCTACCGCGAGATGGTGGCCAGGGTGCTGGCGGTGCAGCGGCCGCCTTCGCGGCTGTGGCGCCTGCCCGGCCCGCTGTTCGATCTGGCCGCGGCCCTGGCGCGCATGCTGGGTGTGCACGATGCCGGCGCCGCCGTGCTGGCGCGGATGCGCCAGGACCTGGTGTTCGACGATGCGGCCGCGCGCCGCGCGCTGGGCTACGCGCCGCGCCCGTTCCGTCCCGACTCCGCGATGTTCGAGCCGCCGCTGCAGGAACGCGCCGCTGCGGTCGCGCCTCAGTAGCGCCAGCCCATCACCCGGTAGAACTTCGCCAGCACCCAGGCCGGGCCGATCAGCAGGTAGACCAGGTCGGTGAGGAAGCTGGGCTTGCGGCCCTCGAACTTGTGGCCGATGAACTGGGCGATCCACGCCACCACGAACACCGCCACCGCCGTCCACAGAAGTACGGCCAGGCCCAGGCGCGCTTCCAGCAGCCGGCACAGGCAGCCGCAGACGAAGAACACCGCCAGCATTCCCAGCCCCAGCGGCCGCGACATCCGGTAATAGAACATCCAGGCGAAGAACATCGCCAGCGCGGCCCACACCCCGGTCTTCATCCAGGTGCCGACCACCGGGATGCACCACACCAGCGCCACCACCGACCACAGGATCGCCGGCACCGCGATCACGTGGATGCGCTGGTTGAGGCGGTTGCGGTGGTCGTCGGAGTAGCTGGCGAAATAGCGGTCGATCGGCCGCTGCACGGTGGCGTCCATTCATCCCTCCCGAGGATGCGCATGCGCTCGGGTACGGAGCATAGCGCGGGCGGTGGGGGCGGCGCCCGACCTGGGTTCAAGCCTGTGGCAAAGGCAGAAGCATCGGGTTTGGCTGGCTTCGTGCTGAGCCGCGGCGAACCGGCCGTGTCGTGGCCGCTCGGGCGCACCTCCGTGTGCGCACTCGCTACCGCGGACATCCATGTCCGCTGCCCCGACACAACCGGCCCGCCGCGTCTTCTGCGCGCTGGAGGTTCAGGACTTCTATCCACCCACTACCGTCGTCCCGGCGAAAGCCGGGACCCAGCGACTTTGCTCTGCTCCACCCTGTAGGAGCCGGTCTTGCCGGCGACCGTGGGGGCGGACGGATCATTGGTACCCGGTTTCACGCAGACGCATCCACCATGGCGGTCGCCGGCAAGACCGGCTCCTACAAGGGAAGCAAAGACACTGGGTCCCGGCTTTCGCCGGGACGACGGGAGTGGGGAAGGCGCACAGAAGCCTGAAGAGCAGAAGCACCAGAAGCGGTGAACTTCACGCCCGCAGAGGCCGTCGTGCCTTGGGTCTGCGGGGCAAGTGGCACAGGGACGTGCCACGGCCGCGCGTTGCGGGCAGGACGCCCGCCCGAGCGGTGCACCGCAGACCCAAGGCACGGCGGCCCCGCCCGAAGCCAGCGCTTTTGCTTCCGAGGCCAGGCGGACCCTACGAAGCCAGCGCTTTGCTTCGCTTTCAGCCCGCCGCTCAGTCGACCGAAATCTCTGCCAGCTTCTGCAAGGCCTCGGCATAGCGCGCGCGGGTGCGCTCGATCACCTCGGCCGGCAGCTTCGGGCCCGGGGGAGTCTTGTCCCAGTCCAGCGTCTCCAGGTGGTCGCGCACGATCTGCTTGTCGTAGCTCGGCGGGCTGGTGCCGACCTGGTACTCGTCGGCCGGCCAGTAGCGCGAGGAATCCGGCGTGAGCATCTCGTCCATGATGTACAGCCGGCCGTCGGCGTCGGTGCCGAACTCGAACTTGGTGTCGGCCAGCAGGATCCCGCGCTCGGCCGCGTAGGCGGCGGCGTAGCGGTACAGGCGCAGGGTCGCGTCGCGCACCCGCTCGGCCAGCTCGCCGCCGACCGCGCGCACCATCGCGTCGAAATCGATGTTCTCGTCGTGGTCGCCGACCGCGGCCTTGGTCGAGGGGGTGAAGATCGGCTCGGGCAGCTGCTCGGCCTGGCGCAGTCCGTCGGGCAGGGCGATTCCGCTGACCTGGCCGGTGCGCTGGTAGTCCTTCCAGCCGCTGCCGATCAGGTAGCCGCGGGCGATCGCCTCCACCGGCACCGGCTTGAGCTTGCGGGTCACCACCGCGCGCTTGGCATACAGCGCCGGGTCCACGCCTTCCGGCAGCACCGCGGCTACGTCGATCCCGGTCAGGTGGTTGGGCATCAGGTGCGCGGTCTTGCCGAACCAGAAGTTGGAGATCTGGCACAGCATCTCGCCCTTGCCCGGAATCGGATCGGGCAGGACCACGTCGAACGCGGAGAGGCGGTCGCTGGCGACCATCAATAGATAGCCGTCGGGCGAAGCGGCATCGGTGCCGGCAGCGGCCAGGGCCGCGTCGGGGATGCGCTCGCGCGGCAGGTCGAACACGTCGCGCACCTTGCCGCGGTGGCGCAAGGGCAGGCCGGGGAGGTCGGACTGGAGCAGGGTCGTGGACACGCGGTCTCCGGGCAGGACAGGACTCGGGGCGGGACGCATCCCGGGGCCGCGCCGGCAGGGCCGCGCGGCGGCGGGCCGCACAGTGTACGGCGAGCCGGGGCGGCTGTGCCGTAGAATGCGCGCTCCCACGCCACCCGGCCCCGCGGGGCCCGCCGGATGAACCGCTGGTACGGAAAACTGCTCGGCCTGGTCGCCGGCGCGCTGCTGTTCCGCCCCAATCCCCTGTTCGGCGCGGTGGTCGGCCTGCTGCTCGGCCACGCCTTCGACAGCGACTGGTTCCGCCTGCGCCGGCACGACGATCCCTGGGCCGAGCTGGGCCTGACCGACGAGGCCAGCGATGCCGAGGTCGAGCAGGCCTACCGCCGGCTGATCTCGCAGTACCACCCCGACCGGCTCGCCGGCGCCGCGCCCGAACTGCGCGCCCAGGCCGAGCAGCGATCGCGCGCGATCAACGCCGCCTACGACCGCATCCGCACGCTGCGCGGCCGCTGACCGGCGCCGCCCGGATTCCCTCCCCTTATTCCCCTCACACCCTTCATCCCCGGCCTCCCGCCATGCAGCCCACCGTCATCGCCCCCTCGATCCTCTCGGCCGACTTCGCCCGCCTCGGCGAGGAGGTCGACAACGTCCTGGCCGCCGGCGCCGACTGGGTCCACTTCGACGTGATGGACAACCATTACGTGCCCAACCTGACGATCGGCCCGCTGGTCTGCCAGGCCCTGCGCAAGCACGGCGTGGGCGCCTTCATCGACGTGCACCTGATGGTCGAGCCGGTCGACCGGATCGTGCCGGACTTCGCGCAGGCCGGCGCCAACCTGATCAGCTTCCATCCCGAGGCCAGCCGCCACGTCCACCGCACCATCCAGCTGATCCGGTCGCACGGCTGCCAGGCCGGGCTGGTGCTCAACCCGGCCACTCCGGTGGAAGTGCTGGACTGGGTGCTGGAGGACATCGACCTGGTGATGCTGATGTCGGTCAACCCCGGCTTCGGCGGCCAGGCCTTCATCCCTTCCACCCTAGACAAGCTGCGGGCGGTGCGGGCGATGATCGACAAGAGCGGCAGGTCGATCCGGCTGGAGATCGACGGCGGGGTCAAGGCCGACAACATCGGTGAGATCGCCGCCGCCGGTGCCGACACCTTCGTCGCCGGCTCGGCGATCTTCAACGCGCCGCGCACCCGCGAGCACTACGCCGACGTGGTCGGGAAGATGAAGGCCGCGGTGGCCGCCGTGCGCGGCTGAAGGCGACCCGCCCCCGGGGGAGCCGCCGCCGCTCCATCGCGGCGGCGGCTCCCGGAAAGATTGGAGGCAATCCCGCCTCCGCCCGTCGTCCCTGCTATGGCCTCCTATGCTGGCGGTCGACGATGACAGGCCGATGACCGCCGCTGTACCCGTGATCCATGCGTCCGGCGATGCGTCGCCGTTCGCGGGACCGCCGGCGAGGAGCCATTCGCTCTCTCCGCACCGATCGCCCCGGTTCACGCGTGCACGCGGCGGCGCTTGCTAGCGTGCGCCATCGTCCCCGCCCATGTCCGCCCCGGAATCCTCCCCATGCCGCCCAACCCCGAAGCCGCGCCTTCGACCTGGCTCATCCTCAACGGCAAGTCGGCCGGCGACGACGCCGTGCGCGAAGCGGTGGGGATCCTGCGCGAACGCGGCCTGGCGCTGGCCGTACGCGTCACCTGGGAAGACGGCGACGCCGCGCGCTGCGTGGACGAAGCGCTGGCCGCCGGCGTCGCCCGCGTGGTCGCCGGCGGTGGCGACGGCACCCTGAGCGAGGTCGCCGCCGCCCTGGCCGCCAGCGACCGCAGCGCGGACGCACTGCCGACCCTGGGCCTGCTGCCGCTGGGCACCGCCAACGATTTCGCCGCCGCCGCCGGCCTGCCGCTCGAGCCGCTGCCGGCGCTGGAACTGGTCGCCGCCGAACCGGCACGAGCGTTGGACCTCTTGCGGATCGAGGCCGATGGCCGCGAGCGCTGGTGCGCCAACCTGGCCAGCGGCGGCTTCGGTACCGAGGTCACGGTGGAGACCGACGAAGGCCTGAAGAAGCTGCTCGGCGGCCTGGCCTACCTGGTCACCGGGATCGCAAAGCTGGGGAAGATCGAGCCTGTGCCGGTGCGTTTGCGCGGCCCCGAGTTCACCTGGGAAGGCGGCCTGATCGCGCTGGGCGTGGGCAACGGCCGCCAGGCGGGCGGTGGCCAGGTGCTGTGCCCGGATGCGCACGTGGACGATGGCCTGCTCGAGCTGACGGTGATCCCGGAGCTGTCCGGCGAACTGCTGGCCACCCTCGGCACCCTGGTCAAGGACGGCCAGCGCGCCGCACTGGAGCGCAGCGCGGTGCGTGCGCGCCTGCCCTGGGTCGAACTGGAATCGGCCGACGGCCCGCTCGCCCTCAACCTCGACGGCGAACCGGTGCAGGCCCGCCGCTTCCGGATCGAATGCGTGCCCGGCCGCCTGCGCATGCACCTGCCGGCGGACAGCCCGTTGCTGTCGCAACCGTCCTGAGGTTTCCGGCCTCGCACCGCGGCGGCCGGCTGCGCATCGCCTCCGATCCGGTTAAAGTTGGCCGCATGTTCGGCCAGACGATCAGGCTTTCCCGTTCTTCCGCGCGCCAGGGTTGGCGATGGCGGCCCGTCGCCGTCGTTTGCCACGCCCCGTTCCGCCGGAAGGAAGCCTGTCTTGATCACGCCCGAACAGTTCCAGCGCCACGCCGCTGAACACCGCGGTTCCGACCGCCACGCCCGCGTCCCCGTCGTCCGCGAGGTGCTGTCCGACCTGGACACGCCGCTGTCGGTCTACCTGAAGCTGGCCGACGCCCCGCACACCTACCTGCTCGAGTCGGTCGAGGGCGGCGAGCGCTTCGGCCGCTATTCGATCATCGGCCTGCCAGCCAAGCGCACCGTCGCCTTCCGCGGCCACAGCATGGAGGTGCGCGAAGGCGGGCAGGTGGTGGAGACGCGCGAGGTCGCCGATCCCTTCACCGAGGTCGAGGCCCTGCGCGCCGCCTACGCGGTGCCCAAGCTCGACGGCCTGCCCGGCTTCACCGGCGGCCTGGTCGGCTGGTTCGGCTTCGAGTGCATCGGCTACATCGAGCCGCGCCTGGCCGGCGGCGACAAGCGCGATGAGCTGGACACCCCGGACATCTACCTGATGCTGTCCGAAGAGCTGGCGGTGTTCGACAACCTCAAGGGCCGGCTGTACCTGATCGTGCACGCCGACCCGCGCGAGCCCGGCGCCTGGGACCGTGCCCAGCTGCGCCTGGACGCGCTCACCGACAAGCTGCGCTGCCCCGGCAGCTACCCGCCGCCGTTGAGCCGCCAGGTGCTGGACGAGAGCCACTTCGTCTCCGGCTTCACCCGCGAGGGTTTCATCGAGGCGGTGGAGAAATCCAAGGAATACATCCGCTCCGGCGACGTGTTCCAGGTGGTGCTGAGCCAGCGCCTGAGCGTGCCGTTCAATGCCCGCCCGGTGGACGTGTACCGCGCCCTGCGCGCGCTGAACCCGTCGCCGTACATGTACTTCCTCGACACCGGGCAGGTGCAGGTGGTCGGCTCCTCGCCGGAGATCCTGGTGCGCCAGCAGGACGGGGAAGTGACCGTGCGCCCGATCGCCGGCACCCGCCCGCGCGGCGCCACCCCGGCCGAGGACCTGGCCCTGGAGCAGGACCTGCTGGCCGACCCCAAGGAACTGGCCGAGCACGTCATGCTGATCGACCTGGGCCGCAATGACGTCGGCCGGGTGGCCGAGGCCGGCAGCGTGCAGGTCGGCGAGCGCTTCGTGATCGAGCGCTACAGCCACGTCATGCACATCGTCAGCGAGGTCACCGGCAAGCTCCTGCCGGGCCTGAGCTACGCCGACGTGCTGCGCGCCACCTTCCCGGCCGGCACCGTCAGCGGCGCGCCGAAGATCCGCGCGCTGGAGGTGATCCGGGAACTGGAACCGATCAAGCGCAATGTCTATGCCGGCAGCATCGGCTACATCGGCTGGCACGGCGACGCCGACACCGCCATCGCCATCCGCACCGCGGTGATCAAGGACGGCCGCCTGCACGTCCAGGCCGGCGCCGGCATCGTCTACGACTCCGACCCGCAGAAGGAGTGGGACGAGACCATGAACAAGGGTCGCGCCCTGTTCCGCGCGGTGGCGCAGGCGGCCAAGGGCCTGTGAGGGAAACGACATGCTGCTGATGATCGACAATTACGACAGCTTCACCTTCAACCTCGTGCAGTACCTGCAGGCGCTGGGGGCGGAGGTGAAGGTGGTGCGCAACGACGCGCTGACGGTGGAGCAGATCCGCCGGCTGGCGCCGGAGCGGATCGTGGTCTCGCCGGGGCCGTGCACGCCGAACGAGGCGGGCGTGTCGCTGGAGGTGATCCGCGAGCTGGGGGCGACCACGCCGATCCTGGGCGTGTGCCTGGGCCACCAGAGCATCGGCCAGGCCTACGGCGGCAAGGTGGTGCGCGCCGGCAACATCATGCACGGCAAGACCTCGCACATCCGCCACGCGGGCAGGGGCGTGTTCGCCGGGCTGCCGGACCGCTACGAGGCCACCCGCTACCACTCGCTGGTGGTCGAGCGCGGCTCGCTGCCGGAGGAGCTGGAGATCACCGCCTGGACCGAGAACCCGGACGGTTCGTTCGAGGAGATCATGGGCCTGCGCCACCGCGAACATCCGGTGGAGGGCGTGCAGTTCCATCCCGAGTCGATCCTGACCGAACACGGCCACGCCCTGCTGAAGAACTTCCTGGAGCGCTGAGCGAGGAGCGCGCCTTCGCGCCCGCGCGGTGCCGGATCAGCCGATCCGGCGCACACGCACCATCGCCGGGTCGTCGGCATGCTCCAGCAGCATCCGCCGCACGCGGTCCTGCCACGCTTCGCCGAAGCGGCGGCGGGCGTCGGCATCGGCCTCGCCGCGTATCACACGCTGCAGCAGCTCGCGTTGCGCCGGATCACCGGGCACCACCGAGGTGTCCAGCGCCACTTCGACCGCATCCCCGGTGTCCAGCCGGCGCAGCCGGAGCGCGTCGATCCCAGGCTCGCCGTAGCGCAGCAGGCCGTTGCGGGCATGCTGCCCGCCCAGGCCCTTGAAGCCACCGGCGCCGGCCGCGCCGGTGACCAGGGTCAGCACCTGGCCGATCACCCCGGCCACCCCGGCGTCCTCGGCCTCGGGCAGGGCCACCGCGATGCCGCCGCGCTCGGGCAACGCTTCGCCGTAGAGCGCGCGCAGCCCGGCGCGGGCGCACAGCCAGGCGCCGGCCACGGTCGGGCAGGAATGGCCGGCCAGGCGCACCGCGTCGGCGTAGCGGTACTCGATCACGCCGTCGGGGGTGGCGCCCAGCAGCTGCGCCAGGCCGTCGTGCAGGCGCAGCACCGGCGCCTGGTCGAAGAAGGCGGGAAAGGCCATGGCTCAGGCCCGGACCACGAAGTCGATCACGATCGCGCCCGGCTCGCGCTGGCGGTAGACGATGCCGACGCGCTCGCCGAAGCGCTCGGCGATCTGGTCGAGCAGGGGCAGCGGGTCGTGGTCGTTGACAAAGCGCATGGCCTCGCCCGGTTCCAGCACGGACAGCGCGCCGAAGATCGCCGAATGGCGGAAGCGGCGGGCGATGCCGCGGGCGTCGAAGGGATGGGCGGTGTAGTCGGGGGCGGATTCGCTCATGGCGGGCTCCTGGTGGAAGGAGCGTCCAGCCTGCGGCCGCCGGGGTGCGCTCGCCCTGATCCAGGTCAGGTGGCGGGCGATCGGCGGCCTCAGCGGTACACCAGCCGCCGCATCAGGAAGAAGTTGGCCATCGCCAGCCCGCCCTCGACCACCGGCTTGGCCAGCCAGGCCCAGCGCAGGCCCAGGCGCGCCTCGACCGTGGCCATCAGCAGGGTGCTCAGCGCGGTCATCGCCAGCCACAGCAGCCAGAAGCGGCCGAAGCGGCGCCAGCCCAGGCGGCTGCCCTCGTCGCCGGCGAAGGTGTAGCGGCCGTTGAGCCAGAAACCGAGCATCGCGCCGCTGGTGCGGCCGGCCAGGTTGGCCGGCGCCGTCGGCATGCCCAGGGCGGTGGCGACGACGAACACCGCCCAGTCCAGCAGCAGCTGCAGCAGGCCGATGGCGAGGTACTGGCTGCCCTGGCGGAGGAGGAGCATCGGCGGGTTCCGCGGTCGCGAGCGAAGGGGCGCAGTCTAAACCGGCCGGCGGTGAAGGCCGGCTCTCCTGCGAAGGGCGGCATGCCCGGACCGGGCCGGCCTTAGAATCGTCGCCATCGCATTCCACGGACGCTCCGCATGACCCAGCCCCTGCACGTCGTGATCCTCGCCGCCGGCGAGGGCAAGCGGATGAAGTCGGACCTGCCCAAGGTGCTGCAGCCGGTTGGCGCGCGGCCGATGCTGGCGCACGTGATCGACACCGCGCGCGCGTTGCGGCCGGCCGGGATCCACGTGGTCTACGGCCACGGCGGCGAGGCGGTGCGCGAAGCCTTCGCCGGCCAGGACGACCTGCAGTGGGCCGAGCAGGCGCAGCGCCTGGGCACCGGCCACGCGCTGCAGCAGGCCCTGCCGCGGATTCCCGAGGCGGTGGACGTGCTGGTGCTTTACGGCGACGTGCCGCTGACCGCGCCGGAAACCCTGCGCCGGCTGCTCGACGCGCCCGGCCTTTTGCGGGTGCTGGTGGCCGAGCCGGAGGACCCCAGCGGCTACGGCCGGATCGTCCGCGACCTGCAGGGCAAGGTCGCGGCGATCGTCGAGCACCGCGATGCCGACGAGGAGCAGCGCCGGATCCGCACCATCAACACCGGCATCGTTGCGGTCGAGGCCGACCCGCTCAAGCGCTGGCTGGCGCGCCTGTCCAACGACAACAGCCAGGGCGAGTACTACCTGACCGACGTGTTCGCCATGGCCGCCGAGGAATACAACCCGGCCGAGATGGTGCTGGTGGCCGATCCGCTGGAGGCCGAGGGCGCCAACGATCCCTGGCAGCTGGCCCAGCTCGAGCGTGCCTTCCAGCTGCGCTGCGCCCGCGCCCTGTGCGCGCAGGGAGCGCGCCTGCTGGACCCAGCGCGCTTCGACCAGCGCGGCACCGTGCGGGTGGGACGCGACGTGGAGATCGACGCCAACGTGGTGCTCGAGGGCGAGGTGGAGCTGGGCGATGGCGTGCGCATCGGCCCGTTCACCCGGCTGAAGGACGTGCGCCTGGGCCCGGGCACGCAGGTGCGCGCGCACTGCGACCTGGACGGCGTGGTCACCGAGGGCGCGGCCCAGATAGGCCCGTACGCGCGCCTGCGCCCGGGCACGGTGCTGGCCGACGGCGTGCACGTGGGCAATTTCGTCGAGACCAAGAAGGTGGTGCTGGGCGTGGGCAGCAAGGCCAACCACCTGACCTACCTGGGCGATGCGCAGGTGGGCGCGGGGGTGAACATCGGCGCCGGGACCATCACCTGCAACTACGACGGGGTGAACAAGTCCACGACCGTGATCGGCGATGGAGCCTTCATCGGTTCCAACTCGGCGCTGGTGGCGCCGGTGGAGATCGGGGCGAAGGCGACCATCGGCGCCGGATCGGTGATCACCCGCAACGCGCCGGCCGATACCCTCACGGTGTCGCGCGTGCGCCAGAGCAGCGTAGAGGGCTGGAAGCGGCCGGAGAAGAAGCCGAAGGGCTGATGTCGGCCCCTCTCCCTGTAACCCGCCCTCATCCGCCCTTCGGGCACCTTCTCCCACGGGGAGAAGGGAGAGCCAGTCATCCTTCCGGCAGCATCACCGCCACGCACAGGCCGCCGTCGGTGCGGTTCTGCAGCGACAGGCGGCCGCCGTGGGCTTCGACGATCTCGCGGGTCAATGCCAGGCCCAGGCCGGTGCCATTGCGCTTGGTGGAGTAGAACGGCAGCAAGGCGTTCTGCAGCACCGCCTCGTTCATGCCCGGGCCGCGGTCGAGCACCTCGATACGGGTCCAGCCGGGCAGCCGCAAAAGGCGTACGGTGACCTCGCCGCTGGGCGGCTGCGATTCGGCACCGGCCTCGTGCGCGTTCTTGAGCAGGTTGAGCAGGGCCTGCTCCATCTGCGCGGTGTCGACCCGCCCGGCCAGCTGCGGGGTCGAGGTGTCCAGGGCGAAGCCGATCTGCCGTTGCAGGCGGCCGAGGAAATCGCCCCACACCACCGGGTCGAGCCGCGGCTGCGGCAGCTTGGCGAAGCGCGCGTAGCCGCGGATGAAGCCTTCCAGGTGGCGGGCGCGGTCCTCGATGGTGGCGAACACCTCGCCCAGCCGCTCGGGCCGGCCGCGCCGGACCAGCTCGGCACCGGAATGGGCCAGCGAGGCGATCGGCGCCAGCGAGTTGTTCAGTTCGTGGCTGATCACCCGGATCACCTTCTTCCAGGTCTGCACTTCCTGGCGGCGCAGCTCGGGCGTGAGCAGGCGCACCAGCAGCAGTTCGTGGCTGCGGCCGTTGAGGGTGAACGTCCGGCGCGAGAGGTGGTAGACCTGTTCGTCCTCGCCATCCTCGTCGGCGATCGCGAACAGGCTGTCGCCGCCGCGGGCCACCGCCTCGCGCAGTTCGGCCGGCAACGCCTCCAGCAGCTCGTCCAGGTGTTGGCCCTCGAGCTTGCGCCCGTCGAACAGCAGCTTGCGCGCGGCCAGGTTGGCGTAGACCACGCGGCGGATGCGGTCGCCGCCGGCGGCCGAGAGCAGCATCGCCACCGGGGTGTTCTGGACCATGGTGTCCAGCAGCAGTTCGCGCTGGACCAGGTCCTGCCTCTGCCGGCGCAGGACCTCGCCCAGTTCGCCGTGGGCGCGGACCAGTTCGCCCAGCTCGTCGTCGCCGCGCCAGTGCACGCCGAAGTTGAACTCGCCGTCGCGGTAGGTGTTGACGCTGCCGGCCAGGGCCCGGAACAGCGCGCGCAGGGGCGCCAGCGCACGCTGCAGGCTCAGCCACATCAGGCCCAGCAGGAGTGCGCTGGCGACCACGGCCAGGATCCAGCCGCGGTCGATCCAGTAGGCGAAGGTCCACGGCAGCGCAGCGGCCAGCGCCAGCACCGGCAGCAGGCGCAGGAACAGGCGCAGGGTCACGGTGCGGCGGATGCGGATCATGCCGGGCTCACGACGCCTTCAGGCCGTGGCGCTCCATGCGCCGGTACAGCGCCTGGCGGCTCATGCCCAGCTCGCTCGCGGCCTGGGCGATCACGCCGCCGGCGCGCTCAAGGGCCGCCTCGATCTGTTCGCGCTCGGGCTCGCGCGCCGGGGCCTGGCGCACCGGCGCGGTCTTCGGCAGGCCCAGGTCGGCGACCTCGATCCGCGGCCCGGCGGCCAGCAGTTGCGCGCGCTGGATCACGTTGCGCAGTTCGCGCACGTTGCCCGGCCACGGGTGCCTTTGCAGGGCCGAGGCGGCTGCGGCCGACAGCGGTGGGCCGCCGGCGCCGAAGCGCTCGGCCAGCGGCAGGATGTCGCCGGGGCGCTCGGCCAGCGGCGGCATCGCCAGCTCCAGGGTGTTGAGGCGGTAGTACAGGTCCTCGCGGAACGCGCCCTCGCGGATCATCGCCGGCAGGTCGGCGTTGGTCGCGCTGACCACCCGCACCTTGACCTGACGCTCGCGGTTGGAGCCCAGGCGGGCGAAGCGCCCGGTCTCCAGCACCCGCAGAAGCTTCATCTGCCCGGCCGGCGGCAGGTTGCCGATCTCGTCCAGGAACAGGGTGCCGCCGTCGGCGGCCTCGAACTTGCCCTCGCGCGCCTTGTTGGCGCCGGTGTAGGCGCCGGCCTCGGCGCCGAACAGCTCGGCCTCGATCAGCTCGGCCGGCAGCGCGCCGCAGTTGACGGTCACGAACGGGCCCTCGCGCACCGCCGAGTTGGCCTGGATGATCTCGGCGATCTTCTCCTTGCCTGAACCATTCGGGCCGGTGACCAGCACCGGCAGCTCGGAGCGCGCGACCTGGCAGGCCAGGGCGACCACCCGCTCGCTGGCCGCGTCGGCGAACACCGCCCCGCGCAGGTCGTAGCGGCGGGCGAGGTCGTCGCGGCGGCGGCGTTCGCCGTCGCGGCGCTGGTCCAGCTCGCGCCGGGCCTCGGCCAGCTCCAGCAGGTTGTTGACCGTGGCCAGCAGCTTGGCGTCCTGCCAGGGCTTGGCCACGTAGTCGGCGGCGCCGGCCTTGATCAGCTCCACCGCGCTCTCCAGGTGGGTCCAGGCGGTGAGCAGGATCACCGGCAGGTCCGGGTGGCGGGCGCGGATCGCGGCGAACAGCTCGCGGCCCTCGTCGCCGGAGGTGGTGTCGGCGCTGAAGTTCATGTCCTGGACCACCAGGTCCACGTCCTCGGCGTCGAGCAGGGCCAGGCCGGCGGCCGGCGACGGCGCGTGCCGGGTCTCCAGGTCGTGCAGCGAGAACAGCACCTCCAGCGCGGTGGCGACGGCGGGGTTGTCGTCGATGACCAGGATCGTGGGCATGCGGGGCGTCGTGAGTCCGGGAACGGAATCGTAATGGCTGGCGGTCGCCTGCGGTGACCGCCGCCGCATCCGCGGCGGCGGCCGTCGCCGGCCTCAGGCGCTGCGGGTGGCGGTCGCAGGTGGGATCGAGGCCGCGCGCCGGGCCGGCGCGAATACCGCCACCTGGCCGATCGTCCACAGCAGCACCGCGCCGGCCGGCAGGTAGTACAACGGCAGCCGGCCCAGGTCGCTGCGGCCCATCAGCAGCTGGTTGATGGCGAAGGCCAGCAGCATGCCCAGGGCGATGCCGATGCTCGCCAGCAGGAAGTTCTCGGTCTGGAAGTAGCGCAGGATCTGGCCGCGGGTGGCGCCCAGGGCGCGGCGCACGCCGATCTGCTTGGTCCTTTGCTGCACCCAGAAGCTGGCCAGGCCGACGATCCCCAGCGCGGTGATCAGCAGCAGGGCCACGCACACGATCCCCAGCAGCCAGGCCATCGAGCGCGGGCCCTGGTAGAACTCCCGGCGCAGCTGCTCGACGGTCTTGCTGTTCTCGTCCAGGATGATGCGGTCGGCGCCGTTGCCCAGCAGGACCTTCTTGGCCGCCGCCAGCACTTCCTCGCGGCGGTCCGGCTCGGTGCGGACCAGGTAGTTGCCGCCGAGGTTGTAGTGCGGGCGCAGCGGGTAGGCGATCGAATACTCGCGCGCGGTCGGGCCGCCCATCTGGCTCGGCCGGACCAGGTGCTCGACCACGCCGACCACGCGGGTGGGCTGCTCGCTCCAGCTGTAGAACGACTTGCCGATCGGGTCCTCACCCGGGAACAGCTTGTCGGCCAGCGCGCGGGTGATGATCGCCGCCGGCACGGAGGCGTCGCCGGTCAGGCCGTCCAGCAGGGAGGAGGCGTCGCGGTACTCCTCCGGGTTGAAGTCGCGCCCGGCCACCAGCTTCAGGCTCAGGGTCTCGACGAACCGGTCCTCGGCCATGTAGGTGGTGGCGCTGAGGGTGGACTGCTGCTGGTCGGCGGTCAGGCGCACGCCGCTGTTCCAGGACGAGTTCACGAACGGCACCTGGTTGAGCACGGTGGCGTCCTTGACCCCGGGGATGGCGCGCAGCGCCAGCAGGTCGCTGCGGGTGCGCGCGGCCTGCTCGGCGTCGTTGCCGATGCTCAGGATCTGCACGCGCACCAGTTCGTCCTCGACCAGGCCGCTGACCTCGCGGATCTGGGTCAGGCGGTCGCTGATGACGAACAGGGCGTTGCAGATGATGGCGCAGGCCAGGGCGATCTCGAGCACGATCAGCGCCGCGGCGGTCTTGTGCCGCATCAGGGTGGAGAGGATGGGGCGGATGTCCATGGTGGGTCTCCGTTATTGGCTCTTGAGCTGGATCGCCGGGGTCACCTGCATCGCCCGCCAGGCCGGCAAGAGTCCGGCCAGCACGCTGGCCACGATCGACAGGGCGAAGGTCAGCAGCAGCATGCCCAGGTCCAGGTGCGCCAGCTGGGCGTAGCTGGACGGTTGCTGCCGCACCGCCCACAGCCCGAGCAGGGACAGGCCCAGGCCGAGGATGCCGCCGGCCAGGCCGACCGCGCCGGCCTCGACCAGGCACTGGGTGAAGATCGCCCGGCGCGAGGCGCCCAGCGCCCGGCGCACGCCGATCTCGCTGCCGCGGCGCAGGAACTTGGCCAGCAGCAGGCCGACGGTGTTGACCAGGCACACCAGCAGGAAGCCGATGCCCAGCCACAGCTGCATCACCACGTCGGTGGGCACCACCCGGTTGAACTCCAGCCACTCCATCACGTTGCGCAGGCGCACGTTGGTCGGGCGCTTGTAGCGGCCGGCGGCGCGCTGCTGGTCCGAGTAGTTGACCAGGTAGTCCTTGTAGGCCGCGGCCTCGGCCGGGCTGTCCAGCTCCACCCAGTACTGGATCCACACGCACGGCGCGTTGGGGCCGGTGGCGTCGCCGTCGCTGTCGCCCCAGCAGTCCATGCTGCCGTTGCGGCCCATTTCCAGGTCGCGCGAGGTGGTGAACGGCAGGAACACGTCTTCCAGGGCGCCGTAGCGGTCGCTATTCATGTCGTAGAAGCGCGGGGTCGGCCGCCATTCGTCGACCACGCCGACCACGGTGAAGTCGGTCTGGTCGATCCGCAGCTGCTTGCCGGTGCTGTCGCCGCCGCCGAACACCTTGTCGTTGAGCGACCGGGAGATCACCGCGACCCGGGCATGGGCCTCGTCTTCCTTCGCGCTCCAGCCCTGGCCGTAGAGCAAAGGCACCTCGAACATCGGGAAGAAGTCGGCCGAGGTGTAGCGCGCGTCGGCGACGAAGGGCACCACGCCCTCGCGCCCGGGCGAGACCGACACCCCGCCGCCGGTCATCAGCGCCTGGCGGTCGCCGCGCTTCTCGCGCAGCAGGGCCTCGGCGTCGTAGCGGGTGACCTGCTGCGACGGCTCCTCGTCCGGGGTGTAGTCGTTCATCTCCGCCGGGTCCAGCTGCACGTAGTACAGGTTGGAGCTCTTGGTCGGGATCGGGTCGCCGGACAGCACGTAGAAGGTGGTCAGCGTGGTCATGCATGCGCCGATGCCCAAGGCGATGGCCAGCACCATCAGCACGGTCAATGCCTTGTCGCGGCGGAAGCTGCGCAGGGCCAGGTTGCAGTAGTAGGCGAACATGGGCAGGCCCTCAGGCGGAAGCGTCTTCGCGGGCCAGCCGTGCCAGGCTCGGCTCCACCGACAGGTCGGTGGCCACGCCGTCGACGATGTGCACGTTGCGCTGGGCGCGCGCGGCCAGTTCCGGGTCGTGGGTGACCATGACGATGGTGGTGCCGGCGGCGTTGATCTGCTCCAGCAGCTCCATCACCCCGCGCGCCATCTGCGAGTCGAGGTTGCCGGTCGGTTCGTCGGCCAGCAGGAGCTTCGGCTCGCCGGCCAGGGCGCGGGCGATCGCCACCCGTTGCTGCTGGCCGCCGGACAGCTCGGCCGGATAGTGCTTCATCCGCGAGGACAGGCCGACCTGGGTCAGCGCCTTCTCGATCCGCGCCTTGCGGTCGGACGCCGGCAGGCCGCGGTAGCGCAAGGGCACGTCGACGTTGTCGAACAGGTTCAGGTCCGGGATCAGGTTGAAGCCCTGGAAGATGAAGCCGATCTTGTGGTTGCGCAGGCGGCTGCGCTCGTCGTCGGACAGGCCCCGCACGTTCTGCCCGTCGAGCAGGTAGTCGCCCTCGCTGAAGGTCTCCAGCAGGCCGGCGATGTTGAGGAAGGTGGTCTTGCCCGAGCCCGACGGGCCGGTGACGGCGACGAACTCGCCGTCGCGCACGTGCAGGTCGAGCGAGCGAAGGGCGTGGGTTTCGACCATCGCGGTCCGGTAGATCTTGGAGACCTGGCGCATTTCCAGCATGGCGGGATCCTCTGCGGTGAAGGGAATGGGAGTTGAAGCGGGGAGGAATGGATCAGCGGATGGAGACGCGCTGGGCGTCGCCGAACTGGTCGCTGCCGGAGACGACGATGCGGTCGCCCTCCTTCAGGCCGGAGACGATCTCGACATGGCCCAGGCTGCTGGCGCCCAGCTGCACCGGCTGGCGGCCGGCGCTGCGGCCGTCCACCACCCAGGCCCAGCGGCCGCCGTCCTGCTCGACGAACGGGCCGCGTTCGACCATCAGCACGTTCTGGCGGGTGTCGAGCACGATCCGCGCCGACAGCCGCTGGTTCTGGCGCAGGCCCGGCGGCTGCTGGCCGTCGTCGAAGCGCAGGCGGGCGTTGACCTCGCCGTTGACCACTTCCGGCGACACCGCCGAGACCTTGGCCGGGAACTGCCTGCCCTGGCTGGTGACCTGCGCCGGCACGCCGATCGCCAGGTCGCGGGCGAAGCTCTCCGGCACCCGGATCTCGACCTCGAACTCGCTCAGGTCGACCACGCTCAGGATCGGCGCGTTGATCGCCACGTTGGTGCCCTGGGCGATCTGGACCTGGCCGACCTGGCCGTCGAACGGCGCGCGCAGGGTCAGCGCAGCCACCTGGCGCTGCAGCTCGGCCACCACCGCCTGCTGGCGGTCGGCGAGCAGGCGCTTGTTGCGCGCGTCCAGGGTCGCGCCCTGGTCCTGCAGGCCGGCATCGCTGCGCGCGGTCTGCAGGCCGATCCGGGCCTTCTCCAGCTCGTCGCGGGCGCGGGCCAGTTCGTTGTTGGAGACCGCGCCGCCGGCGTGGGCGCGCTCGTAGCGCTCCAGGTCGCGGCCGGCGGCGGTGTGCTCGATCCGGGCCTGGTCCAGCGCCTTGCGCGCGTTCAGGCGGGCGATGCGCGCGTCCAGCTGCGCGCGGCTGGCCTCGGCCTCCATGCTGGCCAGGGTCGATTCCTCCTGGACCAGCTTGCTGCGCAATTCGGGGCTGTCGATCACCGCCAGTTCCTGGCCCTTCTTCACCGCGTCGCCGGCCACCACCTTCAGGGTCACGGTGCCGCCGGCGATGGCGTACAGGGTGGGGCTGTTGGCGGTGATGACCTTGCCGTCGGCGGAGATGTCGCGGACCAGGTCGCCACGCTTGACCTCGGCGATGCGGATGCGCGCGCCGTCGTAGGAGCGCGAGCCGGCGCCCCAGCCGGCGACCACCCAGGCCAGCAGGGCCAGGACCAGGGCCGCGCCGACCGCCGGCCACAGCCAGCGGCGCCAGGCGGGGCGGGCCGCGGCGGCGGAGAGCGGGCGGTCCTGGGCGGAGGTGTCGGGGATCATCGGGGCGGGTCGTCCGTGGTTGTGCGGTCGGCAAAGGCATAGCAGGCCGCGTGCCAACTTCAAGCCTTTGATCGGAAAGGAAATCGACGGCCGTTCGAAGTGTCCGCAGTGTCCGCCGGACGGCCCGCGGACACCGTGTCGGCGGGCGGACACGGACAGGACAGCCGCTGTCCGCTGCCTGTCCTGGATGCCGCCCCCACAGACCGGGGCCTGTCCGCGCTCCGGTAGAATCGCGGCCTTGTCCCTGCGGGAAGACGGCATGTGCGGCATCGTCGGCGCGATCGCGGATCGCGATGTGGTTCCGGTCCTGGTCGAGGGCTTGAAGCGGCTCGAGTACCGCGGCTATGACTCCTCCGGGATCGCGGTGGCCGACGCGGCCGGGGTGCGGCGGGTGCGCCGCACCGGGCGGGTGGCGGAGATGGAGCAGGCCGCGGTCGCCGAGGGCTTCCGCGGCGCACTGGGCATCGGCCACACCCGCTGGGCGACCCATGGCGGAGTGACCGAGGCCAACGCCCACCCGCACATCAGCCACGGCGACCTGGCCCTGGTCCACAACGGCATCATCGAAAACCACGAGGCCCAGCGCGAGCGCCTGGCCGCGCTGGGCTACGCATTCGAATCGCAGACCGACACAGAGGTCATCGCCCACCTGATCCACCACCACATGACCGACGGCCGTGATCTGCTCGCCGCCTTGCAGGCGGCGGTGAAGGAGCTGACCGGCGCCTACGCGCTGGCGGTGCTCAGCCGCTCCGAGCCCGAGCGCCTGGTCTGCGCGCGGATGGGCTGCCCCCTGCTGGTCGGCCTGGGCGAGGGGGAGAACTTCGTCGCCTCCGACGTCTCGGCCATTGTTTCGGCGACCCGGCGGGTGATCTTCCTGGAGGAGGGCGACACCGCCGAGCTGACCCGCGCCGGGGTGCGGGTGTTCGATGCCGGCGACCGCGAGGCGGCGCGCGAGGTGCACGTCTCCGACGTCTCGCTGGCCTCGCTGGAGCTGGGCCCGTACCGGCACTTCATGCAGAAGGAGATCCACGAGCAGCCGCGCGCCATCGCCGACACCATCGAGGCGGCGATCGACGCCGGCGGCTTCGAGCCGGCCCTGTTCGGCGCCAACGCCGAGGCCGTGCTGCGCCAGGTCACCGGGGTGCAGATCCTGGCCTGCGGCACCAGCTACTACGCCGGCCTGACCGCGCGCTACTGGATCGAGGCCATCGCCGGCCTGCCGTGCAGCGTGGAGATCGCCAGCGAGTACCGCTACCGCGACGCCTGGGCCGACCCGGACCACCTGGTCGTCACCATCTCCCAGTCCGGCGAAACCCTGGACACGATGGAGGCGCTCAAGTACGCCAAGTCGCTCGGCCACCGCCACACCCTGTCGATCTGCAACGTGCCCGAGAGCGCGATCCCGCGCGCCAGCGGCCTGGTCTGCTACACCCGCGCCGGCGCCGAGATCGGGGTGGCCTCGACCAAGGCCTTCACCACCCAGCTGGCCGCGCTGTTCCAGCTGACCGTGGTCCTGGGCAAGCTGCGCGGACGGGTCGATGCCGCGCAGGAAGCCGACTATCTGGAACAGCTGCGGATGCTGCCGGGCAGCGTCCAGCACGCGCTGAACCTGGAGCCGCAGATCCAGGCCTGGGCCGAGCGCTTCGCCGGCAAGCACAACGCCCTGTTCCTCGGCCGCGGCCTGCACTACCCGATCGCCCTGGAAGGCGCGCTCAAGCTCAAGGAGATCTCCTACATCCACGCCGAGGCCTACCCGGCCGGCGAGCTCAAGCACGGCCCGCTGGCCCTGGTGGACGCGGCCATGCCGGTGGTGGTGATCGCGCCCAACGACCGCCTGCTGGAGAAGGTCAAGTCGAACATGCAGGAAGTGCGCGCCCGCGGCGGCGAACTCTTCGTGTTCGCCGACCAGGACAGCCACTTCAGCGAGTCCGAGGGCGTGCACGTGATCCGCACCCCGCGCCACACCGGCGTGCTCAGCCCGGTGGTCCACACCATCCCGGTGCAGCTGCTGGCGTACCACACCGCCCTGGCCCGCGGCACCGACGTGGACAAGCCGCGGAACCTGGCCAAGTCGGTGACGGTGGAGTGACCCGCGGCCGGGCGCTCCCCGGCCCGGCCGCGAGCCGTTTCGGCCCGATATCTGGGAAAATGCCGGTCGATCCGGGCGCCGTGCCCGGCAGGGACCGCGCTTGACGAGCACCTCCATCCCGCCACTGTTCTCGGCCGTGCCTGCCGGCGTGTTCGGGCCGCTGGCCTCGCCCAACCGCGACCGCTACTGGCGCCTGCTGTGCCGGCTGTTCGACGAGTACTTCGGCCCGGACGCGCCGCTGCCGCCGAGCCACGGCTACCCGCGGCGCGAGATCGTGGCCGCCCTGGAGCGCTACCTGCTGGCCGAGGAGGCCTGGGAGGACGAGGACGGCCACGTCGCCGACGCCGCCCTGGCCGCCCGCGCCGGCGCGGTGTACGAGCGCCTGCGCGACGCCGGCTGGCTGCGCCAGGACAAGCTGGGCGTGCGCGAGATGGTGCTGATGCCGCCGGGCATGGCGCAGCTGCTGGCGACCCTGCTGGAGTTCGCCGAGCGCGGCCCGACCTTCGTCTCGGCCAAGATCCGCTCGATCGAGCTGCAGCTGCAGCAGGTGGTCGACGGCCACGCCGGCGGCGAGGCCCTGGACGAGGCCGCCGACCAGGCGCGCCGGCTGCTGTCCTCCCTGTCCTCGATGAGCCTGCAGGTGCGCGACCTGATGCCCGAGCTGGTGCGCTCGGAGACCACCGCCCAGTTCGCCCGGCAGTGGTTCGAGCGCTACGTCGCCCAGTTCTTCATCCGCGACTACGCCGACCTGCACCGTGCCGACCACCCGCTGGCGCGGCGCGCGCAGATCCTGCTGATGGTCCAGGAGATCGAGGCCGGCGGACGCCGCGAGGGCATCCTCGCCTGGTATCTGGAGCACGTCGCCGAGGGCGATCCGGCCCGCGCCGGGCAGCGCCTGCAGCGCAGCGTGTCGCGCCTGCGCGAACTGGAACGGATCGATGAGTACCTGGCGCGGCTGGACGAGGACATGCGCCAAGCCAACCGCCGCGCGCTCGCCTTCCTCGACTACCGCCTGCGCGCGCCCGACCGCCTGGACGTGCTGCTGCACCGCGCCGCCCGCGGCGCCCTGGCCGCGCCGGAGGCCACCCTGCGCATGCCGGTGGCGCCGGGCGCGCTGATGGACGAGGCCCAGCTGCGTCCGCCGCGGCGGCGGCCGCAGGCGATCCCGCGCAGCGCCAACAGCGCCCAGCAGCCCAGCGCCGAGCAGCTGGCGCGGCTGTCGTTGCTGCGGCGGATCAAGCGCGCCCGCCTGGTCACCGCCGAGGACATGGCCCGCTACGTCGGCCGCCAGCTGCCGGCCGGCGGCAGCCTCGATTCGGCCCGGCTGGAGATCACCTCGATCGAGGACCTGCGCGCCTACCAGACCCTGCTGACCCTGGCCCTGCGCAGCCACCGCGACGGCGGCCTGCGCCGCGACGACCCGCTCGGCCGGCTGCTGCGCGGCTTCCAGGTCGAGCTGCTCGACGCCGGCGAGCCGGCCGACAACGGCTGGCTGCGCGCGCCACGCTTCGTCCTGCGCCACGCGACCGCGCCCGCCGCCGCATCCGCCCCGGCCGCCCCCGCATGGCCCTCGAAGACCGCCGCCGCGCCCCGGCGCGCGCGGTCCGCACGGAATCCCGCATGAAACGCACCTGGAACACCCTGAGCCAGCAGTCCAACGGCCTCTACGTCGTGGCCGACTTCGAGCGCGCCGCCTACCGCCTGGTCACCGAGCAGGTGCTGTACGCGGCCGACGCGCGCTCGCGCAGCGCCTACCACCTGGTCGAGGCCTACCTGGAGGATTTCGCCGGCGCACTCGACCCGCTCGGCATCCGCCTGGAGCGCAACGCCCACCACCGCTACGTGGTGGCCTTGCCCAAGCACGGCGAGGGCACCCCGGTGCGGCTGGACGAGACCCTGTTGCTGCTGGTCCTGCGCCAGCGCTACGACGAGGGCATGAAGCAGGGCCTGGTCGAGGACCAGGGCGAGGTGGCGGTGGAACTGCCCGACCTGCAGGAGGCCTGGCCGGCGCTGACCGGGCGGCCGATGCCCGAGGTCGGCAGCCTGCGCGCGCTGGTCGCCAGCGCGCGCCGCTGGGGCGTGTGCCGGCTGGTCGAGGGCGAGGCCGATGCGCTGCAGCCGTTCCACCTGATGGTGCGCCCGGCGATCGTCGAGATCGTCGGCGAGCAGTGGCTGCACCGCCTGGACCAGCACAACCTCGGCGACGGGGAAGAAGACACCGTCGACGCCGAGCCGGCGGACGAGGAGGACGACCATGCAGCTGCTTGAGCGCATGCACCTGGTGCAGTACTTCCTGTTCGAGGCCAAGACCCTGCAGCTGGACGCCACCAGTGCGATCATCGCCCCCAACGGCGCCGGCAAGAGCGCCCTGCTCGACGCCCTGCAGCTGGTCCTGCTCGGCGGCGACCGCCGCCACATCCACTTCAACGCCCAGGCTGGCGGCAAGGCCCGCGCGCGCAGCATCCGCGACTACTGCCTGGGCGTGTACCGCAGTGGCGAGGACGGCCGCAAGCGGCGCACCGCCACCACCTACGTCTCGCTGGTGTTCCGCGACCAGGAGACCGGCACGCCGCTGACCGCCGGTATCGCGCTTGGCGCCTCGGTCGAGGAACCCGAGCACCGCCAGCACGGCCTGTACCTGCTGCCGGGCGTGGCCCTGGAACTGGACGAGCACCTGGAGCGGGTCAAGGGCAAGGACCTGCCGCTGGAATGGAGCCGCTTCCGCGAGCTGGCCGTGCGCCGCTGCCGCCAGGCCGGCAGCGCGCCGGAGTTCCACGCCAGTGGCGAGCGCTTCGTCAAGGACCTGCTCTCGCGCCTGCGCGCCAGCCCCGGCAGCGCGCCGGACTTCAACGCCTACCGCAAGGCCTTCCAGAACGCGCTCAACCTGCAGCGCGTGGAAGACGTGGACCTGTTCGTGCGCACCCTGGTGGCCGAGGACCGGCCCACCGACATCGCCCGCTTCCGCGCCCTGCTGGACAGCTTCCGCCAGATCAAGGAGCGGATCGAGCAGCTGGAGCGCCGGATCGCCGAGGCCGAGGCGGTGGACGCGCAATACGAGAAGGTCGCCGCGCAGGCGGTGCGCGCCGGCTCCTACCGCGCGCTGGCCGCCGAGTACGCCCGCGACCTGCTCGGCGAGCAGGTCGAGCAGGCCGGGCAGGACTGCGAGGCGTCCGAACAGGAATTGGCGGCCGCCGGCCTGGCCCTGGAGCAGGCCCGCAGCGAGCGCCGCAGCCTGCAGGAGGAATACGAGCGCGTCCGCGAGCAGTTGCAGGGCAGCCAAGGCTACGGCGACCAGGCCTCGTTCCGCGAATTGGCCGGCCGCGACCGCGAGCAGCTGGCGCGGCTGCAGGCCGAGCTGCTGCGGCGCCTGGAGCAGCTGCGCGAGCCGGTGCGGGAACTGGCCGCGCTCGACCTGCCGGGCGTGGATGCCGCGGCCCTGGCCGGGACGCAGGCGCCGCTGGAGGCGCTGCATGGGCAGCTGTCGGCGCTGGCCGATGCCGAAGCCGGGCCGTCGCCGGAGGGATTCCATGCCCGGCTGCGCGAGGCGCTGGCCGCGGCCGCACCCCTGCAGACCACGGTCTCGGCCTGGTCGCGGCACGCCCACGAGGCCTGGCAGCTGGCGCGCGCGCGACGCGATGCGGCAAGGGGCAACCAGCAGCGCCTGGATGCCGGCCAGGCCGGCCTGCGCGACGAGGTCATGCGCCTGCTCAACTACCTGCGCGAGGCCGGGGTCGAGGCCCGGCCGGTCTGCGACCTGGTCAGCGTGTCGGACAAGCGCTGGCAGCCGGCGATCGAGGCCTACCTGCGCAGCCACGTCGAGGCCCTGCTGGTGCCGGCCGGGCAGGAGGAGCAGGCGGTGCGCGTGTACCGCTCGCTGCAGGGCGCGCGCGCGGTGTACGGGGTCAAGCTGGCCCTGCCCAGCCAGGCGCGCAGCGGCCGCCAGGACCGCCCGGCCGAGGGCAGCGTCGCCGCCCTGATCGAAGGCGACGAGCCCGATGCGGTCGCCTACCTGCGCCGCCAGCTCGGCGAGCTGCGCTGCGTGGAGACCGAGGCCGAGGTGGTGCGCAGCCGCCAGGGCCTGACCCGCGACGGCCTGGTCGCCAAGGGCGGCGGGATCGAGCGCCGCCGGCTGCCGGCCAGCGGCGAGCTGAAGATCGGCGTGGCCCACGACGGCGAGCGCCTGCGCCTGTTGCGCGCCGAACTGGAAAGCGCCGAGCGCGAGCTGCGCGAGCGCGAGCCGGAAGCGCGCCGGGCCGAGGCCCTGCGCCAGAAGCTGGCGCGCCTCGAAGGCGATGACGCCGCCCGCGGCCTGCACGAGCTGCTGCTGCAGCACCGCCAGGTGCAGGCCCGCTACCGCGCGCTGGAGCGCAGCCATGCCGACGCGGCCGACCCGGACCTGCTGCGCCTGGGCGAACGCGCCGGCGCGCTCAAGGCCGAAGTCGACGCCAGCGAAGGCCGGATCGAATCCCAGGTCCGTGCCGAAGCCATGGCCCAGGGCGAGCTCGAGCGCCGTCGCGCCCTGCTGCGCGCGCTGCAGGCACAGGAGGAGATCGTCGCCCGCAATGCGGTCGAAGCCTTCCGCGATCCGCACGTGGACCCGAACCGGGTCGAGCGCCTGCGCGAGGAGTTCGAGGACAAGGGCGTGGCCCTGGAGGAGGCGCGCAACCTGTGCGAGCGCCGCGCCCAGGACAACGACCGCCAGCTCTCCGCGCTGCTGCCCGAGGCCTGGAGCCAGCTGCAGCGCTACGCCGGCAGCCACGGCCTGGACCTGGATTTCGCCGCCGACCAGTGGAAGCCGGCGCGCGCGCTGATGCAGCGCGAGCTTTCCCAGTTGCGCGGGACCGAACTGGTCGAGTACCGGGCGCAGGCCGAGCGCGCCTACGACACCGCGGTGGAGACCTTCCGCTCCAACGTCGCCAACACCCTGCACGACAACTTCGTGCGGCTGAAGTCGCAGATCGACGCGCTCAACCGCACCCTGCGCAACAGCCCGGCGTTCTCCAACAACGAGCGCTACCGCTTCCACTACGAGGTGGTGGCCGAGTTCCGCGAGCTGCACCGCTTCATCCAGCGGGTGGCCGACCTGGGCGCCGACGACGGCCTGTTCGGCACCGCCGGCGAGGTGCCCGAGGCGTTCCGCGCGCTGATCGAGGACAGCGCCGGCGCCAGGCTGGCGGCCTCGCCGCTGGACGACTACCGCCGCTTCTTCCACTTCGGGGTGGAGATCCGCCAGGACGACCGGGTGATCGGCACCCTGAGCGAGCGCATGCGCTCGGGTTCCGGCGGCGAGCATCGCGCGCCGCTGTACGTGATCGCCGGCGCTGCGCTGGCGGCGGCCTACGGCAAGAGCGAGGCGCACCCGGGCGGGCTGGGGGTGATCCTGCTGGACGAGTTCGGCGACAAGATCGACGCCCAGAACGCGCGCGCCACCAGCAACTACCTACGCTCGCTCGGGCTGCAGCTGGTGCTGGCCGCGCCGGACACCGCGCAAGGCACGCTCAGCGGCGTGCTCGACAGCTACATCGAGCTGTTCCGCGACGGCGACCTGCTCCAGGCCGAACGGATCGAGCTCAAGGCGGCGGCGCGCGAGCTGCTGCTGTCGGACCAGTTCGACCTGCATCCGGAACTGCTGGCCGAGGAACTGGAGCGGATGGCGCGCGAGAGCGGGGTGGCCTGACGCCGCCGGGCACGATCCGGCCTAGAATGCGGCTTTCCGCACGCCCGCACCCGCCATGTCGCAGCGCGACTGGGTGGCCGCCGCCATCCGCAAGATCGAGGCCGACTTCAACCGCTCGGCCGACACCCACCTGATCCCGGTGCCGCTGCCCGGCTGGCCGGGGATCGATGTCTACCTCAAGGACGAGTCCAGCCATCCCACCGGCAGCCTCAAGCATCGCCTGGCGCGCTCGCTGTTCCTGTACGCGCTGGCCAACGGCTGGCTGCGCGAGGGCAGCACGGTGGTCGAGGCCTCCAGCGGCTCGACCGCGGTCTCGGAGGCGTACTTCGCCCGGCTGCTGGGGCTGCCGTTCATCGCGGTGATGCCGGCTGCGACCTCGCCGGAGAAGATCGCGGCGATCGAGTTCCAGGGCGGGCGCTGCCACCTGATCGAGAGCGCCTGCAGCATCAACGCCGAGTCGGCGCGGCTGGCGCGCGAGACCGGCGGCCACTTCATGGACCAGTTCACCTACGCCGAGCGAGCCACGGACTGGCGCGCCAACAACAACATCGCCGAGTCGATCTTCAAGCAGATGGCCGAGGAGCCGCACCCGGTGCCGGCGTGGATCGTCTGCGGGCCGGGCACCGGCGGCACCAGCGCCACCCTCGGCCGCTACGTGCGCTACCGCCGGCACGACACCCGGGTGCTGTGCGCCGATCCGGAGACCTCGGTGTTCTTCGACTACTACGTCGGTGCGCGCGAGGGGCGGGCGGATGCGTCGCTGGCTTTGCCGGGCGGGTCGCGGATCGAGGGCATCGGCCGGCCGCGGGTGGAGCCGAGCTTCATCGCCAGCTGCGTGGACGCGATGGTCAAGGTGCCCGACGCGCTGTCGCTGGCGGCGATGCGCCACGTGAGCGCGGTGCTGGGGCGGCGGGTGGGCGGTTCCACCGGAACCAACTTCGTCGGCGTGCTGCGCGCGGCGCAGGCGATGCGCGCGGCGGGGCAGGGCGGTTCGATCGTCAGCATCCTGTGCGACAGCGGCGAGCGCTACGCGCACAGCTACTACGACCCGGCATGGTACGGGCGCCACGGGATCGAGGTGGAGGCGGCGGACCGGGCGGTCGCCGAGGCGGTGGCGGGCGGCGCGTTGCCCGGGCTGGATGTCTGCGGTCCCTTGTAGGAGCCGGTCTTGCCGGCGACCGCCATGCTGGCGGCGCCGGCGTGCGACCGGTTGCCAATGATCCCTCCGCCCCCATGGTCGCCGGCAAGACCGGCTCCTACAGGAAGAGCGGCTTGATTTCCGCCGGATGCGCGCGCATCTGTAACCGATACGCGGCCACCGCCGCACCGATCCACGTTCCCGAGGCTTCCATGGACAACCCCCTGCTCGACTTCTCCGGCCTGCCCCGCTTCGATGCGATCCGTCCCGACCACGTCGGCCCGGCCATCGACGCCCTGCTGGAACAGGCCGGGGCGGCGGTGAAGGCCGCCGAGACCGTGGCGCCGGTGACCTGGGAGAACTTCGTCATCCCGCTGGAGGACGCCACCGAGCGCCTGTGGCGGGCCTGGGGCCAGGGCGGCCACCTGCAGGCGGTGGTCAACACGCCCGAGCTGCGCGAGGCCTACAACGCCAACCTGCCCAAGGTGACCCGCTTCGGCAGCGCGCTGGGCCAGAACCTGACGCTGTTCGCGCAATACAGGGCGCTGGCCGCCTCGGCCGAATACGCCGGCTACGACGCGGTGCGGCGCAAGGTGGTGGACAACGCCCTGCGCGACTTCCGCCTCGGCGGCGCCGAACTGGCCGAGGCCGACAAGGCGCGCTTCTCGGCTTTGCAGGAGGAACTGGCGGCGCTGGCGGCGAAGTTCTCGCAGAACGTGCTCGATGCCACCGATGCGTTCGCGCTGTACGTGGAGGACGAGGCGCGGCTCGCAGGGCTGCCGGCCGAGGTGGTCGCCGCCGCGCGTGCGGCCGCCGAAAAGGATGGCAAGGCGGGCTGGAAGCTGACCCTGCAGATGCCCTGCTACCTGCCGGTCCAGGCCTACGCCGAGGATCGCGGCCTGCGCGAGGCGCTGTACCGTGCCAACGGCGTGCGCGCCTCGGAGAGCGGCCCTGCCGAGCTGGACAACAGCGGCAACATCGAGCGCATCGTCGCCCTGCGCGCCGAGCTGGCCGCCTTGCTGGGCTACGCCAGCTACGCCGAGTATTCGCTGGCGACCAAGATGGCGCAGTCGCCGGGCGAGGTGCTCGGCTTCCTGCGCGACCTGGCCGGCCGTGCCCTGCCATTCGCGCGCCGCGACCGCGCCGAACTGGAAGCCTTTGCCCGCGAGGAGCTGGGCCTGGACGAGCTGCAGCCTTGGGACCTGGGCTGGGCCAGCGAGAAGCTCAAGCAGGCCCGCTACAGCTATTCCGAGCAGGAGGTGAAGCGCTACTTCACCGAGCCGAAGGTGCTGGCCGGCCTGTTCGGGGTGATCGAATCGCTGTACGGCGTCCAGGTGAAGCCGGACCAGGCGCCGGTGTGGCACGAGGACGTGCGCTTCTTCCGGGTCGAGGACGCTGGCGGCCGCCTGCTCGGCCAGTTCTACCTGGACCTGTACGCGCGCGAGGGCAAGCGCGGCGGCGCCTGGATGGACGACTGCCGCAACCGCCGGGTGGGCGCGTCCGGGACCCAGACGCCCCCCGCCGTTCAAACCCCGCTCGTATACCTGGTCTGCAACTTCGGCAAGGGCGTCGACGGCCGGCCGGCCACCTTCAGCCACAACGAGGTGACCACTCTGTTCCACGAGATGGGCCACGGCCTGCACCAGCTGCTGACCGCGATCGGCGAGCTGCCGGTGGCCGGGATCAACGGCGTGGAATGGGATGCGGTTGAGCTGCCCAGCCAGTTCATGGAGAACTTCTGCTGGGAATGGGAGCGGGTGCGGGCGATGACCACGCACGTGGACACGGGCGAGCCTTTGCCGCGCGAGCTGTTCGAGAAGATGCTGGCGGCGAAGAACTTCCAGAGCGGCATGTTCACCGTGCGCCAGCTGGAGTTCGCCCTGTTCGACATGGAGCTGCACAGCCGCTTCGACCCGACCCAGGACGGCGTTTTGCAGCTGCTGGAGCGGGTGCGCGACGAGGTCGCGGTCAACCGCGCGCCGGCCTGGCACCGCTTCCCGCACCAGTTCAGCCACATCTTCGCCGGCGGCTACGCGGCCGGCTACTACAGCTACAAGTGGGCCGAGGTGCTCAGCGCCGACGCCTATGCCGCGTTCGAGGAGGCGCCGGACCAGCTTGCGCAGACCGGCGCCCGCTTCCTGGCCGAGGTGCTCTCGCGCGGCGGCAGCCGCAGCGCGCTGGAGAACTTCACCGCTTTCCGCGGCCGCGCGCCCAGCATCGACGCTTTACTGCGTCACAACGGCATGGGGGAAGGTCAGTACCGCGATGCGGATCTGACCCCCGAAGTTCGCTGAGCGAACTTCGGTCCCCGCGCATCGGCTTCCGAATCCCCGCGGCTTCGCCGCGCCCCCTTTACCAAAGGGAGCTCCTCCTGCGGATGGGCCCGCTCAGGCCCGCGCGAACACCAGTGTGCCGTTGGTGCCGCCGAAGCCGAAGCTGTTGGACATCACCAGGTCCAGCTGCGCCTCACGGCTCTCGCGCATGATCGGGAAGCCCTCGGCGCCCGGGTCCAGGCGGTCGATGTTGGCCGAGCCGGCGATGAAGCCGTCGCGCATCATCAGCAGGCAGTAGATCGCCTCGTGCACGCTGGCCGCGCCGAGCGAATGGCCCGACAGCGCCTTGGTCGAGGACAGCGGCGGCACGTCGGCGCCGAACACCTCGCGCACCGCCTTCAGCTCGGTGATGTCGCCCAGCGGGGTCGAAGTGCCGTGGGTGTTGAGGTAGTCGACCTTGCGCTGCCCCAACCCGGCTCCGTCCAGGCCTTCCAGCGCCATGCGCATGCAGCGCACCGCGCCCTCGCCGGACGGCGCGACCATGTCGGCGCCGTCGGAGGTCACGCCGTAGCCGACCAGCTCGGCATGGATGCGCGCGCCGCGCGCGACCGCATGGTCCCAGTCCTCCAGCACCAGCATGCCGCCACCGCCGGCGATGACGAAGCCGTCGCGGTCGGCGTCGTACGGGCGCGAGGCCGCTTCCGGCCGGTCGTTGAACGCCGACGACAGCGCGCCCATCGCGTCGAACATCACCGTCATGGTCCAGTCCAGGTCCTCGCCGCCGCCGGCGAAGACGATGTCCTGGGCGCCGTGGCGGATCAGGTCGGCGGCCGCGCCGATGCAGTGCGCCGAGGTCGCGCAGGCCGCGCCGATCGAATACGACAGGCCCTTGATCTTGAACGCGGTGGCGAGATTGGCCGACACGGTCGAGCACATCGTGCGCGGGACCATGTACGGGCCGACCTTGCGCACGCCGCGCTCGCGCAGCAGGTCGGCCGCCTCCACCTGCCAATGGCTTGAGCCGCCGCCGGAGCCGGCGATCAGGCCGGTGCGCGGGTGGCTGACCCGGGCCTCATCCAGGCCGGCGTCGGCGATCGCGTCGCGCAGGGAAACGTAGCTGTAGGCGGCCGCGTCGCTCATGAAGCGCTTGAGCTTGCGGTCGATGGCCGCGTCCAGGTCCAGGTCGACCGGGCCGCCGACCTGGCTGCGCAGGCCGCGCTCGACCGAGTCGGGCAGGGTGCGGATGCCGGGACGGCTCTCGCGCAGGGCGGCGGAGACGGTGTCGAGGTCGTTGCCCAGGCAGGAGGCGATGCCCATGCCGGTGATGGCGATGCGACGTGCCATGTCAGAAGTTCTCGGTGGAGGTGAACAGGCCCACGCGCAGGTCCTTGGCGGTGTAGATCTCGCGGCCGTCGACCGACATGCGGGCGTCGCCCTGGGCCATCACCAGCTTGCGGTTGATGACCCGGCTGATGTCGATCTCGTAGGTGACCTTCTTCGCGCTCGGCAGCACCTGGCCGGTGAACTTGACCTCGCCGCAGCCCAAGGCGCGGCCGCGGCCGGGGGCGCCCAGCCAGGTCAGGTAGAAGCCGATCAGCTGCCACATCGCGTCCAGGCCGAGGCAGCCGGGCATCACCGGGTCGCCGATGAAGTGGCACTGGAAGAACCACAGGCCCGGATGGATGTCGAGTTCGGCGCGGATGTAGCCCTTGCCGTGGGCGCCGCCGTCGTCGTTGATCTCGACGATGCGGTCGAACATCAGCATCGGGTCGGCGGGCAGGCGGGCGTCGCTCGATTCGAACAGTTCGCCGCGGCTGCTGGCCAGCAACTGGTCGCGGGTGAACGAGGAGGCGCGGTTCATGCGAAGTCCGGGGGAGAAAACGCCACAGCGTGCCCGAGGGATGGCGTTTCAATCAAATGTTTTACATACGCAGGCGTTTGTTCGACGGGCGGGGCCATGCGGTTTTCGTCTGTATTCCGGGGTGCAGGGTACCCGTCCTCCTGTCCTCGCCGCCTTCACGTCCACGGCACAATGGACGGGTCATGCCGTCCCAACCCCTGCCGCCATCGCCGCGCAAGATCATCCACATCGACATGGATGCCTTCTACGCGTCGGTGGAGCAGCGCGACGATCCGTCGCTGCGCGGCCGGCCGGTGGTGGTGGCGTGGCGCGGGGCGCGCTCGGTGGTGTGCGCGGCCTCGTACGAGGCGCGCAAGTTCGGCGTGCGCTCGGCGATGCCGGCGCTGCGGGCCGAGCGGCTGTGCCCGCAGGCGGTGTTCGTGCCGCCGGACTTCGTCCGCTACAAGGCGGCCTCGCGCCAGGTGCGGGCGATCATGCTCGAGCACACCGAGCTGGTCGAGCCGCTGTCGCTGGACGAGGCCTACCTCGACGTCACCGCGGCCAGGACCGGCCTGCCCAGCGCCACCGCGGTGGCCGAGGCGATCCGGGCGAAGATTCGCGAGGAGACCTCGCTCACCGCCTCGGCCGGAGTCGCGCCGAACAAGTTCCTGGCCAAGATCGCCTCGGACTGGAACAAGCCCGACGGCCTGTTCGTGATCCGCCCGCAGCAGGTCGAGCGCTTCCTCACGCCCTTGCCGGTCGGCCGGATCCCGGGGGTGGGCAAGGTGATGCAGACCAAGCTGGAGGCGCTGGGCATCGCCACCGTCGGCGACCTGCGCGCGCGTGCGCTGGAGGACCTGCAGCAGCGCTTCGGCAGCTTCGGCGCGGCCCTTTACCGGCGCGCGCGCGGGATCGACGAGCGCCCGGTGGAGCCGGACCAGCCGGTGCAGTCGGTGTCGTCCGAGGACACCTTCGCCGAGGACCTGCCGCTGGAAGCGCTGGAGCCGGCGATCCGGGAACTGGCGGAGAAGACCTGGACCGCCTCGCGCAAGGCCGGGCGGGTGGCGCACACGGTGGTGCTCAAGCTCAAGACCGCGCAGTTCCGGATCCTGACCCGCAGCCTGACCACGGACCCGCCGCCGTCCTCGGCGCAGGCGCTGGCGGACATCGCGGTGGCGTTGCGCGAGCGGGTCGCGTTGCCGGCCGATACCCGCTACCGGCTTGTCGGCGTGGGGCTGTCGGGCTTCCGCGAAGCGAAGGAGACTGTGCCGCAGGGCGACCTGTTCGCGCCGCCGTTGTAGGAACCGGTACTCGTAGCCGCGCTCAGTCCCGCCAGTCGAATGCCAGGGTTTCGTCGCGGGCGAAGCGCTGCAGGTGGGATTCGATCACCTGCTGCAGCCGGGCCATGCCGGCGCCATCGTCGTGGACCAGGCGGATGACCAGGGCATCGCCCTCGACGTCGAAGTCGGCGCCGACGGCCTCGGCGAACGGGATGTGGGCGTGGGTGTCGCTGTCGCGGCGCAGCTCGAACTTGTGCCGCCAGTGGTTGCAGAGGGTGCGCAGCAGGCGCGGCGCGTCGTTCGAGGTCACCCGGGTGCGGCTGACGGGCATGCGTGCCTCCGTGGGGGGAGAAGGGCCGCGCCGAGTATAGGCAGCGGCCCGCCCGTGGCAGGCGCCGCCCGCGGGACGCTGTGTCGCATCCCTCCTGTCGCGGGCGGCTCCGTGGAAATGGAAGCCGCGTGCGCCCGCCTCGCCGGCGGACGCACGCAGCCGCAGGTCAGCGCGCCGGCTGCCAGCGCACGCTCAGGCCGAACTCGCGGCCGGGCTGGTTGTACCAGTCGACCAGCTGATAATCGCGGTCGAACAGGTTGGTCACTCGGGCCTGCAGGGTCCAGTCCGGGTGCAGGGCGTATTCCAGGCGCAGGTCGGCGGTGGCATGGCCGCCGACTTCGACCGTGTTGGCGGCATCGTCGTAGCGGCGGCCGGCGGCATTGACGCTGGCGCCGAGGGCGAGGTCGCCGAAGCGGCGGTCCAGGTCGATCCGGCCGGTGTTGCGTGCGCGGCGCGGCAGCAGCTTGCCGCGGTTGGCGCCTTCGGAGCGGTTGCGCGGGTCGACGTGGCTGTACTCGGCCGACAGGTCCCAGCCGGCGAGGGTGGTGGCCACGGTCAGTTCGCCGCCGCGCAGGCGCGCGGTGTCGACGTTGCCCGGCAGGAAGATCGACGCGTCGTAGCTGATCAGGTCGTCGACCCGGTTCTCGAACACGTCCACGCTCCAGCGCCAGGCGTCGCCGCCGCCGGACAGGCCGAGGTTGAGGTTCTTCGACTCCTCCGGACGCAGGGCGGGGTTGCCGTAGTACGGGTAGTACAGGTCGTTGAAGCTCGGCGCGCGGAAGCCGGTGGAGTAGCGCGCGGCCAGCTTCAGGCCGTCGCCGAAGTGCCAGCCCCAGCCCAGGTCGCCGGTGGTGTGGCTGCCGAACTGCTCGTTGTCGTCGTTGCGCAGGCCGGCCTGCAGCTGCTGGGCGCCGAAGCGGCCCTGGTACTCGGCGAACACGCCGGTGTTGTCGCGGGCGGTGACGTCGTAGGCGGTGGTGCCGGTGATGCGGTCGTCCAGCCAGTCCAGGCCGGCGGTCAGCCGCTGGCCCTCGGCCAGGACGAAGTCGCCCTGCAGCGAGGCCTGGTCGCGGCGGGTGTCCAGGCCGCCGACGAAGCCGGCGGCGCCGTAGTCGTCGGTCTGGTCGTCGCTGCGGCCCACCGTGGCCTGCCAGGACAGGCGCGCGGAAGGCGCGTAGCGCACCTGGCCGGACAGCACCTGCTGCACGGTTTCGGAGTAGTTGGCCCAGCTGCCGTCGTAATGGTTGTAGCCCTCCACCCGCAGGGCGCTGCCTTCCACGGTCCAGGCCTCGGCCGGCTTGCCGCCGGCGCGCAGGCTGGCGGAGCGGTTGCGGTAGCCGTCGCGGTCCGGCTCGTCGGCGTAGCAGCCGGCGCCCCAGCCGGCCGCGGTGCCGTCGCAGGCGTTGATGCCGTCGGTGCGCAGCAGGGCCACGTCGGCGCCGAACCAGGCGCGCTCGCCGCCCTGGCCGATGCCGGCGCTGGCTTCGCGCAGGCCGTGGCTGCCCACGCCCGCCGACGCGCGCGGCTGCAGGGCGCCGCGCTCGCGACGGGTGAAGATCTGGATCACGCCGCCGATCGCGTCGGCGCCGTACAGGCTCGAATGCGGGCCGCGCACGATCTCGATCCGCTCGATCTGCGCCACTGGCAGGTCCTGCAGGGCCGGCAGGCCGGCGGTGGCCGAACCGATGCGCACGCCGTCGACCAGCACCAACAGCTGGTTGGAACCGGCGCCGCGCAGGAACAGCGAGGTCTGCTTGCCCAGGCCGCCGGTGTTGGTGAGGTTGATGCCGGCGCGGCCGGCCAGCAGCTGCTGCAGCGAGCTGGCCTGGCTGCGCTCGATCTGCGCGCGGTCGATCACCTGCGCCGGCGACAGGCTGTCGCGCAGGGCGATCGGGGTCCGGGTGGCGGTGACCAGGATCTCGTCCAGGTCGGTGGCGTCCTCGGCGAAGGCGACGGAAGGCAGGACCAGCGCCAGGGCGACGGCGGCGGTCAGCGGGCGGAACGTCATCGGGCAACTCCATGCGTGCGTGGCGCCGCACCCGGCGCCAGATCGGGGAGTCGCGAGGCGGGACGGCACGCAGCGGACGGGCGCACGCGGCGCCGGCACGCCGCGATGCCCACCGCATCGCAACCTGGTTCCGCAAGGCCGGTCTCCGGGCTGGCGATCGGATGCCGGGCCCTGGAGGGCGCGGACACCGGCGGCGACGCCTTCCCGTGCCGGGCACAGTGGCGGATGTCGCAGCGTTGCGGTCGCTTACCGTTGCGGGGGCAGCGCCGGCCTTGTCGCGAGGACGCACCGGCTTCCCGTTTCAACCCGGTCGGCGGAGGCCGGCGGGTCACCTTGCAGCGGCGCGATTGTATGCGATCGGCGATCCGCTCAGTCGAAACGGTTGCCCGTGCCGCCTTCTTCCTTTCCGGTACCGCGCTCGTCGTCTTCCGCGGGCGCGCCGGACGCTTCGCCGTCGTCGCCGTAGAAGGAGGTGGTCACCGGCCCGCCCACCGGCCGGCCGCGCGGCGGGGGCAGGGCGGCGCTGGCGGTTTCCAGTTCGGCCAGCAGCTGCTGCCGGCGTGCCTCGGGCACGTCGTGCCAGTGGCAGTCCCGCAGCGCGCCTTCCAGCGCGTACAGCAGGTTGAGGCTAGGTTTGAAGCCTGCGCGCCTGACCTTGACGAAAGCCTGCACCGCGCCGGCCGCGACCAGGTCCTCGGCGCTGCGCAGGCCGACCTGGCGCAGCCAGGCCGCGCTCTTGGGGCCGATGTTGCGAAGCTGGGCGGTGCTCACCGCAAGGATTCCACGAAGGCGGCGGCCAGCGCCTCCAGACCGGCCTGGTCGTCGGCGTCGAAGCGGTCCGGCTCCGGGCTGTCCAGGTCGAACACGCCGACCAGCTCGCCCCCGCGCACCAGCGGCACCACCAGTTCCGAGCGCGAGGCCGAATCGCAGGCGATGTGGCCAGGGAAGGCATGCACATCGGCCACGCGCTGGGTCTGGCGGGTACGCGCGGCCGCGCCGCACACGCCCTTGTCCAGCGGGATGCGCACGCAGGCCGGCAGACCCTGGAACGGGCCGACCACCAGCTCGGTGCCGTCGTAGAGGTAGAAACCGACCCAGTTCAGCGCGGGCAGGGCGTGGTAGACCAGCGCCGAGAGGTTGGCGGCGTTGGCGATCCGGTCGTGCTCGCCGTGCAGCAGGCCGCGGGCCTGCGCCAGCAGCTGCGCGTACTGCTCCGGCTTGCTGCCGGTGAGGGGAATGGAGGCGAAGGACATGCGGGCATGGTAACCGTTCGCGCGCGGCGTGCCGGCCGGTGCCGGCCGCGCACGCTTATGATGCCGGCCCTCGCCCACGCCTTCGCCGCACCACGATGCAGACCCATTGCCCCGCCGTCACCGATCGCCTCTACGTCACCGGCACCGACACCGGCGCCGGCAAGACCGTGGCCAGCTGCGCCCTCCTGCATGCGTTCCGCGCGCGCGGCCTGCGGGCGGTGGGCATGAAGCCGGTGGCCAGCGGCTGCACCCGGGCTGACGAGGGCTGGCGCAACGAGGATGCGCTGGCGCTGCAGGCGGCCAGCGATCCGCGGCCGGCCTACGACGACCTCAATCCGTTCGCGATGCCCGAGCCGCTGGCGCCGGAACTGGCCGCGCGTGCGGCCGGCGTGGAGATCGCGTTGCCGCCGTTGCAGGCGGCGTTCGCGCGCCTGCGGGCGCAGTCCGACATCGTCGTGGTCGAGGGCGTGGGCGGCTGGGCCGCGCCGCTGACCGCGACCCTGGACCAGCGCGACCTGGTGCATGCCCTGCGCCTGCCGGTGGTGCTGGTGATCGGAATGCGCCTGGGCTGCCTCAACCACGCGCGGCTGAGCGCGGCGGCGATCGCGGCCGACGGCTGCGACCTGGTCGGCTGGATCGCCAGCGAGGTCGATCCGGACATGGCCTGCCGCGAGGAGAACCTGCAGTTGCTGGCCGCGCGCCTGCCGGCGCCGTTCCTCGGACGCATGCCATACGCGCCTGATCCGCAGCCGGCGCGTATGGCCGCGCAGCTGACGCTGCCGTTGTAGGCGCCGCAGACAAAAAAAGGCCCGACAGCGGGAGGGGATGCTGTCGGGCCTGGGTTTGCGCGGAGGGAGGGGAGCCGCGCAAATGCTTTGAATCGTTTCGAATCGGGTATCGCACCCGGCGTTTCCGCCGGTCCGGCGCGTCAGGCGATGCCTGCGCGCCGGGACGCCGCAAGGCTCAGCGCTTGGCAGCCTTGGCGACCTTGGCCACGGTGGCCTGGGCCTGCTCGGTGGCGGACTCGAACTGGCTCTTGGCCAGCTGGCCCAGCGCTTCGGTGGTCTTCAGGGTCAGGCCGAAGACTTCCTGGCCGGCCGCGGCGAAGCGCTCGGCGTTGTCGCGGGCGATCTGCAGGCCCTTCGGCCACAGGGTCTTGTACGACTCCAGGTCGCGGGCCTCGGCGAGCTCGCCGAAGAAGCCGGTGGTCGCGTCGACGCTCTTCTCGAACGTGCGCAGCTGCACGCCGAAGACGGTCTCTGCGTTTTCCAGGGCCAGGCGGTTCACGCGCGCGGCGACGGCGGCGAACTGGTGGGTGTAGGCGCTGAGCTGATCGTTGAACTGGTACGACATGGCGGACTCCTGCGACGGATTGCCTTGATGGTGCGACGCAGCATACGAGGTCTTTTGTTGCGATGCAACAACTTTCGGCGGGATTTTTGAAGAATCTTTGATTTTTCTCAAAAATCAATGGCTTGAGATGGCTCTGGCGTGCCCCGGGGCGGCCGGAAGCCCTCCCCGCAACGGCACCTGCGCGTTCCCGTCATCCCCCGCCGCTTGGCGCAGCTGCCCCTCAGCCGCGGTAGCGGCAGCCCGAGGTGCAGGTCTCGTGGACCACGACTTCGCTCAGCAGCGGCAGGGTGGGCTTGAGCCGGGCCCAGATCCACGCCGCCAGCCGTTCGCTGGTCGGGTTGTCCAGACCTTCGATGTCGTTGAGGTAGTGGTGGTCGAGCTGGTCGTGGATCGGCGCGAACGCGGCCTTGATCTCGGAGAAGTCCATCACCCAGCCGGTGTACGGGTCCGGTTCGCCGGACACGTGGATCTCCACCCGGAAGGAGTGTCCGTGCAGGCGCGCGCACTTGTGGCCCGCGGGCACGTGGGGCAGGCGGTGCGCCGCCTCGAGGGTGAAAACCTTGAAGATGTCCATGCCGGCATTGTCCGCGCGGCCGCCGGCAGCGGCAATCGCCGGCTAGCGTGATTGTTGCAAATCGTTCTCAACAAGGCATAGACTGCGCGCCGTTCGCCAGCCCGTCCGGACCTCGAGTTCCGAAGCGCCAGCCTCCACGTCTGCCGCCCGGAAGGTTCCGATGAAGCTGTTCTCCCTGCTGGCGCTGGCCGCCGCCGCGTTGTTGCCCGCCGCCGCGCACGCCCACACCCCGTACCTGGCCCCGTCCGAGTTCGCCCCCGGCGAACGCGCCACGGTGACCCTGGACGCGTCCTTCGCCGAAACCTTATTCGTGCCCGAGGTGGCGTTCGACGACAGTCGCTTCGAGGTCACCGGTCCGGACGGGCGCACGGTCGCGGCCGACACCGTGCAGGTGCTGAAGACGCGCACCGTGGCCGAGCACGCGCTGGCCGGCAAGGGTACCTACCGCTTCAGCACTGGCCATCGCCTGGGCGCGGTGTTCCGCACCTGGGAACTGGACGGCAAGACCCAGGGCAGCCGCGACCCGTCGCAGCCGCTGCCGGCCGGGGCCAAGCTGCTGAGCCACTTCCAGTCGCTCACCCGCGCCGAGACCTACGTCACCGCCGGCGCGCCCGACACCGCCGCGCTTAAGCCGCACGGCGAGGGCCTGGAACTGGTGCCGCTGACCCACCCGGGCGACCTGTACGCCGGCGAGCGCTTCGAGTTCGAGGTGCACTTCGACGGCAAGCCGCTGGCCGACCAGAAGATCGAGATCACCGAGGCGGTGTGGACCTCCGACCGCAAGCCGGCCGAGGTCTCGCTGCTCAGCGATGCGCAGGGACGCGCGGTCTTCAACCTGGCCCAGCCGGGCACCTACCTGGCTCTGGTCCGGCACCGTGCGCCGGCCCCCGCCGGCGCGGCCGCGCCCGAGTACAGCCACAGCTACACCCTGAGCTTCCGCGTGCTCGAGCAGTAACCGCGCCCTCCACTCCAACCACAGGACACACCGCCATGCATCCGACCGCTTCCGGACTGCTCGCCCTGGCGCTGGCCGCGTCGATCGCGCCGGCCGCCGCCCAGGCCGCCGCCCATGCCGCCCATGGCGCCGCGCCGCCGGCCGCCAATGCCGCGCGCGCCGCCACCGGCCACCGCCAGGCGCCGGCCTCGTTCCTGGCCCAGTTCGACGAGGACAAGGTCGGCAAGGTCGACGCCGCCGCATTCGAGGCCTTCCGCCGCGCCCGCTACGCCCAGACCGACGAGAACGGCGACGGCAGCGTCGACGTGGAGGAGTACGTGGCCGAGTACGCCGGTCGCCTGGACCGCGAACTGGAGGCCGCGCGCGAGGCGCAGGTGAAGCAGACCCACACCCGCTTCGGCGCCCTGGACAAGGACGGCGACGGCTTCGTCAGCCGCGCCGAGTACGACGCGTCCGGCGAGCGCGCCTACGCCTTCTACCTGGAGAACGCCGACAAGCCGGAGCCGGCCGGCCGCCAAGGCGCGCCGCGCGATCCGATCGGCATGCCCACCACCCACAGCCGCGCCGGCATGCTGGCCATGTACGACCGCGACGGCGACGGCAAGGTCGCCCGTGGCGAATACGACACCGCCCGCGGCGAGGCCTTCGCCCGCACCGACGGCAACGGCGACGGCCGCCTGGACAAGGACGAGTACCTGGCCGAGTACGAGGACCGCCTCGACCGCAAGATCGCCAGCCGCCGCGACGGTTCGCTGCAGCAGGCGCGGGTGCGCTTCGGCGCGCTGGACCAGGGCAAGGACGGGCGGGTGTCGTGGGACGAATACGCGGCCTCCGGCAAGCGCATGTTCGAGGGCGCCGACCGCGACGGCAACGGCGTGGTCGATGCCGCCGACACCGCCGCCGCGGCGTCCGCACCTGCGGCGGCATCGGCCGCGCGCTGAGCGCGCCACCAGGGGCCAGGGGAGACAGGGGGCGATGCGCGCGCACAGGGGAAGGGCCTGGCCGCTGGCGTTGGCCGCGGCGCTGGCCTGTGTGTCGCCGGCCGCGGTCGCGGTCGAGCGCCACCACCGCGAACCGGTGCTGGGGACCTCGCTCGACCTGCAGCTGGCCGGGGTCGACGCGGCCACCGGCGAGCGCATGCTGGCCGCGGCCCTGGACGAGATCGCCGCGCACGAGGCCGTGCTCAGCGGCTGGCGCGGCGACAGCGCGCTGTCGCGCCTGAATGCCGGCACGCCCGTCGCCGGACCGCCGCCCGCCCTGCGCGAGGTGCTGCGTGCCTGCGAGCAGTGGCGCGCGCGCACCGCGGGCGCCTTCAGCTGCCGCCTGGGTTCGCTGGCGCAGGCCTGGCGCCAGGCCGACGCCGACGGGGTCCTGCCTTCGCGTCCGGAACTGCGCCGGCAGGCGCGCGAACTGGCGAAGGCGCCGTTCGATCCGCAGGCGCCGGTGCTGGCGGCGCCGCCCGGGCGGCGCTTCGACGTGGACGGGATCGCCAAGGGTTGGATCCTCGACCGGGTGCTGCTGCGGCTGCGCACGGAGTTACCGCAGGCGCGCGGGATCGCCATGGACATCGGCGGCGACGGCGCCTACTGGGGCCGCGACGACGACGGCCGGCCCTGGCAGGTCGCGGTGGCCGACCCGCTCGCGCCGCGGGACAACCATGACGTGCGCGGGATCGCCCGCCTGCGCCTGGACGATGCCGCGATGGCTTCCAGTGGCCATGCCAGCCGTGGCTATGCGGTCGGCCGCCGGCAGTTCAGCCACATCCTCGATCCGCTCGAAGGCTGGCCGGTGGCATACGCGCCCTCGGCCACGGTGGTCGCCGCCGACGCGGCCACGGCCGACGCCTTGGCCACCGCACTGACGGTGATGCCGATCCGCGAGGGCCTGGCCCTGGTCGACAGCCTGCCGGGTACGGCGGCGCTGGTGGTCGGCGAGCAGGGCGTGGCCTTCGCCTCGGCGGCATGGCCGGCACGGCTGGAACCGGACGAAGCCGGGCGGGTGCCGCAAAGGGACGGCCAGGCCTGCACCCTGCAGGTCGATTACACCATCCCGCAGAGGCCCGCCGACCGCTACCGCAATCCCTACCTGGCGCTGTGGATCGCGCGCCCGGACGGCACCCCCGTGCGCCAGCTGCTGGTGCTGGGCGACCGCAGCCGCTGGCTGGGCGAACTGCCGGCCTGGTGGCGCCATTACGGCCGCAACGACAACGCCGCCGCGCTGGGCATCGCCCGGCCCACCCGCCGGCCGGGCGCCTACAGCGTCGGCTGGGATGGCCGCGACGACTTCGGCCGCGCCGTGGCGCAGGGCGACTACCTGCTGCAGGCCGAAGCCGCGCGCGAGCACGGCGGCCACGAAACCCTGTCGCTGCCGTTCGCCTGGCGTGCCCGCACCCGTGCGGCGAATGCGCAAGGCGGCAGCGAGATCGGCCGGATCGAACTGCGCCAGGCCTGTCGACCCGGCTAGCGGGCCCGGACGCCCACTCATCTCCCAGCAACGCTGTCGCCGCCGGTCCGCGGCGCCCATCGCAGCCAGGAAGCGCCCGCCCCGTGGCTTGCGCGCAATCCCTTTCCCGACTGCGGAGTTTTCCGAAATGACCACCCCACGATCCCTGCTCGCCCTCGCCATTGGCGCCTGCCTGGCGGCCACCGCCCACGCCGAACCCGCCGCGCCCTCGGCCGCCGACGGCGCCAGCACCCTCGACACCGTCCAGGTGGAGGGCGAACGCGGCAAGAAGTCCGCCAACCAGAACGTCACCGTGCTCGGCGCCGCCCAGCTGGAAGGGGAGCAGGCCGAGAACATGGAGGACCTGGTCCGCTACATCCCCGGCGTGAGCATCGCCGACATGGGCCGCTTCGGCGACAACGGCTTCAACATCCGCGGCATGGAGGGCGACCGCGTCTCGCTGGTGGTCGACGGCCTGAGCCTGGCCGAGGGCCTGGAGACCGCGCGCAGCTACGAGTTCTTCCGCGCCGGCCGCGGCGGCGTGGACGTGGATACCCTCAAGCAGGTGGAAGTGATCAAGGGCGCCGACGCGATCGCCGCCGGCAGCGGCGCACTGGGCGGCGCGGTGGTGTTCACCACCAAGGACCCGGCCGACTACCTGCGCCCGAACGGCAACGACACCTACGGCAGCATCAAGCTCGGCTACACCGGCTACAACAGCGAGAAGCTGGGTTCCTTCACCGTGGCCAACCGCACCGGCATGGTCGAGTCGATGCTGGTCTACACCCGGCGCGAGGGCCACGAGGCCGAGGGCTGGTACGACAGCACCGGGATCGAGACCGGCAGCGCCCGCCGCACCCCCGACCCGATCGACCACGAGAGCACCAACGTCCTGGCCAAGGTCGACTTCGTCCTCTCCGAGGCCCACCGCCTGGGCCTGGTGTACGAGCGCAACCGGGTCGAGAACGTGGTCGACAACCTCAGCCGCGTGTCCTCGCCCGGCTACCTGGAGCGGGTCGGCGACGACAGCAACGACCGCGACCGCTACGGCCTGAACTACACCTGGAACGCCGGCAACGCCGCCTTCGACACTCTGTACGCCCAGGTCGACCGCCAGGAGACCGCCAGCTACGGCGTCACCCGCATCATTGCCGGCAGCGGCACCTCGGCCAACCCGACCGCCACCGCCAACACCACCCCCTGCACCCTGGCGCTGCCCTGCCGCCGCGCCGAGGACCGCAACACCGAACAGGTGCTGGACCGTGCGGCGGTCGACTTCGCCAAGGCCCTGGGCGAGGGCGGCGTGACCCAGTCGCTGCTGTACGGCGCGGCCTGGCAGAAGCGTGAGGTGGACTTCACCGCGATCGATTACCGCTGGAACAACGCCGGAGTGCTGGACACCGCCACCGTCGACCCGGCGCAGGTGCCGCAGACCGACGTCACCGCCTGGAACCTGTACCTGCGCGACCGCATCGGCCTGCTCGACGACCGCCTGGAGCTGACCCTGGGCGCGCGCTACGACCGCTACGACTACTCGCCGCAGCTGGACGCCCAGTTCCAGGACCGCACCGGCACCGTGCGCGACGTCAGCTTCGCCTCGCCGACCTGGCAGGCCGGCCTGGCGTTCGAGTTCGTGCCGCGAAACACCCTGTGGCTGCAGGCCGGCCGCGGCTTCCGCGCCCCGACCACCGGCGAGATGTACGCGCCGACCAGCACCGCCACCATCACCGAAGTCGGGACCGGCAACACCCTGGTCGTGCCGACCTCCGCGGCCAATCCGGACCTGGAGGCGGAAACCAGCCTCAACCTGGAGGCCGGCTGGCGCTGGGAGGGCGAGAACGCACGGGTCGGCATCTCGGTGTTCCGCGACCGCTACGACGACTTCATCGACACCCTGCGGGTGACCGAGAACCCCGGCACCCAGTACCAGACCTGCACCGGCACCCGCTGCACCACCGCGATGGGCTACAGCTACAGCACCGTGGACAACGTCGGCGAGGTCACGGTCAAGGGCGCCGAGGCCGAGGCCCTGTGGCGCCTGGGCGATGCCTGGCTGCTGCGCGCGGCCTACTCGCACAACGAGGGCGAGCAGGCCGACGGCGCTCCGCTGAACAGCATCAACCCCGACCGCGGCGTGCTCGGCCTGGGCTGGCAGGGCGTGGACGGCCGCGCCCGGATCAACGCCAGCGTGACCCATGCCCTGGCCAAGAAGCTCAGTGACGTGGATCCGGAGGGCGACGTGTTCGGCGCCGCCCCCGCGCCGTTCCTGAGCGACGCCTACACCGTGGTCGACCTGTACGGCAGCTTCCGCTTCAACGACCACCTGCGGATCAACGCCGGCGTGTACAACCTGTTCGACGAGGAGTACTACCAGTGGGCGCGGATCCGCAACGTGACCCGCGGCGACTTCTACCTGTACGGCTACGCCACCGACGACGGCATCGGCCGCTACAGCGAACCGGGCCGCAACGTCCGGGTCTCGCTGACCTGGGTGTTCTGAGCCGACGGCCGCCGCACGCCTTCGTGCGGCGGCCGCATCCGCCTGTCCCGCAAACGCGAACGGCAGCCCTGGGGCTGCCGTTCGCATGTCTGCCGGTGTCCTGCGCGGGGATCAGCGCGTGGCGTCCCGGCGCGGCCCGCCGCCGTTGCCGCCGCCGCGGCGACGACCACGGCCGGCCTCGGCCGGCTTGCGCGCGGCCTCGCGCGGCGCGCCGTGCGACTTGGCCCCGGCATGCGCGTGGCGCTGGCCGTCGCCGGCACCGCCGTGCGGACGCCGGCCGCGGCCGCCGGCCGGCTTGCGCGGCGGGCGCTGCCCGCCCGGCACCTCGGCCTTGCCCGGGGCGCTGTTGCCCCAGCGAATCGGCACCTGCGGCTCGAACCCGGCCAGGTCGCGGATCTCCATGTCGCGCTCGAGCAGGCGCACGATCTGGCGCAGGTACTTGGCGTCGTCCTGCGACACCAGCGAGATCGCCTCGCCGCTGGAACCGTTGCGGCCGGTGCGGCCGATCCGGTGGACGTAGTCCTCGGCCACCATCGGCAGGTCGAAGTTGATCACCCGCGGCAGCTGGTCGATGTCGATCCCGCGCGCGGCGATGTCGGTGGCCACCAGGACCTTGACCTTGCCGGCCTTGAAGTCGCCGAGCGCGCGCAGGCGCTGGCCCTGGCTCTTGTTGCCGTGGATCGCCGCGGCCTGGATCCCGGACTTCTCCAGGAAGGTGGCCAGCTTGTCGCTGCCGTGCTTGGTCTTGGCGAACACCAGGGTCTGCACCCGCGCGTCCTGGGCCAGCAGGTGCAGCAGCAGCTCGCGCTTGCGAGCGGTGTCGACCGGGTGGACGCGGTGGGCGATGGTCTCGGCCACGGTGTTCTGCGGGGTCACCTGGACCTCGCGCGGGTGGCGCATGAACTCCATCGCCAGCTGCTTGATGCTCTCGGGGAAGGTGGCCGAGAACAGCAGGGTCTGGCGGTTCTGCTTCGGCAGCTTGGCCAGGATCCGCTTGATCGAGGGCAGGAAGCCCATGTCGAGCATGCGGTCGGCCTCGTCCAGGACCAGGATCTCGATCCCGGACAGGTCCACGCTGCGGCGCTCGATGTGGTCGATCAGCCGGCCCGGGCAGGCGATCACCAGGTCCACGCCGCGGCGCAGGGTGTCGAGCTGGTTGCCCATGCCCACGCCGCCGTAGATCACCGCGCTGGGGATGCGCAGGTACTTGCTGTAGCCGCGCAGGCTGTCGTGGACCTGGGTGGCCAGCTCGCGGGTCGGGGCCAGGACCAGGGCGCGCGGCCTGCGCGGGCCGTTGACCGCCTGCGGCGAGGTGCCCAGGTGCTGTAGCAGGGGTAGGCCGAAGGCGGCGGTCTTGCCGGTGCCGGTCTGGGCGCCGGCCAGCAGGTCGTGGCCGTCCAGGGCCAGGGGGATGGCCTGCTGCTGGATCGGGGTGGGGGTTTCGTATCCCTGCTCGGCCAGCGCGCGCAGCAGGAAGGGCGCAAGGCCCAGGGATTCGAACGACATTCGGGAAGCTCCATGGCAACGCCCGCGGGCGCATGCCTGCGGGCTGATCGGTTTCGATCGGTGGCTCGGAGCGTTCCCGTGAACCGCGCTGCGAGAGGGGATGTGGCCGGGGACCGGCCCGAATGCCAGGCGGAAGGCGTCGGAGTGGGGCGGACGCCGGATCGTCTGTCCGGCGCTGCCGATCCCGGAGGGAAACGGACGGCCGCTGGCAGTCAGGGCGCGGATTCTACGCGAAGACGGGGGATTTCGCCCGGAGGGGCGTGGCCGGTATTCAGCCGGGATCTGGGAGGAATGTTTCCAGTGAAACAATAGGCCTGGAGTCGCTACAATCCCGCTCCCAGCCCGCAGGAGTCAGCCGGATGAAGCTCGGAACCCTCAAGGAAGGCGGCCGCGACGGCACCCTGGTGGTGGTCGCCCGCGACCTGTCCCGCGCCGTGCGCGCCACCGGCATCGCCGCGACCCTGCAGCAGGCCCTGGACGACTGGCACGCCGCCGCCCCGCGCCTGCAGGCCCTGGCCGCGGCGCTCGAGGCCGGCCGGGCCGACGGTGCCTTCGCCCTGGACATGGCCGCACTGGCCGCGCCCCTGCCGCGCGCCTATGAATTCGTCGACGGCAGCGCCTACCTGCCGCACGTGGAGCGGGTCCGCCGCGCCCGCGGCGCCGAGGTCCCGGAGAGCTTCTACACCGACCCGCTGATGTACCAGGCCACCAGCGCCGGCTTCTACGGCCCGCGCGACCCGGTGCGGGTGCCGAGCGAGGACTTCGGCATCGACCTGGAGGCCGAGATCGTGGTGGTCACCGACGACGTGCCGATGGCGGCCACGCCGGAACAGGCCGCCGGCCACATCCAGCTGGTCGGCCTGGTCAACGACGTGTCCCTGCGCAACCTGATCCCGGGCGAGCTGGCCAAGGGCTTCGGCTTCCTCCAGTCCAAGCCGCGCTCGGCGCTGTCGCCGGTGTTCGTGACCCCGGACGAGCTGGGCCCGGCCTGGCACGGCCACAAGCTGCACCTGCCCCTGCTGACCCACGTCAACGGCCGCTGGTTCGGCGCCCCGGAGGCGGGCGAGGACATGCAGTTCGACTTCGCCCAGCTGGTCGCGCACGCCGCCCGGACCCGGCCGCTGGTGGCCGGCACGATCGTCGGCTCGGGCACCATCGCCAACCAGGACGTGTCCCGCGGCGCCTCCTGCTTCGCCGAACAGCGTGTGGTCGAGACCCTGCGCGACGGCCAGCCGTCCACGCCGTTCATGGCCTTCGGCGACACCGTGCGGATCGAGATGCTGGACGGCGAGGGCCGCAGCATCTTCGGCGCGATCGAGCAGAGGATCGAACGGCCGTAGGGGGCGCTTGCCGGCGCGATATGTCCGGCGCACTCTGCCCGCACCGGACAAGCGAGGAACGCGATGTCGAGCACCGAACTGGAGCTGTACACCTACTGGCGGTCCAGCGCCGCCTGGCGGGTGCGCATCGGCCTGGAACTCAAGGGCCTGGCCTACGTCCCGCGGCCGGTGCACCTGCTGCGCGACGGCGGCCAGCAGCACGCGACCGACTACGCCACCCTCAACCCGCAGCAGCTGGTGCCGGTGCTGATGCACGGCCGTCGCGCGGTGCGGCAGTCGCTGGCGATCCTGGAATACCTCGACGAGGCCTGGCCGGACAGCGTGCCCCTGCTGCCGGGCAGCGCCCGCGAGCGGGCGCGGGTGCGCGCGCTGGCCCTGCTGGTGGCCTGCGACGTGCATCCGCTGAACAACCTGAGGGTGCTGCAGTTCTTCGAGCAGCAGTGGAACGTGCCCCAGCCCGAGCGCGAGGAGTGGGTGCGGCACTGGATTGCCGAGGGCCTGGACGCGCTGGAGGCGCTGGTGGCCGAGGATCCGTCCACCGGCGCGTTCTGCCACGGCGACCTGCCGGGTCTGGCCGACTGCTGCCTGGTGCCGCAGCTGTACAACGCCCGGCGGTTCGGCATGGACGTCGGCGCGTGGCCGGTCCTGGCCCGGATCGAGCGGGCCTGCCAGGCCCTGCCGGCCTTCCAGGCCGCGGTGCCGGAAGCGCAGCCGGACGCGCCGGCGAAAAACGCCTGATCCCGGACGGCGAGGGTCAGAGGAAGCCGTGGCTGATGGTCGGGGTCGGCGGGGCGTTGAGGTCGGCGTAGGGATCGTGCTCGCCGTCGGCGCCTTCGGACAGGCGGAACTTCAGCGCCAGGCCATCGCGCGAGTCGGCCGCGCGTAGCGCCTCCTCCTGCTCGATCTGGCCCTGCTTGACCATCCGGAACAGGCACTGGTCGAAGGTCTGCATGCCTTCCTCCAGCGAGCCTTCCATCGCCTGCTTGATCTCGTGCACCTGGCCGCGGCGCAGGAGGTCGCGGATCATCGGGGTGTTGATCAGCACCTCGGTGGCCGGCAGCCGGCGCTCGTCCACGCCCTTGACCAGGCGCAGCGAGACCACCGCGCGCAGGTTCAGCGCCAGGTTCATCAGCACGTTCTTGTGCGCGCTCTCGGGGAAGAAATTGAGGATGCGCTCGATGGTCTGGTCGGCGTTGTTGGAGTGCAGCGTGGCCAGGCACAGGTGGCCGGTCTCGGCGAAGGCGATCGCCGCCTCCATCGTGGTCGCGTCCAGGATCTCGCCGATCAGGATCACGTCGGGCGCCTCGCGCATCGCGTTCTTCAGCGCGTTGTGGAAGGCGTGGGTGTCCAGGCCGACCTCGCGCTGGTTGACGATCGACTTCTTGTGCCGGTGCAGGTACTCGATCGGGTCCTCGATGGTGAGGATGTGCCCGGTGGTGTTGCTGTTGCGGTAGTCGATCATCGACGCCAGCGAGGTCGACTTGCCCGAGCCGGTCGAGCCGACCAGCAGGACCAGGCCGCGCGGGGTCATGATGATGTCCTTCAGCACCTCCGGCAGGTTCAGGTCCTCGATCGAGGGGATCACGCTGCGGATGGCGCGGATCACCATGCCGACCTCGCCGCGCTGCTTGAACACGTTGACCCGGAAGCGGCCGGCGTCGGACAGGGCGATGGCCATGTTCAGCTCCAGGTCGCGCTCGAACTGCGGCACCTGGCCCTCGTCCATCAGCGAGTAGGCGATCTTCTTGACCATGCCCGGCGGCAGGCCGGTGTTGCCCAGCGGGTACAGCTTGCCTTCGATCTTGATGTAGACCGGCGCCCCGGTGGTCAGGAACATGTCCGAGGCGTTCTTCTCGTTCATCAACTTCAGGAAGTAGCCGATATCCATAGCGCCTTCGATCCCTGCCCCGTTTGCTGTTCGGCGGCGGCCATTTGCAAGCGCGCCGCAGGCTTCCGACAATGGCCGCGACCCGAACCGGACGCGACGCTCCCCAATGAACGACCCTAGCTTCGCACACTTCCGCAAACGCCTGTACGCGCTCCTGGCCGCTTTCGGGCTGGCGGTCACGGCCCACGCCCAAGCGCCGCTGCCGGACCTGCAGCGCGCCGAGCAGGCGGTGATGCAGGCCCAGGACGCCGATGCCGACCACTACGCCCCGGACCTGATCGCCACCGCCCGCCAGGCGCTGGTCCAGGCCCAGGCCGCGGCGGCCTCGCGCAGCCGCGCCGATCAGCGCCAGGCCGTCGCGGTGGCCCAGCGGGCGGCGGCCGATGCCGACCTGGCCCGGATGCGCAGCGAACAGGCCAAGGCCGATGCCGACCTGCAGCAAAGGCGCGACGAGATCGCCGCCCTGCGCCAGCGCCTGGGCATGGCCGCGGAGGCGACCCCATGAGCGCGACGATGAAGAAAGGACTGGCGGTCGGCTTCTGCCTGGCCGTCTTCGCCGCGGTCCCGGCGCTGGCTGCGCCCGATGCGGACGTGGCCCGGTTGCAGGCGCAACTGGCGGCCCTGCAGGGCGATCCTTCGCTGGGCCGGCTGGCGGTCTACGAGCAGATGGAAGCGCAGCAGGCCATCGCCGCGCTGGACAAGGCCCGCCGTGCCGAGCGCGCCGATGCCCTGTACCTGGCCGGGCGCCGGGTGGAGATCGCCGAGCTGACCGCCCGGGTCCAGGCCGCGCGCAGCGAGCTTTCGCGGCTGGACCTGCAGCGCAGTGAACTTCTGCTGGAAGCCAGCCGCCGCGACGCCGCGCGCGCGCGGCAGGAGAACGAGCGCCTGCGCCTGCAGGCCCAGATCCAGGCCGAGGAAGCCGAGCGCCTGCGCCTGGCCGCGGAGGCCGAAGCCCAGCTGCGGACCGAGGTCGAGGAGGCGCTGGGCAAGGCCACCGGCCGCCAGGCCTCGCAGCTGAGCGCGGCGCGGCGCAAGGAGGCCGAACTGGCCCGCCAGGAGGCCGAGCTGGTGAGCGGCAAGAAGCTGCCGGCCGCGCGTTTCGAGGGACAGGGGGAGGTGTTCACCCTGCCGGGCAACGCCTATGCCTCGGGCAAGTCCGGCCTGAGCGGCAGCGGCGGGGATGCGGCCGCCGCACTGGCGGCCTACCTGCAGATCGCCAAGGGCGGGGTGCGGATCAGTGCCTGGGGCGACGACGGCAAGCTCGCCCAGGCTCGCGCCGCCGCCCTGCGCGAAGCGCTGGTCGCCGGTGGCGTGGCGGCCTCGCGGATCCGGGTCGAGGCCAAGCGTGGGGCCGCCACCGGCACCCGTGCGGCCGAGGTGGTGGTGGGTCCCTGAACCACCACGGTGGCGTGCCCTGGTGAAGCCGGCTTGCCGGCTTTCTTGCGGATTTTTCATGCAGATCAAATATTTGTCCTGGAAATCCGCCTCGTCTCGCCCTGTCATGTGACATCCACGACCGCCGGTCGCAATTCCTGCACGTCGTGGTTGCCGGCCCCGGGAGGGAGGAGTAGGGTCAATCATCCGGGAGGTGCTTCCGCCCCCGGATGACCGGAGATCCTGCCGATGCAGCCATCCGCCGAGTCCAAGGAGATCGCCGCCGGGATACCCGTCCCGGTGGCCGGATCCGGTGACCGGGTGGCGTGCCCGGACGACTCCGAAACCCGACGCCCCGGCCGCAAGGTCCGGGGCGTTCGTTTTTCCGCCGGCCGAAGGCGGCCGGCCCACGCCGCACGGATGCGCGACTCCCAGGAGGTGCAGACATGTTCGAAGGGCAACCGCAGGCCGAGATCGATGCGCTGATGAAGCGCGACCCCGAGTTCAAGCAGCTCTACCAGCGACACCGGCTGCTGGACAAGAAGGTCATGGACGCCGAACTGGGCGTGCTGCCGATCGACGACCTCACGCTCGGGCAGATGAAGCGCGAGAAGCTCATCGCCAAACAGCGCCTGCTGCGCATCTACGACCGGGCGCACTGACCCGGTCCACCGCTCCACGCCGCGGGCGGTGGCGGCCCTCCTCGTCGGGAACCGCCACCGCCCGCGCATTCCTCTTCCGGCACCAGGCTCCTACAACGGCACGATCCGGCGGATAATCCCGGTTCCGCCGCGCCCGCGCGGCCCCCGATACCGGACAACCGATGGCCCCGCACGCTTCCGTGCTCGAACTGATCGGGCGCACGCCCATGGTCAAGGCCCGGCACCTGGACACCGGCCCTTGCGAGCTCTACCTCAAGCTCGAGAACACCAACCCCGGCGGCTCCAGCAAGGACCGCATCGGCCTGTCGATGATCGAGGCCGCCGAGCGGCGCGGCGACCTGAAGCCCGGCGCCACCCTGGTCGAGGGCACCGCCGGCAACACCGGCATCGGCCTGGCCCTGGTCGCCCAGCAGAAAGGCTACCGCCTGGTCCTGGTGGTCCCGGACAAGATGAGCCGGGAGAAGATCTTCAACCTCAAGGCGATGGGCGCCGAGGTGGTGCTGACCCGCTCGGACGTGGGCAAGGGCCATCCGGAGTACTACCAGGACCTGGCCGCGAAGATCGCCGCCGACACCCCCGGCGCCTACTTCGTCAACCAGTTCGGCAACCCGGACAACCCGGTCGCGCACGAGACCGGCACCGGCCCGGAGATCATCGAGCAGATGGCCGGCGTGGGCGGTTTCGACGCGATCGTGTTCGGCTGCGGCAGCTCCGGCACCATGACCGGCCTGTCGCGCTGCTTCGCGCAGAAGGCGCCGCAGGTGGAACTGGTGCTGGCCGACCCCGTGGGCTCGATCCTGGCCCAGTACATCAACGAAGGCGTGCTCAGCGACAAGTCCGGCAGCTGGCTGGTGGAGGGCATCGGCGAGGACTTCCTGCCCTCGATCGCCGATTTCAGCCGGGTGAAGAAGGCCTACGCGATCAGCGACGGCGAGAGCTTCCACACCGCGCGCGAATTGCTGGCCAAGGAGGGCATCCTCGGCGGCTCCTCGACCGGCACCCTGCTGGCCGCCGCGCTGAAGTACTGCCGCGAACAGACCTCGCCGAAGAAGGTGGTGGTGCTGGTCCCGGACACCGGCAACAAGTACCTGTCGAAGATGTACAACGACTACTGGATGCTGGACAACGGTTTCCTGGAGCGCCCACGCCACGGCGACCTGCGCGACCTGATCCTGCGCCCTTACAGCCAGAAGGACACCGTGGTGGTCGGCCCCAACGACCTGCTGACCACCGCCTACCAGCGGATGAAGCTTTACGACGTCTCCCAGCTGCCGGTGATGGAAGGCGAGCAGCTGGTCGGCATCGTCGACGAGAGCGACGTCCTGCTGCACGTCTACGGCGACGAAGCCCGATTCCGCGACCCGGTCCACACCGCCATGGTCAGCAAGCTGGACCGGCTGGACGTGAAGTCGCCGATCGAGGCCCTTTTGCCGATGTTCGACCGCGGCCAGGTGGCGATCGTGATGGACGGCGAGCGTTTCCTCGGCCTGGTGACCCGGATCGACTTGCTGAACTACCTGCGGCGAAGGGTGCAGTAGGGCGGCCGCCGGCAAGACCGGCTCCTACAATGGGGCCGCACGTACCTGACTACAGAGATATCCATGGCCGAACACGTCCCCGGCGGTGAACGCCCGCTCTCCCTGGCCACCCTGGCCATCCACGGTGGCCAGGCGCCGGACCCCTCCACCGGCGCGGTGATGCCACCGATCTACGCCACCTCCACCTACGCCCAGAGCAGCCCCGGCGAGCACCAGGGTTTCGAGTATTCGCGTACCCACAACCCGACCCGCTTCGCCTGGGAACGCTGCGTGGCCGCGCTCGAGGGCGGCAGCCGCGGCTTCGCGTTCGCCTCCGGCCTGGCCGCCACATCCACCGTGCTGGAGCTGCTGGACAGCGGCGACCACGTCATCGCCATGGACGACCTGTACGGCGGCAGCTACCGCCTGTTCGAGCGGGTGCGCCGACGCAGCGCGGCGCTGGATTTCAGCTTCGTGGACCTGGCCGACCTGGCCGCGTTCGAGGCCGCGATCACGCCGAAGACACGGATGGTGTGGATCGAGACCCCGACCAACCCGATGCTCAAGATCGTCGACATCGCCGCGGTGGCCGGGATCGCGCGCCGGCGCGGGCTGCTGGTGGCGGTCGACAACACCTTCGCCTCGCCGGCCCTGCAGCGCCCACTGGAACTGGGCGCGCATCTGGTGGTGCATTCGGCGACCAAGTACCTCAACGGCCACTCGGACATGGTCGGCGGCATCGTCGTGACCGGCGACGGGGAGCTCGGCGAGCGCATGGCCTTCCTGCAGAACTCGGTCGGCGCCGTGCAGGGACCGTTCGACAGCTTCCTGGCCCTGCGCGGCGCCAAGACCCTGCCCTTGCGCATGCGCGCCCACTGCGACAACGCCCTGGCCCTGGCGCAATGGCTGGAAACCCACCCGGGCGTGGAGAAGGTGATCTACCCGGGCCTGGACTCGCACCCGCAGAAGGCGCTGGCCTCGCGCCAGATGCATGGCTTCGGCGGCATCGTCTCGGTCGTGCTGAAGGGCGGCTTCGAGGGCGCCAGGCGTTTCTGCGAGCGCACCCGCCTGTTCACCCTGGCCGAGTCGCTGGGCGGGGTGGAAAGCCTGCTCAACCATCCGGCGGTGATGACCCACGCCTCGGTGCCGCCGGAGCGGCGCGCGCGGCTGGGGATCAGCGATGCGCTGGTGCGGTTGAGCGTGGGGATCGAGGGGGTGGAGGACCTGCGCGAGGACCTGGCGGCCGCCTTGGGCGCTTGACGCAGCCCGACCGGCAAGGCGCCGCGGTCCATGCGGACCGCGGCGCGAGTCATGCAGCCGTGATCGCGTCCGGCGTTAGCCGCCGGTTTCGGTCAGCAACTTGCACGGTACCTTGACGCCGTCGCGCCCGGCGGTGCTCAGGGTGTCCCAGTAGAACTCGCAGGCCAGCAGGTTCTGCGGGGTCGACTTGCGCCCGGAGGTGGTGTTCACCATCACCTGCGGCTGGCCGACGATCTGGTCCAGGCGGCTGCGGTCCACTTCCGATTCGGCGAGCTCGACCGAGCCCGAGCCTGGCAGTTCCAGGGTCTTTTTGCCCAGCTCGATCATGCCCAGTTCGTTCGGCTGCAGGGTGGCGTCGGGGGCCGGATCGCCGCCGTAGACGACCTCGACCCGGACGGTTTCGCCGGTGGCCTTGAGCTTCTGCTCCGCCTGAGGCGAGAGCGACACGTCGATCTTCAGCGCGGCGACCTCCTTGGGCGGCGGCGGAGGCTCGGGTGCGGCTTCGGGCGCCGACTGTGCGGTGGCGGTGTCGTCCTCCGCTTCGCGACGGGCGCATCCTGCGGCGGCGAATGCGGCAAGCAGGCAGAGGACGAGGGTTCCGGGGATCGAGGTGTTCATGTCAGCGCGGGTCGTTGCGGGCGGGGAAGGTGGTGGCCGGAGGCGGCAGGCGGGCCGGCAGCGGCGCGCCGGGCGCCGGCGCCGGTTGCGGTCCCAGTGCACGGTCCAGGTCCAGCAGGTCGAAGCGGTCCAGGACGGCGCGGCTGACGTCGGTCGCACGCTCGTCCGATTCGACGATGTACGGCACGATCAGCAGCACCAGTTCGGTCCGGTTCTTCTTGACGGACTTGTTCTTGAACAGGTTGCCCAGCACCGGGATGTCCTTGAGCCCCGGGATGCCGGAGTCGGTGTCGGTGCTGCGGTCGGAGATGAGGCCGGCCATGACCACCGATCCGCCATCGCGCAGGCTGAGCGAGGTGTTGAGCGCGCGGTTGAAGATCGAGGGCGAATTGGCGGTTTCGCCGCCCTCCAGTGGAAGCGCCTCGCTGACTTCCTGGCTGATGTCCAGGTCGATGCGGTCGTCCGAATACACGGTCGGCTTGATCTTTAGGATGATGCCGGTCTTGCGGTACTGGATCGATTGCAGCAGGTTGGTGTCGCCGTTGCTCTGCTGGTTGGAGGTGGTGGTCATGGTGACCGTCGGGACCTCGGTGCCGACGTCGATGTTGGCCTCGCTGCCGCTCTTCACCAGCAGCCGCGGTGTGGACAGGATGCTGACCCGGTTGTCGTTGGCGAACGCGGTCAGCGCGACCCGGTTCTGGCCGGCCACGTCCAAAAGGTAGGTCAGGCCGTTGCCACCGGCGCCCGGCGATTCGCCGCCGGAGCCGGTGCCCTTGTAGATGCTGCCGTCGAAGCGCCCGAATCCGGCCTTGGCGAACCAGCTCAGGCCGAACTCGTTGTCGTCGTTGAGGGTGACCTCGGCGATGGTGACCTCGATCATGACCTGGCGCGGGGCGCGATCCATCTGCTTGATCAGGGTCAGCATCCGCTCCCATTGCGCCGGATCGCCCTGGTAGATCAGCGCGTTCCTGGGTTCGTCGACCAGGATGCCCGAGTTGCCCACGGTGCGGGCACCGGTCGAGACGCGGTTGTTGGCGGGCGCCGAGGCGGCGTCGGAGCCGGCCACGGCTGCCGCGTTGGCCGCGTTGGTTGCCTGCTGCTGGCTGCGGATGCTGGAGGTCAGCACGTCGGCGATGTCGGTGGCCTTGGTGTTGCGCACCTGGTAATAGAACATCGACTGCGTGCCCGCGTGCTGGCTCGGACGGTCCAGCTCCCGGGCCCAGGACACGGCGTAGTCCATGGTCTGCTGGGTGGTGGCGAACACGATCACCGAGTTGGCCGCCGCGATCGGCAGGACGATCACCGCGGCTGGCGCGCCGGCGCTGCGGTTGGCGCTGTAACCCTGCAGGTTGAGCACTTCCGTCAGCCGCGCCGACAGTTCCTCGGCAGTGAGGAAGGCAGGCTCGAGGCGGGTGCTGACCCGGCCGCGCATCATCGGGCGGTCGAACACCCGCAGCGCCTCCATCGCCTGCCGGACCTGGGCCGGCCGGCCGCTGATGAGCACCGCATTGCGCGCCGACTCCTCGGTGACCTTCAGTTCCTGGCCGAACAGGGTGTCGAGCCAGCGCACCGCGTCGCCGGCCCGGATCACCTCCATCTCCACCAGCTGGAACACGGGCCGGTGGCTGATCGGGACGCTGGGCAGGGCCTTGCCGCTGACCACCAGCGGCGGCACGGCCGAACTGCCCTTGGGCGCCAGCCGCAGGTTGACCAGCCGGCCCTCGGCCTCGACCGCCACGCCGTATTCCGACAGAACCTGGCGGGTGAGGCGGAACAGTTCGGCCGGCGGCAGGTTGTCGGCGGTGTTCAGGGTCACCAGCTCCTGCAGCGAAGCGACTTCCGGCGCCAGGGTGACGCTCAGGCCGAGGATGTTGCCGAAGACTTCGTTGGCCAGCACCGGTACCGGCAGGTCCTGCACGTTCACACTGACCGGCGTGCTGCCCAGCGGCGGCAGGGCCTCGTCGCCGCCGAGGCTGGCGCTGGCGGAACTGGAAATGTCCACGCGGGGCGTGGGGGTCTGGGCCAGGGCCGTGGGCGCTTCCTGGTTGCCGACGGGAGAGGCATCCAATGAGGCGACCGGCTTGGGCGGAAGCGCCAGCGGCGGATCGACCGGCATTTTCGGCGGGGTTGCGCAGCCGGCGAGGACGGTGGCGGCGAAAACGGCCAGGCCGATCGCACTGCGGGGCAGGGTCATTGGGACTTCCTTTGCTCCGGGGCTGGAGTATCGGCGCAGGCGCCGGAGGTGCTGACGGGTTGTGGACGATACAGCTTGTAGGTGCGGCGGCAGCCGTCGCGCTCGACGGTGACGCTGTCGCGCTCGATGGCGGCCAGCAGGCTGCCGTCCGGCAGCGCGGCGCCGGGTTCCAGGCGCAGGTTCTGGCCGCGCGCGGCCTTCTGCTTCTGGCGCCCTCCCTGGGCAGGGGCCTGCGTGCCCGCGACCATGACCAGCGCCACCGGCTGCGGCGCCTGCAGGATCCCGACCAGCCGCCACTCCTGGACCTGGCTGTCGCCACCGCCATCGCCCAGCCAGCGGATCGAGCCGGCCTGGTCCATGGCCTCGGGCGACAGTCGCTGCAGCCCGTGCTCCGGCAAGGCCCAGCCGTCGGTGCCTTCCTGGCTCTTGGGAATCGGTGGAGGCGGCCAGGCGGCGCCGGCCGCCAGGCCGGCCGCCGCGGTCAGCGCCGCGATCAGATAGGCGCGCTTGGAGGGCGTCACGGTGCGACCTCCGCCGCCGGTGCGGCGGCGACGCGGTAGTAGGCGCTCATGCGGATCGTGGCGCTGCCGTTGGGATCGCTGCGCAGGTCGAAGGCATCGATCACCACCAGGTTTTCCGCCGACTCGATGCTGCGGGCGACGTTGAGCGCCTGGCGCGGCGACAGCGATCCCTGCAGGCTACCGCGGATCCGCAGGACGCCGGGCATGGCCTCGACCGGCGAGGCGCCGTCCACCGCGATACGGACCCGCTGCGGATCGGGCGTGCCGTTGGCCAGGCTCTGCAGCCAGGCCTGCACGGCGGCCTGCGCGGCGCCCTGGGTATTGACCTGGGGCAGCTGGGCCAGCAGTCCCCGATGCAGTTCGGAAGCCTGCCTGGCCCGTGCGAGCCACACGTCCTGTCCCTGCAGCGCCTTGATCCTGCGCAGCTTGGTTTCTTCCTCGATGGAATCCTTCTGCCACTGCGTCCGCGTGGCCTCCAGGGCCTGCAGCACGAACAGCGCCAGCAGCAGCCCGATCCCCAGCAGTGCCCAGCGCAGCCAGGGGGCCGCATCGAGCTGCTGGCGCAGTCGGATGACCTGCGGGTGGCGGGCCAGGCTCATGGGGCGACAGGTGCGGCGTCGCCGCTGATGTCGGCGCGCAGGACGATCTCGCCGCTGCGCGGCTGCAGTGCGGTGCTGACATTGGTGAACATGGGCGACTCCTCCCAGGCGGCGACCAGCTTCTGCGGGTCCGGTTCGGACATGACCAGGGTCACTTCGAGGGTCTCGGGAGTCGTTTGGTTCCACTGCCTGACCTGGGCCTCCGCAGCCGGCAGCAGACGGGCGGTTTCGGCCAGCAGCGCAATCGTGCCGCGTCGTGGCTGCAGGGCCAGCAGCTGCCGGCTGGCGGCCATGTCGCGGTCGGCGTTCTCGCGGGCGGTGAGGATCCGCTTGAGCGGCTCGTCCAGGTCCTGTGCGGCCTGTCGCGCGCGCCAGATGTCGATGCCACTGCGCAGCATGCTGCCGGCCTGCATGGCCGCGATCGCCACCACCAGCAGGCCGATCCCGGCAGCGACCCGGGGCAGATGGCTGTCGAGGCCGGACAGGCCGGTCAATGTCCCGGACGCGCGCTTGCGCGCGCTCCAGGGACGGGGCGCGATCGGGGCGGGCCCGGTCGGGGTCGGCGGCACGGGCTGCGCCCCCGTGGGCGGGCCGGCGGCACGCAGGAAGGCTGGCCATTCGTCAGGGCCGGGGGCCTGCGGCCACCAGCGGTCGGCAACCAGGCGCCCCTGCTGCCAGGCCCGGGCCACGAAGCCCTCCTGCAGCTGCAGCAACTCCACCCGGGACTCGTCGCCCGCGGCGGGGGTGCCGACCAGCAGGGCCTCGGGGACGAAGTCGACCCTGCGTGCCTGCACGTGGCGCTCGGCCAGCAGATCCATGACCCGGCTGCGCGACCAGTACCAGGCGGCGCCATGCCCGCCCGGCAGCCAGGCCACGCCGAACTCCGGGTCCGGGAAGGGAGAGGCCCGCCGGATCGCCAGCGCCGCGAGGCTGCGGCGCTCCTTCTCCGGGGCCTTGCTCGCGTCCACCGGCAGGAACAGGCACAGGCCCCGCGAGACCACGCAAGCCAGCGCGTCGCCGTCGCCGCCCTCAAGGGGCTGGCTGGATTCCTTTCCCAGCAGCATCCTGCGGGGCGAGAAGCGGCGTTGCAGGCGCTTCAGCCACGGCATCATCGGATTGGTTGTCACGCGGGAGGATGGCCTCGTAGTCGATCTGCCAGGGCGGGCCGCCGCTGGCGAGCGGGGTAAGTCGCCAGTGCATAAGCTTTTTTCCGCCGAAACGACGATCCCACAGGATAAGATTCCCGGATTGGTTTGGAAAGAGGGTCAGGGCCTCCAGCATGAAGGGGGCGATCGGGAAGGCTCCCTGCAGCGCCCAGGTCGAGACGAACGGCGCCTGCCGGCGCAGCGCAGCCATACGTTCGGCCTCGGCGCGGGTCATGCCCGGGATCAGCGCCAACGCTTCCACCGGGGCGGTGTTGACGTTGAGGGTGGCGCTGCGCCCGGTCGTCAGCAGGCCGAGCAGCGCCGCATCATCCAGGCCGGCCAACATGCTGTCCCAGTCCATGATCCGGCGGAACTCGAGCGGGGTGGCCACCGGTCGGTTGCTTGGAGCCGTGCGCCCGCTCTTTTCGTACTGGTCCTTTTCCGCACCGCCCAGCCGGTGCAGGGTGTCGGGATCCTGGTAGTCCAGGCGCTTGGCATCCAGGTCGGCCCAGGCGCCGGCAGCGACGCCCCGCGAGGCGTAGAACGCATGCAGCATGCTTTCCGGGGCCCAGTTCGGGCTGAGCAGGCCACGGTCGTCCTGCAGGGCGAAGCGGGCATCGCCGAGGCCGGCGTAGGGCGATCCGTCGAGCCGGATCTCGCCGCCGCGGGGGAGCGCGTAGGTGCCGCCATCGTCGTCGTCCAGCAGGGCCTGGTTGAGCGGCGGCGAAGGCAGCGCGGCCAGCCCGCCGATGTTGCGCTGCTGGGTGCCGAGCATGAACAGCACCGTCTCCCCGGTCGAGCGCATGTCCAGCTCGCCCTGGAAGCGGTCGATCTCCTCCTGGGCCTCGGCCACCGCGCGGCTGCCGGAGGCGGCCACTGCGGACGCCAGCAGGGTCAGCACCACCAGCAAGGCCAGCACGATCACCAGGACGAAGCCGTCCTGGCGCTGCGGGCGGGACGGTTCAGTAGTCCTGGTCGCGCTCATAGAACACCGGTACCGGGTTGCGGATGCCCACGATGCGCGCGCCCCACAGCCGCGTGCGGCCGTCCGGCTCGTTCATGCGCAGGAGGATGGCGGCAGGCAGGTGGTCCTGTTGGCCCAGGGCGGGCGGCCATCGGTCATGGGACTTGCCTTCGGCGTCCAGGTAGGCGAACTCGGCCGTCGCTGCCGCCGGCAGCGGCAGCGGCACGGGCGATCCGCCGGCTTCGCCCAGGTCCAGGTGCAGGCCGTCGCCGTCCCTGACGATCCTCCAGTCGATGGGGGTGGCGCCGCCCTGTGGGGCGAACACCGGTTGCAGGGTGGTGCCGTGCAGGGTGTCCGCGGTGCCCGAGAACGGATCGGCCTCCACGGGGGTCAGGGCGCGCAGGGAAGACTGGAGCCAGTCGCGGGCGAGCGCCTGCTGCCTGACCTGCGAGCCCAGGGCGCTAATGGCGGCCTCGGCGCGGCGCCACTGTCCCAGCGATTGGAAGCCCAGCGCCAGGGCCATGCCGGCGATCATCAGCACCACCATCATTTCCAGCAGGGTCAGGCCGTGCTGACGCGTGGGGGCCATCAGAAGTCCTCCAGGTTCACCGGGCGGGCGGCCTCCCAGCCCGCCTTGCGGAAGCTGAACTGCCGCACCTGCGTGCCGTTCCTCAGGACCTCGACGTCCATCTCATAAAGTATGAAGTCGAACTGGGTCGGCAGCCCGGCACGGCTCACGCCGGCGCGGCGGTCGGTGAGCGCACGGGACTGCCAGCGTACGGTCAGGGGGGGGGCGTCGCGCTGCCCCTGAGGGTCCTGCATCGGATTGACGTTCTCGACCAGGGACAGCGCCGTGCGGGCGTCCTCCAGCGCCTGGGCCTGGGCCTGGGCGCGGCGCAGGCCCAGGGTCGAGGTGGACAGCCAGCTGTACAGCGCCAGCAGCGCGGTGGCCATCACCACCATCGCCACGATCGCCTCCAGCAGGGTGAAGCCACGCTGCCGCCTGGGTCCGCCCGGTCGCGTCACGCTCACCCCCCGCTGGCGGCGATCCGGCGGACCCGGCAGAACGGTGCCTGGACCTGGAACGGGATGGATTGGCGCTCGGTCTGCAAGGTGCCCTCGGCTCCGGAGCACGCGCCGTTGGCGCTGACGGTGAGCGGGGTGTCCATCCGCAGCTGCCAGCCTTCCGGCAGGTCCACGATCCGGCCGGCCTGCGGTTGTGGCGGCCCGGAGGCATCGGCCAAGGGCCGCTCCTCGGCGGGAGTGGAGTCCAGCTGCAGCGTGCGCCCCTGGTTGCGTGCGAGCAGGGGCAGGGCGGCAATGGCGTGCATGACCTGCTCCACTTCGCTGGCCTCGCGCCAGGTCGTGATCATCCGGTACCCGGCGGGCGCGACCATGCCCGTGGCCAGTGCCAGCAGGGCCACCACCACCATCATCTCAAGCAGGGTGTAGCCCCGGACGGGGGTCATTGCTGGGGCAGCTGGCCGATGTCGGCGTCGAAGCCTTCGCCGCCGGACTGGCCGTCGGCGCCGAACGAATAAAGGGTGAAGCTGTGGTTGCCGGACGGGCGGGGCGAGTACTGGTAGGGATTGCCCCAGGGGTCCTGCGGCACGCCATCCTCGATGTAAGGTCCCTGCCAGCGCTGGGCCACGGCCGGGTCGGCGGGCTTGGCGGCGAGCAGCTGCAGTCCTTCCTCCTGGGTGGGGAAGCGGCCCAGGTCCAGGCGCATCGTCTCCAGCGAGCCGCGCAGCATCCGGACCTGGGTCTCGGCGGTCTGGACCTTGGCCTTGTCGGCCTGGCTGAACAGCCGCGGGCCGACCAGGCCCATGATCAGGCCGATAATCACCAGGACCACGATCATCTCCAGCAGGGTGAAGCCACCGGCGGAGCGACGGGGGGCGGAAGGGAAGCGCTTGCGCATTGCAATGGGTCCGGAAAGGCGCGATCCGGCGATTCTAGCGCCTTGCCGTTGCCCGCTGGCTGTACGGCGGCTGCCCCCGGAGCGCCGCAGCCGTCGTCGGAGCAGGTCGGGGCCGGGGACGGGCCTGTTACCCTTTCACCCTTTGCCCGTCCCCTTGGAAATGTCGATCCCCACGCCCCGGCGCCTGGCCGAACTCGCATCCCTCTGGCGCACCCTGGTCGCCCAGGAGCTGGCCGTGCGCTACCGGGGCACCCTGCTGGGCAGGATCTGGCCGCTGGTGATGCCGCTGCTGATGTTGGCCCTGTTCGGCTTCATGTTCGGGGTGATCTTCCGCTCGCGCTGGCCGGGCCTGGCCGAGGACGACCATCTGGGGTTCACCCTGAACCTCTTCACCGGCCTGCTGGTCCATGGCGTGTTGGCCGAGGCGGTGGGACAGGCGCCGACCCTCATGCAGCGCCACAGCAATTTCGTGCGCAAGATGGTCTTCCCGCTGCCCGTGCTGGTGGCCGTGCCCTTGGGCGTGGCGCTGGTGCATGCGTCCATCGGCTTCCTGCTGCTGCTGGCGATCAACGGCCTGTTTGGCAGCGGCTGGCACCCTTCGGTGCTGGCGGCGCCGTTGGTGCTGGTGCCGTACATGGCCATGCTCTACGGCCTGGCCCTGGTGTTCGCTGCCCTGGGCGTCTACATCCGCGACCTTGGCCAGGTCGTGGGGGTCATGGTCACGGCGGTGCTGTTCACCGGTGCGGTGTTCTTCCCCGCCGACAGGGTGCCCGGTGCCCTGGCGGTCCTGGTCCGATTCAATCCGATCGCCTGGCCCACCGATGCCATCCGCGGCGCCCTGCTGCGCGGAGACTGGCCGGATCCGGCGCCCATGGCCGGCTATTCGCTGGTGGCGCTGGCGGTCCTGGCGGCCGGCCTGTGGCTGTTCTCGCTGCTGCGGCGCGGTTTCGCCGACCTGCTGTGAGGCAGACAGGGCACTTCCCATCCCCGACAATGCCGCCACAGAACCCCGAGGCCGCCTTCCCGCGATGAATGCCATTCCTGTGCCGCCGGCCGCCGTACCCCTGCTGGGCGAACTGCTGCTGGAACGCGGCGCGATCCGCCCGGCCGACCTGGAGCGCGCCCTGGAGCTGCAACGCGGGGTGGGCGGCCGCATCGGCAGCCTCCTGATCCGCATCGGTGCTTTGTCCGAGGACCAATTGATCGACGCGCTCTCGGTCCAGCTGGGGCTGCCAGTGGCCGGCCGCGACCTGCCATTGCCGACAGGCCTGGCCGAGTGGCGCCTGCCCACCGGAACCGAGGTGCCGCTGGACTGGATGCAGGACCGCGAGATCCTGCTCTGGGAGGACGAGGACGGGCAGGCCTGGTGCGCCAGCCGCGATCCGCTCGATGCGGCCCTGCAGGAGGCGCTGGCCTACCTGTGGCCGCAGCGGGAGATCCGCGCGGCCCTGGCACCGGCGCAGCTGCTCGAGCGCACCCTCGATACCTTGGCCCAGGAGCAGCGCGGCGGCGATGCATGGGGCAGCGACGACGTGCGCCACCTGCGCGAGCTGGCCGAGGAAGCCCCGGTGGTCGAGCTGGTCAACAGCCTGCTCGCCCAGGCCGTCGAGCAGCGGGCCTCCGACATCCACCTGGAGCCGGAGGAGAACCAGTTCGTCGTGCGCTTCCGCATCGACGGCGTGCTCTATTCTCGCCTGCGCCTGCCGCGGGAGCGCTTCAACGCGGTCGCCTCGCGCCTGAAACTGATCTCGGGCATGGACATCGCCGAGCGTCGCCTGCCCCAGGACGGGCGGATGAGCGTACGCGCCAGCGGCCAGGCCATGGACATCCGTGCCTCGGCCCTGCCCGGCGTGCACGGCGAGTCCATCGTCTTGCGCCTGCTGCCCAAGGAGCGCAAGGACCTCGGCCTGGAGCGCCTGGGCATGGCCCCGGACCACTTGCGGCTGCTGCAGGGCTGGAGCCGGGAAGCGCACGGCATCGTCTTGGTCACAGGCCCCACCGGCTCGGGCAAGTCCACCACGCTTTACGCGACCCTGGCGGCCAGCAACGACGGGATGAAGAAGATCATCACGGTCGAGGATCCGGTCGAGTTTCAGTTGCCCGGCATCACCCAGATCCAGACCCAGGCCGACATCGGCCTGACCTTCGCCAGCGTGCTGCGCTCGATCCTGCGCCAGGACCCGGACGTGATCATGGTCGGCGAGATCCGCGACCGCGAGACCGCCGAGATCGCGATCCAGTCCGCGCTGACCGGCCACCTGGTGCTGTCCACCGTCCATACCAACGACGCCCTGGGCGCCTTCACCCGCCTGATCGACATGGGCGTGGAGCCGTTCCTGGTGGCCACCCCGCTGAAGGGCGTGCAGGCCCAGCGCCTGGTGCGCCGGCTGTGCCCGCATTGCGCGCGGCCCGCCCAGGTGGTCGACGAGGCGCTGGCGGCCGAGACGGCGCAGTGGACCGCCCGCGTGTTCGGCGCGGAAGCGCCGGCCGCGCGCTGGATGGAGGCGGTCGGCTGCCCGCGCTGCCAGAACACCGGCTACCAGGGCCGGATCGGCATCTACGAACTGGTCCCGGTGGACGAGGCCATGCAGCAGGCGGTGGTGTCCGGCGCCACCCACCAGCAGCTGCGGCAGATGGCCCGCGAAAGGGGGTTCCGGTTCCTGCGCGAGGACGGCCTGCTCAAGGCCTGGCAGGGCGTGACCACGGTGGATGAAGTGCTGCGGGTCACGGCGGTCTGATGGCGAGCTTCCGGTTCAAGGCGGTCAACGCCGAGGGCGCGCGCCTGGACGGCGAGATCGCCGCGGACGGGGAGCGCGAGGCCGCGCGCCTGCTGGAGCGGCGTGGCCTGTCGGTCCTGTCGCTGGAGGTGGCCAGCGGTGCCGCCACGCCTTCGCGCCTGGCCCGCGGCCGGCGCCTGCAGGACCGCGACATCGTCCTGGCCCTGCACGAGCTGGCCACCCTGCTGGCCTCCGGTGTGGCCCTGGCCGAGGCCGTGGCCGCGCAATCGCGCTCGGCCCACCATCCGCGGCTGCTGGCTGCGTTCGAGGCGGTGTCCACGGCGCTGCGCCAGGGCCAGCCGTTCTCCCAGGCGCTGCTGGACACCGGCCTGCCGCTGCCGGCCTACGTCGGCACCCTGGTGCGCAGCGGCGAAAAGGCGGGGCAGCTGGGCAAGGCGCTGCAGGATGCGGTCTCGCAGATGGAGTACGACCTCCAGGTGCGCAGCGAGATCCGCCAGGCGCTGACCTATCCGGCGGTGCTGGTCTGCGCCGGGCTGGGTGCGGTGGTGATGATGTTCACCTTCGTCGTGCCCAAGTTCGCGGCCCTGCTGGACCGTGCCGAAACCCTGCCGTGGCTGGGCTGGGCCGTGCTCAGCACCGGCATGTTCGCGCGCCAGTACTGGTGGCTGGTGCTGGTCGCGCTCGCCGGCCTGGCCGCGGTGGCCTACCGGCTGTTGCGGAACCCGGCTGCGCGCGCGCGCGGCTTCGAACGCCTGGAGCGGTTGCCCGTGATCGGCGCCTGGCGGGTGGAATCGGAAACCGCCTCCTGGGCGCGGATCCTGGCCACCCTGCTGGGCAACCGGGTGCCCCTGCTGGACGCGCTGTCGCTGGCCCAGGCCGGCGTGCGTGCCCCCGGCCGCCGCGCGCGGCTGGAGGAGGTGTCCCGCAATGTCCGCGCCGGCGCGACCCTGGCCGATTCCCTCGAGGAGCAGGCCACCCTGACCGCCACCGGCTACAACCTGGTCCGGGTGGGCGAGCGCTCCGGCGAGTTACCGGCGATGCTGCGCTCCCTGGCGAAGCTGTGCGAGGAATCGGGCCGGACCCGGATGAAGCAGTTCCTGGCCCTGCTCGAACCGGTGGCGATCCTGCTGATCGGCTCGGTGATCGGCGTGATCATGATCGGAATCATCCTGGCGATCACCAGCGCCAACGACATCGTGATGTAGCGCCCTGGATGAACGACGCCGGCGCGGGGCTGAACGACGGCTTGCGCAAGTTCCCCGCCCATGTATTCTTGGGCCACGTTTGGCGACATGAACGCTTCACAGGGGGCATGGATGCCACGTCCGCCCCGCTCGAGCCCTGCCGTTCCCGGCGATATTCCACCGGGAGTGGAGCAGTGCGCACAGAATTGGTTGCGAGCGGGGTCGGTTGTACTTGACGGTCTGGTAAGGCCCGGTTAACGTTCCGATGTAGTTCTGCGGTCGGGGGATCTGGGGAGATGGGGTATTCGTCTTGAAGGGTTCACGGAAGCGACCGGTTGCCAGAGGGCTAGCCCGACGGTACCGGGGATAGCAGGTAACCGGTAAAGAGCTACTTGCAGTAACTAATTAGTTGCCCAAAACCTCAACGGAGTTGATTCATATGACGAAGTTCAACAAGAGCCTGCTGACCGCTGCGGTCGTCGGCGCTCTGGCCCTGCCGGGTCTGGCCTCCGCGGCCAGCCTGGCCTACCCGGCCGGCAAGCAGATCACGTTCGCCAAGGACCTGATCGTCAACGACGGCACCACCATCTACACCTCCGACGAGCTGCGTCTGACCGCTGCCGCTTCGGACGCTGCCCGCATCGCCACTGTTGCTGCCGGCGAGACCGTCACCGTCAAGGTCACCCTGACCAATGGCGCCAAGTTCGACACCACCGCCGATGCCCCGACCTTGGTCGCCGGCTTCATGGAAGGTGCCCAGACCGGTGGCGCCCCGACCGCGCTGGCCGTCGTCGGCACCCCGTACTACTCCACCAGCGGCCAGGAGCTGAACTTCACCTACACCGCTACCGGTGCGGGCGTGATCGGTGGCGCGGGCGCTTACTTCCTCGAACTGAACAGCATGCAGATCACCAACCTGGTGGCCGGCCTGTTCACCGGTTCGAGCGTCGGCGCGGAAATCACTGCGCAGAACTCCGATGGCCAGCAGATCCTGGCTTCGTCGGCCACCATCGCCCTGTCCAAGTGGGGCCTGGCTGTCGACGACGACACCACCCTGGGTGACGTGAACAAGACCATCGACGTCGCTGCCGATCCGCGCAAGACCCTGTTCTCCTCGACCGGCGCCGTTGGTCTGGCTGACAGCGACCTGTTCAACGCGGGCGCGCTGATCGTCGACATCGCCAAGGCCGCTCCGGTCGGCGGCGGTGCCGAGACCTACATCAACAACTACAGCGCCGTGGCTGCCCTGCCGCAGTACAACATCGTCGCTACCGCCGACATCATCGTGACCGTCACCGGTACCGATCTGGAAGCGTTCGACGGCGGCCACGTGTGGCTGGACGCCAGCCCGGCCTGCGCCGGCGCCACCGCGGTGGCCGGTACGGTTGACGGTGCGGTTGCCACCTTCAAGAGCGCTGCTAACCACGCTCTGTGGGCCAACGTCACCAACGCCCCGCCGACCGCCACGACCGCCTACGTGTGCTTCGAGGCCCACGACGACGTCGAGCTGAACGCTCAGGATCTGGCTGGTGCTGTCTCGGTCGATTACAAGCTGCCGACCCAGCGCGTCAACCCGCCGGCCGCTCCGTTCGAGCTGCTGCCGCTGCGCCTGAACGGTTCGACCCTGTACTTCCAGAACGTCAACCCGGGTGACAACCCGACTGCCCAGTCGTTCCTGCGTCTGTCCAACCACAACTCGCAGGTCTGCCCGGTCACCATCGACGCCAAGGATGATGCCGGTCGCCTGAGCGACGTGGTCTCGCTGACCCTGAAGCCGCACGCTTCGGCCCAGCTGAACACCTCGTTCCTGGAGAGCGGTTCCTACCCGACCGGCCTGACCACCGAGACCGGCGCTGCTGGCTCGCTGGGCAACGGCACCGGCAAGTGGTACGTTCGCGTCACCGCCGAGTGCTCGAACTTCACCGCTTCGGCGCTGAACCGCAACAACGACAGCGGCACCGTGACCGACCTGACCGCCGAGAAGGGTGTGGCCAGCCAGTGGTCGACCCCGACCACCAAGGTCAACCCGTAAGGGCGTAAGAGGTCTCTAGCCTGCGGCAACGCAGGTGAAAGCACCGGAAGACGGGTGGCGCAAGCCACCCGTCTTTTTTTGTTGGTCCAGAACAGGGGGCTGTAGTGCGGGCAAAAAAAGAGAGCCCGTATTCGCGGGCCCTCGGAGGGGATGCGCCTCAGCGAGGCGTGGCGTCGGGTGGGCTTCCCACCTTGTCCTCGGCCCTCAACAGCGCCGCCGCATAGGTCTCCGCCTGCTTGAGCCATTGGTCGGCGTAACTGCGGAATGCCGGGGAGTCCTCTTCCGGATGGCAGTTTGCATCCGAAGCGGTGCAACGCACCGCCAGCATCCTCGACGCTTCCTGCTGGATGCCCGTCTTTGCATTGACGATCGAGGTTCCATATCGGAACTCCAGGCCGGACACGGCTTCCTGCAAGGCGGCGCGCTGCCCGGCCACGCTGCTCTTGCCCTTGAACCAGGCCGGACGACCAGGGGCATCCAGCAGCGCTTCGCCACGCAGAGCCCAGGTAACCCGCATCTGCCAGGCGGCATGGCGCACGCCCTCTGCGAGGCTGTTGGCCCGGCCACTCTTGCAGTCCAGCGAGGCCTCGCTGGCGATGGCCTGCTCGGCCGCGGCCTGCGCGTGCCCTGCCGTACCCCCATGGCTGTCGAACCAGGCCAGGCGTTCCTGCGCGGTGGCCTCCATCGCCGCGCGCGCGATCGGTTCCAGCCATTGGCAGCGCTTGTCCAGCGCCAGCATCTGCTGGAGTTCCGCGTACTGGCGCGAGGCCAGCTGCAGCTGCTGCGCCGGATCGGACGCAGCCGGAGCGGCGGCAGGCTGGGACGCCGGAGCTGCCGGGGGCGCGGCGAGCGCCGTGCCGCAGGCCAGGGCGAGCAGGCCCAGGGCGGGAAGAATATGTCGTGGTGATGCGTGGGACATGCGACTTCCTGTGAGGGTCGAACGGGGAGGCAATGATGCCGCAACGCCATGCGGCCGGCACGGTCCCGGTAAATGCGCGCTCAGGCTGGCCCCGGTATCCTTGCCGGCTCAATGACGCCCGCCGACGCCGCCAACGACCCCCTTCCCGCGCTGCGCGTCCGCGACGTCGGCAAGACCTACCGTCTCTGGTCCACGCCGGCCAGCCGCCTGTGGGTGCCGCTGATGTACCGCGCGGCCGGCTGGTTGCGCCCGCTCGGGCCCCTGTCGCGCTGGCTCGGCCGCCATGCCGCCGCACGCGTGCATTACCACCAGGCCTTGGCCGGGGTGGATTTCGAGCTCGGCCGCGGCGAGGCGCTGGGCATCATCGGCCACAACGGCAGCGGCAAGAGCACGCTGCTGCAGATCGTGGCCGGGGTGCTGGAGCCGACTGCCGGCAGCGTCTCGGTCAACGGCCGGGTCGCGGCCTTGCTGGAGCTGGGCTCGGGCTTCAACCCGGAATTAACCGGACGCGAGAACGTGCGGGTCAACGCCGCCATCCTCGGCCTTACGCCGGTCCAGGTCCGGGAGAGGATGGACGATATCGTCGCCTTCGCCGACATCGGCGACTACATCGACGAACCGGTGAAGACCTACAGCTCGGGCATGGCCCTGCGGCTGGCGTTCGCGGTGCAGGTGCATACCGATCCGGACATCCTGATCGTGGACGAAGCCCTGGCGGTGGGCGATGCCGCCTTCCAGGCCAAGGCCATGGCCCGGATCGACGAGATCCTGGCGCGGGGCACCACCCTGCTGTTCGTCGGGCACGACCTGAACGCGGTCAAGGCCTTCTGCCACAGGGCGATGCTGCTGGAGAAGGGGCGCATCGTGCTGCAGGGCCTGCCGGATGAGGTCATCACCGAGTACCTGCATCGTACCCACAGGCGGGCGCTGCAGGCACAGCAGGACAAGCGGGCTTCCGCCCTGGCCAGGATCGATGGCGGTTATGGGCTGGAAGATGCCTGCGTGGTGAATGCCGAGATCAACGGTGCCCGCCATGCGGGGGTAAAGCATGGCGATCGCCTGGAACTGGCCATCGATGTGCGCCGCAATGCTGCCATCGGGCATCCCTGCCTGATCTTCGACGTGCTCGACGGACGCGGCCTGCAGCTGACCGGCCGGCGGGTGGTGCTGCCGGCCGGGGAGGGGGCCGTCCGGGTACGGATCGGCCTGGACGCGTCCTTCCAGCAGGGTGTCTACCGCATCCGTACACGCGTGGTCGATTCGCCCGCACTGGAACGCACCACCGTGCTGGCGCGCCAGGAGGGCTGGCTCTCCTTCGAGGTGGTCGACGACAGCCGCGAGCGCTTCACCGGCCTGTTTCCGGTGCCGATGGATATCCGCGTCGGCGAAGCCACGCCGGACGCGCCCGTGGCCGGGCCGGGCGGCGGCGCATGAATCGCGGTCGGATCCTGTTCCACCGCGACTTCCGGGGCTATACCGGGGGCCACGGCAAGGTCTGGGACTACTTCAACCATGCCCTGGCCCTGGGCTGGGACGCGCGGGTGTACCTGACACCGGAATCCCTGCGCGATCCTTCCAATCCGTGGATGGCCGTGCCTTCCCGGATCGAGCCGGAGTGGCGGCCCGGGACCGCCGATCTGCTGTTCCTGGCGGGAATGGACTGGCAGGCCCTGCCGCGCGTCCTCGATGGTCGCAGCCGGGTGCTGAACCTGGTGCAGGGTCTGCGACACGCCGATCCGGTGCAGCCGCTGCACGCCTTCCTTGACCGTCCTGCCACCAGGATCTGCGTCAGTGGCGCGGTGGCCACCGCGATCACCGCGACCGGTCGGGTCAATGGCAGCGTGCGTATCATCCCCGCCGCGCTGGATCTGGGTGCGGTCATGGCGGCCGCCACCGGGGCGCACGGCGATGCGGTGTTCATCGGGGCCGCAAAGACGCCGCGGCTGGGGAACGAACTCGCGCAGCGATTGCGTGCGCGCGGTCACGCCGTGGAACTGGCCACGGATTGGCTGCCGCGAGGGGAGTATCTGGCGGCGATCGCGGCCGCCGCGGTGGCGGTGCCTTTGCCTGCGGCGGCGGAGGGCTTCTTCCTGCCCGGGCTGGAGGTGATGGCGCTGGGCCGCCCGCTGGTGATGCCCGCCTGCGGCGGCAATGCAGAGTACGCACGCGATGGGATGAACTGCCTGATGCCGGAGGCCGAAGCCGATGCGCTGGTCCAGGCCGTGGAGCGTCTGCTGGCCGGTCCCGGTTTGGCACAGGAACTGGTCGTCGCCGGGCGCGCCACCGCGGCCCGGCACGATCTGCCGGCCGAGCGCGAGGCGTTCGCCTCGCTGATCGGGGAGATCATCCATTGAATGCCGCGCGTCATCTTGCCCTGACCGGGGTCCCGCGTTCGGGCACGACCCTGTGCTGCCACCTGCTGGGCCAGGCGGCCGGGACCGTGGCCCTGTTCGAACCGATGGAGGTGCAGAAGCTGCCGCGCGGGCGCGAAGCCGCTCTGGAGGCGGTCGCGGCGTTCTACGCCCAGTCGCGCGTCTCGCTGGAAGGCGACGGCAGCGCCTGGAGTCAGCAGGTGGACGGTCGCGTGCCCGACAATCCCTTTTCCAGCCAACGCGGCAGCGACGGCCAGCGCCGGCACGAGGCCACCCGCGGGCGCATCCGCTTCGATGCGCCGCTGCCACGCGGCTTCACCCTGGCGATCAAGCACAATGCGGCATTCACCGCGCTCCTGCCGGAGCTGGCCGGGTGCTTCGATACCTGCGCCATCGTCCGCAATCCGCTCGCGGTGCTGGCTTCATGGCACTCCGTGGACCTGCCGGTCTCGCATGGGCGCCTGCCCGCGGGCGAGCACTTCGATCCGGACCTGGCCAGGCGCCTGGATGCGGAAACCGACCGGGTTTCGCGTCAGCTCCTGATCCTGGACTGGCTGTTCGATCGCTATGCGCGCCACCTGCCGCCGTCGCGGGTACTGGCCTACGAGGCAGTTGTCGCCACCGGCGGTGCCTCGCTCGCGGCTGCGTTCGGACTGGAACTCGCGGCCCAACCCCTGGCCGAGCGCAACGCGAGCCGGCTGTACTCGGCGCAGGTGTGCGAGGAACTGGCCCTGCGCCTGCAGAAGGACCGCGGCGCGTGGCGTTCGCTTTATGGCGACAACGACCTGGCCGCGCTGCTGCAGCGGATGCAAGGCGGGGCGCGGTGATGGCCCCGCGGATCGGATTCCTCATTGGCGGGGTACAGAAGGGCGGTACCAGCGCCCTGGCCAGTTTCGTCCGCCAGCACCCGCAGGTCAGGCTGCCGCGCGACAAGGAAGCGCACGTCTTCGATGCACCGTCGTTCGACGATGGCTGGGATGCGCCGGCGGTGGACCTGTGCTACCAGGCCCACTTCGATGCCGATGGCGCGGGCGCCGGCCTGCTCCACGGCGATGCCACGCCGATCTACTGCTTCCATCCGACCCTGGTGCGGCGGATCGCCCGCTACAACCCGGACATGCGCTGGATCATCATCCTGCGCGATCCGGTGGATCGCGCGGTGTCGCACTACCGGATGGAGCGCGCGCGCGGGCATGAAACCTGGCCGCTGTGGCGCGCCGCGCTGCTGGAGCGCTGGCGGCTGGCCGGACACGCTGACGATTTCTCGCTCGACTCGCCGCTGCGCCGGCACAGTTACCTGGCCCGCGGCGACTACGCCCGCCAGCTGGACGTGCTGTTCGCGTCCTTCCCTCGCGCGCAGGTGCTGCTGCTGCGCAATGACGAGCTGGCGGCCAAGCCGGCGCAGGTGCTCGGACAGGTCTGGGATTTCCTCGGGATCCCTCCGCCGGAGGTGGCTCCGGTATTCGGCCGCGTATTCGACGGCGGGCACCGGCCATTGCCGGAGTCGGCGCCAGTCCGCCGCCTGCTCGCGACCTTGCTCCGCGGCCGGATCCGGCGGGCCCGGCTACGGCATGACATCCACTGGTAGGTTGCAGGCGGAAGCCAAGCAAGAGGCGGTTATGACAGCGCAAAACACGGCCCGAGTGATCATCGTCCTGGGCATGCACCGCAGCGGCACCTCGGCGCTGGCGGGGACCTTCGACGCGCTCGGCTTCAGCCTGGGCGACGAGTTGCTGCCGGCCAACGCGCAGGCCAATCCCAAGGGCTATTTCGAACACGCGCAGGTCGTGCAGGTGCACGAGCGCCTGCTGGACGCGCTGGGCATGGATTGGGCCGATCCGCGGCCGTTGCCCGACGGCTGGCTGCGGCACCCGGCTGCGCGCGAAGCGCGGACGCGGGTGCAGGCGCTGGTCGGCGAGTTGACCGCCGACGGCGCGGTGGCGGTGCTCAAGGATCCGCGCATGTGCCGGTTCCTGCCCTTGTGGCTGGAGGTCCTCGACACGATGGGGGTGGCGGCCCACTTCGCCTTCATCGCCCGCCATCCGCTCGAGGTGGCCGCGTCCCTGCGCCGGCGCGACGACATGTCCGGCTACCGCGCCGGGTTGCTGACCCTGGCCCACCAGCTGGAGGCCGAGCGGGCCACGCGCGGCCGCAGCCGGTTGTTCCTGACCTATGAGGACCTGGTGGCCGACTGGCGCGCGCAGCTGTCGCGCTGCTACGCGGCCTTCGATCTGGGTGCCGTGCCGCTGGGCGGGCCCGAGGCGGAGGCGGTCGATGGCTTCCTCGATGCGGGCCTGCGCAACCATCGGGCCGGCGACGAGTACACGCTGGATCCGATGGTCGCCGAGGTCTATGGCGCCGTGCGCGCCGCCGCGGCCGGTGCCGCGCCGGCCGCCGTGGAGCCGGCCTTCGACGCGGTGTGGCCGCGCTTCGAGGCCAGCCGCCGCGACTACGCCGCCTCGGTGGAGGCGGCCCTGAGCGCGCTGGCGATCGACCAGCAGCGGCAGGGCGCGGACGGCCAGGCCCTGGGCCTGGCCTGGAACGCGGTGCCGGTGGACGACGCCCGCCTGTTGTCGCCCCTGCTGTACCTGCGCCGGGCGGATGGCGAATACAGCGAGGGCGCACGCCTGCAGGGGCGGGCGACGGCGCGGCCGGAGGGCGACTACGAGGCGGTATTCGAGGTCGCTGCGGAGCTGCCGCTGGAGCGCCTGCGCTTCGATCCGGACAGCCGCGCCGGCGTCTATGCCGTCGATGCGATCCGGATCGACGGCCGGCCGGTGCCGGACCTGCGCGCGCGTCTGCGGGCGATGCACGAATCGCCGCTGTGCCTGCCGCACGAGGGCATCGGCTGGGTGGCGCAGGGCGATGATCCCTGGGTCGAGTTCGATCTCCAGGGCTTCGGCGATGCGCCCGTGCCGGGCCAGGTCCGCCGGGTGGAGATCCGTTTCCGGCGGCCGACTTCGCATGCGCTGGCCGAAGAGGCGGCCGTGCGCAGGCATGCGCAGCAGGGCGAGCGGATCGAGGCACTGGCGCAGAGGATCGACGGTGTCGACCGGACCGTGGCGGCCGTGCGTGAATCGAATGCCGGCGATTTCCAACGTCTGGAAACGCAGGCGCGGACGATGGAGCGGACGGTCCAGGCCCTGGGCGGAACACTCGCCGCCCTCGGCGGCACGCTTGCTGCCCAAGGGCAGATGATCGAAGCCCTCTCGGCCACCCTTACTGAGCTCAAGCACCGCTCCGACCGGCCGTTCCTCTACCGCCTGCAGCGCAAGCTGGCCGAACGCAGGCAGCGCGGCCAGGCCGCGCGCCAGGGCTGGGCGCTGGCGTTCGAGCCGCTGGCCAACGTTACTGCCGGCGCGTCGGGCTGGACCAGCCGCAACGCCGACCCGCAGCTGTCGGTCCGGCTCGCCGGAATCGCTGCGGGTGCGCCATCCGGTATCCGCGCCGGCTGGCACCTGCTGACCCTGGAGAGCCAGGTGTTCGACGGCCATCTGGGCAATCCCTGCCTGTATCCGGCCTTCGGCCTGGGCACCAGCGAGGAGGACCGGATCGACCTGCCCGAGTTCGACGCCGACGGGCGGATGCAGGCGCTGATCCATCTGCGCGGTCCGGTCGCCGCATTGCGCCTGGATCCCAGCAACCAGGATGCGCACTTCTCGCTGCAGGGCAGCCTGCGGCCGATCGGCCGGCCGGCGGCGCTGCTGCGCATGGCCCGCCATGTGTGGCGCACCCAGGGGGGCACGGCCGGCGAGCGCGCCGGACTGCTCAGGGAGGCGGCCGGGCACCTGTTCTCCGGCGGCCCGAGGCGGATGCGCAAGGCGATCTTCGAGCGCTACGCCGCCCTGCAGCGCTCGGCCGGTTCGGACTACGCGTCGTGGCTGGAGCGGTTCGAACCGCGGATGAGCGACGAGAACGTCGCCCGGCGCCTGGACGCGCTCGCGCGCCGGCCGCTGCTGTCGGTGGTCATGCCGGTCTACCAGGCGCCCGAGCGCTGGCTGCGCCAGGCCCTGGACAGCGTGATCGCGCAGGCCTATCCGGACTGGGAGCTGTGCATCGCCGACGACGCTTCGCCGTCGCCGCACGTGCGCAAGGTGCTGGAGGAGTACCGCCAGCGCGACTCGCGGATCAGGGTGGTCTACCGCGAAAGGAACGGCCATATCTCCGAGTCCTCGAACTCGGCCCTGGAACTGGCCACCGGCGAATTCGCCGTGCTCCTGGACCACGACGACGAACTGCACCCGGAGGCCTTGCTGCTGGTCGCCGAGGCCGTGGTCGCCGACCCCGAGGTGAAGCTGGTCTACAGCGACGAGGACAAGCTGGACGAGAGCGGCAACCGCTACGATCCATACTTCAAGCCGGACTGGAACCACGACCTCCTGCTCGGCCAGAACTGCATCTCGCACCTGGGCGTGTATTCGCTGCCGCTGCTGCGCGAGGTGGGCGGCTTCCGCAAGGGCTACGAAGGCTCGCAGGACTGGGACCTGGCCCTGCGCTGCGCGGAGAAGCTGCGGCCGGAGCAGATCCACCACATCCCGCGCGTGCTCTACCACTGGCGCGCGATCCAGGGCTCGACCGCGCTGGGCGTGGACCAGAAGAGCTACACCGTGATCGCCGCGCAGAAGGCGGTGCAGTCGCACCTGGACCGCACTGGCGTGGACGCGCAGGTGGAGTTCGGCCCGATGAACGTGCTGCGCGTGCGCCGCGCGCTGCCCTCGCCACTGCCGATGGTCAGCCTGGTCATTCCCACCCGCGACCACGTCGGCCTTTTGCGGATGTGCGTGGAGAGCATCCTGGCGCGCAGCACCTACGGCAACTACGAAATCCTGGTGGTGGACAACGGCTCGGTCGAGCCGGAGACCCTGGCCTACTTCGCGGAACTGGCCGGCAAGCCGAACGTACGCGTCCTGCCGTACCCGCATCCGTTCAACTACTCGGCGATCAACAACTTCGCCGTGGCCCAGGCGCGCGGCGAGATCATCGGCCTGGTCAACAACGACATCGAGGTGATCACTCCGGGCTGGATGGAGGAGATGGTGGCGCAGGCCCTGCGCCCGGAGATCGGCGCGGTCGGGGCGATGCTCTACTACCCGGACGACACCATCCAGCATGCCGGCGTGCTGGTCGGCGTGGGCGGGGTGGCCGCGCACATCGGCAGCCGCCAGCCGCGCGGCAGCAGCGGCTACTTCAGCCGCCAGCTGATCGCCCAGCAGCTCTCGGCGGTGACCGCCGCCTGCCTGCTGGTGCGCCGGCAGGTGTACGAGGAGGTCGGCGGGCTGGACGAGCGGTTGAAGGTCGCCTTCAACGACATCGACTTCTGCCTGCGCCTGGTCGAGCGCGGCTACCGCAACCTGTGGACGCCGGACGCCGAGCTGTACCACCACGAGTCGGCCTCGCGCGGGCTGGAGGACAACCCGGAGAAGCTGGCCCGGTTCATGTCCGAGATCCGGCACATGCAGCAGCGCTGGGGCGCGGCCCTGGCGCGCGACCCGGCGTACAACCCGAACCTGTCGCTGGAAGGCACGCCGTTCACGCTGGCCTGGTCGCGCGCGCGCGCGCCGTCCGTCGCAGGGCCATGAGATGCGCCGCGCAGACCTGCCGGCGTCCATCCAGGAGCCTGCGGTGAGGTGTCCGGTCCGGGTGGCGATCGCCCTGGCCTGCCTGTTCCTGCTGGCGTCCTGCATCGACCATGACGCCGCCGGGCAGGCGACGGCGCGTCCGCCCGCGGGTGCGGTAGCGGCCGTGGCCTATGCGGCTCCGGCCGATCCGCTGCCGGCCGGGGGCGCCTGCGCGGTCGATGCGGTCGCCGGGGTGGCGGCCGATGGCGCCGTGGTGCGTGCCTCGTCATCGGCCAGCTTCGGCGGCTGGGTCGCCGATGCACGCGGGCGGGTGCCGGCCGACGCCCGGCTGGTGCTCGTCGGCGAGGGGCCAAGCTATGCCCTTGCGATCACCGCCGGCGGCAGCCGTCCGGACGTGGCCGAGGCCCTGGGTAATCCCGCGCTGGGGTCGTCCGGCTTCAACCTCGATGCCTATCTTGCCGGTGTCGTCCCGGGCCGTTACCGGCTGTCGGTGGTGTACCCGGGCCACATGCCGACGGTCTGCGCGCTGGACGCCACCATCACGGTGCAGTAGTCGCGCCGGCCTCTTGGCCCTGGCAGGGCACGATGTCGCAGCGCACGAGCAGCTTCCGGATGGTGGGATCATCGAGCAGGTGCTGCAGCCGGACCGGATCGGGATAGGGGATCTGGAAGTGGCCGGCCTGCAGGCAGGCCGGCGCCCCGCTGTCGAGGTAGCAGGCGACGTTGCGGGCCTGGATCACGCTGTGGGCGTGGCGGTCGCGCATCGCGGCCAGGTCGCCGGGCAGGCGTATCGCCTGGGCGCAGGCATACACCGTGAAGAACGCGGCGCACAACGCCAGCGCGGCCGCGCGCACCTTCGCGGGTTTCTCCATCGCTTCGGCGAGCAGGCGCAACGCGAACCAGGCATTGGCGACCAGGCCCGGAATGAGCGCATCGGTGTAGCGCGAGGGCACTTCCATCAACCCGTTGCCGCGGCTGTAGCCGATCGCCAGCGCCTGCAGCAGCGACCAGGCCAGGCAGGCGAGCATGAACAGGTCCGAGGTCGCGGCCCTGCGCCGCACCAGGATCAGGACGATGCCGGCCACTCCGGGGGCCCACAGCACGAATGGTGCCCAGTGCCGCACCTTGAGCGGCCATCCGAGCACGTGGTTGATCGCATCCAGCAGCCAGGCGGCATCCTGGGCGCGCAGCCCCTGGTGGCCGGGAACGACCGGGGTGGTCGCATAGGCGATGGCGGCACCGGCCACGAGCGCGACGGCCAGCGCGAGCGCGCGGACCGGATGTTCGCGCGGCAGCAGCCACAGCCGCAGCAGGTACAGGCCGGCGCAGGCCAGCAGCGCCAGCAGCCCGGATGCGCTGGTCAGGCAGGCCAGCACGGCCAGCACGAACATGGCGATGTTGGCTGCGAGGCCCCACGGGCGTGTCGCCGCCAGCGCCATCGCGCCCAAAGCGGCCAGCAGCAGGAAGTAGAACTGGCTCTGGAAGCCGACCAGGAAGTTCTCCCAGGAAAACGGCAGCACGGATACGGACAGGACCATCACGGCCATCGCGATCCTCAACCAGGATTGGCGCGTTGCCAGCGCGAACCGGAACATCAGCGCCGGGACCAAGGCGAACAGGAAAACGTTGACCTGTGCTTCCAGATGGTTGTCCCAGTGGCCGACGGTCCCGAACACGGCCAGGCCCAGCAGCCGGGTCGGCAGGATGCGGTGCTCGTTGTGCGCGCTCCACAGGTCGGACAGGGACAGGGTGCCTTCCACCCAGGGCTTGAACAGGTGGGCGGCGCCGGCGTCCCACTCGTCCCAGAACGGGACCGTGCCGCCGTAGCGGTCCACGTATTGCCAGCGGACCGCGCACACCACCAGGTACAGCGCCAGGCACGCGAGCCAGGTTCCATGTGCCCGCGTGGTCGCAGTGCGGTTCATGGGATGCGGGTCCTGAAGGTGAACCGGCGATGCCCCAGGTAGCTGGTGATCACCGGCACCGCCACGCCGACCGCATGGGCCAGGGTCTCGGGGTGGAACTCCATGCCGATGGCGGGGAACAGCACGCGCGCCAGTAGCAGGCTGATGAGCAGGGTCTGCAGTACCGCGGCCAAGTTGATGGCGATGAACCACGACACCTGGCTGCCGAGGGTGTTCTCGACCTGGGTGAACACGAACGCGCGGTTGAGCACGAACGCGGTGAGCATGCCGATCAGGTAGGCGACGACGATCGCGGCCTCGTACGGCAACCAGAGGCTCAGCAGGATCCGCGAGCCGAAGTTGGCCGCGGCGGCAGTGCCACCGGCAAGGATGAACTTGACGAGCTGGACATGAATCATGGCGTCGGGAACGTGCGCAGCGAGGGCTGGTCCACCGTCAGCGCGTATCCTGCCGCGCCGGGATCGGGATGACCCAAGGCGTGGGGTGGGTGGGGATGTCGACCTTTTCGCCACGGTCGAGTGCGGGCGCGTAGGTCCGCCACTGCTTGTCCTCCAACGGTGCGCGGCGCAGGTACCCGGGGTGGTTGAGGGCGACGAAGCCGATGGCGGCCAGGGAGATGGCCAGCACCTGCGATCGCGAACGGAACAACCCCTGCAACAGCATGGCGACCGCGGTCCAGAAGAACAGCTTGAATACGAACACGTAGCGGTCGGAAACGGCGACCTCCAGCGGGATGCCCATCTTCGCCATTCCGGCCGCGACCTGCAGCACGCCCAGCCCCGCCATGGCCAGCAGCAGGAAACGATCGTCCGCTAGGGAATCGTGGCGCGCCTGGCGCAGGAGGGCCACCAGCATGGCCGCCAGCAGCAGCAGGAACATCAACGTAGGCAGCACGACCGAACCGAACGTGTGGGCCTGGAGCACGTCGCCGATGCCCTTCGCCACGTCCCGCACCCCCATGGCGGTCGATCCCGGGATGCGGTGGACGAGGTACACCCGTACCTGTGCGCATGCGCCGATCGCCAGCATGAGCAGGCGCCAGCGATCCAGCCCGCGCAGCCAGGCACGCAGGCGTGCGGTGGGCAGCCACGCGCCGGGCAACAGGCTCAGGCCCACCGCCGCGGCCAACACCAGGAGCAGCAGCACCGAGAACGGTCCGGTGAGCGAGGCGACCAGGACCAGTGCGAGCATGGCTGGCGTGCGCAAGGGGCCGCGCGGCCCGGCGGGCGCGAAGCAGGCGCCGAGCAGGAACAGCTGCAGGAACCACTGCAGGTTGGTCAGGGTGCCGAAGATCTCGCCATTGGTCAGCGACAGCAGCACGGCGAGGAGGAACACGATTCCCGGTACCCGGTCGTGCAGGCGGGTGCACAGGAATGCGAGCGAGGCCGCACCCCCGGCGATGGCGGCGGCGTTGTAGGCGAGGGGCACGAGCCAGGCCGGGAGCGGCGCCGCCAGCTGGGCGACCAGCCGCGGCGCCAGGTGCAGGTAGGCCACCATCTGTTCGAACAGGCTGCCCAGGCCCATGGTGCGCTGCTGCAGGAAGAAGATGATCCCGTCCTCGGCCCAGAACTGCGGGTTGGACAGCGCGTCCGGAGCCTTCAGCACCAGCACGCCCAGGGCGATGCCGAACCAGGGCAGGAACGCGCGGGAATCATTGAAGCCGTTCTGGCGGCGGATGTCGGTCGTCACCCCGGGCGGCCCTCAGCGCTCGAGCACGATCGAGGCGTAGCGCGGGTCGGTATAGCTCTCCCGGATCGCATCCTCGAACGGTGTCTGGCGCACGCCGAACACCTGCTCGGTGTCCACGCCCTTGAAGTCGTCGCCGGCCGACAGCGCCTTGAGCTGGTCGGCGGTGAACGGCGGTTTGCGGCTGAACAGCGCATAGGTCCGCAGCAGGGCGGCGAACAGTCCGATCGGGATGTGCACGATCAGGGTGCGCAGCCGCTTCACCCGCTTGATCGTGCGGATGATGTCCACGTAGTCGACCCGGGTGTCGCCGACGATGTCGTAGACCTGCCCGTCCGGCTGGCGCTCGATGCAGCGGACGATGCAGCGGCAGAAGTCGCGCTCGTACAGCGGCTGGCGCATGAACCGGCCATCGCCCGGGATCGGGAACACGGGAGTGCGGGCCATGAACCGCGACAGCCAACCCAGGTGCTTGGGATCGAACCAGCCGAACATCAGGGTCGGCCGCAGCACGCAGTGGGCCAGCCCGCTTTCGACGACCATGCGTTCCTGCTCGCGCTTGGTCCGGGTGTAGTCGTCGTCGGCCACCGAGTTGACCACCGACGAGCTGATGTGGACCAGCCAGGGCACCGAGGCCGCCTTGCACGCATCGAGCACGTGGCCGGTGGCGACCAGATTGTTGCGCACGAACGGCTCGGAGGTCTTGCCGGTGATCTGGGCGTGGAGCAGGGCCACGCAGCCGGCGCCGGCGAACTCGCCGGCCCAGTCGCCGGGCTCGGCCAGGTCCGCGTGCACGGTGCGCACCTGCGGGTGCAGCTGCTTGAGGATGGCGAGGTTGCGGGCGTGCTTGTCGATGGCCACGAGGTTGCCGTAGCCCTGCTGCAACAGTTCGACGACCAGGTTCTGGCCGACCAGCCCGGCCGCGCCGGTGATGACGATCTTGTCCTGCTTGCCTGGCATGCTCGGGTCCGGAGGATGTGGCGGTGGTCGCGATCAGCCGCGCGACGGGGCGAGCGCCTCGGCGGCCAGGCGCCTGCCCACCTCGACGCTCTCGGAGATGGAGCGGTCCTCGGGATAGTAATAGGCGGTATCGGCCATGAAGAAGCCTTCCACCGGCGTGCGCATCGGCGGCAGCATGTCCTGGAACCCGGGTGGGCAGATGGTCTGGGCGAACTCGTAGCGGTGGCAGTGGCTGGCCAGCACCCAGTCCGGGCGGAAGGCCGGGTTGAGCCGCGGCAGGTAGCCGATCACCTCGTCGATCAGCTGCTGGTTGGAATGCGCCCACTTCGGATGGGTCTTGGGCATGTAGAAGGGCGCGTACAGGATCTTCTGGCCCGGATCCCGGCCCGGGTTGAGGTTGCTGTACTCGATCACGCCCGGGATGCCGATGCCCGGGTCGCTGATGTTCATCCAGAAATTCTCGCTGACCGCGTGCTTCAGCTTCAGGATCACGCAGGCCACGGGGATGTTCTCGATTGCCGCGATCCGGGCGCGGAAATCCGCCGGCAGGCCCGGGACCATACCCGGCACATACTGGATCGGGGCGGTGGAGAGCACGCCGTCGCAGGCCTGGAACCGGTCCTGCACGCGGATGCCGGTGACCTTGCCGCCTTCGGAGACGACCTCGTCGATGCCCTGCGACAGGTGGATGCGGCCGCCGCGCTCGACGATGTCCTGCGCCATCCGGTCCAGCAGGACCATCGAGCCGCCCTGCAGGTAGCCCAGGCTTTCGTGCATCAGGCTGCGCCGCGACAGGGCGATGCGCTTGATCCGGGTGCCGATCCAGCTCGCCGAGAGGTTGTCCTTGTACTCGAAGAACTTCAGGCGGAAAGCCTCGCGCCACATCACGTCGTAGGCCTTGTCGCCGATCCAGCGGCGGATCCAGGCGCCGGCTTCTTCCTTGTCCAGCGCGCTCCAGTCCTGGATGCCCTTGGTGTACATCACGTGCAGGGCGTAGCGCAGTTTGTCGATCGGGCCCAGGTGCGGGAATGCCAGCAGCGCGAACGGCGAGCCCCACTTGTACAGCTTGCCGCCGTAGTAATAGCCCATCCTGGTGTCGGTCCACTTCAGCCGGTCGCCCAGGCCGTAGCGGTCCAGCAAAGCGAACAGCGGATCGTCGGTCTTGCAGACGAAGTGGTAGTAGCGCTCGATCGACAGGCCGTCGAAGTCGAACGCGGCCGACATGCCGCCGATGCGGTCGTCGCGCTCGTAGATGTCGACCTGGTGGCCGGCGTCTAGCAGGTGCACCGCGGCGGCCAGGCCCATCGGGCCGGCGCCGACGATGGCATAGCGCAGGGAGGTGCTGGATTCCATGTCGTCGGGGTGTCCTCGGGCGGGGCTCGGCCGCCGGCCGGCTATGGTAGCGGAGGCGGCCGGCATGAAGCCTTCCCGCAGCTGTCTGCCGGAGGGGCTTACTCCTGCTTGCGCGGAGCGAAGGTCCAGTACTTGTAGAGCAGGAAGCTGGTGACGGCCAGGGTGGACAGCGCGGCCACGTGGGCCAGGGTCTCGCTCACGGTTTCCGGCAGCGACAGACGGCCCTTCAGCAGCCCGGCCAGCACGCTGCTGATCGCGATCGTCTGCAGCAGGCCGATCACGTTGACGATGTAGAACTTGGCGATCTCGACGTGGTAGCGCTTGCCGGTGGCCTTGAATACCAGGAACCGGTTGAGCAGGTAGGCGGTCAGGGTGCTGAGGACGTAGGCGGCCACGATCGAGGGCACGTAGTCCATGAACAGCCCGAACAGGAGCCTGAGCACGATCCCGACCGCCGACGCGGTCCCGCCCGAGAACAGGAACAGCAGGTAGCGCCGGGAGAGGAAGTCGCCGATCAGGTTCATGCGGCAGGTCCGTGGCTGTTCATCGGGATGGCGGATGCAGTGCGATCGCGCCGGGGCAGGCGGCCGGCTCGTAGAACAGCCGGATGCCCGGGCTGTGATAGGGCTGCAGGGTACTCACGGGCAGGTCGTCGAAGTCCGAGGCGATCCTGTCGTACACGCGGAAGGTGGCCGGCAGGTGGCGATAGTAGCGCCGGGACCAGTCGTCGTTGTACGCGATCCCGGCATGCAGCACGCATTCGCTGGACGTGGGTGGATACTTCTGCTGGAAGACTTGTTCGAATCGCAGCGTTTCGGTCCGCACCGCGCCCAGTGCGTGCGCCGCCCAGCGCTGCCGGCCTTCGACTTCCGCGGCCTTGGCGGCCAGGTCGTCCTCGCGGAAATGCCCGGAAAGCCGGTCGGTCACTCCCAGCGGCGCGGCCAGCCCGAGCACGAAAAACGCTCCCAGGGCGCCGCCGAGCACGAGCGCCGGTCCAGCCGCAAGCCGCGTCTGTAGCCAGTGCCGCAGGTTGGCCATGCCGACCACCGACAGCATGACGAAGGCCGGCAGGTACGGGCTGAAGTTGCGCTCGAAGAACGCGTTCTGCATCACGAACGCGAGCAGGGTCAGACCCAGGATCGCGCCGTAGGCGGCCTTGCCCGGCGAGAACGCCTGGCGGAAGTAGCCCAGCCCGTGCAGCAGGATCAGCGGCAGTCCCAGGGTGGCGAAGTAGTAGCCGGCGATCAGGGTCAGCTGCTTGCCCATGCCAGGCTCGATAAAGCCGTGCGGCGGATGGCCGCCGCCGTACTGGCGGTTGAGCGCTTCGATCCCGGCCAGGTAGCCGGGCAGGTCGGCGACGATCGCCGGTGCGCCGGCGCAGAACCCGGCGATGAAGCCGGCCAGCGAGATCGCGCCGGCGGCGGCCAGCAGGCGCAGCCGCTCCGCGCGCCCGGGCCGGGCCAGGACCGCCGGCAAGGCCGCGCCGACGCAGAACAGGGTGCAGATTGCGTAGGTGAACTTGATCGTGGACAGCAGGCCGGCGACCAGCCCGATCGCGGCCAGCAGGACCATCCGCCAGGCGGCGCCGCGCGGCCTCAGGGTGGCCAGGGCGAAGCAGGCGGTGAACAGCAGCGTGCTCAACGATTCCAGGCGCACGTAGTGGGCATCCTGGTAGAGCTGCGGGACCACGGCGATGGCGGCGGTGCCCAGCACTGCGTGAACGATCCCGGCATGCCGGGCCAGCAGGAGCAGGCACAATGCCAGGGTGGCGGCCGCGCACCAGCGCGAGATGTCGAGCAGGCGGTCGCGCAGGTCCTCGTCGCTGGCGAACGCCTCCGGCGCGGTCGCCCGGATCGCCAGGTAGGACAGCAGGATGTAGCCGGAGAAGTTGTAGCGGTATTCGTGGAAGTACCCGGGGATGTCGGCGCGGGCGAAATCGGTGTTGAGGTCGTCGTGGGCATGCATGGCCTGCATGACCTTGATCGGGATCTCCTGGTCGGGATGGATCCAGTCCTCGGCGGCGTCGTTGCGGTACCAGGCGTCGCCCAGCAGCAGGGCGGCGGCGGCCAGGCCGGCGATGGCCAGTGCGCGGCCGCCGCGCCAGAGCACGCCAGGGGCTCCGGCGGGATACGGCTGGCGGCGCGAAGGCGAAGCCGCCAGCAGGCAGAACGCGGCCGCCGCGGCCAGCCAGAGGATCGCGTCCAGGCGTTCGATCGCCAGTGGCGGGGCGATGGCCGCCAGTCCCAGTCCGCCCCATTGCGCATGGCCTTCGCCGGCATCGACCAGTTCGACCTCGAGCGGGACCGAACGCCAGGCCTCGGGAATGGCGACCTCGGCCGGGGTCCAGGTCTCCGCCGCGCGCTGGACGATCGCCAGCGGAGGTGCGCCCTCGCGCCGCACATGCGCGCGCACGGCTTCGCCGTCGAGGTAGCCGGCCACGACCAGCCGATGGCGGTCCAGCGTGCCTGCGGGCAGGTACAGGGACATCCGTCCGGTGGCGGCATCGCCGCCGGCGCAGAAGCTGATCGCGGCATGCCGCACGGCCGCGTCGGCTTCCAGGTACGGAGAGGTCGTCGGCGCGCATCCGCCAGCCAGTGCGGGCGTGCCGGTACGCGGCGACGGCGCCTGCGCGAGCAGCGCGCAGGCCAGGGCGAGGAAGACCAGGCCGGCGACGAAGACCACCATCCGCAGCCCGGATTCGACCGACTGTGCGCCGGTCCATGGACGGACCGGCGGCGCGGATGGAGTCGGACCGTTCCCGGCCGCGGCCGCCTCCATCTCAGAGCCTGATCCGGCGGAACACGGGCTCGGGAATGGCCTTGATCACCTGCATGATCCCCCACCAGAACCACGGCAGGTAGGCCACCGCGCGACGGCGGTCGATGGCACGGACGATCCCGGCCGCGACTTGGTCGGGCTTGGCCCACAGTGCGCCCTTCTTGAACGTGGCGGTCATCGGCGTGTCGACGAAGCCGGGCTTGATCGTGAGCACGTTGATCCCGGCCGGGCGCAGGCGCTGGCCGAGGCCGCTGAGGAAGGCGCTCACGGCGGCCTTGGCGCTACCGTAGAGGTGGTTGCTGGCGCGGCCGCGATCGCCGGCGACCGAGGAGATCACCGCGAGGGTGGCGCCGGCCTGCAGGCGCTGGGCCAGGGCCACGCACAGGGCGATGGTGGAGGTGCCGTTGGTGGCGAACTCGTGCATCGCCACTTCGACCGAGGCATCGCAGGCGGCCTGGTCGGGCAGGGTGCCGTGCGCGACCAGGACCGCGTCCACCCCGCCGAGCGCGCTCCACGCCGCGTCCAGCGCGGCGGCGTGCGCGGCCAGGTCGTTGACGTCGAGCACGGCGGTGCTGGCCTTCGCACCGCGGGTGGCCAGGTCGGCGGCGATCGTCTCCAGGCGCGCGGCCTGGCGGCCGACCAGGTGCAGGGCTGCGCCGCGCGCGGCGTAGCGGCGGGCGGTGGCCTCGGCGATCGCCGAGGTGGCACCGATGATCAGGATGCGTTGCATGGGGACTCCGTGACCCGGCGCCAGAAGCCGGAGGAAAGCCGGGGGTCGAAATAGGATGAAAACGCCTGCCAGCGCGGGTAGGCACGCTGGAAGGAGGCGGCGGACATGCGCGCGTCCTTGGCCGGGTACAGGGCGCCGCCGGCTTCGTCCACGATCCGGTCGAGCCGGTCGAGCAGACGGAAGACCCGCTCGCCGGTGTTGGGGAAATCCAGCGCCAGGGTGGTGCCGGGCCGCGGGAACGACAGCATGCCCGGCGAGGGCAGGTCGCCGAACTCCTTCAGCACCGCCAGGAACGAGCCCTGACCGCTGCGCGCGATCTCCGCCAGCAGGGCGTCGATGCCGGCGCGCGCCTCGCGCGGCGGCAGCACGCACTGGTACTGCAGGAAACCGGCCGGGCCGTACATCCGGTTCCAGTCGCGGATTCCGTCCAGCGGATAGAAGAACGGCAGCAGGTGGCTGGCAAAGCGCCGGCTGCGCGCGGGCTGGCGCCAGTAGTAGAGCGCGTTGAACGGCCGCAGCGAGAGCTTGTTGACCAGCGAGAACGGCGGCGTCAGCGGCATCGCCAGGCCCTTTCCGGGCGCGTGCGGGCGCTCGGCGGCCAGTGCCGGCGCATGGTCGGCGCGGGTGAAGTGGCCGCGGCCGCGGCGGCGGCCGCCGGCCAGGCAGTCGATCCAGGCCACGCCGTACTCGTGACTGGCCGCCGAGCGCGCCGACAGGTCGAAGAATTCGTCCAGCGAGCCGAAGCGGAGGTTCTCCACCTCCAGCGCGGGGCCGGGCACGCGGCGCAGCTGCAGCTCGGCCCAGGTGACCAGGCCGGTCAGGCCCAGGCCGCCGACCGTGGCGGCGAACCAGCCCTCGCCATCGTCGCCGGGCGTGCACAGGCGGCGGCTGCCGTCGCTGCGCAGCAGTTCGAACGCGCGCACATGGTGGCCGAAGCTGCCGGTGCGGTGGTGGTTCTTGCCGTGCACGTCATTGGCGATCGCGCCGCCCACGGTCACGAAGCGGGTGCCAGGCGTGACCGGCAGGAACCAGCCGCGCGGCAGCGCCAGATCGATGATCTGGTCCAGGGTGACGCCGGCCTCGCAGTGCAGCACCCCGCTGGCCGGGTCGAAATGGATGAAGCGGTCCAGGCCGAGCGTGCACAGCAGGGTGCCGTCGGGGTTCAGGCAGCTGTCGCCATAGCTGCGGCCGTTGCCGCGCGGCAGCGCGGTGCCCTCGAAGGCCGGCAGCGGCCGGTCGCGGTCGTGCAGGCCCAGCAGTGCCTGGCGGACCTTCGGATAGCGTCCCCAGGAGCGCCCGGCGTCGCGCATCAGATCGCGCCCAGGACGAACAGGATGCACAGCGCCACCACGACCTGGCTGGTGCGGTCGGTGGCGGCGAACACGATCGGGTCGTCGTGCATGTCGCCGCGGTGGGCGATCACCCAGACCCGGCTGATCCAGTACAGCAGCACCGGGCAGATCAGCCACAGCAGCTTGGGATTGCGGTACAGCTCCAGGCTCTCGGGACTGTTGATGTACAGCGCCAGCACCAGGATGCCGATGTAGCCGGAGGCCGCGCCCAGCGACTGCAGCAAAGGCAGGTCGTCCACCCCGTAGCCGCGCCCGCTGGCGGCGGTCTTGCCGAGGCTGGAGGCGGAGACCAGCTCGGTGTAGCGCTTGACCAGGGCCAGCGAGAGGAAGATGAACATCGAGAACGCCAGCAGCCAGAACGACATCTCCGTGCCGATGGCCACGGTCCCGCCGATGATCCTGACCGTGTAGAGCGCAGCCAGCAGGACCACGTCGATCATCACGATCCGCTTGAGCCGCAGCGAGTAGGCCAGGGTCATCGCGTAGTAGGCCAGCAGCACCAGGGCGAAGCTAGGACTGCACAGCCAGGCCAGGGCCAGGCCGGCCAGGGCCAGCAATGGCGCCACGAACAGCCCGTGCAGCAGCGGGATGCGCCCGGCGGCGAAGGGGCGGTTGCGCTTGCGCGGGTGCAGTCGGTCGGGGGTCAGGTCGAGCAGGTCGTTGAGGACGTAGACCCCGGAAGCGCACAGGCCGAAAGCCAGGAACGCCAGCACCGCATCGCCGACCACTGCCGGCTCGAGGAAACGGTGCGATGCCAGCAGCGGCACGAACACCAGCAGGTTCTTCAGCCACTGGTGCAGTCGCAGGGCCTTCAGCCACGGGCGCAGCCGCGGTTCGGCCGGCCAGTGCGCGTGCACCTGCGTGCAGCGACCGGCGCGCCGCGCCAGGGCCGCGCCGTTGTTGACCACCCAGGCGCCCCCGGCCTGTTCCCATACGGCCACATCGATGCTGCCGTTGCCCGCGTACTCGAAGCCGCGGCTGCCGAAGGCCTCGACCAGGGCCTGGGCCTTGTTGCGCCCGGACAGGTTGCGCCGGCCGTCGCTGGCGATCACCTGTTCGAACAGGCCCAGGTGTTCGGCGATCGGCGCGACCAGGCCGATGTCCGAGGCCGTGCACAGCACCCGCGGCCTCTGTGCGGTGGTCCGCAGCAGCTCCAGCACGCGCGGGTTGTAGGGCAGCGTCTCGGCCGGAATCGACACCCGGCTGGCCAGCTCGCGCTTGAGCGCGGCCTTGCCCCGCAGCAGCCACAACGGCAGCAGGAACAGGTACAGCGGATTGCGCGCCAGCAGCGCCAGCACCGACTCGTACAGCAGGTCGGAGTTGAGCAGGGTGCCGTCGAGGTCGACGCACAGCGCCGGTCCCTTCGGCTCGGCCGGGCGATTGGGGGTGTCCAGCATCCGGAGGTCTGGCCGTCGGGGTTGGCGGCAGATTATACGAGCAGTGTTGAGCCGGTCCTTGAGCCGCTCCTTGCGCCGGCGGGCGCCGGGCCGCGCTACTGCAGGGTGTCGATGACCAGGTCCAGTGCCTTGAAGCCCTCCACGGCCTCCTTGCCCTGCTCGAATGCGGCACGCAGCTCCCCGGGTATCTCGGCCTCCGTATAGACCTGGTCTTCCCGGGTGAGGTAGTAGTCGCTGCCGATGTTGGAGATCCGGTCCAGCCCGCACTCCTCGAAGAAGGTGCAACCCAGGAACAGGTTGTGCACGCGCTGGCCCAGGCCAAGCAGGCTCAGGAGCGAGGGGGCGAAGTCCAGTGAATTCTTGCCGTGCACGTCGACGCTGCGGGGCTGGATTCCCTTCCAGTAGATCATCAGGGGGATGGTGTCCACGAAGTGCATCGGCGTGGCCGGATCGGCGCGCGAGGCATGCGGATCGGGCAGAGTGGAGTGGTCGCTGGTGAACACCAGTACAGTGTTCTCGTGCAGCGGGCTGGACTGGAACCGTTCCAGGAAGACCCCCATGTCGCGGTCGAAGGTATGGAAGCGGTTGAGCAGCTCGTTGCCACCGTCGGCATAGGTGGCGTGGCCATCCAGGAAGGCGTGGGTCTCGAAGTTGTACACGGCCGCGAAGAAGGGTTGCTCGGCGGGCATGGCCTCGAGCTCGTCCAGGGTGGCCTGGAACAGGTGGGCATCGGACAGGTAGGCCGGAAGATGGGTGACCCCGGGCTTGCCTGCCAGGTGGGCCTCGTACAGCGCTTCGCGACCCAGGGTGCGGTCGAAACCCAGGGTCTGGATCATGTTGTTGAGGAATGAATCCTGGGACAGGAAGAACACGCTCTGGTAGCCGTGCGCGCGCAGGATCTCGGCCAGGCTCAGGCGTGAGCCGGCCACCACCTCGGTGCTCACGTCACGCTGCCCGACGCCGTCGCCGGCCTCGGTGAAGCCGCCCCGCTCCTGGTGCCCGGAGGTGAGCTGGCCGCGCAGTCCGCGGAAGGTCGCCGCTGTGTGGTTGAAGTAGTTGTTGAACACCAGCGACTGCGAAGCCAGGCGGTCCAGGTTGGGGGTCAGGCCGGGATTGACCCCGCCATGGGCATTGATCCAGCGCGCCGACATGCCCTCGGAGAAAACCACGATGATGTTCGGCCGAGGCGGCAGGCCGCGGACCAGTTCGGCCGGGAAGGGGGCCTGGTAGGTGGTCTGGCGGCGGAAACGCGCGCGCACCGCGCTGGCCTGGGCCGAATCGAGCCGCGCGCGGGTTCCCAGCTGGCTGTACTTGGCCAGGGAGTGGACAAAGGAAGAGAGCGGCGATTCGCCGCGCTCGACCACGATGCCCCGAGACAGCGACTGGTCGTGGATGAGCAGTGCGTAGGGCGCGGCCACCATGGCCAGGCCCAGGGGCAGGACCCAGGCGCGCATCCGGCCCGGTTGCGCGGCGCGCCAGTGCCAGGCCGCATAGGCGACGAAGGCCACCGTGTAGCCGCCCAGGGTCAGGTAGGCGCCGCGGAAGCTGACCAGGCCTGCGGTTTCGGTGTTGGCGAAGGCGATGGGCGGGATGAAGCCGCCGCTGAGCCAGATGGAATAGAGCTGGGCGGTGTAGACCAGGCCCAGTCCCAGCGGCAGCACCAGGACCAGCAGGCGCAGGAGCCGGAAGCCGATGCCCACGGCGGCGCGGGTAAGCAGTTCCAGCGCGATCAGCTCGCACAGGCACAGGGCGGCCAGGTACATCAGGTCGGCGTGGATCGAGTGGTCCCGCAGACGGACCAGCAGCCCTGCGGTGAAGATGGCGGCGGCGAGCGTGCCCCAGGACGGGAGCCGGGACAGATGGCGCTGTGCGACGTTGATCATGGGGGGTGAGCAGGTTCGCGGGCGAACCCTCCAGCCTCCAGGGAATCCGGTTCCGGGCCGGCAATGTGACACCTGCTGCTGCCATGCTCAACTTTGGTGCCAGCAGAAATCGTTGCATCCGCTCTCTGCAACCGGCCTGCGGAAATGAAAGAACCCGGCTCTGGCGAGCCGGGTTCCGGGTCCTGCGCAAGGCCTGGCGCGGGCCTACAGCGCCGCTTCCAGCTCCGGCAGGATCTGGAACAGGTCGCCCACCAGGCCGATGTCGGCGACCTCGAAGATCGCCGCCTCCGGGTCCTTGTTGATCGCCACGATCGTCCCGGCGTCCTTGATCCCGGTCAGGTGCTGGATCGCGCCGGAGATGCCGATCGCTAGGTACAGTTCCGGGGCGATGATCTTGCCGGTCTGGCCGACCTGCATCTCGTTGGGGCAGTAGCCGGCGTCGACCGCGGCGCGCGAGGCGCCCACCGCCGCGCCGAGCTTGTCGGCCAGGCCGTAGACGATCCGGAAGTTCTCCTCCGAGCCGACCCCGCGGCCGCCGGAAACCACCCGGCGGGCGCTCTGCAGGTCCGGGCGGTCGGAGCTGCCCGCGGCCAGGCCGAGGTAACGGGTGTGCGCTGGCAGGGCGGCCTCGACCGCGACCGTCTCGACCGCGGCGTTGCCACCGCCGGCGGCCTGCGGCCAGGAGGCGGTGCGCACGGTGGCGACCACGGTCTGGCCCGCCGGGGCCTGCACGGTGACGATGGCGTTGCCGGCGTAGATCGGGCGCTGGAAGGTGTATTCGCCCTGCACCGCCATCAGGTCGGAGACCTGGTTCACACCCAGCAGGGCGGCGACCACCGGCATCAGGTCCTTGCCGAAGGTGGTGGAGGGGCCGAACACGTGGCTGTAGCCGGCGGCCAGCCGTGCCACCTGCGGGCCCAGCACCTGGGCCACGGCATGGGCGTTGGCGGGATTGGCGACGGCGAGCACGCGGCCCACGCCGGCGATGTGCGCGGCCTGCGCCGCGACCGCGGCCGGATCGGCGGCGAGCACGGCCACGTCGACGGCTTCGGGCGACAACGCCAGCGCGGCGCTGATGGTGCGGGCGGTGGAGGCGTTGAGCGTGCCGTCCAGGTGTTCGGCGATGACGAGGATCTTGGACATGTTCGATTCCTTGTTCAGAGCAGGCCCTTGGCCTTCAGCGCGGCGACCAGTTCGGCCGCGTCCTTGACCATCACGCCCTTGCTGCGCTTGGCGGGCGGGGCATAGGCGGTGGTCGCCAGCTCCGGGCCGGCGTCCACGCCCAGGTCGGCCAGCGGCAGGGTCTCCAGCGGCTTGCTCTTGGCCTTCATGATGTCCGGCAGCTTGATGAAGCGCGGCTCGTTCAGGCGCAGGTCGGTGGTGACCACCGCCGGCAGGTCCACTTCCAGGGTCTCCAGGCCGGCGTCGACCTCGCGGGTCACGGTGGCCTTGCCGTCGCTCACTTCGACCTTCGAGGCGAAGGTGGCCTGCGGCCGGCCCCAGAGCGTGGCCAGCATCTGCCCGGTCTGGTTGGCGTCGTCGTCGATCGCCTGCTTGCCCAGGATCACCAGGTCCGGCTGCTCCTTCTCCACCAGCTTGAGCAGGGTGCGGGCGGCGGCCAGCGGCTGCACCGGCTGGTCGGTGACCACGTGGATGGCGCGGTTGGCACCCATGGCCAGGCCGTTGCGCAGGTGCGGCTGGGCGTCGGCCGGGGCGATCGTGGCGACCACCACCTCGGTGGCGATGCCCTTGTCGCGCAGGCGCAGGGCCTCTTCCAGGGCGATCTCGTCGAACGGGTTGGGCGAGAGCTTGACGCCCTCGGTGACCACGCCGGAGCCGTCCGGCTTGACCTGGATGCGGACGTTGTAGTCCACGACGCGCTTGTAGGCGACCAGGATCTTCATCGTGCGGGGGTTCCTTCGGAATTCAGGCTGACGGCCCGGCCGCGGCGGCTGGCACGGGGCGGATTGCGGATTTGCCGGGCGATTCTACCGGCCGGCCCCGGTCCGGCGCGACCTGCGGCAGGGCCGGACCGGCCGCCCATGACCCGTCGCCGGCCGGCCATTGCCCGAAGGTACGTGGGGTGGCGCAGCCTGCTGCGGCTAGAATCCGGGGCAAGAGTGACCCCACGAGGACCGCATGGCCGCTTCCAAACTCTACCCGGACGCCGCGTCCGCCCTGGCCGACCTGGTGGCCGACGGCCAGACCCTGGCGGTCGGCGGCTTCGGCTTGTGCGGTATCCCCGAGGCCCTGATCGCCGCCCTGCGCGACTCGGGCGCCAAGGACCTGACCGCGATCTCCAACAACGCCGGCGTGGACGGCTTCGGCCTGGGCCAGCTGCTGGAGACCCGGCAGATCCGCAGGATGATCTCGTCCTACGTGGGCGAGAACAAGGAGTTCGAGCGCCAGTTCCTGGCCGGCGAGCTGGAGCTGGAGTTCAACCCGCAGGGCACCCTGGCCGAGCGCCTGCGCGCCGGCGGCGCGGGCATCCCGGCGTTCTTCACCGCCACCGGCTACGGCACGGTGGTGGCCGAGGGCAAGGAGACCCGCGAGTTCGGCGGCAAGCACTACGTGCTGGAGACCGCTTTGGTGGCCGACGTCTCCCTGGTCAAGGCATGGAAGGCCGACAAGGCCGGCAACCTGGTGTTCCGCAAGACCGCGCGCAACTTCAACCCGGCCTGCGCGATGGCCGGCAAGGTCTGCGTGGCCGAGGTCGAGGAAGTGGTGGAGGTCGGCGCGATCGACCCGGACCAGGTCCACCTGCCGGGCATCTACGTCGACCGCATCGTCCACAACCCGAGCCCCGAGAAGCGCATCGAGCAGCGCACCGTCCGTCAGGAGAACAAGTGATGGCCTGGACCCGCGACGAGATGGCGCAGCGCGCCGCCGCCGAGCTGAGCGACGGCGCCTACGTGAACCTGGGCATCGGCCTGCCGACCCTGGTGGCCAACCACATCCCGGCAGGGGTGGACGTGTGGCTGCAGTCGGAGAACGGCCTGCTCGGCATCGGCCCGTTCCCGACCGAGGACGAGGTCGACGCCGACCTGATCAACGCCGGCAAGCAGACCGTGACCGCGCGCGCCGGCGCCAGCTACTTCGGCAGCCACGATTCTTTCGCGATGATCCGCGGCGGCCACATCGACCTGGCGATCCTCGGCGCGATGCAGGTCACCGCCCGCGGCGACCTGGCCAACTGGATGGTGCCCGGCAAGATGGTCAAGGGCATGGGCGGGGCGATGGACCTGGTGGCCGGGGTCAAGCGCGTGGTAGTGCTGATGGAGCACACCGCCAAGAACGGCGAGCACAAGATCCTGCCCGAGTGCACCCTGCCGCTGACCGGCGTCGGCGTGGTCGACCGGATCATCACCGACCTGGCGGTGTTCGACGTGACCGAGGCCGGGCTGAAGCTGATCGAGGCGGCGCCGGGGGTGAGCGTCGAGGAGCTGAAGGAAAAGACCGGGGTGCCGTTCGCGGGCTGACGGGTTCCGCCACCTTGGCCCGCGCTTACCCGCGGCGTCTTCCCGGGGGACTTAATTCCCCGCGTACGGGTAGCGTGCCGTCGCCGGCGGTTCCGGCTCGCCACACAGGCTGGCCACGCTGGCCACGGTGCTCCCGGCGTCGAGCGCGCACAGCGCGAACACGCGCTCAACGGCGTGGGCCAGGGTGCCGTCGATCTGGCCCTGTTCCGGTTCGAATTCCCATTCGTCCAGGTGCGCGTCCAGCAGCGGGCGCAGCGCTTCCAGCCGCACCCAGAACATGCTGCCGGAGACGAAGCGCGCATCTGTTGGCGGTTCATGCAGGCCCAGGCGGCGCGTCAGGTATTCCACGCCGGCGCGGTTGCCGCCCATGTAGGCGTCCAGCCCGAGGAGGTGCCCTTCCGGGGCGACGATGCCCAGCTGCGGCCGTTCGCGCATGGCCTGCAGGATCCGCGGCGCGCGTGCCGGCGCCAGCAAGCGCTCCAGCAGTTCGCGCCGCCAGCGGTCGCCGTCGTCGCGGTGGCGGGACTTCTTGGTGTGCAGCTTGAGCACGATCCCGGTCCCCGCATCCAGCAGTTCGCCGGCCGCGCGCAGGAAGGGCAGGATGTCGCGGCCGTGGTTGGCGCCGGTGAGGATCCGTGCCTGGAGTCCGTGGGCGCCGAGGGTGGCCTGGACTTGGGGCCGCAACTCGTCCGTGGTGGTGATCCACAGGTCGAACTCCACGCGACTGGCGCCGATCGCCACCAGGATCTCGTCCAGCGCGTCCAGGTCCCAGGCGTGGACCAGGCAGGCCGGGCGACCGGAAACCGGCGCGGCCGGGACCAGCGCGTCGCGGGTGGCCTGCAGCCAGGCATGGCCGAGCCGCGTATCCGGTTCCAGCACCGCGCCTTCGGCCCATTCGTTCCAGGCGTTGATGAACACCAGGCGGTCGCTGGCCGGAACCTGCGCCAGTCGCGTGTGGACGGTCCCGCGCAGCCAGTCGCGGTAGCGGCGCGGCGAAGCGTGCAGGTAGGTGCGCCCCCGGCCGGGGCGCCGCGGTTCGTTGTCCCAGCCGCAGTTCACGCCCGGGAACAGGCGATGGCCGGGCAGGGGGCGGTGCAGGTAATCGGCGGCCAGTTCGCGCCAGTCCAGGACCTGGCCGCGGTAGCCATCGTCCAGCAGGCGCTGGTGCGCGGTGATGGTGCCGGGGCTGGACAGGTTCGGCGGGAATTCGACTGCGGCATCGAAGCCGATCTGGCCCGGATCGGGGCGTTCGAAGCCCTGCACGTAGGCCAGCACGATCTCGCCGATGCCGTTGTCCAGGCACCACTGCCGCCAGCGCGCGGCCGTGGCCTTCGCATCGGGCAGCAGGCCCGGCCGGTAGACCAGCAGCAAGGGCTTGCCGTCCACCCGCAGGTAGCGTGGATCGCGCAGGTAGCGGGCGGCATGGGCGATGAAGGCCAGGTCGTCCCCGGCGCTGTGCCGCTGGGCGATCAGCACGTCCTGTTCGCGGCCGTCCCAGCGCCGCGACCAGTTCTCGTTGGCCCAGCACAGGCAGAACGGCAGCTCGATCGAGGCGTCGGCCAGCCACTGTTCCAGCGGCGATTCCAGCAGGGTCTTGCCGCCGAACCAGTAGAAATAGAAGCAGAACGCGCCGATCCCGTATTCGCCGGCCAGCCGGGCCTGGTCGCGCATCACCTGCGGGTTGCGCAGGTCGTAGAAGCCCAGGTCGGCCGGCAGGCGCGGCTGGGCGTGGCCTTCGAACTGCGGCAGGGCGCGGACCACGTTGCGCCATTCGGTGAAGCCCTTGCCCCACCAGGCGTCGTTCTCCGGGATCGGGTGGAACTGCGGCAGGTAGAACGCGACCAGCTTCGCCGGCAGCGGATCGGGCAGGGGTTCGCGGCGGTACGGGACGTGTCCCAGCGCGGGCAGGTCGCTGCGCACCCGCGCCCGCCGCGTAGATCCGCCCGCGGAAGCCTGCCCGCGCGGGCCCTCCGGCACCAGGCCGGGGAACCGGCCGAGGACGCGCTGGCGCCAGCGATCGCGGGCGCCTTCGTCCAGCGGCAGCAAGCGGAAGCCGGTCCGCAGGAGGCCGAAGGCGGCGTGTTTCAGGCGTTCCCGCAGCGTCCGGCTCATGCGCTGGATCGGCTCACAGATTCTGGTAGTTGGGCCCGGCGCCGCCTTCCGGCGTCACCCAGGTGATGATCTCGTACGGATCCTTGATGTCGCAGGTCTTGCAGTGCACGCAGTTGGCGGCGTTGATCTGCAGGCGGCGGCCCGTGCTGCCGTCGGCCGCGGTCTCCTCGACCATCTCGTAGACCCCGGCCGGGCAGAAGCGGGTGCAGGGATTTGCGTATTCGACCGTGCAGCGCTCCACGCAGATCGAGGTGTCGGCCACCTTCAGGTGCACCGGCTGGTCCTCGTCGTGCTCGGTGGCGGCGTAGTACACGCCTTGCAGGCGGTCGCGCGGGGCCAGGCTGCGCTCGAGGTAGTCGCGCCTGGGCTGCTCGTGCTCGCCGACCTTGTCCAGGCTGGACCAGTCGGCCTTGCCTTTCAGCGTCCACGGCGAGGCACCCTTGAGCGCGGTCTCCCAGGCGGCGTTGGCCAGGCCGAACCACAGGCCCTTCTTGAAGCCAGGCTTGATGTTGCGCACCTGCTTCAGCTCGGCCACCGCCTCGGAGCCGCGCAGCTTCGCATCGAAGCCGGAAGGCCGCAGCGCATTGCCGGCCAGGTGCTCGGCGGCGAGCATGCCGCTGCGGATCGCCTGGTGGGTGCCCTTGATCTTGGGCACGTTGAGCAGGCCGGCGGTGTCGCCGATCAGCAGGGCGCCGGGCATCTCCACCTTCGGCAGGGCCTGCCAGCCGCCGGTGACGATCGCGCGGGCGCCGGCCGAGAGGATGCTGCCGCCTTCGAGCAACGGCTTGACCGTCGGATGGTTTTTCCACTGCTGGAACGCTTCCCACGGCTTGTACTGCGGGTCGCGGTAGTCCAGGCCGCTGACGTAGCCCAGTGCGAGCTGGTTGTTCGGCAGGTGATAGAGGAAGCTGCCGCCGTAGGTATGGCTGTCGGCCGGCCAGCCCAGGCTGTGCACGATCTTGCCCGGCACGACCCGGCCTTCGGGCACCTGCCACAGCTCCTTGATTCCGATCGAATAGCTCTGCGGGTCGCTGTCGGCGTCCAGGCCGAAGCGCTTGACCAGGCGCTTGGTCAGGTGCCCGCGCGCGCCCTCGGCCAGCACGGTGACCTTGGCGTGGATGTCGATGCCGGCGGTGTAGCCGGGCTTGTGGCTGCCGTCCCGGGCGATGCCCATGTCGCCGATGCGCACACCCAGCACGGTGCCGTCCTCGGCGTGCAGGGTCTCGGCGGCGGCGAAGCCGGCGTAGATCTCCACGCCCAGGGCTTCGGCCTGCGGCGCCAGCCAGGCGCACATCGCGCCGAGGCTGACGATGAAGTTGCCGTGGTTGCGCATGCCCGGCGGCACCACCGGGAACCTGCGGCCGCCATCCTTGGTCAGGAACCAGAACTCGTCCTCGCCGGCCGGCACGCACACCGGCGGCGGATTGTCGCGCCAGCCGGGCAGCAGCGTGTCCAGGGGGCCGGGCTCGATCACCGCGCCGGACAGGATGTGGGCGCCGACGGTGCTGGCCTTCTCGATCACGCAGACCGAGATCGCCGGATCGAGCTGCTTGAGCCGGATGGCGAAGGCCAGGCCGGCCGGGCCGGCGCCGACGGTGACGACGTCGTACTCCATCACGTCGCGTTCGATCGCGTCGGCACTGGCTTGGTACTGCGACATCCCTGGCTCCGGCTGGCTGCGATGGCTGGCCGGGCATTTTCGGGGTTCGGCGCGGGCGGGGCAAATCGGCCGGAAACCGTACGCATCGCCGGCTCCTACAATGGGACGCCATGGAATGGACCGATTTCCCGCTGCCCGATGCCGAACTGCGCTTGGCCCGCGGCTGGCTGGCGCCGGAGGCCGCGGCCACGCTGATGGAGGCCCTGCTGCGCGAGGTGCCGTGGGAGGTCCACCACGTCCGCCTGTTCGGGCGGCAACTGCCGTCGCCGCGGCTGAGTTGCTGGATCGGCGATCCGGAGGCCAGCTACCGCTACTCGGGCAGCCGCTTCCAGCCGCGGCCCTGGATCCCGGCGCTGGCCGCCCTGCGCGGGCGCCTTCAGGACGAACTGGGCCAGCCGTTCAACAGCGTGCTCGCCAACCGCTACCGCAGCGGGGCCGATGCGATGGGCTGGCACAGCGACGACGAGCCGGAACTGGGTCCGCGGCCGCTGATCGCCTCGCTGAGCCTGGGTGCGACCCGGCGTTTCCTGCTGCGCCGGCGCGACGATCCGGGGCAGCGGCTGGCGCTGGACCTGGAACCAGGCAGCCTTCTGCTGATGGGCGGCGACACCCAGCGCCACTGGAAGCACGCCTTGCCGCGCACCGCGCGCCCGGTGGGCGAGCGCATCAACCTCACCTTCCGCCAGATCTTTCCCGTCTAGGCGCGGGCAGCTAGCGCCGCGGATGCGCCTGCGCGTCGGCCTGGCCCTGGACCAGGGTCCAGCCGGCGACCTCGCCGCTGATCGCCGACAGCGCCTGGCCGAAGGCCGCGGCGACACTGGCGGTGGCGGTGTCCGCGGCCGGCCGGACCTGGGTGAAGGTGCGGCTGGCGACGATCCGCTGGTCGCGGCTGTCCAGCAGCTTGGCGCTGATCTCGATGGCCGCCGCCGGCGAAGCGCCGCCGGCGTAGTCGGCCTCGAAGCGGCGGATGTCCATGGCCAGGCGGTAGTCCGAGCGCAGCCCGGTGGACAGGCGCCCGACCGCGGCGATCCTGCCCGAGTCCTCCAGCGCCCGCAGCACGGCGGTCTCGACCTGGTCGGTCGGCGGCTGCGCCCAGGCGGCGCCACGGTAGACCTGCAGTTCGCCCGGCACCGGGCGCACGCCGATGCGCGGGCTGTCGACCAGACGCGAGGCATTGGGCCGGGCGATGGCCAGCTGCCAGTCCACCTGCGGCCAGGCCGGGTCGGGCGTGACGTTGACCTGCGGCGAGTAGATCGTCACCGGATCGCGCTGCTTGCCGCCGAGGATCGAACAGCCGGCCAGCAAAACGGCCGCGGCCACGGGCAGGCAGGCGCGCAGCAGGCCGGGCGCAGCCGGCAGGGAAAGGGGCGTCGGCTTCATTCCGGCTGGAACTCCTTGGGGGCATCGCGGCCGAGCAGGTAGCGCGTGGGGTTGTTCTCCAGGCGGTCGCTGATCTGGCGCAGGTCGCGGATCAGGCCGCGCAGTTCGGTCAGGGTCGGGCCGAGCTGGCCCAGGCCTTCGTTGGCGAAGCTGTTGATGGCCGCGCGGTTCTCGCCGAGGATCGCATCGGCATTGCCGGCGGCCGAATCCAGCCGCGCCAGGGTCGAGTCCAGCTTCTCCACGATCCCGGGCAGCTCGCGCACCAGGTTCCGGTCGAGCCTCTGCATGGTGCCGTTGGTGGTCTGCAGGGTGGCGTCCAGGCTGCGCGCGGCGTCGCGCGCGCTGACCAGCAAGGCCTCCATGCCCTGGTCCTGGTTGGCCAGGCTGCCGCTGATCTTCTCGATGTTCTCCAGGGTGCGGCCGATGTGGGCCACGTTCTGGTCGCTGAGCACCTGGTCCAGGCGCTCGACGATGCGGTTGGCGGTGTCGGTGATGTTCTGCAGGGCCGAGGGCGAGGTGGCGATCACCGGGGTCTCGCGGTGGTCCACCGCGGTCAGCATCGGCGCGCCCGGGGTGCCGCCGGTGAGCTGGATGATGGCCGGGCCGGTGAGGCTGGTGATGGCCAGCTTGGCCCGGGTGTCGGTCTTGATCGGGGTGGTCGCATCGGCGCGGATGACCGCCACCACCCGCCGCGGGTCGTTCGGGTCCAGCGACAGCTTGTCGATCGAGCCGACCGCGATGCCGTTGTACTGCACCGGGCTGCCGGTGGACAGGCCGGTGACCGCCTCGTCGAACACGATCTGGTAACGCTGCCAGCTGCGTTCGGAGGAGTACTTGGCGGCCCACAGGCCGAACAGCAGAAGCGCCACCGACACCACCAGGGTGAAGGCGCCGATCAGGACGTAGTTGGCCTTGGTTTCCATGGATCAGTCCGTCTCCGGGGCGATGTCCGGCCTGGCGTGCGCCTGGCGCGCGTCGCGCGCGGCGCGGGCGCGCGGGCCGTGGAAATACTCCTGCACCCACGGGTGGTCGAAGCGCTCGACCTCCTCCAGCGGTGCGTTGATCACCACCTTGCGGTCGGCCAGCACCGCCACCCGGTCGCAGATAGCGTACAGGGTGTCCAGGTCGTGGGTGATGAGGAACACGGTCAGGCCCAGCGCCTCCTGCAGGGTCGCCAGCAGGCGGTCGAAGGCGGCCGCGCCGATCGGGTCCAGGCCGGCGGTGGGCTCGTCCAGGAACAGCAGGGGCGGGTCCAGGGCCAGCGCCCGGGCCAGGCCGGCGCGCTTGCGCATGCCGCCGGACAGCTGCGAAGGCAGCTTGTCGATCGCCTCGGCCGGCAGGCCGGCGAGCTTGACCTTGAGCAGGGCCAGTTCGTAGCGCCAGCTGTCGGGCAGTTCCGGATGGTGCTCCTTGAGCGGGACCTGCACGTTCTCGCCCACGGTCAGCGAGGAGAACAGGGCCCCGTCCTGGAACAGCACCCCGGTGTTGCGCTCGATGTGGCGGCGGGCCTGGACGTCGCCGTCCAGCGCATCGGCGCCGAGCACCCGGATGCTGCCGCCGGCCGGTCTCTGCAGGCCCAGGATCGAGCGCATCAGCACCGACTTGCCGGTGCCCGAGCCGCCGACCACGCCCAGGATCTCGCCGCGGCGCACGTCCAGGTCCAGGTCCTCGTGCACGGTCTGGCTGCCGAAGCGGTTGGCCAGCCCGCGGACGCAGATGGCGGCTTCGCGGCCATCAGCGTCGTGATTGGAGATTCGTGATTGGTGATTCGTAAAAGCAACAGCTGGGTCTCCAGCGGCCTGGTCGTTGTCTTTTCGCTTTTTCGAATCACCAATCACCAATCACCAATCCATGTGCATGAACCACAACGCGGCCAGCGCGTCGATGATGATCACCAGCGAGATCGTCTGGACCACGCTGGAGGTGGTGCGTTCGCCCACCGACTGCGCCGTGCCCTCCACCCGCAGCCCCTCCAGGCAGCCGATCAGGCCGATCACCATGGCGAACACCGGCGCCTTGGACAGGCCGACCAGGAAGTGCCGCACCTCCATGGTCTCGTGCATCCGCGCCAGGTACATCTGCGGCGGGATCTCCAGGTCGAACGCGCCCACGGTCACGCCGCCGGCCAGGCCGGCCATCATCGCCACGAAGGTCAGCAAGGGCAGCATCACCAGCAGCGCGACCAGGCGCGGGATCACCAGCAGGTCGACCGGGTCCAGGCCCAGGGTGCGGATCGCGTCGATCTCCTCGCGCGCCTTCATCGCCCCGATCTGGGCGGTGAAGGCCGAAGCGGTGCGGCCGGCCAGCACGATCGCGGTCAGCAGCACCGCGAACTCGCGCAGGAAGGCGATGCTGACCAGCTCGACCACGAAGATCTCGGCGCCGAAATCGCGCAGGATGGTCGAGCCGAGGAAGGCGATCACCGCGCCCACCAGGTAGGACAGCAGCGCCACCAGCGGCACCGCGTCCAGGCCGGTCTGCTCCATGTGCGAGACGGTGGCGGTCAGGCGGAAGCGGCGCGGCTCCTTCAGGGTGCGTGCCAGCTTGACCAGGTTCTCGCCGGTGAAACCGACCAGCTGGACGATGTCGCGCACCACCGCGTGGGTGGCCCGGCCCATGCGCTCGAGCGCGGCGGCGAAGCCATAGTCGCGCTTGCGCCGCGGGCGGTCGTCGGCCACGTCCTCGATCACCTGGACCAGGGCCGCGTGCTCGTCGCTGAAGTGCAGGGCCTCGCCGTCCAGGGCGCGGCGGCGGGCGTAGCGGGTGATCTGCATCACCCCGGCCGAATCGAGCCGGTCCACGCCGCTGGCGTCGATCCAGCCCACGTCCTCGGGCAGCTCGCGCAGGCGCTCGCCGACGGCGAGGGCGTGGGCCAGGGTCCAGTCGCCGGACAGGCGAATGCGGCCGGGGGCGTCCGGGGCCTGCTGCCAGCGGGGCGGGGTCGGGTTCGGGGCGCGCCAGGGGCGGGGCGGAGCGGACCGGGCAGCGCCGGGGGGGGTGGGGGGGGGGGGGGGCGGCGCGGGCCCGGCGTTTGTACCCAGACGGCGCGGGGCG
>NZ_PDWL01000019.1 GCF_010093185.1 Pseudoxanthomonas jiangsuensis | reverse complement strand
CCATCCCGAACTCGGAAGTGAAACGCAACAGCGCCGATGGTAGTGTGGGCTTCCCATGCGAGAGTAGGTCATCGCCAGGGTCTTTACCCTCAAACCCCCAGCCAATCGGCTGGGGGTTTGTCTTTGCACGAAACAAAACCTCGGGCGGACGGGCGATCGCTCCGCGACACGCAAGACGGCAAGGAGGCGGGAGGTTGTGTCGCGGCGGTGCGGCACGATGCCTGCTGCCGCTCATGTCCCCCGGCTGCGGCCTGCAGCCGCAGCCTCCTCCTTTACTTCCCGTCAGCAGGCATCGCACCGCACCGCTTCACGGTCATCGGCCACCGAACGGAAAGCCAGAGGCACTTCATGCCGGTTTCAACGCATGGTTCCCGCTTTTCCGTTGGCCGCCGGCCAAGCCAGGAGCGCTTTGGCGTGTGGCCTGCTGACGGGAAGTAAAGGAGGAGGTCCCGGCCCACCGGGCCGGGACCTGGGGACATGAGCGGCAGCAGGCCGCACGCCAAAGTGCCGCAGTGCTGCATCCGGCTTTTCCCTGCCCCGTTCCTGGGAGAAGAGCCATGAAAAAGGGCCGCCCGCCTTGCGGCGAACGGCCCTGCTTTTCCGGATCCTCCCGTCCTGCGCACGGGCGCAAGGCGCAAGAATCAGGGCGACGCGGCAGTCTTGTCGGCCATCATCCGGTCGCGCGCCGCCTTGAACGGGTTGCCGTCGTACCAGTTCGGCCAGCGGTCGCCGCCGGCCAGTTCGCGGCCCACGCCATACAGCGCCTCCAGATCCTCGACCACGCCGTCCAGCTTCCAGTTCGGGTCGTACTCGTCGCCGGGCTGGTGGTAGCGGTGGGTGCCGTAGTCCTCGTCGGCGGCATGGCCGGCCGCTGTGCCGCCATCCAGCAGATCGTCGCCACCGCTGGCATACAGCGCCGGGACGCCGGCCTTGGCGAAGTTGAAGTGGTCGGAGCGGAAGTAGAAGCCGCTCTGCGGCGAGCTCTCGCCCTTCAGCACGCGGTTCTGGGCCTGGGCGATCGGCTTGAGGATGTCCTCCAGCTCGGAGTTGCCGAAGCCGGTGACGACCATGTCGCGCGAGCGGCCAGCCACCGACATGGCGTCCAGGTTGACCACGCCGGCGATCTTGTCCAGCGGGAAGCTGGGATGGGCGACGTAGTACTTGGAACCCAGGAGGCCCGACTCCTCCAGGGTGACGGCCAGGAACACCACCGAGCGCTCCGGGCGCTGGGGCTGGCCGGCGAAGGCTTCGGCGATTTCGAGGATGCCGGCCACGCCGGTGGCGTTGTCGATGGCGCCGTTGTAGATCGCGTCGCCCTCCTCGCCCTCGTGCTTGCCCAGGTGGTCCCAGTGGGCCATGTACAGCACGGCCTCGTCGGCGCGGCTGGCGCCCGGCAGCACGCCGACCACATTGCGCGAAGTCTTGCGGGTGATCGCGCTGGCCAGGTCGACCGACATCTTCGCCTTCAGCGGCACCGGCTTGAAACCGGGCTTGCCGGCCATGCGGTAGGCCTCGTCAAGATCAAGGCCGGCACCGGCGAACAGGGTGCGGGCGACGTCGGCGGTGATCCAGCCCTGCACCGGGATGCGCGGCTCCGGATCGTCGCTGGCCGGCAGGTCGTACTGGGCGCCGGACCAGGAGTTCCTGACCACGTCCCAGCCGTAGCTGGCGCCGGGAGTGTCGTGCACGATCAGGGCGGCGGCGGCGCCCTTGCGCGCGGCCTCCTCGAACTTGTACGTCCAGCGGCCGTAGTAGGTCATCTTCTTGCCGTCGAACAGCTTCTCGTCGCCGGCGTGGAAGCCCGGGTCGTTGACGAACATGACCACGGTCTTGCCGCTCCAGTCCTGGCCGGCGTAGTCGTTCCAGTCCCTTTCCGGCGCGTCGACGCCGTAGCCGACGAAGACCACGTCGCTGGCGTCGACCTTGACCTGGGCCTGGCCGGTGCGGGTGCCCACCACCATCTGCGAACCGAAGCCCAGTTCCACCGGCTTGCCGTCGATGGTCAGAGTCATCTTCGTGGCCGGGTCGGCGGTGGTCTCCACCATCGGCACGTCCTGGAAATAGCTGTCGCCGTTGCCGGGCTGCAGGCCGATGCGCTGCATCTGCGCGCGGATGTACTCGACCGTGCGCTCCTCGCCGACCGAGCCCGGGCCGCGGCCCTCGAACTCGTCGGAGGCCAGGGTCTTCACCAGTTCGGCGAAGTCGCCGCCGGCGATCGCCGGCTGGAATTCGTGGGTGGATGCTGGCGCGGGCGCGGCGGCTTCGGCCGGCGCCGGCTCGGCCGCCGGTTCGGCCTGCTTGCCGCAGCCGGCAAGGGCGAGGACGCCGACAGCGGCGCCGATCAGGGATTTGCGGAACATCGGAACTCCGGTCAGGAACGACGGTGGTCCGATTCTAGCCAGCCGCGCACCGCCGCGGGGCCGCCGCCGCCACGGTGGTGCGCCGAATGTGCGCTGCGGCTCAGTCCTGCGGCGCGGTGTCGGTGTCGTAGATCCTCGCCTCGGCGCCGGTCACCGGACCGATGCGGGCGCTGCGATGGACATGCAGGTGGACCTCGCGCTTGAACACCAGCGGGCCTTCCACCACCGCGTCCGGACCGATCACCACCCGCGGATCGCGCCTGCCCTTGCCCTGGAACCATCCGGTGTTGCGCTCGACGGTGATGCCGCCCTTGACCCGCGAGCCGATGCCGACGGTGACGTCGCCGTTGAGGGTCTCGATGTCGCCGGCCAGCTCGGTCCCGACCAGGCCGATCGCGCCGTTGACGGTCTCGATGTCGCCGCCGATCACGCTGCCGCGGTCGGCGAACACGCTGCCGTTCACGGTCTCGATCCCGCTCGACACCTTGACCCCGGTGCCGAGCCGGATCGCGCCGTTGACCGTTTCCAGGCCGTCCACCTGTGCGCGGTCGCCCACGGTGATGCTGCCGTTGACCGTGCTGGCGTCCCGGGCCTGGGTGCCGTCGCCGATGCGAATGCTGCCGTTGACCGTCTCCAGGTCGCGGTAATGCTGGCCGGCGGCGGCCTCGATGCTGCCGTTGACCTTGCTGATGTCTTCCTCGGCGTGGGCCAGCGGCGCGGCGAGGGCCAGGCACAGGGCGAAGACGAGGCGGTGGATGCGGCGGGACATGGCGATCTCCTGTCGGCTTCGGGCCGGTTACCCGGCATGGGACCACGGCTGGCTACAATCCGCACCAGTCTGAAGTCACTGGGATGACGGCCGGAGTGACCCCCCTGCGCACGTGCCGCCTATCGTGTCCTTCCGGGCGCCATCCGTCGGAGCCGTTGCGTCCGCGATCCACCGGCATCGCCATGGGCCTGCTGCTGGCCGCGGTCCTGCCGCTGCTGGCCGGCATCGCCACGGCCCAGGAGCGCCGCGATCCCGGCGCCACCGAACGCCAGCTGCGCCAAGTCCGCGCCGAGCTGCAGGAGATCGCCCGCGAGCGGCGCAGGCTCGAGGGCGAGCGCGGCAGCGCCGCGGTCCGCCTGCGCCGGGTCGACGAGCAGCTGGGTCGGTCCGCGCGCGAACTGGCCGAAACCGAGGCTGCCCTGCAAAGCGAACAGCAGGCGCTGGAGGAACTGCGGCAGCAGCGCGGGCGGCTGCAGGCGGACCTGCAGCGCAGCCGCGAGCGCCTGGCGGCGCTGCTGCGCGCGGCCTACGTCCAGGGCGGCCAGGCACCGCTGAAACTGCTGCTGGCCCAGGATCGGGTCGCCGACGCGCAGAGGGCGATGGCCTATTACCGCTACATCCAGCGCGACCAGGCCCGCCAACTGGCGGACATCACCGGCTCTTTGCAGCAGCTGCAGGCCACCGAGGCCGGCATCGCCGAACGCAGCCAGGCCCTGGAGCTGCTGCGCGTGCAGCAGCGGCAACGGGTGACTGCGATGCAGCGCGACCGCGGCCAGCGCGCCGAACTGGTCAGCGAGCTGGACCAGCGCTACCAGGACCGCCAGCAGAAGGAGCAGGCGCTGGGCCAGGACGCCCGCGCCCTCGAGCGCCTGCTGGCGCAGCTGCGCGCCGCGGCGGCCCGGGCCGAGGCCGAGCGCCGCGCCGCCGCCCGCCGCGCCGCCCAGCAGCAGCAACAGGCGACGCGCCCGGCGGAAAGTGCCAGCAAGGTCCCGCCGCGGGTGGCCTCGGCGGCACCGCCGCCCCGGGTGGGCGGCCTGGGCTGGCCGGCCAGCGGCGAACTGCTGGCCCGCTTCGGCGGCCGCCTGCCGGACGGGCGCGGCAGCAGCGGCGTGCTGATCGGTGCGGCCGCCGGCAGCCCGGTCACCGCCGTGGCCGACGGTACGGTGGTGTTCTCCGAATGGATGACCGGCTACGGCCTGATCCTGATCATCGACCACGGCAACGGCTACATGAGCCTGTACGCGCACAACGAAACCCTGCTGCGCGACGCCGGTGCCCGGGTGAGCCGCGGCGAGACGGTGGCCCGGGTCGGCAGCTCCGGCGGGCACGGGCGCCCGGCGCTGTATTTCGAACTGCGCCGGAACGGCCAGCCGGTCGATCCCTCGTCCTGGCTGCAGCGCCGCTGAAGCGGGTGCGGCGCAGGCGCCGGAACCGGGGTGGCGGGGCGCCGGCATCGCGCATAATCGGGGCGTTCCGCGCGCTTTCGCGCGCCACGGAGTCCGCGATGCGCCGCACCCTTCCCGCCGTGATCCTGCCGTTCCTGCTGCTGGGGGCCGTGCCCTTGCATGCGCAGGCGCCTGTGCCGGCACCGCCGCAGGAAGAGGATGGGGCGCAGGCGCAGGATCCGGCGGCCACGCCTCCGGTGGGACCGGAGGTTGAAGCGCCGCCGCCCGCCGAGGACGCCCCGGTCCCGGCCAGCGACGACCCCGACGCCGCCGAATCCGGCAGCACCAAGGTGCCGCTGGCCGAGATCCAGCGCTACGTGGCCGTGTACAACGCGGTCAAGGAAGCCTACGTCGACGCGGTCGACGACCACCAGCTGATGCAGTCGGCGATCCGCGGCCTGCTGCTGGACCTGGATCCGCACAGCGCCTACCTGGACAAGCAGCAGAGCGACAGCTTCGACGAGCAGACCAGCGGCGCCTACGACGGCATCGGGGTGGAACTGCTGCAGCAGCAGGACAACAGCCTGAAGGTGATCGCACCGATCGACGGCACCCCGGCGGCGCGCGCCGGGGTGCTCGCCGGCGACGTCATCATCGCCATCGACGGCCGGCCGATCGCCCAGGTGGAGGGGATGGAGCCTTTGCGCGGCGCGCCGGGCAGCAAGGTCACCATCACCCTGGTGCGCGAGGGCCGCGAGAAGCCGTTCGACGTGACCCTGGAGCGGGAGACGATCAAGGTCACCAGCGTCCGCAGCCGGATGCTGGAGCCCGGTTATGCGTACGTGCGCCTGAGCACCTTCCAGGCCGACACCGGCACCGACTTCCGCCAGCACCTGGACCGGCTGCAGGCCGGCGGCCGCCTGCGCGGCCTGGTCCTGGACCTGCGCAGCAACCCCGGCGGCCTGCTGACCGCAGCGGTCCAGGTGGCCGACGAGCTGCTCGAGCGCGGCGGGATCGTCAGCACCCGCGGCCGCATCGCCATCAGCGACAGCCGCTTCGACGCGACCCCGGGCGACCGCATGCACGGCGCGCCGGTGGTGGTGCTGGTGGACGCCGGTTCGGCCAGCGCCGCCGAGGTCCTGGCCGGCGCCCTGCGCGACAACGGCCGCGCCCGGGTGATCGGCAGCCGCACCTTCGGCAAGGGCTCGGTGCAGACCGTGCTGCCGCTGGACAACGGCGACTCGGTCAAGCTGACCACCGCGCGCTACTACACCCCCAGCGGGCGCTCGATCCAGGCCAGCGGCATCGTCCCCGACCTCGAGCTGCAGCCGGATCCGGCGCTGGTGCAACGCGACGTGCCGCCCAGCCTGGCGAGCGAGGTCAGCGAGGCGACCCTGCCCGGGCACCTGCACGGCGACGAGGAAGGAGCCGAGGGCTACCAGGCCGGTTCGGCCCTGCCCGGGGACCAGCCGATCGCTGCCGCCCTGGCCGAGCTGAAGAAGCTGGTCGCCGCCGCCCCGGCGCCGGCGGCGATGCGCTGAGGCGATCCGGGCGCGGGACTCAGCGCGGAGGCTTGGCCGGCAAAGGGAACGGGGTGACCACCTTCTCGCCGGTGGCCGCGTCGCGGATGGCCGATTGGCCTTTGCGCTCCACCTCCTCGACCCGGACGATGCTCTGCATCGGCAGGTGCAGGACCCGGGTGGCGCCGAACTCGTCGCGCAGGCGTTCCTCGGTCGGATCCACGACCAGGCCTTCGTGCACGTCGAACACCAGCTCGCCGACCTCGGTGAAGCCCCACAGCGAGCTGCCGCCCACGTGCCGCGCGTACAGCTCGTAGACCTTGCCGTGATTGAGGAACGTGACCTTGTAGAGCGGCTTGGCCATGGCGGGGGACGTGGGGACCGGCTTGCGTTCCCCGCAGGATGGGGCGCCGGCGGCCGCTTTCCAAGGGTGCAGGCGCCTGCCGAAGGCCCGCGTCAGTAGCCCTTCTGCCGGCGCAGGCGGCGGGCGATCCCGGCCCGCACCACCAGGGCGAAGCAGACCCCGAACAGGAACCCGGCCACGTGCGCGGCCCAGGCCACCGCGCCGAAGGCCGGGCCGATGTAGGCGAACACCACCTGCAGCGCGGCCCAGATCCCGATCAGGAGGAAAGCCGGGGCGCGCACGAACTCCAGGAACAGCCCCAGCGGCAGCACCACCCCCAGGCGCGCGCTCGGGAACAGCGCCAGATAGGCGCCGATCACCGCCGATACCGCCCCGCTGGCGCCGATCACCGCCCGGTCCGGGTTGCCGATCACGGTCACCGCGGCCAGGTTGGCGACCGCGCCGCCGAGCAGGAACAGCAGCAGGAAGCGCCACGGCCCCATCGTCCGCTCGGCCGGCAGGCCGAAGATCAGCAGGAACACCAGGTTGCCGAGCAGGTGCGCCCAGTCCGCATGCAGGAACAGCGCGGTGAACAGGCGCAGCACGCTGCCGTCGCGCAGCGCGGCCAGCCAGGCGTCGCCGCCGGCCAGGCCGCGGCCGAGCGCGCCCCAGGCCAGCCACAGGCTGCGCCGGGCCTCGTCCGGGCGGCCGAGCATCCACAGGAAGGCCAGCCACAGGGCCGCGAACAGCAAGGGCGTGGCCCAGCGCAGCGAGGGTTTCCGGCGCGAGGGCAGGGACACGAACATGCCGCCCACTATCGCCCAAGGCGGGGGCCGCCGTCTGCGGCTCCGCCCCGACGCGGCCGGCATCCCCCGTGACTTTCGTCGTTATTGTCCTGTTAAACGCAGCGGGTATACTGCAATACGGCGTCGTATGTCGGGAGGGGACTCCGACGAAGGCGGGCGGGCCCCGGGGCGGCCTTCCGCCGGGCGCTGGCTAACCACCACACCACGTCTATCGGAGAAACCGCAGCATGCATCCCGCCCACAGCATCACCCGCATTTCCGCCCTCGCCCTGGGCATCGTCGGCGCCCTGGCCTGTGGCCACGCCCATGCCGCCGCCTCCCAGCTCAAGGAAAACAGCGCCAAGGGCCTGGGCCGCGCCTTCGCCGGTTCCGGCAGTGCCGCCGGCGACGCCTCGATCATCGTCAACACCCCCGCCGGCATGCGCCAGCTCGATGGCCGCCAGCTGCAGGCCGACCTGAGCGCGGTCAGCTTCTCGGCCGAGTTCACCGGTGCCGGGCGCAACGCCGGTCCGACCGGTCCGGGCACCGGGACCCCGATCAGCGGCGGCAACGGTGGCGATGCCGGCAAGATCGCCGCGATTCCCGCGGCCTACTTCTACACCCCGGTCGGCGAGCAGGCCCACCTGGGCGTGTCGCTGAGCGTGCCGTACGGCTTCGCGACCGAGTACGACTCCGACTGGGTGGGTCGCTACGGCGGCACCAAGACCGAGATGGAGGTCGTCGACCTGGGCCTGTCGGCCTCCTACGACGTCAATCCCTATGTGTCCTTCGGCGCCAGCGTCTTCGCCGAGCACATGACCATCGAGCTTGGCAACGCCATCGACTTCGGCGCAATCCTCGCCTCCGCGCGGGTCCCGGGCTACGCGCCGGGCAGCGCCGACGGCAGCCTGAAGGTGGAAGGCGACAACAACGCCTGGGGCTGGACCGTCGGCGGCCTGTTCAGCCCGGACGAGAACACCCACATCGGCCTGAGCTACCGCTCCAAGGTCGAGCACAAGATCACCGGCGGCGACGCCACCTTCGTGGTGCCGCAGCAGGCCGCGGCGATCCTGTCGGTCGCGCGTCCGGGCTGGTTCGTCGACACCAGCGGCAAGGCCACCGTGACCCTGCCGGCCTCGGCGACCCTGAGCGTGACCCACGTGGTCAACGACCAGTGGACGGTGATGGCCGACGTCACCCGTACCGCATGGTCCACCGCGTTCGATTCGGTGACCATCGACTACGCCTCCAGCCAGGCCGATTCGGTGCTGAACTTCGACTACCGCGACACCACCTTCGGTTCGATCGGCGCCGAGTACAAGCTCAACCAGAACCTGACCCTGCGTGGCGGCCTGGCGTACGACCAGACCCCGACCACCGCCGAGCACCGCGACGTGCGCGTGCCCGACACCACCCGCAAGTGGGTGACCTTGGGCCTGGGCTATGCCCCGTCCGAGAAGATGGAGTTCAACCTCGGCTACCTGCACATCTTCGCCTCGGATCCGACCGTGACCAAGGCGTCGGAGACCGGCAACCTCGTCAACGGCAAGTACGATGTGGTCGGCGACGTCCTGGCGGCTTCGATCAACTACAAGTTCTGATCGACCCGGCGGTTGCGACAAAGCGAAAGCCCCGCTCCGGCGGGGCTTTCCTTTTGTGCGCCGGACAGGGCGGCCGCTAGTAGGGCAGTCCGGCCACGTCCAACTCGATCGACCAGACCGCACCGGCGCCGGTGAGATAGAGGGTGCGCCGCTGCGGGCCGCCGAAGGCGGCGTTGGTGACGTTGGCGTCGACCGCGATGGTGGCCAGCTGCTCGCCCTGCGGTGAGATCACCCGGACCCGGCGCTGGGTGTGCTCGGTCAGGTAGATGTTGCCCAGGCAGTCCACTGCCAGGCCGTCGGGGACGACGGTGGAGACCAGGTCGCGGCCGGGGCCGGCCTGGCCGTCGGCGATCGGATAGGCGCGCAGCACGCCCTGCTCGCCGCCACCGGCCACGTACAGGGTGTTGCCGTCGGGCGAGAGCGCGATGCCGTTGGGATTGGCGATGCTGTCGTCGACCACGGTCGCCACGCCGTCGCCGCCGACCCGGTAAACGCGGGTCTTCTCCTGTCCGCCGGGCGCGGCCGCGCGCTGGAAATCCGGATCGGTGAACCAGATCGTGCCGTCGTCGCCGACCACCAGGTCGTTGGGCGAGTTGAACGGCTGGCCCTGGTATTCGCCGACGATGCGCATGCGCGCGCCGTCCACCAGGTCGTAGCGCGACAGTTCCTTGCGGTCGTGGGTGGCCGCGACCAGGGCGCCGTCCTGGCCCAGGGCCAGGCCGTTGCTGCCGCTGGCCTCGATCGCGGTCTCCAGGCGGCCGTCGGCGGTCAGGCGGCGGATCTTCGAGGGGAAGCCATCACTGAAGCGGAAGTCGGAGAAGTACAGGGCATCGCCGGTCCAGACCGGGCCTTCGTACAGGCCGCCGGCACCGTCGCCATCGGCGGCGGCGATGCGGGCGGCGACCAGGTCGCCCGAGGGTGCGCGGCCGGGATCGGCCGGGCAGTGGCCATTGCCGGCACCTGGGGCCGCGGCAGGGGCCGGCGCCGCGGGTGCGGCAGCTTCTGGGGCGGCCGGGGCGGCGGCATCCGGAGAGGCGGGGGCGTCGTCGCCGCGGCAGCCGCCGAGCAGGGCGGCCAGCAGGGCGAGGGACAGGGCGGTAGGAATCGCTGCGCGCATCTTCGGGATGCCTCCAGGGTAGGGACCGGCCATCCTAGCCCGCCGCCGCCCACGTACGCGCCGGTCCGGCGCGGCGCCGTCAGCCGGCCAGCAGGGCGCGCAGGCTGGCCTTGATCCGGCGTCCGTCGCGGTGGAAATACGCGCGTTCCTCGCGCCAGGCCGGGAAGCGCTGCTCCACCTCGCGCCAGAACGCCGGCGAGTGGTTGGCCTGCAGCAGGTGGCAGAGTTCGTGCACCAGCACGTACTCGAACGCCGAGGGCCGCGCCAGCACCAGGGCCAGGTCCAGGGCCAGGCTGCCGTCCGGGGCCAGCGAGCCCCACTGCGAGGACATCACCTTCAGCCGCAGCTGGCGCGGCGCGCGCGGCAGGCCGGGCAGGTAGACCGGCAGCCAGCGGCCGATGTCGGCCCGCGCCTCGGCTTCGTAGAACGCACGCAGGGCGCGGCGCAGGGCGGCGTCGCCGGCGCGCGGCGGGCGCTGCACGTGCACGCCGTCGGCGTCGCGCTCGATCCGGATGTAGCGGCCTTCGTGCCAGTGCAAGGGCAGGTTCGCGCCGCGCAGGGGCAGGCAGGCGCTGGCTCCGGGCTGCAGCGCGGCGGCTTCGCCATCGGCCGGCAGGTGGCGGTCCATCTGCTCGGCCAGCCAGCCGCGGTGCTCGTGCAGGAAGCGCTCGCCGGAGACCAGGCTGGCGCGCAGGGGCAGGGTCAGGCGGACGCCGCGTTCGTCCACGCTGAGCTTGAGCCGGCGCGCACGCGGATCGCGCACGCGCTGCACGGTCAGGCGGCGGCCGTCGTCCAGCTCCAGTTCCAGCGTGTCGCGCTCCACGCGCTGGGGCGTACGGGCGATCAGGCGGTGCAGCGGCGAAGGCATGCGGCGATTCTAGGCCGGATCGCCGCCCCTACACAGGGCGGGTCAGGCCTCGGCCTTGCTCAGCTTCAGCGCCGATTCCAGCACCAGGAACAGGCGCCGGACTTCGCCGGCCAGCAGGGCGAAGCGCGCGTCCAGTTCCTGGCGCAGGTCGTCGCGCTCGGTGCTTTCGAGCTGGTCGACCGCGCCTTCCAGGAACTTGAGCTTGCGCACCACCAGGTCCTCGCCGAGGACGAAGGAGACGTGGTCGTCCAGGTTCAGCGCCAGCTTGGTCACCTGCTTGCCGACCTCCAGGTGCTTGGCGATCTCGTCGCTGAGCAGCTCCTGGTGCTGGGCCTTGACCACCGCGCCGCCGTCCATCGCGTCCTTGAGCTCGCACTCCTCGCCCAGGGTCAGGCCTTCGGGCAGGGGCTCGCCGCCGATCCAGCCGGTGAGCACGCTGCGCGGGGCCACTTCGGCGTTCGGCGGGATCGCCGGGAAGCTGCCCAGGGCGCGGCGGATCTCCGAGGCGACCATCTCGCCGGTCTTGCGCGAGGAGGCGTCCACGGCCAGGAAGCCGTGCTCGAGGTCGAGCAGGGCGTCGGTGCGCGAGCTCTTGACGAAGGCGCGCGGCAGGAGCTCGTGCAGCAGGTCGTCCTTCAACCGCTTGCGCGCGCGGCCGCCGAGCTTGCGGCCTTCCTTGTCCTCGATCTCGGCCACTTTCTGCGCCAGCAGGTCGTTGACCACCGAGCCGGGCAGGATCTTGTGCTCGCTGCCCACCGACAGCCAGATCGAGTTCTCGATCCGGTGCGACAAGGCCTGCTCGCCGCGGCCGAAGGGCGAGATGAAGCCGGCCGAGGACAGCTCCAGCGGGCCGACCGGCTTGAGCGCGGCTTCCGGCAGCAGTTCGTCGAGCTGGACGAAATCGTGGGTGGTGGGGAAGCGGAAGAAGGTCAGGTTGCGGAAGAACATGCGGGTACTCGGAAGCGGAAGAGTTGCCGACGGGTCAGGGTGTGTCGTCGTCGCCGGTCGCATGCGGTTCGCCGGCCAGCCAGGCGTGGGCGTCGGCGCGCGCCGCGCCCTCGCGGTGGCCCAGGGCGAGGAAGTCGAACAGCTTCGGGTCGGACAGCTGCGAGGGGCGGATGTCGCCCAGGGCGCGGGCGATGGTCTCGATCCGGCCCGGCGACTCGCGCTCCCACTGCTGCATCATCAGCCCGACCTGCTTGCGCTGCAGGTTCTCCTGGCTGCCGCACAGGTTACAGGGGATGATCGGGAAGGCCTTGGCCGCCGCGTACTCGAGTATGTCGCTTTCTCGCACGTAGGCCAGCGGCCGGATCACCACGTGCCGGCCGTCGTCGGACAGCAGCTTGGGCGGCATGCCCGAGAGCTTGGCGTGGTGGAACAGGTTGAGGAAGAAGGTCGCCACCAGGTCGTCGCGGTGGTGGCCCAGGGCGATCTTGGTGAAGCCGTGCTCGGCGGCGTAGGCGTACAGCGCGCCGCGGCGCAGGCGCGAGCACAGCGAGCACATGGTCTTGCCTTCCGGGATCACCCGGCTGACCACCGAATAGGTGTCCTGCTCGATGATGTGGAACGGCACCCCGAGCGCGCGCAGGTAGTCGGGCAATACATGTTCCGGGAAGCCCGGCTGCTTCTGGTCCAGGTTCACCGCCACCAGCTCGAACGGCACCGGCGCCTTGCGCTGCAGTTGCAGCAGGATGTCGAGCATGGTGTAGCTGTCCTTGCCGCCGGACAGGCAGACCATGACCTTGTCGCCGGCCTCGATCATGCCGAAGTCGGCGATCGCCTGGCCGACCTGGCGGCGCAGGCGCTTGGCCAGCTTGCCCTGCTCGCGCTGGGCGATGCGCGGGTCGGCGCGGCGGGAGGGCGGTTCGGGCAGGGGCAGGACGGCGGCGTTCATCGCTGCACATTCTACCGGTCGCCACCGCCGCCGGCCGCGGCCGGTCCGCAGGGCCGGGATATCCGGCGCCGGTGTAAGCTTGATGTCCGTGGAAGCCCTCGACCCCAGCACCGTCGCCGAGCGCATCGCCGAACTGCGGCGCGAGCACCGCGCGCTGGACGAGCGCATCCAGCAGCTGGCCGCCAATCCGGACGACGAGCTTGAGTCCAAGCGCCTGAAGAAGCGCAAGCTGCAGCTCAAGGACTGCATCGCCAAGCTGGAAAGCCTGCTGATCCCGGACCAGCCGGCCTGAGCCGCGGCGGCGGGACCGCCGCCGGCCTCAGTCCGCCGGCGCTTCTGCCGGTTCGTTGCGCGCGGCCTCCGGGCTGACCCGCTCGATCGTGTGCCGCAGCTCGCGGCCGAGGATCATCTTGGCGTCCTTGGCCCACACGTCCAGGCGCTCGTCGAACAGCAGCTTGCTGTTCTGGTCGGGCCAGACCAGCTTCATCTCGCGCAGCTTCTGGATGAAGCTGCGGAACAGGCTTTTGTCGAAGAACTCCGGCGCGGCCGGCGCGTACAGCAGACTCAGGCGCTGGGCCGCCAGCTGGCACAGGCTTTCCAGCTCGGCCGCGCCCAGGGTGCCGGGGCCGTTCTTCACCAGCACCGAGATCGCGATGTAGTAGCGCTCGAACGCCTGCTGCAGGGTGTGGCCGATCGCGCGCAGGCGGAACACCTCGTCGCTCTGGCCCTGGTTGCGCTGGAGGATGCCGCCGTCGTCGTCGTTGGCCTGCTGCAGCAGGCCCTCGCGCACGAACACGTCGGCGATGCGCTCCACCCGCTCGGCGAACTCGTCCTCGCTCCACGGCAGGAACAGCTCGGCCTGCAGGAACGGGTAGACCGTGCGCCCCAGCCGCACCAGGGTGCGCCGGCTCATGCGCCGGTTGTGCTGGAAGCAGCAGGCGATCCACGAGGACGCGGTGAACAGGTGGACCACGTTGTTGCGGAAGTACGACAGCAGCACGGCGTTCTCGCCGTCCACCCGCAGGACGTCGCCCAGCGGGTGCGGGACGCGCTCGAGCACGCCGATCTCCTCGCCGTGGGCGATGATCTCCTGCGGCGAGTGCGGGGTGACGGTGAAGCGGTCCGAGTACGGGATCTCGGCCAGCAGGGTCCGCGACAGGGCGATCTGGGCCAGCAGGTCGCGCTCGCCCATGGCGTGCTTGGGCGTGGACAGCAGGGCCAGGGCCAGCAGGTTGATCGGGTTGACGTCGGCGGCGCCGTTGACGTTGACCTGGATCTGCTGGGCCAGGGCGTCGACGGTGTCGGCCAGCCAGGCCGGCTTCTCGTCCTCGGACACCGGCCGCCCGTCCCAGTCCGGCGCCCGCTGCGCCAGCACCTCGTCCAGCCGGATCGGCTCGCCGAAGTTCACCACCACCTGGCCGTAGTTGCTGCGCAGGACCTTGGGGATGCCCCACAGCAGCGACCAGATCGATTCCTTCTCCTTGGGCTTGCCCGACAGCTCGTCCAGGTAGCTGTTGCCCTCCATCAGCTTCTCGTAGCCGATGTAGACCGGCTGGAACAGCACCGGCCGGGTCGGCTGGCGCAGGTAGGCGCGCAGGGTCATGGCGATCATGCCGCCCTTGGGCTGCAGCAGCCGGCCGGTGCGCGAGCGCCCGCCCTCGATGAAGTACTCCAGCGAATAGCCGCCGGACACCAGCTGGGCCACGTACTCGGTGAACACCGCCGAATACAGCGGGTTGCCGCGGAAGCTGCGGCGCATGAAGAACGCCCCGCCCTTGCGCAGGATGGTGCCCACCACCGGCAGGTTGAGGTTGATGCCCGCGGCGATGTGCGGCGGCACGATCCCGCGCTCGTACAGCAGGTAGGACAGCAAGAGGTAGTCCATGTGGCTGCGGTGGCAGGGCACGTAGACCACCTCGTGGCCGGGCGCGGCCTCCTTGAGCTTGTCCAGGTGGTGGACCAGCACGCCGCGGTAGATCTTGTTCCACACCGGGGTGAGGACGAAGCTGGCCGAGCGCACCGTCGGGTGCGAGTAGTCGGCGGCGATCTCCCAGGCGTAGGCGTGGGCCTTCTTCCAGGCCTCGGCCGGCTTGGAGCTGTCGCGCCGGGCCTGGTCGGCGATGGCCTCGCGTACGGTGTCGGCGGCCAGCACCTTGTCCACCAGCAGGCGCCGGGTCGACAGGTCCGGTCCGATGATCGCCGCGCGGATCCGGCGGAAGTGCGCGCGCAGCACCCGTTGCAGCTTGCGCACGGTGCGCTCCGGCTCCAGGCCCTCGGCCACGCTCTCGCGCAAGGAAATGGGCTCGGCGAAGCGGACCAGGGTGTCGCGGCCGTTGAGCAGGATCGCCAGCAGCCGGCGGAAGCGGCCCACCAGCGCCCAGTTCTCCGAGAACAGCACCGAGAACCAGCCGCTGGCCCGGTCCGGGGCGCGGCCGACGAAGATCGACACCGGCACCAGGTGCACGTCCAGGGTCGGGTCGGCGCGGTGGGCCTGCAGCAGTTTGGCCAGCGAATCGGAATGGGTGCGTGCGGCCGGGCGCTGGTCGGGGATCAGCGGGGCGGCGTTGCGCCGGGACAGGGCCAGGTAGGCGCGCTTGCGGCCCAGGGGGTCGCCCGGCAGGGGCACCAGCGGCGAAGGCAGCCCGGCCTGGCGGCAGGCCTTGTCCAGGATCAGGGCGTTGGACAGGCCGTAGTCCTCGAGCACGTAGCAGACGAGGCGACGGTCGTCGGCGTCCGGGACCGGGAGCTCGGCCGGTTCCAGCTTCAGGTCCAGCCAGGGATCGGCCAGGCGGCCGAGCAGGCGCGCCCACCACGGGCGGCGGGCCGGCGGCTGGCCGCGGCCGGGTGCGGGCGGCTGGCTGCCGGCGCGCTCGGGGACGGTGTGCTCGACCGGGGCGGCACCGCCGTCCGGCGTGCCCTGGGCGGCCGGCACGGGGGCCGCGGACGGCGCCGGGGTGCCCGACGCGGGGTCCGGGAAGGGCAGGGGATTCTGTTCAGGCATGGGGCGATTATCGCGCAGGCGCCGGGCCGGCCGCCTGCGGGGGGGATTCGGGCCGCGCCTCGGAGGGGTCGGCGGCGGGCGGGGCGGGCAGGTCGAAAGGCATCGCGGGCACCGCGGGAACGGCCAGCAGCAGGGCGGCGTGGTCCAGGTAGTCGCTCATGTACCAGTGGCCGTCGCGGCGGACCAGGCTGACGGTGGTGTCGATCTCGGTGGCGCCCAGCGGATAGTGGATCCGGACCACGGCGCGGTCGCCGCTGGCCTCGACCAGGCCGGTGCGCAGGTCGGCCAGGCTGCGGTCCAGGTCCAGGCCGTAGCTGGCCACCGCGGCCTTGGCCTCGGCCAGGAACGGCCCCAGCCGGCGCAGGCTCTCCTCCATCCCGGCCTGGCGCAGGTCGTCTTCGCTGGCCAGGCCGGTGGCGCGGGCGGCGGCGGCGAGGCGGTCGATGGCGGCGTAGGCGTGCTTGCGCTCGCCCAGCGGCGCCTGCCCGGCCCAGGTGCCGAGCGCGGCGACGACCTGGACGTAGTGGCCGCGCTCCTCGGCGCTGTAGTCGCCCTGCTGCTTCAGGTACTGGCCGCCGAACAGGGTCAGCGAGCGGGCGGCATCGCGCAGGGCCGCGTCCTGGCCGGCGAACTGGCGGTCGAACTCGCGGCGCAGGCGCTGCTCCGAGCCGGGTGCGGCCAGGGTGCCCAGGATCGCCGGCAGACGGTCGTCCAGCGGCAGTTCGGTCAGCGGCCAGCGGCTGCGGTCCTGGCGCCAGGCCTCGGCCAGGCGCGCGTGCTCGGCCGGCGGCAAGGCGTCGCGGGCGAAGGCGGCCAGGTCGTTGCTGCGTAGGTGTCCGGCGAGCTGGCGCACCGCGCCGGCCGGCTCGCTGGCGGCGCCGGGCAGGTCGGGCGGAGCCGGGCGGCCGCAACCCCCGAGCAGGGCGGCCAGCGCCAGGATCAGGCAGGACAGGCCGGACCGGACGGAGCCGGGCGATGGCTGGCGGAGCTGCGGTCGCTGCATGCAGGCACGTTCCCGGTCGGTTCTCCCCGCGCCGAGTGTGGCCGCAGCCGGGCCTGTCCGGCAACGGAAAGGGCGTGTCCCCGGCGGAATAAAAAGGGGAGGCGCATGGCCTCCCCCAAAACCGGCCGGAGCCGGAGGACATCGTGTTGTGGCACGGTTCCGGCCAAGGGCCGGACGCGGGCATCCTAGCGCCGCGCCGAAGTTTAGGCAATGCGTGAGATTGTCTGCCTCAACCCATTGAATTCATTTGGTAATAGCGGTCAGGATCTCCGCCTGGATCGCCTCTGCGGCGGCGCGCGGATCGGCCGCCTGGCGGATCGGACGCCCGACCACGATGGCGTCGGCGCCGTCGGCGAAGGCCCGGGCCACGCCGACGCTGCGCTTCTGGTCGTCGCCGGCCGGGCCGCCGGGGCGGATGCCCGGGCAGACGATCGAGAAGCCGGCGCCGGTGGCGCGCCGGATCGGTCCGGCCTCCAGCCCGGAGGCGATCACCCCGTCGATCCCGGCGGCCTGTGCGGCCCGGGCGCGTTCGACGACGATCTCTTCCGGTTCGCCGGAGATGCCCATGGAGCGCAGGTCCTGGCCGTCCATCGAGGTGAGCACGGTGACCGCCAGCAGGCGCATGTCCGAGCCGGCGTTGGCCTCGGCCGCGGCCTGCATCATCGCCGGGTGCCAGCCGTGGATGGTGCAGTAGTGCACCGGCCAGCGGCCCAGGCCGCGGACCACCCCGGCCACGGTCGCCGGGATGTCGAAGAACTTCAGGTCGACGAACGCCTTCTTGCCCTGCAGGGCGAGGTCGTCCAGCACCTGGAAGTACTCGCCCGAGGCCAGCAGCTCCATGCCGATCTTGTAGAAGCGCACGCTGTCGCCGAGGCGGTCGATCCACTCCAGCGCCTGGGCCCGGCCGGGCACGTCCAGGGCGAAGATCAGCCGCTCGTCGGCGGCCAGCGGCAGCGGGGCGCGGCTCACGGCGCCACCTCCAGCGCGGCGCGCTTGGCCGCCCGCCGGGCCTCGCGCGGCAGCCGCCAGTCGTTGTCGAACAGGGCCGGTTCCCAGCTGCCGTAGGTCGGGTTGGGCAGGATCCACCAGCGCCGGCCGAACCAGTCGCCGTACCGCTCCAGCAGCCCCTGGCGCCCGGCCGGGGTGTTGGCGTCGATCCGGACGAAGTCGCCGAGCTGGTCGCCGAACTGCATCAGCACCCGGTAGCGCTGGCCGGCCAGGCGGCGGCGGCAGTCCTTCTCCGAGCCTTCCTGCTCGCAGCCCGGCACCACCGTGCCCAGGCCGAGGAACACGCTGTCGTCGGCCACCGGCAGGCCGGCGGCGCGCAGGTTGTCCAGGGTCGCGTCCTTCAGGTGCACGGCACGGTTGGAGATGTAGACCAGGGTGATGCCGCGGGCTTCGGCGGCGCGGGCGAAGGCGACCACGCCGGGGACGGCGGTGGCCTTGCGCTCCTCGACCCAGGCGTCCCAGGCCGGGTCGCTGTACTCGCCGCCGTCGCGCACCAGCCGCGCCTGGTAGGGCGAGTTGTCGAGCACGGTCTCGTCGATGTCCAGGACCACCGCCGGCTTCAGCCCGGTGCCGGCGGGGCCGCGCTCGCTGGCGACCAGGGCGTCCCAGTCGGCCTGCTTCAGCGCCGCGTCCAGGTGGTCGGCGGCGGCGCGGTAGGTCTGTTCGGCCAGGGCGCGGTACTCGGCCGAGCGCTGCACCCACAGCACCGCGTTGAGGTTGTCGTCGGCCGGGACCGTGGCGGCGGCCGCCGGGTCGGTGGCGACGGCGGGCGGTGCGTCGGGGCGCACGGGCTGGCAGGCGGCCAGCGCCAGCGCGGCCAGGCCGGCGACGCAGAGCGGGGTCGGGCGCATCGGGATCTCGCGGAACGGCGGGGATGCGGAAGTCTACCGGCTCGCCGCGCAGGGCCCGCGTTCCTACCCCGGATCCGGGGTCCGGAACAGCAGCAGTTCCTGCGCCTGCCCGGGCAGGGTCACCGTGCCGTCCGGCTCCAGGCCGAGCCGCCGCAGCAGGGCGATGGAGCGGGCGTTGTCCGCGACCACGATCGCCAGCACCCGGTCCAGGCCCAGCGCATCCCGGGCGTGGGCCAGGACCGCTCCGGCGGCCTCGAAGGCGTAGCCGCGGCCGTAGTGTTGCGGCAGGAAGGCGAAGCCCAGGTCCGGCGCCGGCAGGCCCTCGCGCGCGACCAGGCCGCACAGGCCCAGGGCGACCGGCGTGACGTCCAGGGTCTCCACCAGCCACAGGCCGTGGCCGTGGCGGGCGTAGCTGGCGGCCGGGCCGTCGTGCAGCCAGGCCAGGGCCTGGCCGGGGTCGCGCACGCCGCGGTCGCCGATATGGCGGAGGAAATCGGGCTGGTTGAGCAGCTCGACGATGAAGCCGGCATCGTCGGGACCGATCTCACGCAGGCGCAGGCGGGCGGTGCGGGCGATCACGCGCGGGGCGGGCGGCATGTTCATGCCGGACGCTGGCGGTGCAGCGGCCGGAAGGGGTGGGGATGGATCATCGCAGGCGCGCAGGTGTGAAGATGGCCGCCAGCGTAGCGCGGCCGGGACGAGGCGCAGCCGCGACCTCGATCCATACACCTTTTTGCGCACCCGCAGCATGCATCCGACCCCCCGGACGTGGTAGAACATGAAAAATGGTACCGCTAACTTGAATCCCGGCCGGGCCGGAAAACCCGACCGGGATCTGCCGTGGCCGACACTTTTGTTGCGTCGCAGCAATGCCGGCGAGCCGGGGATTCCATGAGGTTGAAACGCGCAATGGAGCGCCAGATGACGACAGTGCCAGCCACCTTCCTCCGCCTGCGGCCGCAGGCCGGCGCCCGCGCGGAGCGGCGCGCATGAGCCTGTACGTCGGCCTCGACGTCGGCACCCAGAGCGTCAAGCTGGTGGCCTATGATCCGGAGACCCGCCAGGTCGCCGCCACCCTCGGCCAGCCGCTGGAGCTGGCCTCCGGCGACGACGGCAGCCGCGAGCAGCGCGCCGAGTGGTGGATCGAGGCGATCCGCAGCTGCTTCACGCGGCTGGAGCCGGCCCTGCGTGCGCGGGTCAAGGCGATCGGCGTGTCCGGCCAGCAGCACGGCTTCGTGCCGCTGGATCGCGCCGGCAATGTTCTGGCCCCGGCCAAGCTGTGGTGCGACACCAGCAGCGCGGCCGAGTGCGACCAGATCATGGACGCGGTCGGCGGCGCCCAGGCCAGCATCGACCTGGCCGGCAATCCCATCCTGGTCGGCTACACCGCCTCCAAGCTGCCGTGGACCCGCCGCCACCGCTCGCAGGCCTACGCCCAGCTGGCCTCGATCCTGCTGCCGCACGACTACGTCAACTTCTGGCTCACCGGCGAGCGCTGGATGGAGTGCGGCGACGCCTCCGGCACCGGCTGGCTGGACGTGCGCAACCGCCGCTGGTCGGAGCAGATGCTCAAGGCCACCGATGCCGACCGCGACCTGGCCGCCTGCCTGCCGCCGCTGGTCGAGGCCGACGCCACCTTCCCGCTCGCCCCGGCTATCGCCGACGAGCTGGGCCTGCCGCGCGGCGTGCGCGTGTCGGCCGGCGGCGGCGACAACATGATGGCCGCGATCGGCACCGGCAACGTCTCCCCGGGCGTGCTGAGCATGAGCCTGGGCACCTCCGGCACCCTGTTCGCCTACGCCGACAAAGCGATGGTCGACGACGCCGGGCGCTGGGCCGCGTTCTGCGATTCCACCGGCGGCTGGCTGCCGCTGATCTGCACCATGAACTGCACCGTGGCCACCGAGGCGGTCGGCAAGCTGTGCGGCTTCTCCACCAAGGAGGGCGACGCCCTGCTGGCCAACACCCGGCCCGGTGCCGACGGCCTGCTGATGCTGCCGTTCCTCAACGGCGAGCGCACTCCCAACCTGCCCAACGGCCGCGGCAGCCTGTTCGGCATGACCGCCACCAACTTCAGCGTTGCCAACCTGTACCGGGCGGCGATGGAAGGCGCGGTCTACAGCCTGAAGAACGGCTACGACGCCTTCGTCGACGCAGGCATGCGCTTCGAGGCCATCCGCCTGACCGGCGGCGGCAGCCAGAGCGCGGTGTGGCGGCAGATGGTGGCCGACGTGTTCGGCCTGCCGGTGGACGTGCCCGAGCAGGCCGAGGGCGCGGCCTTCGGCGCGGCTTTGCAGGCGTTGTGGGCCGACCAGCGCGCCGCCGACCCGGGCGCCGACCTGGCCGCGCTGGCCGCCGCCCACGTGCGCCTGGACCCGCGCCTGTCCGCCCACCCCCATGCCGAGGCGACCGCCGCCTACGCCAGCCAGTACCAGCGTTTCCTTTCCCACCTCGACGCGATCCGGCCGCTGTACGCCTGACCGCCCGCCACCCACACCTCCACGACACGACGGAATCACCGACATGAGCAAGGCATTCATCGGCGCCAAGGAATATTTCCCCGGCATCGGCACCATCCCCTACGAAGGCCCGGGTTCGGACAACCCGCTGGCGTTCAAGGTCTACGACGCTGAGAAGAAGATCGGCGGCAAGACCATGCGCGAGCACCTGCGCTTCGCGGTCTGCTACTGGCACACCTTCTGCAACGCCGGCGCCGACCCGTTCGGCCCGGGCACCCGCCACTTCCCGTGGGAGAAGGACAACGCGCTGGCCACGGCCGAGGCCAAAGTCGACGCCGCGTTCGAGTTCTTCACCAAGCTCGGGGTGCCGTACTACTGCTTCCACGACGTCGACCTGGCGCCGGACGCCGACGACATCGGCCAGTACGAGAAGAACCTCAAGCACCTGGTCGGCCTGGCCAAGGAGCGCCAGCAGGCCACCGGCACCAAGCTGCTGTGGGGCACGGCCAACCTGTTCTCGCACCCGCGCTACATGAACGGCGCCTCCACCAATCCGGACTTCAATGTCGTCGCGCGCGCCGCGGTGCAGGTCAAGGCGGTGCTGGACGCGGTGGTCGAGCTGGGCGGCGAGCACTACGTGTTCTGGGGCGGCCGCGAGGGCTACGCCTCGCTGCACAACACCAACATGAAGCGCGAGCTCGAGCACTTCGCCCGCTTCCTGACCGTGGCCCGCGACTACGGCCGCAGCATCGGCTTCAAGGGCCAGTTCTTCATCGAGCCCAAGCCGATGGAGCCGATGAAGCACCAGTACGACTTCGACAGCGCCACCGTCGCCGGCTTCCTCAAGGAGCACGGCCTGGAGAAGGACTTCTCGCTCAACATCGAGGCCAACCACGCCACGCTCTCGGGCCACACCTTCGAGCACGACCTGCAGGTGGCCAGCGACCACGGCCTGCTCGGCAGCATCGACGCCAACCGCGGCAACGCCCAGAACGGCTGGGACACCGACCAGTTCCCGACCGACCTGTACGACACCGTCGGCGCGATGCTGGTGGTGCTGCGCCAGGGCGGCCTGGTCGGCGGCCTGAACTTCGACGCCAAGCCGCGCCGCGAGTCGACCGACATGGAGGACCTGTTCCTGGCCCACATCGGCGGCATGGACGCGTTCGCCAAGGGCCTGGAAGTGGCGCACGCGCTGCTCAACGACTCGCCGTGGGAGAAGTGGCGCAGCGAGCGCTACGCCAGCTTCGACGCCGGCGCCGGCAAGGACTTCGAGCAGGGCAAGCTGGGCCTGGCCGACCTGGTCGCGCTGGCCGGCAAGAACGGCGAGCCGCAGCAGATCAGCGGCAAGCAGGAGCGTTACGAGAACCTGCTCAACCAGTACCTGCTCAACCGCTGAGCGATACAGGCCGGGGCCGCGTGCCCCGGTTCTGCGTGATGTGAGCGCGCACCGGCCGCCCGGCCGGTGCGCGGGCGTTATTCATCGAGGGAGGGGTCCCCGAATGGCAGGCATGGGCGCGACCGAGACCGTTGGCGGGGCTACCGCGGCGGGCGAGGAGAACACCGGATTCATCATCCTGATCAGCCTGGTGGCGACGATCGGCGGCTTCCTGTTCGGTTACGACAGCGGGGTGATCAACGGCACCGTGGACGGGCTGAAGGCGGCCTTCCAGTCCGATGCGGCGGTCACCGGCTTCAACGTGGCCTCGATGCTGCTGGGCTGCGCGGTGGGCGCCTGGTTCGCCGGGACCCTGGCCGACCGTTACGGGCGGCGGACGATGCAGCTGTGGGCGGCGGTGTTCTTCCTGGTGTCGGCCTGGGGCTCGGGGATCGCGACCTCGTCGGCCGAGTTCGTGGTGTACCGGGTGATCGGCGGCCTGGCGGTGGGCGCGGCCAGCGTGATGTCGCCGGCCTACATCTCGGAGGTGGCGCCGGCGCGCTACCGCGGGCGGCTGGCCACGGTGCAGCAGATCGCGATCATCTCCGGGCTGTTCTGCTCGTTCCTGAGCAACTGGTGGCTGGCCGGCCACGCCGGTGCCTCCACGGCGGTGCTGTGGCTGGGCTATGAGGCGTGGCGGTGGATGTTCTGGGCCGAGATCGTGCCGGCGGTGCTGTTCCTGGTGGCGCTGTTCTTCATTCCCGAGAGCCCGCGCTACCTGGTGGCGCGGGGGCTGACGGAGCGGGCCGGGCGGGTGCTGGCGCGGCTGTACGGGGCCGGTACCGGCGAGCGCAAGCGCGCCGAGATCGAGGCCTCGCTGGCGGCCGACCACCACCGTCCGCGGCTGTCGGACCTGGTGAGCAAGGCCAGCGGCCGGGTACGCCCTATCGTGTGGGTGGGCATCGGCCTGGCGGTGTTCCAGCAGCTGGTGGGCATCAACGTGGTGTTCTACTACGGCGCGGTGCTGTGGCAGGCGGTGGGTTTTTCGGAGAACGACGCCTTGCTGATCAACGTGCTGTCGGGCGCGCTGAGCATCGGTGCGTGCCTGGTGACGGTGGCGCTGATCGACCGGATCGGGCGCAAGCCTTTGCTGTGGATCGGCTCGGCGGGCATGGCGGTGACGCTGTCGCTGGTGACCTGGGCGTTCGCCAGCGGAACGCTGGTGGACGGCAAATTGCAGCTGCCCGGACAGATGGGCCTGCTGGCGCTGGTGGCGGCCAACGCGTACGTGGTGTTTTTCAACGTGTCGTGGGGCCCGGTGATGTGGGTGATGCTGGGGGAGATGTTCCCCAACCAGATCCGCGGCTCGGGGCTGGCGGTGGCCGGTCTGGCGCAGTGGACGGCCAACTTCGTGATCACCTGGACGTTCCCGATGCTGCTGGGCGGGATCGGCCTGGCCGGTGCGTACGGGCTGTATGCGGCGGCGGCGTTCGTGTCGGTGGGCTTCGTGCTGCGCTACGTGCACGAGACCCGCGGCCGCGAACTGGAACAGATGGAGGGTTGAGAGGTGGCCGTGCGATGGCGGGCCCGCCCGCCCTCAGCCGCCGGCTGCGACCGGCGGCGCGACCGAGTCGCGCTTGACCAGCTGGTGGGCGACTACGTGGTCGACCACCATGTGCACGTCCTTCTCCTTGCGGCGGATGCTGCGCAGGAGGATGTCCATGGCCGAGTCGGACATCGAGGCGATCGGCTGGCGGATGGTGGTCAGCTCCGGCCAGACCGTGGTCGCCGCGGAGGTGTCGTCGTAGCCGACCACCGACAGGTCGCCGGGCACGTCCAGGCCGCGGCGGTGGGCGACCGAGACCGCGGCGGCGGCCATGTCGTCGTTGCTGGCGAAGATCGCGGTCGGGGCCTTCTTGCGCGACAGCAGCTTCTCGGCCGCGTCCAGGCCGGAGCGGTAGGTGAAGTGGCCCTGCTGGACCAGGCCGGCGTCCGCGGCGATCCCGGCCTCGGCCAGCGCCGCCTGGAAGCCCTCGTAGCGCCGCGCGCTGGCGGTCTGGTTCGGATGGCCCTTGATGTAGCCGATCCGGGTATGGCCCAGGCCGATCAGGTATTCGGTCATTTCCTTGCTCGCGCTGAAATCGTCGATCCGCACGTGCGAGAGGTCGTCGCCGAAGCGGGCCGAGGCCAGCGCCACCACCGGCACGCCGGCCGAGAGCAGTTCGTTGACCACCGCGCGCGATTCGCACAGCGGCGGCGGCAGGAGCACGCCGGCGACGCTGCGGGCCAGGGCGCGAGCGGCGTTGCGCTCGGCCTCGGCGTTGTAGCCGTCCCAGCTGTCGACCACCAGCTGCACCGCGGTGCGCGCGGCGCCGCGCAGGGCGCCGACCAGCAGCTCGCTGAGGTAGGCGCCGGAGGGGTTGGTGTAGATCAGCGCGATCCGGGTGCCCTGGGCGGCGGCCAGCGAGCGCGCGGCCAGGTTGGGGGTGTAGCCCAGCTCGCGCACCGCGCGCATGACCTGTTCGCGGGTGGCCTCGCGCACGTTGGCGTTGCCGTTGATGACCCGGGACACGGTCATCGGCGAGACCTGGGCCAGGGCGGCGACCTCGTGGATCGTGATCGCGCGGCTCTTGCGTCGCGCCGACTTCGTGCTGGTCCCCAAGGTCGCTTCCTCTGGTTCGGCAATGGCGGCCGGTGGGCCGCGACAGATGGATTTTCACCGCAATGGCCGTCGAAGCATATCCGCTGGACGGTTCGAGGCAGTACCCGGGAGGTTTTCTGATGGCGATCGGGCAGTACGGGCAGGTGGCGGGCGTGGCGGCAAGGGGCGTGGCCAGGCGGGTAAGGGCGGTGGCGGTACTGCTGCTGGCGCTGTGGGTGTGGCTGCCGGCGGCGACCGCAAGGGCCGAGGACGGCCACGACCTGTGGCTGCGCTACCGCGCCCTGCCGGCGGCCCAGGCCGACGCCGGACGCGCGGTGGCCGCCGCGCTGGCGGCGCCCGATGCCAGCCCGACCCAGGCGGCCACGCGCGAGGAACTGCTGCGCGGCCTCGGCGGCCTGTTCGGCGGCGCGCCGGCCATGACCGCGCGGATCGACCGCGACGGCGTGTTGGTCGCCGGCACCCCGGCCTCCTCGCCGGTGCTGGCGAAGCTGGGCCTGGACCTGTCGGCGCTCGGCGACGAGGGCTACCTGGTCCGCAGCCTGCGCATCGACGGCCATGCCGCGACCGTGATCGCCGCCAACAGCGACATCGGCGTCCTCTACGGCGCCTTCCATTTCCTGCGCCTGGCCCAAAGTGGACAATCGCTGTCCGGGCTGGATGTGCGCGAGACACCCAAGGTCAAGGTCCGGGTCCTCAACCACTGGGACAACCTCGACCGCTACGTCGAACGCGGCTACGCCGGCCAGTCGATCTGGGACTGGCACAAGCTGCCGGGCTGGCTGGACCCGCGCTACACCGACTACGCCCGCGCCAACGCCTCGATCGGCATCAACGGCACGGTGCTCAACAACGTCAACACCAGCGCGCAGATGCTGACCCCGCAGTACCTGGAGAAGGCGCGGGCGCTGGCCGGGGTGCTGCGTCCCTACGGGCTCAAGGTCTACCTGAGCGCGCGCTTCAGCGCCCCGATCGAGATCGGCGGGCTGCAGACCGCCGACCCGCTGGACCCGGCGGTGCGGCGCTGGTGGCAGGCCAAGGCCGACGAGATCTACCGCGCGATCCCGGACTTCGGCGGCTTCCTGGTCAAGGCCAATTCCGAGGGCCAGCCGGGGCCGCAGGACTACGGCCGCTCGCACGCCGACGGCGCCAACATGTTGGCCGAGGCATTGGCCCCGCACGGCGGGATCGTGATGTGGCGCGCCTTCGTCTATTCGCACGAGGAACCGGACGACCGGGCCAAGCAGGCGTACAGCGAATTCGTGCCCTACGACGGCCGGTTCGCGGCCAACGTCCTGGTCCAGGTCAAGAACGGTGCGATCGACTTCCAGCCGCGCGAGCCCTTCCATCCGCTGTTCGGGGCGATGCCGAAGACCCCGCTGATGATGGAGTTCCAGATCACCAAGGAATACCTGGGCTTCGCCACCCACCTGGCCTACCTGGCGCCGATGTACCAGGAGGCCCTGCAGGCCGATACCCATGCGCGCGGCCCGGGCTCGACCGTGGCCCGGGTGGTCGACGGTTCGCTGGAAGGACATGCGCTCACCGGCATGGCCGGGGTGGCCAACATCGGCAGCGACCGCAACTGGAGCGGCTCGCAGTTCGACCAGGCCAACTGGTACGCCTTCGGCCGCCTGGCCTGGGATCCGCACGCCGACGCGGCGCAGATCGCCCGCGACTGGACCCGGATGACCTTCTCCACCGATCCGGCGGTGGTGACGCCGATCGTGGACATGATGATGGGCTCGCGCGAGGCGGTGGTGGACTACATGACCCCGCTTGGCCTGCACCACCTGATGGGCCGCGGCCATCACTACGGCCCGGCGCCATGGGTCGAGGGTGGTCCGCGCGCGGACTGGACCTCGGTCTACTACCACCGCGCCGATGCGCGCGGGATCGGCTTCGACCGCAGCGCCAGCGGAAGCAACGCGGTGGCGCAGTACGCACCGGCGGTGGCGGCGCAGTTCGGCGACATCGCCACGGTGCCGGAGCCGTTCCTTCTGTGGTTCCACCACGTGCCCTGGGACCATCGCATGGCCTCGGGCCGCATCCTGTGGGACGAGCTGGTGCACCGCTACGGCCGCGGCGTGGACTACGTCGCCTCGATGCGCCGCACCTGGGCCGGGCTGGCCGGGCGCATCGACGCCGAGCGCCACGCCGAGGTCGCCGCCTTCCTCGCCATCCAGGAACAGGAGGCGCAGTGGTGGCGCGATGCCAGCATCGCCTACTTCCAGACCTTCTCGAAGCGGCCGCTGCCCAAGGGCGAGAAGCTGCCGCCGCATCCGCTGGCGTACTACCAGTCGCTACAGTTCCCGTTCGCGCCCGGAGACGGCAAATGAGCGCATCGATGCCGTTCCGCTTCCGTGGCGTGCGCCGCGCCGCCGCCGCCGCCCTGCTCGCTGCGCTGGCGCCCCTGGCCGCCACCGCGCAGGAGCCCGCGCAGGCGCCGGCCACGCCTTTGCTGCACGCGATGTTCCAGGACCATGCCGTGCTCCAGCGCGGGCAGCCTTTGCGCGTCTGGGGCCAGGCGCAGCCGGGCGCGCGGGTGCAGGTCGAGCTGGCCGGCAGGCGCGCCAGCGCCAAGGCCGACGCCGCCGGCCGCTGGCAGGCGCAGCTGCCGGCCCTGCCGGCCGGCGGTCCCTACGCGCTGACCGCCACTGCCGGCGCGCAGTCGCAACGCGTGGCCGACGTGATGGTCGGCGACGTCTGGCTGTGCTCGGGCCAGTCGAACATGGAGCTGCAGGTCTGGCGCACCCTGGACGCGCGCGCCGAGATCGCCGGCGCCGGCAACGAGCGCATCCGCCTGTTCACCGTGCCGCAGGTGGCCGACGTTCGCCCGCAGGAAGGCTTCTCCCAGCCGGTGCGCTGGCAGCCGGTCACGCCGGACTCGGTGCGCGATTTCTCCGCCGCCTGCTACTACTTCGCCCGCGAGCTGCAGAAGACCGTGGACGTGCCCATGGGCCTGGTCAACGCCGCCTGGGGCGGCTCCCGCATCCAGGCCTGGACCAGTGCACCGGCCTTGCGCGCACTGGGTGGCTACGACGCCGAGCTGGACGTGCTGGAGCGCTATGCCGAGGACCCGCTGGCGGCGGTCGGCGACTGGGGCGCTTTGTGGCAGCGCTGGTGGTCGGCACGCCCGGGCATCGCCGCCGGCGACACCCCGTGGAGCGAGGACGCGCCGCAGGGCGAGTGGCGCGACGCGCCGGCGCAGCTGGGCGCATGGGAGCGCTGGGGCGTACCCGAACTGGCCGCGTTCGATGGCATGGTCTGGTACCGGGCCACGGTGCACCTGACCGCGGCCCAGGCCGCGCAGGAGGCGGTGCTGGCCCTGGGCCCGGCCGACGAGATCGACACCACCTGGGTCAACGGCCGCGGCGTCGGCAGCACCTACGGCGCCGGCGGCGGCCGCGAGTACCAGCTGCCGCCGGGGCTGCTGCACGCAGGCGACAACACCGTCGCGGTGAACGTGCTCGACACCTACCGCGACGGCGGTCTGTCCGGGCCGGCCTCGGCGCACACGCTGCATCTGGCCGACGGTACCCGGGTGCCGCTGGATGGCGGCTGGAGGTACCGGGTGGTGCCGGCCGCGGTCGGTTCGCCGCCGCGCGCGCCGTGGCAGAGCGCGGCCGGGCTGTCGACGCTGCACAACGGCATGATCGCCCCGCTCGGCGGGTTCGGCCTGCGCGGCGCCCTGTGGTACCAGGGCGAGTCCAACACCTTCGAGCACGCCCGCTACGCCGACCTGCTGCGCGCCCTGCGCCGCGACTGGCGCGGCCAGTTCGGCGCCGGCCTGCCGCTGCTGCTGGTGCAGCTGCCCAACTACGGCCGCCCGCCGCAGAAGCCCGGCGAGAGCGACTGGGCGGCGATGCGCGAGGCCCAGCGCCAAGTCGCGGCCGAGGACCGCGACACCGGCCTAGTGGTCACCCTGGACATCGGCGACCGCTACGACATCCATCCGTCGAACAAGCAGGAGCTGGGCCGGCGCCTGGCGCGCACGGCGCGGGCCCTGGTGTACGGCGAGAAGATCGCCGGCGCCGGTCCGGTGCCGGCGGCGGTGAGTCGCAACGGCGACGCCCTGGTGGTGGCCTTCGACCAGGTCTCCGACGGCCTGGTCGCCTACGGCGCCGACGGCCCGATCGGCTTCGAAGTCTGCGGCGATGCGCCCGGCTCCTGCCGCTACGCCCGCGCCGAAACCTGGAACAACCGGGTGACCCTGCACGCCCCCGGCGCGCATGAGGCCACCCGGGTCCGCTACTGCTGGGCCGACAGCCCGGTCTGCACCCTGTACGACAGCGACGGCCAGGGCACCGGCCTGCCGGTCGGCCCGTTCGAACTGCCCATCTCCCCCATGCCTTACGACGACCACGCCCGATGAACGCCTCCACCGCCACCGAAACCACCCACCACGGCTCCAGCAACGATCGCGAGATCGTCGACGCCAAGGTCATCGTCACCTGCCCGGGCCGCAACTTCGTCACCCTGAAGATCACCACCCGCTCGGGCGTGTACGGCCTGGGCGACGCCACCCTCAACGGCCGCGAGCTGGCCGTGGCCTCCTACCTGCAGGACCACGTGGTGCCCAACCTGATCGGCCGCGACGCCGGCCGGATCGAGGACCTGTGGCAGTTCCTGTACCGCGGCGCCTACTGGCGGCGCGGGCCGGTGACCATGAGCGCGATCGCCGCGGTCGACGTCGCCCTGTGGGACATCCTCGGCAAGATGGCCGGGCTGCCTGTGTACCAGCTGCTGGGCGGACGCTCGCGCGAGGGTGCCCTGGTCTACGGCCACGCCAACGGCCGCGACATCGCCGAGGCCTCCGACGCGGTTGGCGGCTTCATCGAGCAGGGCTTCCTGGCGGTGCGCGCGCAGTGCGGCGTGCCGGGCATCAAGAAGGCCTACGGCATCTCCAATGCCAAGGGCTACGAGCCGGCCGAGAGCGAGCTGCCGCTTGAGACCACCTGGAACACGCCGCGCTACCTGGACACGGTGCCGAAGCTGTTCGAGCAACTGCGCGCCGACCATGGCCCGGACGTGGAGCTGCTGCATGACGTGCACCACCGCCTGAGCCCGATCGAGGCCGCGCGCCTGGCCAAGTCGCTGGAGCCCTACCGCCTGTTCTGGCTGGAGGACGCCACCCCGGCCGAGAACCAGAAGTCGTTCGAGCTGATCCGCCAGCATTCGGTCACCGCGCTGGCGGTGGGCGAGGTGTTCAACTCGATCTGGGACTGCAAGCACCTGATCGAGAACCAGCTGATTGACTACATCCGCACCACGATCGTGCACGGCGGCGGCATCACCCACCTGCGCCGGCTGGCCGACTTCGCCGCCCTGCACCAGGTGCGCACCGGCTTCCACGGCGCCACCGACCTGTCGCCGGTGACCATGGGCGCGGCCCTGCACTTCGACACCTGGGTGCCGAACTTCGGCATCCAGGAATACATGTTCCACACCGAGGAGACCGACGCGGTGTTCCCGCACGACTACGCGCTGCGCGCCGGCCGCCTGTACGTCGGCGACACGCCGGGCATCGGCGTGGACATCGACGAGAAGCTGGCGGCGAAGTACCCGTACGCGCCCAAGCAGCTGCCGATCGCGCGCCTGGAAGACGGCGCGATGTGGGACTGGTAACGCAACGCAATCTGGAGAGGGGAGTACCGATGAGCAACCGCACCAACCGCGCCCGCCGCGTCCTGGCCGCCGGCATCGCCGCGCTGCTGCTTGCCGCCTGCGGCGACAAGGCCGGCGACGCGTCCGCCGCCACCAGCCAGGCCAACCCGGGCGCCGACGCGCCCACCGTGTACTTCGACTGGTTCGAGTACACCGGGCGCGACGCCGCGTTCGAGGCCGAGGTGCCGGAGGGCAGCTTCCGCAACCCGGTGCTGTCGGGCTTCTACTCCGATCCCAGCGTGACCGCCGCCAACGGCAAGTTCTACCTGGTGTCCTCCACCTTCACCTTCTTCCCCGGGATCCCGGTGATGGAGAGCGAGGACCTGGTGCACTGGAAGCAGGTGGGCAACGCGATCCACCGGCCCGGGCAGCTGGACTTCGACGGCCTGGGCGTCTCGCGCGGCGTGTTCGCCCCGGCCATCGAGTTCCACGACGGCACCTTCTACGTGGTCAACACCTCAGTCGACGCCGGCGGCAACTTCATCGTCACCGCCACCGACCCGGCCGGCCCGTGGTCCGACCCGATCTGGCTGCCGACCATCGGCGGCATCGATCCGTCGCTGTTCTTCGATGACGACGGCAAGGCCTACATCCTCAACAACGACGAGCCGGAAGTGCCGGTGCGCTACGACGGCCACCGCGCCATCTGGCTGCAGGAGATCGACATCGCCGCCGGCAAGCCGTTCGGGCCGCGCAAGGTGCTGATCGACGGCGGCATCAAGCCGGAGGAGAACCCGATCTGGATCGAGGGCCCGCACATCTACAAGGTGGATGGCTGGTACTACCTCAGCGACGCCGAAGGCGGCACCGGGCCGCAGCACTCGCAGGTGATCCTGCGCAGCCGCGACATCTGGGGCCCGTACGAGGTCTACGACCAGAACCCGATCCTGACCCAGCGCGACCTGGACCCGAATCGGCCGCTGCCGATCACCAACGCCGGCCACGCCGACATGGTGCAGGGTCCGGACGGCACCTGGTGGGCGACCTTCCTGGCCAGCCGCAACTACGACGTGCGCCACTACAACACCGGCCGCGAGACCTTCCTGCTGCCAGTGACCTGGAAGGACGGCTGGCCGGTGATCCTGCCGCGCAACGAGGCGATCCCGTACGTGCTGCCGGGCCCCTCGTTCATGAAGAAGCCCGCCGACCAGGCACCGATGACCGGCAACTTCACCTGGCGCGACGAGTTCGACACCGTGGAGCTGGGCAAGGGCTGGATGACCCCGCGCGTGCCCAAGACCCAGTGGTTCGACGGCACCGCGCGCCCGGGCTGGCTGGCGATCAAGCCGCTGGCCGAGCGCCTGGACACCAAGGTCAACCCGGCGTTCTACGCCCGCCGCCAGCAGCACCTGGTGTTCGAGGCCAGCAGCGCGATGGAACTGCCGGCCGCCGGCGTGGCCGCGGGCCTGGCCGCCTTCCAGGGCGACACCCACTGGTATTTCCTCGGCGTGCGCCGCACCGGCGACAACGGCGCGGAAGTGTTCCTGGAGAAGAAGGCCGGTGGCGAGGTCGAGGTGGTGGCCAGCCAGCCTGCAAGCGAGGTCGAACTGCTGACCCTGCACATCAAGGGCAACGAGGGCAGGTACGGCTTCGGCTTCGACGCCGGCCAGGGCGTCAAGTGGCTGGTCGAGGACGCGGACGGTACGGTGCTGAGCACCGATGTGGCCGGCGGCTTCGTCGGCGCCACCCTGGGCCCGTACGCACGCGACGAACGCGCGCCCTGAGCGGCGGCAATCGAACCTTGAGGGAGGAGAGGACATGCACGCACACCATCGCAGCCCCATGCCGGCCGACACGCACGACGTCCGCCGTCGCCGCCGTTCGGCGCTCGCCTGCGGGTCGGCCCTGCTGGCGGCCCTGGCCTGGCTGTCGGCCCAGGCGGCCGAGGAACGTCCGTGGCTGGATGCCTCGCGCAGTCCCGAGGAGCGCGCCGCCCTGCTGGTGGCGCGGATGACCCTGGAGGAGAAGGCCGCGCAGATGCAGAACGACGCCCCGGCGATCGAGCGCCTGGGCGTGCCGGCCTACGACTGGTGGAACGAGGCCCTGCACGGGGTGGCCCGCGCCGGCGGCGCGACCGTGTTCCCGCAGGCGATCGGCATGGCCGCCAGCTTCGACGTCCCGCTGATGGACCAGGTCGCCGCGGCGATCAGCGACGAGGCCCGGGCCAAGCACCACCGTTTCTTCGCCGAGGGCAAGCACGGGCGCTACCAGGGCCTAACCTTCTGGTCGCCGAACATCAACATCTTCCGCGATCCGCGCTGGGGCCGCGGCCAGGAGACCTACGGCGAGGACCCGTACCTGACCGCGCGGATGGGCGTGTCGTTCGTGCGCGGCCTGCAGGGCATGGACCCGGCGACCGGCGCGCCGCTGGACCCGGACTACCGCAAGCTCGACGCCACCGCCAAGCACTTCGCCGTGCACAGCGGCCCGGAGGCCGACCGCCACACCTTCGACGTGCACCCCTCCAAGCAGGACCTGTACGACACCTACCTGCCGGCGTTCGAGGCCCTGGTCAAGGAAGGCGGCGTGTACGCGGTGATGGGCGCCTACAACCGGGTCTACGGCGAATCGGCCAGCGCCAGCCAGTTCCTGCTGCTCGACACCCTGCGCCGCGACTGGGGCTTCAAGGGCTACGTGATGTCCGACTGCTGGGCGATCGTGGACATCTGGAAGAACCACAGGATCGTCGCCACCCCAGAGGAAGCCGCGGCGCTGGCGGTGAAGAAGGGTACCGAGCTCAACTGCGGCGAAACCTACGCCAAGCACCTGCCGGTCGCGGTCAGGCAGGGCCTGATCGACGAGGCCGAACTGGACGATTCGCTCGGGCGGCTGTTCGCCGCGCGCATGCGCCTGGGCATGTTCGACCCGCCGGAGCGGGTGAAGTGGGCGCAGATCCCGTACTCGGTGGTGCAGTCGCCGCAGCATGACGCGCTGGCGCGGAAGATGGCCCAGGAATCGATCGTCCTGCTGAAGAACGACGGCGTCCTGCCCTTGTCGCGGCAGACCAAGCGGATCGCGGTGATCGGCCCCACGGCCGACGACACCATGGCCCTGCTGGGCAACTACTTCGGTACTCCTGCCGACCCGGTGACGATCCTGCGCGGCATCCGCGAGGCGGCGCCGCAGGCGCAGGTCGTCTACGCCCGCGGTGCCGACCTGGTGGAAGGGCGCAGCGACCCGGCCGCTACGCCGCTGGTGGAGGCGCAGTACCTGCGCCCGGCCGCGGGCGCGAGCGAGCGCGGCCTGCGCGGCGAGTACTTCCGCAACCCCGGCCTGTCCGGCACGCCGGCGCTGGTGCGGGTGGATCCGGTGATCGGCTTCAGCTGGGACCGCGGCTCGCCGACCGACAACCTGCTGGCGCGCGGCGAGGCCGGCCCCGACGAGGCGGTGCCGGCCGACGACTTCTCCATCCGCTGGAGCGGCCAGCTGCTGCCGCCGGTGTCGGGCGAGTACGTGCTGGAGGCGGCCGCCAACGACGGCGTGCGCGTGTACCTGGACGGCAAGCCGGTGATCGACCGCTGGCGCAAGGCCGACCGCCTCACCGCCGACCAGGCCACGGTGCAGCTGGAGGGCGGCCGCGCCTACGACATCCGCCTGGAATACCAGGAGCTGGAACGCGACGCCGGCGTGCGCCTGGCCTGGCGCATGCCGGGTGCCCGGCCGCCGTTCGAAGAAGCGGTCGAGGCCGCGCGCGGCGCCGAGGTGGTGGTGTTCGTCGGCGGCCTGACCGGCGACGTCGAAGGCGAGGAGATGACGGTCAACTATCCCGGCTTCGCCGGCGGCGACCGCACCGACATCCGCCTGCCGGCCACCCAGCGCAAGCTGCTGGAGGCCGTGCAGGCGACCGGCACGCCGGTGGTGCTGGTGCTGACCACCGGCTCGGCGCTGGCGGTGGACTGGGCCGAGCAGCACGTGCCGGGCATCCTGGTCGCGTGGTATCCGGGCCAGCGCGGCGGCAGCGCGGTGGCCGACGTGCTGTTTGGCGACGCCAATCCCTCCGGCCGCCTGCCGGTGACCTTCTACAAGGCCGACGAGAAGCTGCCCGCGTTCGACGACTACGCCATGGCCGGCCGCACCTACCGCTATTTCGGCGGCGAGCCGCTGTACCCGTTCGGCCACGGCCTGTCGTACACCCGCTTCGGCTACTCGGGCCTGCGCCTGGACCGCGGCCGGGCCGCCGCGGGCGATCCGGTCAAGATCGCGGTGACGGTGAAGAACGAAGGCGCGCGCGCCGGCGACGAGGTGGTGCAGCTGTACCTGGCGTCTTTGGATCTGGCGCAGCCGCTGCAGCCGGCGCAGCCGCGCGCGCTGAAGGAGCTGCGCGGCTTCCAGCGCGTGCACCTGCAGCCGGGCGAGAGCCGTGCGCTGGAATTCACCCTCGTCCCCGAACGCGACCTGCGCCGCTACGACGCGCAGGCCGGCGCCTACGTGGTCGATCCGGGCCGCTACGAGGTCCAGGTCGGCGCCTCCAGCGCGGACGTGCGCCAGCGCGCCACGCTGCAGGTGGATCCGGCCCGATGAGCGTTGTCGCCGCCCGTCCCCTCTCTCCGGGGTACGGGCGGCCGGGGTGAGGCGGAGCCGGCGGACACTCCCAGGCCGCCGGTTTCGCCGATCCCCATCCTCCAGCGGTCCGCCGCGGCCCGCGCCGCGATGCGGGCCTTCCCTTCCAGCCTCGATCCACGAGTCCGATGAACCAGGTTCCACCCGTTCCCCGACTGTCCGATGCCAACCTGCATGCGCTGCCCGCGTACGTCGCCGTGCCCGCGTACGACCGCGCCGCGACCCGCATCGGCATCGTCCACTTCGGCCCGGGTGCGTTCCACCGCGCCCACCAGGCGGTCTACCTCGACGACCTGCTGGCGCACGATCCGGACTGGGCGATCAGCGCGGTGTCGCTGCACAGCGCCGGGGTGCGCGACGCCCTGCGTCCGCAGGACGGCCTGTACGCGCTGGAGCTGCTGGGCGCGCGCGACGGCGGGCGATCCGCGTTGCGGGTGATCGGTTCGATCCGCGAGGTGCTGTGCGCGCCGCAGGAACGCGAGGCCGTGCTGGCGCGGCTGGCCGATCCGCAGGTGCGGCTGGTGACCCTGACCATCACCGAGAAGGGCTACTGCCTGTCCGCCGACGGGATCGATGCCGGCCACCCGGACATCGTCCACGACCTGGCCGCGCCGCGGACGCCGGTCAGCGCGGTCGGCTGGCTGGTCGAGGGCCTGCGCCTGCGCCGCGAGCGCGGCCTGGCGGCGTACACCGTGCTCAGCTGCGACAACCTCGCCGACAACGGCGGCCGCCTGCGCCGCGCGGTGCTGGACTACGCGCGCCGGCTGGATCCGGCGCTGGCGGCGTGGATCGAAGCCGAAACCGGGTTCCCGCGTTCGATGGTCGACAGCATCACCCCGGCCACCGACGACGCGGTGCGCGCGCGGGTCGCCGCGGCCCTGGGCGTGGCCGACGCCTGGCCGGTGCAGCGCGAGCCGTACGCCCAATGGGTGGTGGAGGACGACTTCCGCCACGGCCGGCCGCCGCTGGAGCGGGTCGGGGTGGTGGTAGGCGCCGACATCGCCGGCTACGACCGGGCCAAGCTGCGCCTGCTCAACGCCCCGCATTCGGCGCTGGCCTACCTCGGCTCGCTGCTGGAACTGGAGACGGTGGCCGCGGCGATGGCCGAGCCGGTGCTGGCCGGCTTCGTCGAGCGGCTGATGCGGCAGGACATCGTGCCCTCCTTGCAGGCCCTGCCGGGCTTCGACCCGCAGGCCTACGTCGACGCGATCCTGGCCCGCTTCCGCAACCCGGCCATCCGCCACCTGCTGGCGCAGATCGCCTGGGACGGCTCGCAGAAGATCCCGGTGCGCCTGCTCGGCACGATCGCCGAGGCGCTGGCCGCCGGCCGCCCGGTCGCGCGCCTGTGCCTGCCGGTGGCCGGCTGGCTGCGGTTCGTGGCGCGACAGGCGCGAAACGGAGTGGCGATCGACGACCCGCTGGCCGAGGCGCTGGCGCGCACCGGCGCGGCCTGCACCGGCGAGGCCGAAGACGTCGCCGGATTCCTGGCCCTGGACGGCGTGTTCGGTGCGCTGGCCGGCGACCCGCGCTTCGCCGCCGCGCTGGGTGAGGCCTACGCCGCGCTGGCGCCGGCGACGCCGGACGCGGTGCGCCACGCACTGGCCGCGGCGGCGAAGCCGTAGCCGTTCCCTGCAAACCGTCCGTCCCCGTGGAGTGCCCGATGACCGCCCGCCTGACCCGCCACGCCACCTCCGAGGGCCCGCGCTGGGCCCTGGACGGCCGCTATCTTCCCGCCGGCTTCAGCCTCGCCGCCTGGCTGGCCTTGCCGGCCGATGCCGCGCAGGCGCAGCTGGCCGCGCCCGAACGCGGCGCGCCGGCCGACGGTCCCCTGCTGGCGCCGATCGAGGACGCGCAGGAAGCCTGGGCCAGCGGCGTCACCTACCTCAGCAGCCGGATGGCGCGCGAGGCCGAATCGCAGAGCGCCGACGTCTACCAGAAGGTCTATTCGGCGGCGCGCCCGGAGCTGTTCTTCAAGGCCTGCGGCTGGCGCACCCGCGGCCACCGCGAAGGCATCCGGGTGCGCGCCGACAGCGCCTGGAACGTGCCCGAGCCCGAGCTGGTGCTGCTGCTGGACAGCGCCGGCGGCATCCGCGGCTACACCGTCGGCAACGACGTGTCCTCGCGCAGCATCGAGGGCGAGAACCCGCTCTACCTGCCGCAGGCCAAGGTCTACGACGGTGCCTGCGCGCTCGGCCCGGGCATCGTCCTGTGCGCCGCCGACGCCCTGCGCGACCTGGCCATCGACCTGCAGATCCACCGCGGCGGGGAGCTGGCGTTCGCCGGGCAGACCCGCAGCTCGCAGATCAAGCGCGGCCTGGAGGAACTGGCCGGCTACCTGTTCCGCGAGCTGTCGTTCCCGCACGGCGCGTTCCTGTTCACCGGCACCGGGATCGTGCCGGACGAGAGCTTCACCCTGCAGGCCGGCGACGTCGTGCGCATCGACATCGGCGGCCTGGTCCTGGAGAACCCGGTGCTATGACGGCGTCCAACCTGCAATCCATCCTCCTCGACGGCCGCTGGGTGGCCGCCCGCGCTCCGGCCGGCAGCTTCCGCGCGTTCGATCCCTCGCGGAAGCTGGAACTGGATGCGCACGATTTCCCGATCTCAGGCTGGGACGACCTGGACGCGATGCTCGACGCCGGCCAGCGCGCCGCCACCGAAATGGCGCGGCTGCCAGGCGAGCGCATCTCCGCGTTCCTGGAGGCGTATGCCGCGGGCATCGAAGCGCGCGCCGAGGCCTTGATCGAATCCGCGCACCGCGAGACCGGCCTGCCGGTGGAGCCGCGCCTGCGCACCGCCGAGCTGCCGCGCAGCACCGGCCAGCTGCGCCAGGCCGCGCGGGCCGCGCGCGACGGCGGCTGGGCACGCCCGACCCTCGACACCGCCAACAACCTGCGCTCCATGCACGGCCCGCTGGGCGGCCCGGTGCTGGTGTTCGGCCCCAACAACTTCCCGTTCGCGTTCAACGGCATCGCCGGCGGGGACTTCGCTGCGGCGATCGCCGCGGGCAATCCAGTGATCGCCAAGGCGCACCCGGCGCATCCGTACACCTCTTTGCTGCTGGCCCAGGCCGCGGCCGAGGCGGTGCAGGCCAGAGGCCTGCCATCCGGCGCGGTGCAGATGTTCTTCCACACCGGCAATGCGCTGGGCCTGCGCGCGGTGGCCGATCCGCGCACCGCCGCGGTGGCCTTCACCGGCAGCCGTCCGGCCGGCATGGCGATCAAGGCCGCCGCCGACGCGGCCGGCAAGCCGGCGTACCTGGAGATGTCCAGCGTCAACCCGGTGTTCGTGCTGCCCGGCGCGCTGGCCGAGCGCGGCGCGGCGATCGCCGCCGAGCTGGCCGGCTCGTGCGCGATGGGCGCGGGCCAGTTCTGCACCCGCCCGGGCGTGGCCGTGCTGGCGCCGGGCGGGCACACCGATGCCTTCGTTCGGGAAATGCAGCGCCTGACCGAGGCCACCGCCGCCGGCGTGCTGCTGACCGCGCGCGCGCCGGAATCGGTGGGCGAGGCGGTGGCGGCCCTGCGCGCGGCCGGTGCCGAGCTGCTGGCCGGTGGCGGCATCGCCGCGGACGCGGCCGGCTATGGCTTCCAGCCGACCCTGCTCAAGGTGTCCGGCAGCCGCTTCCTGGAGAGCCCGCGGCAGCTGCAGAACGAAGCCTTCGGCCAGGTCTGCCTGCTGGTACTGGCCGAGTCGCAGGAACAGCTGCTGCGGATCGCGCAGGCGCTGGAAGGCAACCTCACCGGCACGCTCTACAGCGACACCGCCGGTGCGGACGACGCGCTGTACGACGCATTGGCGCCGGTGCTGCGCACCCGCGTCGGCCGCCTGATCAACGACCGCATGCCCACCGGCGTGGCGGTATCGCCGGCGCAGAACCACGGCGGCCCGTACCCGGCCACCGGCCATCCGGCGTTCACCGCGGTCGGCATCCCGGCCTCGCTGCTGCGCTTCTCGGCGCTGCACAGCTACGACAACGTGCGCCCGCACCGGCTGCCGCCGGCGCTGCGCGACGCCAATCCCACCGGTAGCCTGCTGCGCCTGGTCGACGGGCAGTGGACCACCGCCGACGCGTGAGGCACGGCATGCACGGCGACGGTCCAGCAGACGGCGTCCTCGACGCGATCCTCGGTGACGGCGCCGCGCTGGCCGCCACCCGCACCTCCGGCGAGGGCCCGTCCGGGCGCCTGCCGATCGACGACGCCACCCTGCGCCAGGCGCCCAGCGGCCACCTGTTCGGCATGACCCAGAACGCCGGCATGGGCTGGCGCGCCAGCGAGATCGCGCGCGATCCCTACCTGATCCTCAGCACCCAGGGCGGCCTGCGCGCCGAGGACGGCCGGCCGGTCGCGCTGGGCCTGCACACCGGCCACTGGGAGATCGACCGGCTGGTGCGCGCCGCGGCCGAGACCCTGGCCGGCGAGGGAGGGCTGCCGTTCTCGGTGATGTGCTCCGATCCCTGCGACGGTCGTACCCAGGGCACCACCGGCATGTTCGACAGCCTGCCGTACCGCAACGACGCGGCGATGACGATGCGCCGGCTGGTGCGCTCGCTGCCCACCCGCCGCGGCGTGCTCGGCATCGCCACCTGCGACAAGGGCCTGCCGGCGATGATGCTGGCCCTGGCCGGCTGCGGCGAGCTGCCCGGAGTGATCGTGCCCGGCGGGGTAACCCTGCCGGCGCGCGGGGCCGAGGACACCGCCAAGGTGCAGACCATCGGCGCGCGCTACGCGCACGGCCTGATCGACCTGGAACACGCGGCGGCGATGGGTTGCCGCGCCTGCGGCTCGCCGGGCGGCGGCTGCCAGTTCCTCGGCACCGCGGCGACCTCGCAGGTGATCGCCGAGGCGCTGGGGATCGCATTGCCGCACAGCGCGCTGGCGCCGTCCGGCGAGCCGGTGTGGCTGGACATGGCGCGGCGCTCGGCGCTGGCGCTGGTGCGCCTGGCCCAGGCCGGCACGCCGCTGGCGGCGATCCTCACCCGCCAGGCCCTGGAGAACGCGCTGGTGGTGCACGCCGCGTTCGGCGGCTCGACCAACCTGCTGCTGCACGTGCCGGCAATCGCGCATGCCGCCGGGCTGGCGCCGCCGACGGTGGCCGACTGGACCGCCGCCAACCGCGCCACCCCGCGCCTGGTCGACGCCCTGCCCAACGGGCCGCGCCACCATCCCACGGTGCAGGTGTTCATGGCCGGCGGCGTGCCGGAGGTGATGCTGCACCTACGGGAGATGGGGCTGCTGCACCTCGACGCGCCCACCGTCAGCGGCGCCACCGTCGGCGAGAATCTGGAATGGTGGGAGCGCAGCGAGGCGCGCCGCATCGCGCGGCAGCGATTGCGCGAGCTGGACGGCGTGGACCCAGGCCAGGTGATCATGGGGCCCGATGCCGCGCGCGCGGCGGGCCTGACCTCGGCGCTGGTGTTCCCGGTGGGCAACCTCGCGCCGGAAGGCTCGGTGATCAAGGCCACCTCGATCGATCCGACCGTGGTCGACGCCGACAACGTCTACCGCCACACCGGCCCGGCGCGGGTGTTCGCCTCCGAGCACGAGGCGATCGCCGCGATCAAGCGCAAGGGCCCCGGCGCGGTGGTGGCCGGCGACGTGGTGGTGCTGGCCGGCTGCGGCCCGGCCGGCACCGGCATGGAGGAAACCTACCAGCTCACCTCCGCGCTCAAGTACCTGCCCTGGGGAAAACACGTCCCGGTGCTGACCGACGCGCGCTTCTCCGGCGTGTCCACCGGCGCCTGCATCGGCCACGTCGGCCCGGAGGCGCTGGCCGGCGGCCCGATCGGGCGCCTGCGTGACGGCGACCAGGTGCGCATCGAGATCGACCGCAACACCCTGCAGGGCCGCATCGATTTCGTCGGTACCGACCCGGCGCAGCCGCTGTGGCCGGAGCAAGGCGCGGCGCTGCTGGCCTCGCGCCCGGTGCACCCGGCGATCGCCCCGCATCCGAAGCTGCCGGCCGATACGCGCCTGTGGGCCGCGTTGCAGGAAGCCTGCGGCGGCACCTGGGGGGGCTGCGTCTATGACGTGGACGCCATCGTCGAGACCCTGCGCGCCGGCCGCGAGGTACTGGCGCAGCGCCGCGCCGCGGCTGGGGACTGACACCACACCGCCATGCCCGCGCCGGCCACGGCCGGCCGCGGGATTCCTTCGCATTACCGGGGAGCTCCGATGGTCACCTTCCTCATCATCGCCGCGGGGATCGCGCTGCAGATCTTCCTCACCGCGCGCAAGCTGAGCCCGTTCCTGTCGCTGCTGGTGGTCGCGATCCCGATGGGCCTGGCCCTGGGGATCGAGCCGCAGGCCCTGGTGAAGACCATCGACGCCGGCGTCGGCAGCACCCTGGCGGGCCTGGCCCTGGTGATCGTGCTCGGCGCGATCCTGGGCAAGGTGCTGGAGGAGAGCGGGGCGGCGGAGAAGATCGCCACCACCCTGGTCGGCGCGTTCGGCGAGCGCAACATCCAGTGGGCGCTGCTGCTGACCGGCTTCCTGGTCGGCATCCCGCTGTACTTCAATGCCGGCTTCATCATCCTGGTCCCGCTGATCTTCTCGCTGGCCCGCCGCACCGGCCTGCCGATCCTGCAGCTGGCCATCCCAACGGTGGCCTCGCTCAGCACCACCCACTGCTTCCTGCCGCCGCATCCGGGGCCGGTGGTGCTGGTCAACGCGTTCAGCGCGGACATGGGCCGCACCCTGCTGTACGGCATCGTCATGGCGATTCCCGCGGTGGTGATCGCCGGGCCGTGGCTGTCACGACGGCTGAAGGCGATCAATCCGCCGCTGCCGGACCTGTTCAACGGCACCGCGGACGGACTGAAGGGCGGGCTGCCGGGGGCTACCCGCTCGTTCCTGATCGCACTGTCGCCGGTGCTGCTGATCAGCGTCTCGGTAGTGGCCGAAGGCCTGCTTCCAGAAGGCCTGGCACGCACCGCGTTGCTGTTCCTGGGCAACCCGACCGTGGCGCTGCTGCTGTCCACGCTGATCGCGTTCTGGTTCCTCGGCTACCGCCGCGGCGTCGGCCTGGAGACGCAGACCCGCTGGCTCAATGCCGCGATCAGCGGCATCGCGGTGATCCTGCTGATCATCACCGCCGGTGGCGTGTTCAAGCAGGTGCTCGTGGACAGCGGTGTGGGCGCGACCATCGCCGCGCTGGCCAGCGCCTGGCACATGCCGCCGCTGCTGTTCGCGTGGCTGGCCACCGCGCTGCTGCGGGTGATGATCGGCTCCTCCACCGTGGCTGTGATCACCGCCGCCGGCGTGGTCGGCCCGCTGGTCGAGAGCACGGGCGTGTCGCCGGAGTTGATGGTGCTGGCGGTCGGCGCAGGCAGCGTGTTCGGCTCGCACGTCAACGACTCGGCCTTCTGGATGTTCAAGGAGTTCTTCAACCTGTCCATGAAGCAGACCTTCGCCTCGTGGACGGTGATGGAAACCACCATCTCGGTGGTCGGGCTGGCGGGGGTGCTGCTGCTGGACCTGATGCTCTGAGCGAACAGCGCGGACGCGGCGTGGCGGCGCTCTGGCGTGTGGCCTGCCGCCAGGTGCGCTGCAACCTGGCGCGTCAGGCGCCGGCGGCTTCCAGCGCGCGCTGCGCCGGGCTGAACCAGTGCGCCGGCAGCATCTGCGCGTGTGCGTCCATGTCGTGGCCGGCCAGCAGCGCATCCAGGCCGTGGTCGTCGATGTCCGGGAAGGCTGCGCGTGCCAAGGCCGACACCTCGGCCGCCAGCTGGCGCATGCCGGCCACCCAGCGGTCGGTGCGGGCGACGTAGGCATCGTCATCCAGTTTGTCGGTCAGCGCGCCGTTCATTTCACGGCACCAGTCCACCTGGTACTGGTCGAAGGCGCGCGCCTGGTGCAGGTCCGGGGCGTGGTCGCGGGTGCCCCATTCGCGCATCAGCCGCTGCATGGCCAGGTTGAGCGCCCGTCCCTCGGCGAAGTAGGGCTTGAGCCGCGACAGGATCGCCAGGTCGGCCTGCCGGCCGCTGAAGAACAGCGGCGCCAGCAGCGCCCAGTAGAAGACGTAGTCCCACAGCACCTTGACCGGCATTACCTGCGGGTGGCCGAAGATCGGGTACTGGTCCTGGTAGAGGGTCAGCGTGTTCTCGTAGAAAGAGAAGTACAGCTGCTGGTAGAACTCGGCGTAGGGGCCGATCCGCTTGCCGGCGCGGTCCAGCTCCACCAGCTCGCACACGTAGGTGTTGCTGATGGCGATGAAGTCGCTGCCCGGCGAATAGAACGGGTCCAGGAACAGCCCGGCCTCGCCGGTCAACGCCCAGCGATGTTCGGAATAGACCTGCTTGCAGCCGTAGGAGAAGTGGCGCAGGAACAGGAAGTCCTGCAGCGTGTACTCCGGCCGTTCCAGCGCCTCGTGCACCCGTGGCTGGTGCTGGCGCAGCCACTCCATGGCCTTGGCGTGGGTGTTCATGGTCTCCAGCGGGTGCATCTTCGCGTCGCAGACGATGCCCAGCGAATGCGAGCCGGAGGCCAGCGGGATCAGCCAGAACCAGTAGCCCGGGCCGCACATGTGGTTGGTGGAGTCGACCCGCCGCGCCGGCGCGAAGCGCTCCCGCCACCACGCATCGTCCGACCACTGGTCCAGATCGGTCTGGGCGTCGATCCGCCACCACACCGCGTTGGCGTCGTGGTCGTTGGGCTGGGCCAGGTCGAGCTTGCGCTTGATCAGTCCGGCACGGCCGGAGGCATCGACCACGAAGCGCGCGGTGAGCGCGCGGCGCGTGCCATCGTGCTCGAACTCCACCCGGTGCGACGCATCGGATTCGGACAGGTCCAGCGTACGCACCACCGCCTGGTCGAGGAACTCCACGCCGGCCTCGCGCACCCGGTCGCCGAGGAAGTTCTCGAAGCGGCCGCGGTCCAGCTGCCAGGACGGCGTGGGCAGCAGGTGGCTGACGCCCATCTCGCTGCAGTCCTGCACCCGGTGCTGGCCGTCGGTGAAGAAATAGCGCAGCCCGTACTTGCGCACCTGGTCGGTCTCCAGGTGCTCGCGCAGGCCCAGCACGTCGGCGAAGTAATGCGCGCCGATCTCTACCGTGGACTCGCCGACCTTGTGCGCGGCCTCGCGCACCGGGTGCGCGCGCCGCTCGAGCACGGTCACGGCCAGGTCCGGGTTGCGCTGGCGCAGTTGCAAGGCCAGGGTCAGGCCGGCAAGCCCTCCCCCCAGGATCACCACGTCACTGTGCTGCAACGGTTCCGCTGCGGAACCCTGGCCTTCACCCTGCATCGTGCAGCCCTGCGTCGCTGGTGGGAGGCCTGCACTATGCCGGCCGCCCGGCAGGGCGGCAATCGCCCGCCGCGGCCGCGCATGAAGCCGGGTTCAGGCCGGCGCGGACCGGCCGCTGGCGCATAGCTCCAGCCGCTGCGGCGGGCGTGCCAGCCGCGCCAGCAGCCGCGACAGGGTGATCACGTCCTGGCGGTTGTGGGCCAGCACCCGCCGCAGCAGGCCGCTGCCGCCGCCGCGGATATAGCCCAGCCACGCGGCGGCGCCTCCGATCCCGGCAGGTCGTCCTCGCGCACGATCTGCAGCACGTGGCGTTCGATCGTGGCCAGGCGGCAGTTCTCGTACACGCCGCGGTAGCTGCGCCGGGTGGGGAACAGCAGGTCGACGTGGCGCAGGCCCGGCAGGGGGCTGCTGCGCCGGGCGAGGCGGTACCGGGTATTGAGCAGCGGGGCGTCGTAGCACTTGCCGTTGTAGCTGCACAGGATGCTGCGTGGCTGCAGCCAGCTGGCGAACACGTCGAGCATGGCGGCCTCGGCGCCCATGCTGGCCAGGGTCAGCTGGCGGATGCGCAGTTGCTGACCGTGCCAGTCCGCCGCGCCGATCATGAAGGCGCGGGTGCCGGTGCCGCCGGCCAGGCCGGTGGTCTCGGTATCGAAGAACAGCACGTCCTCGCAGACGATCGGCTCGCCGCGGTCGAAGGCGCCGTCCAGAAGCTCCGGCACGCCGGGCGCCGGCAGGAACTCCTCCACCAGGAACAGCCCCTTGGCGATCTCTGTGCCGGGCAGGCCGCGATCGCCGCCGAGGGGTGCGGCGAACGGGCGCGCCCGAACGCGCAGCAGCCGGCGCAGCTGGTCCAGGTCGGGCGCGCGGGATGCGGGCGAGGCGGGCGCAGGTGCGGGTGCCTGCGCAGGTCGCGCCGGCGAGGTGCCGCCGGCCTGGCGCTTGAGCTGCTGCAGCTTGGCCAGGGACAGGCTCATGCCGCCTCCAGGGCGCCAAGCACGCGCAGGGCCAGGGACTTCGGCGTGGCGTCCACGTCCTCCTGCGCCGCCAGCACTGGCCCGACGCAGGCGGGGCAGCCGGCCTTGCAGTCGCAGCCGGAGACCAGCTCGCGTGCCCGGGTGACCACCTCGCGCTGCCGCTTCCACAGCGGCTCGCTCTGGCCCATGCCGCCGGGGTAGTTGTCGTACAGGTACACCGTAGGCACGAAGCTGTCGTGGCGCTCCGGGTCGACCATGCTGCCGTCCAGTGCGCGCAGCTGGCCGCGGCCGCGCCCGTCGCCGCTGGCGAACCAGGCGCCGTCGCCGCTGCCCACCGCCTTCTGCAGGTCGGCCGACTCGGCCATCACCGCGACCTTGGCCACCACGTGCAGCGCATAGCCGGCGCCGAGGAAGCCGTCCAGCGCGTCCTGGCGGCAGGCGAAGCGCGCTTCCAGCTCCGCCTGCGGCAGCTGCCACCACAGCGCCGAGGTGTGCAGCTCCTGGTCGGGCAGGGTCACCGGCCCGTAGCCGATGTTCTCGTGGGTGTAGTAGCGGATCTTCTTGTAGCCGGACACGCGCCGGACCACGTGCACCTCGCCATGGTGGCAGGTGCCGGCGCCGGCGATCACCCCGTCGAAGCGTTCGAGCACCTTCAACTTCGTGTAGTCGATCGCGTCGGTGTAGTAGTCGACGTGGGTGCGGGTGACGTAGGCCTTGCGGCCCTCCCAGTCCAGGCGCTCGACCTGGTAGGGCACCGACTGCACCATGTGGATCGCGCCTTCGTAGAGCATCAGCGGCGCGGAGCTGAAGTCGACCTCGGCGATGATCACCTGGCGGCCGTCGGTGCGGTCGACGACCACGAAGTTGCCATCGGCCACCGAGCGCAGGCTCACCGCGTTGGCCGGGTAGCTGTCGGCGATCCACTCCCAGCGTCCGCCTTCCGGGTGGACCACCCCATCCTCGGCCAGCAGCTGCAGGTACACCTCCGGCACCACGCTGCCGAAACGCTCGCCCTGCAGGAACGGCAGCTCGAACGCGGCGCAGCGGATGTGGTCGAGCAGGATCACCGGCTGGTCCGGGGCGATGCGCGCATGTTCCGGCGGGGCCGCGGAGAAGAACTCCGGGTGGCGGACCATGTACTGGTCCAGCGGATCGGAGCTGGCGACCATCACCCCCAGCGAGGCCTGCTGGCGGCGTCCGGCACGGCCGAAGCGCTGCCAGGTCGCGGCCACCGAGCCGGGATAGCCGTTGAGCACCACCAGGTCCAGGCTGCCGATGTCCACGCCCAGCTCCAGCGCCGAGGTGGAGACGATGCAGTCGATGCGGCCGGCGCGCATGGCCTGCTCGGCCTCGCGCCGCTCGGTCGGCAGGTAGCCGCCGCGGTAGGCGCGCACCCGCGCCGACTTGCGCGGGTCGCTGTCGAACACGTCCTTGAGGTACTTGGTCAGCACCTCGACCATGGTCCGCGACTGGGCGAACACCAGGGTCTTGAGCCCGGCCTTGAGCGCGGCCCTGGCAATACGGTTGGACTGCGAGCGCGCCGAGGCGCGCAGGCCCAGGTCCGGATTGACCACCGGCGGGTTCCACAGCAGCACGTGGCGGTCGCCGGTGGGGGCGCCGGACTCGGTGATCGCCCGTACCTCGTCCTCCAGCAGCGCCTCGGCATGCTCCTTCGGGTTGCCGATGGTCGCCGAGCACAGGATGAACTGCGGGCTGGAGCCATAGAACGCGCACACGCGCCTGAGCCGGCGCAGCACGTTGGCCAGGTGCGAACCGAACACGCCGCGGTAGCTGTGGATCTCGTCGATCACCACGTACTGCAGGCCTTCGAAGAACTGCGCCCACTTGGTGTGGTGCGGCAGGATCCCCTGGTGGAGCATGTCCGGGTTGGAAACCACGATGTCGCCGTTGAGGCGGATCGCCTGGCGCTGGTCGCCGGGGGTGTCGCCGTCGAAGGTGGCGGGCTTGAGGCCCAGGTCGCCGGCCCGGTTGAGCTCCAGCAGCTCGGCCACCTGGTCCTGCGACAGGGCCTTGGTCGGGAACAGGTACAAAGCCTTGGCCTTGCGGGTCATGACCCCGCTGACCACCGGCAGGGCGTAGCACAGCGACTTGCCCGAGGCGGTGGGCGTGGCCAGCACCACATTGCCCCCGGCGGCCACCGCGTCCCAGGCCTGCGCCTGGTGTGCGTACAGCTGCTCCACGCCCCGCGCGCGCAGGGCGGCGGCCAGGCGTTCGGGCAGGCCTTCCGGCAGCGGTACGTAGCGACCCTCGCGTCCGGGCTGGACGAAGTGCCCGGTCACCCGCCCCTGGTACTTGCCGGCCAGGCGCACGGCAAAGCTGGCGCCGTCACCGGCGGGGACGGGCAGGGCAGGGGAGTCGAAGGCGGAAAGCGGGGCGAGTGCGGACATGATGGCTCCGTCGGGGCCACGGGGTTGTATCCGCGGCACGTCTCAGCCGGTGCGACGCGTCCGCGGCCTGCCTGTCTGCTTCAGGCTGGCCGCGGGCACACCGGGGCGGCACCATCCTGCGCTGACGAGGACGGAACCGGTCAACGCCCCCGCGGCACCTTGAGCACGGCATCCAGCGCCGGCTTGGGCTGGCGCTCGCGGTCGAACAGCAGCGGATAGTTGGTGCGGTCCGGGATCGGGTAGCCGTTCTTCCAGGACATGTCGTCGGCCACGCCCCACACCGCCACCCGCGCCAGCTTGTCGGCCTTGCGGTGGAACAGCGCGAACAGCTCGGCGTAGCGGTCGGCCAGCTGCCGCTGCACGTCCGCCGGCAGGCCGTCGCGGTACGGGTCGAGGAAGCGCTTGAACTCCGGCAGCTGGAACTGCGGGTGGGCCATCCCCTGGCCGATGATCTGGCCCTCCCGGGTCAGCGGCAGCACGTCCACGTCCAGCTCGGTGATCATCACCTTGACCCCGAGCGCGGCGTAGGCGTCGATCGCCGCCTCGATGTCGGCCAGGGCCGGGTAGTTCAGGCCCCAGTGGCCCTGGATGCCGATGCCGTCGATGCGGATGCCGTGGGCCTGCAGCATCTTCACCATGCGCACGATGCCGGCGACCTTCTCCGGGCGCCAGGCGTTGAAGTCGTTGTAGTAGAGCTCGGTATCCGGTGCGTACTTCGCCGCGTACGTGAACGCAAGCCGCATCAGTTCGTCGCCGTCGCCGATGCCGCGCACCCAGGTGGTATCGCGGTAGCGGCCGTCCTCGCCGATCTGCTCGTTGACCACGTCCCAGGCCTGGACCTTGCCGGCATAGCGGCCGGCCACGGTCTCGATGTATTGGCGCATGCGTTCGGCCAGCCGCTCGCTGGACAGGGCCTCGCCGGCCTCGTCCCGGAAGAACCAGTCCGGGGTCTGGTTGTGCCAGACCAGGGTGTGGCCGACGACGAACATGCCGTGCCTGCGCCCGAATTCGACGAAGGCGTCGGCCGCGGCGAAGTCCCATTCGCCGGGCCGCGGGTGCAGCACCTCGGCCTTCATGGCGTTTTCCAGGGTGATGGCGTTGAAGTGCCGCACCGCCAGCGCCTGCGAGCTGGCGTCCTCGCCGCTGACGATCGCGTCGTTGACCGCAGTGCCGAGCAGGAAATCGCCGGCATAGACCTGTTTGAGGGTGGCGGCCGGCGCATCGGCGGCGCGGGCCGGCATCGCGCCGGCGGCGAGCGCTAGGCCCAGGGCGAGGGCGGATGCCAGGCCGTGGATCGGGCCGAGTGCGGTGCGTGGGTGGGTCATGGTTCTGCTCCCTTTGTCTGGACCGCTTCGATCCGGATGCCGACCTTCGCCGCCTGCAGCGTTTCCGACTCCACCGTCAGCGTCGCGGTGCCGGACTGGCCCGGCACCCCGCGGACGATGGCCAGGGCCTTGCCGCTGAAGGCCTTGCGCTCGGGCGAGGGGAAGGCGGTCATGTCGGTGGCGTCGCCGTTGTCGGTGGCCACCAGCACCGCCGGGCCTTCGACCCGGAAGCGCAGCAGGTCGGTCGCGGTCGGCACCGGGCGGCCGGCCGCGTCGAGCACGCCCACGCTGACGAAGGCCAGGTCGCGGCCGTCGCCGGCGATGCGCGCGCGGTCCACCGTCGCTTCCAGCGCCGCCGCCGCGCCGGCGGTGTGCACCGTGTCGCTCGCCCATGGCTTGCCGTCGCGATAGGCCTGCACCCGCAGCTCGCCGGGGCGGTAGACCACCTCGTCCCAGCGCAGCCGGTACTGGTACGGTCCCTTCTTCCTCCGGCCCTGGGAGACGCCGTTGACGAACAGCTCGGCCTCGTCGCCGGAGGTGAACACGTGCACCGGGGTCACTTGGCCTTCGCGCCCGGGCCAGGTCCAGTGTGGCAGCAGGTGCGCCATCGGCAGGTCGGGGCGCCAGCGCGACTGGTACAGCCAGTAGCGGTCCTTGGGGAAACCGGCCAGGTCGATCATGCCGCTGTAGGAGCTGCGCGCGTCGTAGTACGGGGTCGGCTCGCCCAGGTAGTCGAAGCCGTTCCAGACGAACTCGCCGGCCACGTAGGGATGCCGGTCCAGGGTGGCGAACACCTTGTCGGCGCTGGAGCCGAAGTCCACCGCGTGCAGTTCGTAGGCGCTGACCTGGCGGATCGCCGAATCGCCGCCGCGGCCGTCGCGCACCGGCGCGCTCGCCTCCGGCGACACCGGGAACAGGTAGACGCCGCGGCTGCTGAAGGCCGAGGCGGTCTCACTGCCGAAGATCACCTTGTCCGGAAACGCGGCGCGGAAGGCCGGGTAAGAGGGCGGGGTGCGGATCCGCTCGGTGCCCTCGAACTCAGGCGCCTGGCGGATGCCCTCGCCCTGGTAGTTGAGGTTGATGACGTCGAACGCGGCCGGGAAGGGCATGTCCGCCTTGGCCCAGTTCATCGACGCGGTGGCCGGGCGGGTCGGGTCCTCCTCGCGCACGATCGCCACCAGCCTGCGGCCGATCTCCGCGCCGGCCTGCCCGTCGTACTGCTCACCGACCTCGTTGCCCACGCTCCACAGGATCACGGACGGGTGGTTGCGGTCGCGGCGCAGCATCGCCCGCAGGTCGGCCTCGTGCCAGTCGGGGAAGACCAGGTGGAAGTCGAGCGGGGTCTTCTTCTTCTCCCAGGAATCGAACACCTCGTCGATGACCAGCAGGCCCATGCGGTCGGTCAGTTCCAGCAGCTGCGGGTCGGGCGGGTTGTGCGCCAGGCGGATCGCATTGACGCCCATGCCGCGCAGGATCTCCAGCTGGCGCTCGGCGGCACGGACGTTGAAGGCCGCGCCCAGCGCGCCGAGGTCGTGGTGCTGGTTGACCCCGCGCAGCGGCACGTGGCGGCCGTTGACGACCACGCCTCGGTCCGGGTCCCAGCGCACCTCGCGGATACCGAAGCGGGCCTCGTAGCGGTCCAGCACCCGGCCGTCGCGGGAGACGGTGGTGACGGCGAGGTAGCGGTGCGGCCGCTGTTCCGGCGGCGGTCCCCACAGCCGCGGCTGGGCGATCCTCGCGCGGCCTTCGGCGCGGGCGCTGGATCCGGCGGGCACGTGCAGGGTCGCCGGCGCGATCCGGGCCACGGCCGCGCCCTCGCGGCGGCCGTCGGCGTCCAGCGCGAACAGTTCGCTGGCCACTTCGACCCGGGCCGCGCCGCGGCCGTCGTTGTCCACCTCGATCCGCAGCTGCACCGTCGCCGCCTCGGCCGACACCTCCGGCGTGGTGACGAAACTGCCCCACTGGGCCACGTGCACCGGATCGGCCACGGTCAGCCACACGTCGCGGTAGAGGCCGCCGCCGGGATACCAGCGCGCCGATTCGGGCGGGTTGTCCAGGCGGATCGCCAGGGTGTTGGCTTCGCCCGGGCGTGCGTAGGGCGTCAGGTCCAGCCGCCAGGAGTTGTAGCCGTAGGGCCAGCCGCCGACCAGGCGGCCGTTGAGCCAGACCGTGGCGTAGGACATCGCCCCGCCGACGTCGAGGAACAGCGAGCGTCCGGCGACGTCGGCCGGCAGTTCCAGCGTGCGCCGGTACCAGCCCACGCCCCAGCTGGGCAGGCGGCCCATGCCGCCGTAGGGGCCTTCGACCAGGAACGGGCCGGCGATGGCCCAGTCGTGGGGCAGGGTCACCGCGTCCCAGCCGCTGTCGTCGAACCCCGGCTGCAGGAAGGCCACGTCGCCGCCCGGCGGCTCGCCAGCGGGCCGGCGGTGGCGCCGCTCCGCCGGCAGCAGCGGATTGGCGCTGGGCAGGATCCAGGGCTTGAGCACCGGCCGGTCGGCTTCGACCTTCTCCGCCGCGTCCGGGCGGGCGTCGGCGACCTTGCCGTCGGCACTCTGTTCGATCTGCGGGCGCACGTCGTAATCGAGACGGCCGTCCACGCCCGGCGGATCGCCGCGGTGGAAGCGCCAGCCGCTGTCCAGGAGGATCCGCTCGCGCGGCGAGGCCAGAGCCAGCAACGGCGCCAGCAGCAGGCCGAACAGCAGCGCCCTGGCGATCACAGCCGGTAGGCCTCCTTCGGCAGCCGGTAGGCCAGGTCCACCGCGACCTCGGCCGCCTCGTCCTCCTCCAGCCGGTGCTCGGCCACCAGTTTGGCCAGCACCGCGCAGTCGATCCGGCGGGCCACGTCGTGGCGCGCGGGGATGGAGAGGAAGGCGCGGGTGTCGTCGTTGAAACCGACCGTGTTGTAGAAGCCGGCGGTGCTCAGGGTCTGCTCGCGGAAGCGCCACATGCCCTCGGGCGCGTCGTGGAACCACCAGGCCGGGCCCAGGAACAGGCAGGGATAGTGCCCGGCCATCGGCCCCAGCTCGCGCGAGTAGGTGCTCTCGTCCAGGGTGAACAGGATGAAGCGGAAGCCCGGTTCGTTGCCGAAGCGATCCAGCAGGGGCTTGAGCGCGTGCACGTACTCGGTGGCCAGCGGCAGGTCGGCGCCGACGTTGCGGCCGTGGCGGGCGAACAGCCGCGGGTTGTGGTTGCGGAAGCAGCCCGGATGCAGCTGCATCACCAGGCCGTCGTCCAGGCTCATCGCCGCCATCTCGGTCAGGACCTGGCCGCGGAACAGCGCCGCCTCCTGCGCGCTGAAGCCGCCGCGCAGGATCTTCGCGAACAGCTCCCGCTTCCGCGCATCGGACAGGTCTGCCGTCAGCGCCGACTCGTGGCCGTGGTCGGTGGAGGTGGCGCCCATCGAGGCGAAGAACGCGCGGCGGTTGCGGTGCGCGCGCAGGTAGCCGTCCCAGCTGTGCACGTCCTCGCCGGTGATCGCGCCGAAGCGCTCCAGCGCGCCGGCGAACGCCTCGTGCTCCGGATCGACCACCTCGTCCGGGCGGTAGGCGGTGACCACCCGGCCCTGCCAGCCGCTGTCACGGATGGCCTGGTGGTGGGCCAGCGGGTCGAGCGGGCCTTCGGTGGTGGCGATCAGCTCGATGTTGAAGCGCTCGAACAGCGCGCGCGGGCGGAAGGCGTCGGTGGCCAGCGCTTCGGTGATGGTGTCGTAGTAGAGGTCGGCGGTGGTCGCGTCCAGGCGCAGGCGCAGGCCGAACACCTCGTGGAAGACGTGGTTGAGCCACAGCGACGAGGGCGTGCCGCGGAACAGGTGGAAGTTTCGCGCGAACACCCGCCAGGCCGCGCGCGGATCCACGTCCGCGCGGCTGCCGTCGGCGTGGGGGATGCCCAGCGCGTCCAGGTCGATGCCCTGGCTGTAGAGCATCCGGAACACGTAGTGGACCGGCACCAGCAACAGCTCGGTGGCGTTGGCGAACGGCGCGTTGCCGGCGAACCAGGCCGGATCGGTATGCCCGTGCGGGCTGACGATCGGCAGCGCGGCGACCTCGGCGTACAGGCGGCGGGCGATCGCGCGCTGGGTCGGATCGGAGGAGAACAGGCGGTCTTCGTGCAGGTGCAGCGGGCGGCCGGGAGGGCTCATGGGGGGAGTTTCCGGTTTCGGGTTGCTTGGCGGACGGGAAGGGCGCGCGCTCAGCGGCGCACGCTTTCCTCCGGGCCGAGGGTGGTGGCGGGCAGCGGCCGGCGCACGACTTCGATGCGCTGGAACACCAGGCCCGGGTCGACCAGCCACAGCTTGAGGGTATTGGCGCCGGCGCGCACGCGGTGGCGCGAACTGGCGACATGGACGTTGTCGATCACGGCTGCTTCCCAGGCGCGGAAGTCGCGGTCGCCGGGGGTGGGATCCAGGCGCACGTTCACCTGCTGTGGCGCCTCGTCGCCGATCGACAGGCCGTAGCGCAGGCCGCCACGGTGGCCGATGTCCAGGGTCGGCGACACCACCACCCGCACCTCGACCTCGCCGTCCTCGTCCATCACCAGCGGGTATTCCAGCCGTGCGCCGTCGCCGCCCGGTACCTGCGGCCCGCCGGTGGCCGGCCAGGCGGTCACGGCCGACAGGGTGCGGCCCAGGTTCGGGATCACCTGCCACTGGCCGCCGGCCGGCGCGACCGCGAGGGCATGGTGCTCGGCCTCGATCGCGACCACGCCGTTGCCCTCGACGAAGCCGCGCGCGCCACGGTGCGCCGGCGGCTTGTGCACCGGCACGGTGACGCTGACCTCGGTCCAGTCCTTGCCGCGGATGTAGACCTGGCCCTCGTGCCGGCCCTCGGGCAGCGCGTTCCAGTCGATTTCCAGCCGCAGCGGCTGCGCGTCGGCGACTTCGCCGGAGGCCGGCGACACCTTCAGCCACGGGGTCCGGCTGCTGGCGGTGAAGGCGATCGGCGCGCGGCCGCGGTTGAACACCACCACCTCGCGGGTCGGCGCGGCGACCGGATCGAGCTCGGGCAGGCGCGGCGCGCGCAGCAGGGCCGGGTAGCCGGTCGGATCGCCTTCCACCGCCACTCCGGTCACACCCTTCTCCGGTGCGTCGACGCTGGCCAGCGCCGGCAGCACGTTGCGCTGCGGCGACTGCCAGTGGGTATAGCCGATGCGCGGCTGGGCCATCATGCTGGCCCACTTGCCGCCGGCGATGTCCTGCTCGTACACGCGCTGCAGCTCGGCGTCGCGGGCGAACAGCGCGCGCGCCTTGTCGGCCCAGGCGTTGGCCGAGGCCCGGCCCTGCGCCGCATACAGCCGGTTGCGGGCCACCGCCACGTGCAGGTGGTTGAGGTTGGCGCTGGCCAGCACCGGGTACTCGACCAGCTGGTACCACGCATCGCGCTGGCCGGCGGGGATCTTCGCCGCCAGGGCCTGGGTGCGCGCCACCAGCGCATCCCACTCGCCGAGCACGCGTTCGGCCTCGCGTTCGTGGACCAGGCTCCAGGTTTCGGCTGAGATCAGCTCCGGCTTGCGGCGCGCGTTGAGCCGGGTGTAGCCGGTGAGGATCTGGCCGATGGCTTCGGCATGGTCAGGACCGAACTGTTCGGCCGCCCAGGCCGCCGGATAGGCCTTGATCCATTCCAGGTCGGCCGCGTCCGGATCCCAGGCCTGGTCGAGGAAGGCGCTGATCGGCAGCTCCTGCGGCTTGATGTCGCCGACGTTGACGATCCACAGCCGCTCCACCCCGTGCGCCCAGGCCAGGCGCATCTGCTCCCAGGCGCGCTCGACCTGGGTGGTGTTGATCCACTTGTAGTTGCGCGGGCCGCCGACGTAGTCGAAGTGGTAGTACACGCCGTAGCCGCCGGGGCGCCTGTCGGCCGGGTCGGGCAGGCGGCGGATGTTGCCCCAGTTGTCATCGGCGAACAGCAGGGTCACGTCGTCGGGCACGCGCATGCCCTTGTCATAGTAGTCCTGCACTTCCTTGTACAGCGCCCACACCTGCGGAGTCTGCTCGACCGGCTTGCCGGTGACCTCGCCGATGATCCGCCGCTGGTCGGCGACGATCTGCTCCAGCAGCGCGGTGGCGGTCTCCTCGCTCATCGGCTCGTCGCCGTCGCCGCGCATGCCCAGGGTGACCACCGCCTCGCGTCCGTCCAGCCGCTGCATGCCGCCACGCCAGAACTCCTTCAGCACGTCGGCATTGCGCGCGTAGTCCCACGGGCCGGTGCCGTAGCGCGACCATTCGTCGTGCGCGCGCATCATCGGCTCGTGGTGGCTGGTGCCGATCACCACGCCCCAGGCGTCGGCGACCTCGGCGTTCTTCGGGTCATCGTCGTAGAAGGCGCGCGGCAGCCACATCGCCGGCCACAGGTAGTTGGCCTTGTGGCGCATGAGCAGCTGGAACACGCGCTCGTAGAAGCGATGGTTGGTACCACCGAAAGTGGCCTTGCTCCAGCCGCCCAGGGCCGGGTCCTCGTCGTTGATGAAGATGCCGCGGTAACGCACCTTCGGCGCGTCGATGAAGCGGCCGGGCGCGATGTGCAGGCGGCTGTGACGGGCAGGCGGCACGTCCGCCCACCAGGTCCATGGCGACACGCCGATGCGGCGCGACAGTTCGTACAGGCCGTAAGCGGTGCCGCGGCGGTCGGCACCGGCCACCACCAGCGCCCGCTCGATGCCCGGCTCGGGGCGCTCGACCACCTGGATCAGGTAGGCCTCCCAGGTGCCGGCCACGCCGCTGGTGTCGAGGTTCTTCTCGCGCACGATGCGGTCGATGCGCGCGCTGTGGCCCAGGGTGCCGGCGATGATCGCCAGCTTCGGCGATGCGTCGGCCGGCGCCGGGCGACCGGCCACCGCGGCCAGGTCGCCACGCAGCGCCTCGGCGGCAAGCCTGACCGCCTCGAAGTCGGCCTCCTCCACCAGCACCGGCAGCGGCGTGCCGCGTTCGATCAGGGGCAGGCTGCCACTGCTGCGCGTTTCGCAGACGGCGGCCGGGCTGCGGCAGGCCGGGCTGGCCAGCAGCGTTCCGGGCAGCATCAGCAGGGCGCCCAGCAACAGGGCATAGCGGGGTCGGGTGGTCATCTCACTCTCGCAATGGCGGCCATGCTGGCGGACGGAGCCGGGATGGCGTCGGGACGGCTCCGGCTCAGACGCCGGCGTCGGGTGGAAGCGGGAAGCGCGCCGGCTCCAGGCGCGGCGCCAGCAGATGCACGACCACCAGCGCGACCACGTAGGCCGTGCCGGCGATCAGGAAGATCGTGCTGTAGCTGCCGGTGGACTGCAGCTGCGAGCCGGTGAAGTACGACATCGCCATGCCGCCCACCGCGCCGGCGAAGCCGCCGATACCCACCACCGAGGCCACCGTCTGCCGCGGGAACATGTCCGAGGGCAGGGTCAGCACGTTCGCCGACCAGCCCTGGTGGCCGGCCATGGCCAGGCCGATCAGGCCCACCGCCAGCCACAGGTTGTCGACCTGGGTCACCAGCACCACCGGCGCCACGCACAGCGCGCACACCAGCATCGCGCCCTTGCGCGCGCGGTTCATGCTCCAGCCCATGCGCACGAAGCGCCCGGCCAGCCAGCCGCCGGCGATGCTGCCGACGTCGGCCATCAGGTAGACCACGATCATCGGCAGGCCGATCCTGGCCAGCGACAGGTCGTACTCGGAAGCCAGGAACTTGCCCAGCCAGAACAGGAACAGCCACCACACCGGGTCGGTGATGAACTTGGCGGCCACGAACGACCAGGCCTGGCGATGGCGCAGCAGCTGCAGCCACGGCACCTTCACCGCCGGCTCGGGCGGATCGCTGCGGATGTGGGCCAGCTCGGCCGGCGACAGCGCCGGCTGCTGTTCCGGCGGGCGGTAGCGGGCCAGCCACACCACCAGCCAGGCCGCGCTGAGCACGCCGGTGCACAGGAACGCCGCCTGCCAGCCCCAGGCCGCGGCCACGATCGGCACCATCAGCGGTGCCAGGATCGCGCCGATGTTGGAGCCGGCGTTGAAGATACCCACCGCCAGCGCGCGCTCGCGCCGCGGGAACCATTCGGCCACGGTCTTGATCGCGGCCGGGAAGTTGCCGGCCTCGCCCAGGCCCAGGGCGAAGCGGGCGACGATGAAGCCGATCACGCTGGCCGCCAGCGCATGGCCCATCGCCGCCAGCGACCAGATGCTGATCGCCAGGGCGTAGCCGATGCGGGTGCCGAAGCGGTCGATCACCGCGCCGGCGCAGAGCAGGCCGATCGCGTACGCGGCCTGGAAGGCCATGACGATGTAGCCGTAATCGATCTCGGTCCAGCCGATCTCGTCCTGCAGGAACGGCGCCAGCACGCCCAGCACCTGGCGGTCGACGTAGTTGATCGTGGTCGCGGCCAGCAGCAGGGCGCAGACCCGCCAGCGGTAGCGGCCGGCTGGCGCGGTCGCCGGAACCGCGCTCACCGGCGTCCTCCTCGGGCCACGGACGTGCTGCGCCGCAGCGCGGATTCGGGGTTGATGCAATGCAGCATGTCGGTGCTCCTCCCAGCGCCGGCGGGCCGTTTTCTGATATCGCTATCATTATCACAGCTGAAATCATGCGGCCAGCCGGCCAAGATGCGGATGGCCCCGATGGCAGCGCTGTCACTGCCGATTGGGCCAATAGTCCTGAAAAAAAGCATTTTTTACGATGCAGTGCAGCATGACCAATGGCCCATCACTCACGTCTTGCATGCCCATTCTTGAGAGCGCTACCATCCCGGCGCCCGCCAGGTAATGCCGGGTACTCAGAAAACGCATAGACCCTCGAACGGTCGTCAACCACATCCACAACACGTCCGCGGCGCCATTCCGAATGCCGCGGACCCATCGCCTGAAACGGGAGGGGAGTACGGTGAACAAGAAGCTTTGCAAGACCGAACTGTCGCGCGCACTCGGTGCGCTCTGCCTGGCGCTGGCCGCCGGGGGCGCGATCGCGCAGGAACAGACCACCGCTCCGGCGGCGCCGGCCGGCGACCAGGCCACCGAGCTCGACACGGTGACCGTCCGCGGTTTCCGCCAGAGCCTGCAGTACTCCACCGAGGCCAAGCGCGATTCCACCGGCTTCACCGATTCGATCTTCGCCGAGGACATCGGCAAGTTCCCGGACACCAACATCGCCGAGTCGCTGGCCCGCATCCCCGGCATCCAGCTCAACCGCGACGTCAACGGCGAAGGCCTGAACATCGCCATCCGCGGCCTGCCCAACAGCTTCACCAAGACCCTGATCAACGGCGGCTCGGTCGCCACGGCCTCGATCGGCCTGGATGCGACCAACCAGAACCGCGAAGTCGACCTGAACCTGTTCCCGACCGAGTTCTTCAACCAGGTGACGGTGTACAAGTCGCCGACCGCCAGCCTGCCCGAAGGCGGCGCCTCGGGCGTGGTCAACATGCGCAACATGCGTCCGTTCGACATCGCCGGCAACCACGTCACCTACTCGCTGCAGGCCGACTACAACGACGTCAGCGACAAGACCAGCCCGCGCGGCTCGGTGATCGCCAACTGGACCAACGACGAGGGCACCTTCGGCGCGCTGGTCGGCCTCACCTCCAGCCGCGGCAAGATCGGCGTGGAAGGCTACGAGACCATCGGCTGGACCAACCCCAACCTGACCAACGCCCAGTGCGGCAACGGCGGCGCGGCCGGCGGTTTCCCGGCCCTGGGCCAGCCCTGCAACGTGACCGGCGGCAACGGCTGGCGCATCCCCGACGTGGTCCCGAACAACGCCTCCACGATCGCCGCCGGCCTGACCCCGGGCCAGGCGATCGACGCCGCGTGGCTGGAGGCCCACAACCCGGGCCTGAGCACCGAGCAGATCGGCGAGGCGCTGATGCCGCGCCTGGGCCGCCCGGTGCACATGTCCGGCGACCGCGACCGCGACGGCTTCCTCGGTTCGTTCGAGTGGCGGCCCAGCGACAGCATGCACTTCTGGGTCGACACCCTGTACACCAAGGCCCGCCGCACTAACAGCCGCGTCGACATGAACCTGGTCGGCCGCAACGGCGGCATGATCCCGCTCGACATGCAGCTGGACGAGAACAACGTCGTCACCAGCGCCACCTTCAGCAACGCGCAGTTCTTCCTCGAGCACCGCGAGTACATCGAGGACGTGCAGTACTGGCAGGTGACCCCGGGCGCGACCTTCTGGTTCGGCGCCGACCAGAACGTCAAGCTGGACGTGCAGGCCAACACCAGCCGCAGCTGGATGTTCCGCGAGTCGCCGACGATCCTGGTCAACTCGCCGTTCACCACCCTGGACTACACCAACGGTGGCGACATCCCGACCTGGAACACCGCCCTCGACCTGAACGATCCGAACCTGGGCTGGACCTGGGCCGGCGGCCGCGTCAACGTCCAGAACGAGAAGCGCGTGACCGAGACCAGCGGCTTCCGCGCCGACCTGCAGCTGGGCGAGGACCGCCGCAACCTCAAGTTCGGCGTGGCCTGGGACAAGAACGAGCGCCGCATCCAGGGCTTCGACAACAGCGGCGCCTGGGAAAACCTGGTCTGCCGCGGCCTGAACCCGGACGGCAGCGTGCCCGACCCGCGCCCGGCCTGCGCCGGCGGCCCGCTGGCGGCGGTGCCGAACTCGGCCCTGGCAGGCTACCTGCGCCCCGGTCCGTACGGCTTCATCGTCGTCGACGCCGACCGCTTCAAGAACGACACCAACTACGCCTTCTACCGCGACAACGCCCCGGAATCCGGCGGTCCCAACACCGGCGGTTCGACCGGCGGCTTCGACGAGGAGACCTTCGCCGCGTACATGGAGGTCAACGGCGAGTCGGAGATCTGGAACCGCAACCTGCGCTTCAACTTCGGCGTGCGCTACGTGGAGACCGACCAGAACGTCGCCGGCCCGGTCACCATCGGCGGCGTCCGCCAGTGGCAGTCCCTGAAGGGCGACTACAGCGAGTGGCTGCCGTCGTTCAGCGCGGCGTGGGACGTGGCCGACAACGTCGTCCTGCGCATGTCCGGTTCGCGCACCATGACCCGCCCGAACCCGAGCTCGATGCTCCCGGCCACCACCTTCACCGACCAGTCGGCGCAGGTGGCCAACCAGGGCAACCCGGACCTGACCCCGTACATCTCGACCAACTTCGACCTGGGCGGCGAGTGGTATACCGGGGGCGAGGGCTTCGTCGGCCTGACCCTGTTCAACAAGCGCGTGGAGGGCTACACCTTCCAGGGCGTGACCACCCGTCCGTTCCTGAGCCTGGGCATCCCGTTCGAGGACCTGACCGACACCCAGCAGGTGGCGCTCAACAACCGCGGCGGCCCGAACGTGGCCACCGTGAACGTGAACCAGCAGGTCAACGCCGACGCCGAGCTCGAGATCCGCGGCTGGGAAGCGATCTGGGTGCAGCCGCTGAGCTTCGTGCTGGAAGGCCTGGGCTTCATGGCCAACTACACCGACCTGGACATCAAGACCCTGGGCAAGGACGCGCAGGCGCTGTCGGGCAACGTGTACGGCGTGGCCCCGTCGCTGTGGAACGCCACCACCTACTGGGAGAACGAGGTCGCCTCGGTGCGCCTGTCCTACACCTGGACCGAGGGCGCCACCGGCACCGGCCCGAACCAGCAGGGCATCCCGTTCGCGCAGATCTACGGCGAGGACCGCGGCCAGCTCGACCTGTCGGCCAGCTACACCCTGAAGAACATCAGGTCGCAGCCGCAGCTGACCTTCAACGTGCTCAACATCACCGGCGAGGAGCGTCGTTCCTACTTCGCCTACCCGAACGCGGTCAACGACATGTACGATCCGGGCACCACCTTCACGGTCGGTATCCGCGGCACGTTCTGATCGCCGAGGCGTGTCGATCCGATAGTGGAAAACCCGCGGCCCGTCCGGCATCCATCGCCGGGCGGGCCGCGGTCCGTGTACGGCCCCGCCGGGGCCGCGCGCCAAGCACATCCAGGCGGGGTCCCATGAGCAGCACGAGCAGCACGAGCAGCAGCAGCGAAATCCTCAGCGTCCGCGAAAAGGTCGGCTACAGCCTGGGCGACCTGGCCGCCAACCTGATCTTCCAGACCCTGGTCACCTTCCTGGCGTTCTTCTACACCGACGTCTACCGCCTGCCGGCGGCGACGGCGGCCAAGATCATCTTCGTGGTCGGCCTGCTCGGCGCGTTCGTGTTCACCCCGACGATCGCCCTGCTCGCCGACCGTACCCGCACCCGCTGGGGCAAGTTCCGGCCCTGGATCCTGTGGACGGCGGTGCCGTTCGGGGTGCTGGCCCTGCTGGCGTTCAGCACGCCCGATCTGGGCGAGCGCGGCAAGGTCTTCTATGCGGCCACCACCTACACCCTGCTGGTGCTGGTGTACGCGGCCAACAACCTGCCGTACTCGGCCCTCAGCGGCGTGCTCACCGGCAGCATGGCCCAGCGCAACAGCCTGTCGTCCTACCGCTTCGTGGCGGTGATGGTGGCCCAGTTCATCATCCAGGGCCTGCTGCTGCCGCTGGTGCTGATCCTCGGCGACGGCGACAAGGTGCGCGGCTTCCACAACACGATGATGCTGTTCGCCATCGTCGGCACCGTGTTCTTCCTGATCACATTCTTCACCACCCGCGAGCGGGTGGTGCCGGCGCCGGAACAGAAGTCGTCGATCCGCCAGGACCTGGCCGACCTGGCCGGCAACCGGCCATGGCTGGTGATGCTGGCCCTGACCATCCTGGTGTTTACCACCCTGGCGCTGAAGGGTGGCATGTACGTCTACTACTTCCAGTACTACCTCAGCGAGCCGGCGCTGGCCGCGTTCCTGGAGCGGATCGGCTTCAACGGCTTCATCGCCGGGCTGAACGCCGCGCTCACCGGCATGGGCCTGACCGAGTTCCGCTGGCCGGACGATGCGCCGACCTCGGCCTTCGGCCTGTTCAACGCCGGCGGCATCATCTTCATGATCGTCGGCATCGGCTTCTCCAAGCGCCTGGCCGACCGCTTCGGCAAGCGCGATGTGTTCGGCGCGGCGCTGTTCGTGTCCACCCTGTTCATGCTGGCCTTTTACCTGTTCCCGCCGGACGCGATCGGGATCGTGTTCCTGTCGCAGATCCTGCACGGCTTCTTCTACGGCATCACCATCCCGCTGCTGTGGGCGATGGTGGCCGACGTGGCCGACTACTCGGAGTGGAAGAACAACCGCCGCGCCACCGCGATCATCTTCTCGGCGATCCTGTGCGGGCTGAAGGTCGGCCTGAGCGTGGGCGGCGCCCTGGTCGCCGGCATCCTCGCCCACTACGGCTACGTCGCCGGGCAGGCGCTGCAGACCCCTGACACCGTGGCCGGCATCCGCCTGGCGATCAGCCTGTACTGCTCGCTGCCGTTCCTGCTGTGCGTGGCGCTGCTGTTCTTCTACCGCATCGACAAGGGCCAGGAATCGCGGATCGAGCGCGAACTGGCCGCGCGCCGCGCCGGCCAGTCGGCCTGACCCCAGAAATCACGAACGCACACGGAGTCCGCCCATGGCCGACCAGGAATACACCCGCGCCGAACTGGACGCGCTGGCCGCCGCGGCCATCTCCACGCCGCTGGTCACCCACATCTACACCGCCGACCCGTCCGCGCACGTGTTCGAGGGCAAGGTCTACATCTATCCCTCGCACGACGTCGAGGGCGGCGTGGCCTTCGACGACGACGGCGGCCACTTCCAGATGCGCGACTACCACGTCCTGCGCCAGGATTCGCCGGAAGGCGAAGCCGTCGACTGCGGCGTGGCGCTGAGCGTGGACGACGTGCCCTGGGCCGACCGCCAGATGTGGGCCCCGGATGCGGCCGAGAAGGACGGCCGCTACTACCTGTACTTTCCGGCCAAGCGCGCCGACGGGATCTTCCAGATCGGCGTGGCCGTGGGCGACCGGCCGGAAGGGCCGTTCGTGCCCGAGCCCGAACCGATCGCGGGCAGCTACTCGATCGATCCGGCCGTGTTCCGCGACGCCGACGGCGAGCACTACCTCTATTTCGGCGGCATCTGGGGCGGACAGCTGCAGAAGTACCGCGATAACCGCTACGACCCCGCCCACGAGGAACCGGCCGACGATGCGCCGGCCCTGGGCCCGATCGTCGCCCGCCTCACCGCGGACATGAAGCAGTTCGCCGAGGCGCCGCGCCAGGTGGTGATCACCGACGAGGCCGGCCAGCCGCTGCTGGCCGGGGACCACGGCCGCCGCTACTTCGAGGGGCCGTGGGTGCATGCCTATCAGGGCAGGTACTACCTCACCTATTCCACCGGCAACACCCACCTGCTGTGCTACGCCATCGGCGACAGCCCCTACGGGCCGTTCGTGCACCAGGGCATCCTGCTGACCCCGGTGGTCGGCTGGACCACCCACCATTCCATCGTCGAGGTCGACGGCCGCTGGTGGCTGTACTACCACGACTCCCTGCTGTCCGGCGGCGTGACCCACCTGCGCTCGGTCAAGGTGACCGAACTGCACTACGAGGCCGACGGCCGCATCCGCACCCTGCACCCGTATGGCGAGTGACGGCTTCGCGGGCATCAGCCCGACCGATCCGCTGGCGCCGGGGCCGTTGCTGACCCTGGCCGGGGACGGGCTGGAAGTGGAGATCGCGCCGGAAGCAGGCGGGCGCATCGCCCGGATCCGCTGCGACGGGATCGAGCAGCTGGTCGGCCATGGCGACCACGACTCGGTCGCGGCGATCTCCTGGGGTTCCTATCCGATGGTGCCGTGGTGCGGGCGCATCCGCGATGGCCGCTTCGTCTTCGACGGCCAGGCGTACGAACTGCCGCGCAACCTGGGCGGGCACGCGATCCACGGCGTCGGCTATCTATTGCCGTGGCGGGTGTCGGAGCATTCGGCGCGGCATGCGGTGCTGGAGCTGGCGTTGCCGGCCGATGCGCGCTGGCCGTTCGGCGGCGAAGCCCGGCAGAAGATCGCGATCGAGGGTCGCCGGCTGACCCTGGAACTATCGGTCACCGCCGGTGCGCGGGCGATGCCGGTCACCCTGGGCTGGCATCCGTGGTTCCGCAAGCCCGAACGGCTGGAGTTCCGGCCCGAGGCGATGTATCCGCGCGATGCCGGCAACATCACCCTTTCGCCGCCGGGCGGCTTGCGTCCGGGCCCATGGGACGACTGCTTCGTCAACCGCGTGCCGGTGGAGATCCATCGTGGCGGCCAGCGCATCGTCCTGGACTCGGCCTGCAGCGACTGGGTGGTCTACGACGAACCGGCCTTCGCCACCTGCGTCGAACCGCAGACCGCGCCGCCGGACGGCTTCAACCTGTCGCCGGACTGCCGGCTGGAACCGGGGCAGACACGTACGGTCATGTACACGATGGAGTGGGACCTGTAGGAGCGGCTTACCCGTTGCCGACGCTCAATCCCCCAGCAAGGCGTGGATCGCCGCGAACCCGGCGTTCGCCCGCTCCTTCTTCTGCTCCGCGTCGGCCACCGGGTCGGCGCCGTCGCGCTGCAGTTCCGCCGCCGGCAGCTCGTCGAGGAAGCGGCTGGGCTTGAGCCGCACCTTCTCGCGGAAGCGCTGGGTCTGGCGGCTGTAGCTCAGCCACAGCCGGGTCTTGGCCCGGGTGATGCCGACGTACATCAGCCGCCGCTCCTCCTCCAGCGAGCCTTCCTCCAGCGCCGCCTCGTGCGGCAGGGTACCGTCCTCGCAGCCGACGATGAACACGTAGCCGAACTCCAGGCCCTTGGCCGCATGCAGGCTCATCAGCCGTACCTGGTTGCCGCCGTCGTCCTTGTCGTTGCGCGAGAGCAGGGCCAGCTGCGCGGCCAGGTCGCCGGCGCTGGCGCCGCGCGGGCCGCCCTCGAACCATTCGGCCAACTCGTCCAGGTTGGCCTTGCGCCGCTGGAACGAAGCCTCGTCCTTGCACTGCGCGCGCAGCTCGGCCAGCAGCCCGGACTTCTCGGCCAGGCGCCGGACCAGGTCGGCCGCGCTCAGCCGCGCGGCGTGTTCGCGCAGGTCGGCGATGGCATCGTTGAACGCGCCAAGTCCATTCGCCGCCCGCGGCGTCAGCTGCTGCAAAGCGCCCATCGACTGCGCCGCGCGCGACAGCGGCATGTGCTTGCTCGCGGCCAGCTCGGCCAGCCGCGCCAGCGAGGTCGCGCCGACCTCGCGCTTGGGCGACTGCACCGCGCGCAGGAACGCGGCGTCGTCCTCCGGGTTGGCGATCACCCGCAGCCAGGACAGCGCGTCCTTCACCTCCTGGCGCTCCAGGAACGCGGTGCCGCCGGTGAGGTGGTAGGGCACGCGCAGCAGCTGCAGGGCCTTCTCCAGCGGCCGCGATTGATGATTGCCGCGGAACAGGATGCAGACCTCGTTCCAGGGCACCTGTCTGGACTCGTTGAGGAAGGCGATCTCGGCGGCGACCTTCTCGGCCTCGTGCTCGTTGTCGCGGCACTCCCACACCCGGATCCGCTCGCCGTCGGCCTGCTCGCTCCACAGGGTCTTCAGGTGCTGGTGCGGGTTGCGCGCGATCAGGGCGTTGGCCGCGCGCAGGACCCGGTTGGAGCAGCGGTAGTTCTGTTCCAGCTTGACCACCTGCAGCGCCGGGTAGTCGCGCTCCATCTGCTGCAGGTTCTCGGGGTTGGCGCCGCGCCAGGCGTAGATGCTCTGGTCGTCGTCGCCCACGCAGGTGAAGTTGCCCTTCGGTCCGGCGATCGCCTTGAGCAGCCGGTACTGGGCGTCGTTGGTGTCCTGGCACTCGTCCACCAGCAGGTAGCCGATCCGCTCGCGCCAGGCGGCCACCACCTCAGCGCTTTCCTCCAGGATCTGCACCGGCAGCCGGATCAGGTCGTCGAAGTCCACCGCGTTGAACGAGGCCAGCCGCGCCTGATAGCGCGCGTAAAGTTTCGCCGCCTCCATCTCGCGGGTGGAGCGGGCGGCGGCCAGCGCCTGCTCGGGGCAGAGACCGGCGTTCTTGGCCCGTGAGATCAGGTTCTTCGCGTCGTCCACCGCGTCGGGCTTGGCACCCGGCATCAGGTCCTTGACCTGGGCGGCGCTGTCGTCGGCGTCGAAGATCGAAAAGCCGCGGCGCAGCCCGGCGGCCTCGTGCTCGATCTGCAGGAACTTCAGCCCCAGGGCGTGGAAGGTGCAGATGGTCAGGCCGTCGGCATCGTCGGCCTTGATCCGCTTGCCCACGCGCTCGCGCATCTCCTTGGCCGACTTGTTGGTGAAGGTGATCGCGGCGATGCGCCGGGCCGGGTAGCGGCGGGTGCCGATCAGGTGGGCGATCTTCTCGACGATCACCCGGGTCTTGCCGCTGCCGGCGCCGGCCAGGACCAGCAAGGGGCCTTCGGCATGGAGGACGGCGGCGCGCTGGGGGGGATTGAGACCGTGCATGGCAGTGCGGGAGGACGGCCGGGAATTCTACAACGCCGGCCCAGGGCCGCCGGACCTGCCGCAATCAGGGCCGGGAGCGCGGGCGGCGGGCCCGCGCGCTTAGAATCCGCCCATGGCCAAGCTCTATAGCTATTACTAATGTAAGAAGGTGGCGTAAGAATACTTCTTAAAAAAGGACTATTGATTTAACGCCGTAAAGGGTGGGCCGGCCCGAGCGAGATCAATTGTGGGGGTATTCCGTAGCGCATCCGTTGCGGAGAGGTAAAATTATTGGATTTGCCGCTGCCGCTTCTGTCCGCTGGGGAGCGCTTCGTAGTTGCGGTGGGGCACGCAATTTACCAGTCCGGCTCTGCCCGTTGGAGAGGGTTTCTTAGAGATCGCGGGCTCTGCTATCGGCGTCGGAACTGAGAATTCCGGCATGCCTTCTCTTTTCGCAATCCTAAAGATGCATGCGGTGCAAGATGCGCTCTCCGAGGAGGTCTTGATCTTTTGTGGAGTCGGTCAGGCTCGGTAGCGCTCTGATGCTGAAGTAGATGCTTGCGTCAGATACGCTGTCGCTAGCCTTGGCCGGCACGGAGCTGGTACTTTGAAAGTCTCTCGCTCTACGCGCCCTGCACTGGGAGCTTCTGCTCATCATCCTCTAAGCTTCGGTGATCTAATCTCCAGTGCTTGAAGATCTTAGAGTCGGCAAACGAGAATATTTCGTCGGAAACGGCGTCACAATTCACAAGCTCTATGCCCTTCCAGGTTGCGGTCGATTCGTCGTAAAACTTGGTCTTGAATGCACTCGCGATGACGGTAACGGCCCTTTTTATGGCGGCCACCTGATCCTCGTCCGATTCGGCATCGTCATAGACGACAAACGCTCGCAACTCGTGTGGCTCCTCGTCTTTGTTATCGCCTGCACCATCGTCCACCAAGAAAAATATTCCGTAGAGCGCCTCTCCGTGCGGGGACAGTTGCTTGTCAATTTTCTCGTCAAGTTTGCTTTTCTTGAGGTGTTCTTCGAACGTATCCGGAAAGGAAGACCGAAAGTACCTCGCTGCAAGCCACCACCGGAGAGTAGTGACTGCCTTCGGAGACGCGTGCGACCAATCTTCGTCGGGCTCATGATCCGCCAATGCGGTCTTATCTATCTCAACGCGCTCACGTATTGAGAAAGAGGCGGCTAACTTGCCTTCGCCGTTAGAGAATTCCAGATGCAGAGTGCGTGCATTCTTTGCGCGGGTGTAAGAGCCATCGATCTTGTCGATGTGATTTCCGACTAAAAATTCGACCTTGGGCTCTGTGCGCAAATTGTCAGTGGCGATATCACAATCATGAGAAATGGCGACGAAGACAAGCCTTTTCGCCTCGTCTTCTGGGGCGAGACCGAGAGCAACCGCTGCTTTGGCGGAGAGAATTGATCCTTGTCTCCATTTGGTTTTTCGAGTCCACTCGCCCATTCGCAGGCATCACTCCGACAGATGGGCGGAGAATAGCGGCGTATCTTTGTTTGGCGCGACATTTCGACTCGCCAAGCTGCGCTTTAGAGCGGCGCGCTCGTCTTCATCCCGCTCAATAGTCCTAAGTGCGGCATTGGCAGCTTCGACTGGCGAAACGCCAGTCGCGATGACGTCCCAGAAGGTATTCCCGCCGACGAGCCTGCGGTTCGCTAGTTTCCCGATGGCGGAGCTTCGTTCGCTGAGCATTCTTGCTGCGACCAGTAGTGCGGCCATTTGCTCGGTATTTGCAACGGACATGCCTTCGCCATTCCGCCAGTCATAGATCCTTTGGCGAGAAACGCCAAATGCCGCTGCGAGTTGCGACATGGACGGCTTCATGAGCGTAATAAGTGTCTCGATATCGCTCTGCGGAAGTGCGACGATGACGTGCGTTTGGCTAGCAAGTCTTACGAGCTGATAGGTGGCGCCATTGATAAGACGTTGTGCGCAGAAATTTTCCGTAGGAGTGCCAGCGGTTCCCGCATGGAATACCTTGCGCCACGGATTCTCTTCAGCTACGCAGACATCGGCATAGTGAAGTCGCGGCACCGGTGGGATGGCGGCGTTATCTATGAACATGCTTTAGCTCCAGCGATCAAGCGCATGCGTGGTTACGGCAGCTTGAAAAGTGGTGCGAAGGTCATCTTTAAGAAGCCTGAGACGAGAAGATATCTCTGGCAGATCAAAGTCCGTGCGACTCTCAAAGGCGCAATCGGTATCCAAAATTAAGTGAACTCCCTCGATTGCAGAGAATCGAGGCATCATGTTCATGCCTGCGATGTTTAGGTCTGGCGGAACAGATAGCTTGCCGTGACGGGCTAAGGTTCGGACAAATATCTTATGTTCTGGTGTCTGAAGCACTGACTCAGAGGCAGAGTGAGATACACCCCAATTGGGCTGCTCAAGAACCTGACCTATGCCTAGGAGCTCTTTAGCCAAGTAGTTCGCTAGCTCTTCCCCCTTGTCCGGAACTATCGCATCGAGCAAGCGCATGCTTACAGAATCAACGTAGTCCAACGTGACTGTAGAGTGCAGTAGATCTAGTCCCTTCAGGAAGTCGTCGCGAAAGGTGTCAAAGATATCGTAATCGCTTACCTGAAAGAAGAGCCGAGAGTTCTCTAGGACAAAACAAGCGCTCCCAGTTCGGTTTATGTACGAGTGTTGTCTCGACTCCTGTTGCTTGACCACTGGCACCAAAGGATTGGAGACGTCAATCTCAAACCCTGCTTGAACCCTAACTTTGTAATCAGTGAAGCCTATTTTTCGGAACTGTTCTTGTAATGCAGCAGCATAGCTATCAACCGCAAGAATTGGGTTATGACGCACTTGAGCTGCGGTCAGAAATACGGGGGCGTTAGCTAGCTTCGCGCCCATAGAGGCCTCCTAGTCCCGGTTGACAGAGTTTACACTTGACTTGACAAGCCAACAATGAGGGAGTTCCCCCCAATTGGAACTAGGTGGAGCGCCCGGCAGGGTTCTAGGATTGCTACGGGCGGGGGGCATTTCTGGGGATACCTGGCTCATAAGTTTCGGAGCTGGTGAAGTTTAATTTCCTTTAAAAAACAATGACTAAAGATAGACTCTAGTGGCCAAGCTCTACTTCTACTACTCGGCGATGAACGCCGGGAAGACCACCACCCTGCTGCAGTCCGCGCACAACTACCGCGAGCGCGGCATGCGCACCCTGATCCTGACCCCGCGCCTGGACGACCGCGGCGGCCGCGGCGGGGTGGTCGCCTCGCGGATCGGCCTGCGCGCCGAGGGCACGGCCTTCGGGCACGACAGCGACCTGGAGCGCCTGGTGGAGGCCGACCTGCTCGCCCACGGGCCGCTGCACTGCGTGCTGGTCGACGAGGCCCAGTTCCTCAGTCGCGCCCAGGTCTGGCAGCTGAGCGAGGTGGTCGACCGGCTGCGCATCCCGGTGCTGTGCTATGGCCTGCGCACCGATTTCCGCGGCGAGCTGTTCGAGGGCAGCCAGTACCTGCTGGCCTGGGCCGACGAGCTGGAGGAGATCAAGACCATCTGCCACAGCGGCAAGAAGGCGACCATGAACGTGCGCGTGGACGCCCAGGGCCGGGCCGTGCAGGACGGCCCGCAGGTGGAGATCGGCGGCAACGAGCGCTACGTCTCGGTCAGCCGCCCGGAGTTCAAGCGGGTGATGCGCGGCGAGGGCTTGATCGAGCCCCTACAGGTGCCCTTGCTGTGAGCCGCTGACGCCACCGCGCCGGCGGCGATCGCTCAACCGCGGTGCGGGCGGCCCGCCACCGCAGGCAGCCAGGCCTCGAAGTGCACCTGGTCGTCGCGGTTGAAGGCTTGCAGCCGCCCGCCGTGGGCCTGCACGAACTGGTCGGCGATGAACAGGCCCAGGCCCAGGCCATGGCTGGACTGGAACGAGCCCTTGAAGGGCTCGAACAGGCGCGGCAGCAAGGATTCGTCGATCCGTCCGCGGTTCGATACCCGCAGGAAGACGCCGCCCGCGTCCGCGGGCCCTGCCGCCACCGCGACGGGGCCGCCCTGGCCGTGGATGACGGCATTGCCCACGAGATTGCCCACCACCTGTACCAGGCGGTCGGTGTCGGCGGTGAGCGGGAGCGGTCCGGCGACCTCCAGCGCGATCTGCGCGTCAGGGTGGGCGCGCCTGACCTCGCCGACGGCACCGGCCAGCAGTTCGCCAAGTTCCAGTGCCCGCGGCTCCAGCCGCAGCCCGCCGCTGCGGATGCGAGAGAAGTCCAGCAGCTGCTCGACCATCCTGGCCATGCGCCAGCCGCTGGTCTCCAGGTGGGAGAGGGTGCGCTGGACCCGCTCGTCGTCCGGCAGTTGCAGCGCCAGCTTCTCCGCGCACAGCAGCATCGCCGACAGGGGCGTGCGCAGGTCGTGGGTCAGCACGGCCATCATGGTCTCGTTGAGGTGCAGGGCGCGCTCCAGCGAATCGGCGCGTTCCTTCAGCAGCCGGCGCTGCTGGAACAGCTCCACGAACACCGTGACCTTGCCCAGGATCACCTGCGGCTCGATCGGCTTGTGCAGGAAGTCCACCGCGCCGGCCTCGTAGCCCTTGAAGGCGCGGCGGGGATCGCTCGGCGAGGCGGTGAGGAAGATGATCGGCACCTCGCGGCTGCGCGAGGCGCCGCGCATGAGCTCGGCGAGCGAGAAGCCGTCCATCTCCGGCATGTGCACGTCGAGCAGGGCGACCGCGACCTCGTGGGCCAGCAGCAGTTCCAGCGCCTCGGCGCCGGACGCGGCGCACAGCACCTCCACGCCGTCGCTCTGCAGCAGCGCGCGCATGGCCACCAGGTTCTCGGCGACGTCGTCGACGACCAGCACCTTGGCCTTGCCGTCGCGCAGGGGGGCGGGGGCGGAAAGGCTGACGTTCATGGCTGGAAACCCCGCAGGCGTTCACGGATCTGGTCGAGGGTGAGGACCGCGTCGGCCCCGGCGTGGGCGAGGGCCGCGGCCGGCATGGTCGAGGAAACCGCGTCGTCCGGGCTCTGGATCCAGGCCTCGCCCCCGGCGGCGCGCACCGCCGCGATCCCCTCGCTGCCGTCGCTGGAGGCGCCGGTGAGCAGCAAGGCGAGCAGGCGCTCACCGAAGACCCGGGCGGCGCTCTCGAACAGCGGATCGATCGCCGGGCGCGAGAACATCACCGGCTCGTCGAGGGAGAGCGCCAGCGTGGTGCGGTCCTCGACCAGCAGGTGGTAGTCAGGCGGCGCGATCCAGACCGTGCCCGGTCGCAGCCCGGCCTTGTCCTCGGCCTCGGCGACGGGCAGGGCGCAGCCATGGCCGAACAGCTCGGCGAGCTGGCTGGGACGGTCGCGCGGAAGATGCAGTACGACCAGCACCGGCACCGGCAGGCCGGCCGGGAGCGCGTCCAGCAAGGTCCGCAATGCGCTCACGCCGCCGGCGGACGCACCCACGACGATGGCGTCGAAACGGTCGGACAGGCGGGATGCGGGCGCCCGGCTCATGCGACCTTCCGGTACAGCCGGTGCTCGCGCGAGCAGACCTCGAAGCGGTCCGCGTGGGCGCCGAACTGCAGCGACTCCTTGCTGCCCAGGCCGAGGAAGCCGCGATGCACCAGCGCATCGTGGAACAGGCCGATCGCCCGGTCCTGCAGGGCGCGCCTGAAATAGATCAGGACGTTGCGGCACGACACCAGGTGCACCTCGGAGAACACCGCGTCGGTGGCCAGGCTGTGGTCGGCGAACACGACGTTGCGCTTGAGCCGGCGGTCGAACAGCGCGCCGTTGTAGGCGGTGGTGTAGTAGTCCGACAGCGAGGCGCGGCCGCCGGCGGCCAGGTAGCTGGCGCTGAACTGGGCCATGCGGTCGAGCGCGAACGCCCCGTTCTCCGCGCTGGCCAGAGCGTCCGGGTTGATGTCGGTGGCGTAGAGGATCGTGCGTTCCAGCAGCCCTTCCTCGTGCAGCAGGATGGCCAGGGACCAGACCTCCTCGCCGGTGCTGCACCCGGCCACCCACACCTTGCACGACGGGTAGGTCTGCAGGACCGGCAGGACCTGCTCGCGCAGGGTCCGGAAATAGCCGGGGTCGCGGAACATCTCCGAGACCTGCACGGTGAAGTACTGCATCGCCTGGGCGAATGTCGCCGGCTCGTGCAGCAGCCGGTGCTGGAGCGCGGCCACGGAGCTGCAGTGGAACCGGTCCATCGCCTGGCGCACCCGCCGGCGCAGCGACGACACCGCGTAGTCGCGGAAGTCGTAGTGGTAGCGCCGGTAGATCGCCTCGAGCAGCAGGCCCAGCTCCAGGTCGAACAGTTCCGCCGGGTTCATTGCCGCGCGCACCACACCCGGCACAGCGAGACCAGCTTGTCCACGTCCACCGGCTTGGCGATGTAGTCGTTGGCGCCGGCCTCCAGGCAGCGCTCGCGGTCGTCGGCCATGGCCTTGGCGGTCAGGGCGATGATCGGCAGGTCCTGCCAGCGCCGGTTGCGGCGGATCTCGCGCATCGCGGTCAGGCCGTCCATCTCCGGCATCATGATGTCCATCAGGACCAGGTCGAAGTCCTGCCGGCCCAGGGTCTCCAGCGCCTCGCGGCCGTTGCGCGCGATCTCCAGGCGCACGCCCAGCGGCTCGAACACGCTGGACAGGGCGAAGATGTTGCGCACGTCGTCTTCCACCAGCAGGACCGCGCGTCCGTCCAGCACCGCATCGCGCCGCCGCGCCTCGCGCAGCAGCCTCTGCTGGTCGCCGGGCAGGGAGGCTTCCACGCTGTGCAGGAACAGGGTCACCTCGTCCAGCAGCCGCTCCGGCGAGCGCGCGCCCTTGATGATGATGCTCTTGGAATAGCGGCGCAGCCGCTGCTCCTCGTCGCGGGTCAGCGCCCGGCCGGTGTAGACGATCACGGGGGGGAAGGCGCCGGTGGTGCTGTTGGACATCCTTTCCAGCAGGTCGTAGCCGCTGCCGTCGGGCAGCGTCAGGTCGGTGACCATGCAGTCGAAGGTGCTGCGGTCGAGCTGCTCGATCGCCTCGGCGATCGTGCCGACCGCGACGATCTCCAGCTGCTCGCGGGCCAGCAGCAGCTGCAGGTTCGCGCGCAGCTCGCGGTCGTCCTCGACGATCAGCAGCCGGCGCACGTCGCGGGCGTGGGTCTGCTCGAGCTGGCGGATGGCGCCGGCCAGCCGCTCGCGCGTGGCCGGCTTGATCAGGTAGCCCACCGCACCCAGCTCGAGCGCGACCTGGCTGCGCTCCAGCGCCGACACCACGTGCACCGGGACGTGCCGGGTGGCCGGGTCGCGCTTGAGCCGTTCCAGCACGCTCAGGCCGGACACGTCGGGCAGCCCGATGTCGAGCAGGACGCCGCTGGGCCGCAGCTCCGAGGCCAGCGCCAGGCCTTCCTCGGCGGTGGTCGCGACCACGCAGTCGAAATCCAGCTCGTGGGCGAGCGCGACCAGGGCCTGCGCGAACTCGGCGTCGTCCTCGATCGCCAGGATCATCCGGTCCGGATGCCGGCGCTGGTCGCGGTCGTCGGCCACGCGCGCGAGCGGCGCGTTCGCGGCCTTCGCCGGGGATGCCGGTGCGGCCGGCGCGGCGGCCGGTGCGGGAACCGACGCCTTCGCCGCCACCGCGGGTGCGGGCATGGACGCCGGCCCGGCGGCGGGCGGTGCACCGTCGGTCGGCAGCTCCAGGGTGAAGCAGCTGCCGCGGCCGGGCTCGCTCTCCACGCTCAGGGTGCCGCCCATGCGCACGGCCAGGTCGCGGGAGATGGCCAGGCCCAGGCCGGTGCCGCCGAAGCGGCGGCTGGTGCTGCCATCGGCCTGGCGGAAGGCCTCGAAGATCACCTCGGTCTGTTCCCGGGGGATGCCGATGCCGGTGTCGCACACCACGAAGCGCACGCGTCGCGGGCCGGCGGCCTGGATCTTCAGCGAGACCGAGCCGTGCTCGGTGAACTTGACCGCGTTGGCGAGCAGGTTCTTCAGGATCTGCTGCAGGCGCTGGCCGTCGGCCAGGAATTGCGCCGGGGCGTCCGGCTCGACCGCCATGCCCAGCTCCAGCCCCTTCTGGCGCACCAGCGGGTCGAAGGTCTCGCGCAGGCGCGCCACCACCGTCTCGGCGAACAGGGTCTCGTCGACCAGCTCCACGTGCCCGGCCTCGATCTTGGACAGGTCCAGGATGTCGTTGATCAGGGCCAGCAGGTCGTTGTTGGAGGAGTGGATGGCCTGGGCGTACTTGACCTGCTCGGCGGTGAGCGTGCTTTCGCGGTTGTCCGCCAGCAGCTTGGCCAGGATCAGCGAGCTGTTGAGCGGCGTGCGCAGCTCGTGCGACATGTTGGCCAGGAACTCGGACTTGTAGCGCGAGGCGGCGGTCAGCTCCGCGCGGCTGCGCAAAAGATCGTCCTGCGCCGAGAGCAGGTGCTGGCGCTGCGCCTCCAGCTCGTGGGTGCGCTCCTCCAGCTGGACGTTGGTCGCCTCCAGCTCGGCCTGCTGCTGCTCGAGGTTGACCTGCGACTGCTGCAGCGTGCGGCTCTGCTCCTCCAGCTCCTCGTTGGCGACCCGCAGTTCCTCCTGCTGCGCCTGCAGCTCCTCGCTCTGGCGCTGGGTTTCCTCGAGCAGCTCGATCAGGTGGGCGCGCAGCTGGGCAGTGCGCAGGGCTACGCCGATCTTCTCCGAGCAGCGCCGCAGAAGTTCCAGGGCCAGGCCGCCCTCGACGGTGGATGCGGTGCGGCCCAGTTCCAGCGCGCCGCTGGCGGCGCCGTCGACGGTGATCGGCGCCAGCAGGAGTTCGCTGGCCGGGCTTCGTCCCAGCGCGGATTCGACCGTCACGTGGGCGGCGGCCAGGCCCCGCACCCTGCGCGGCTCGGGCTGGGCCACCGCCTCCCAGAGCTGGCCTTCGCCCGCCCCGAGGCGAGGGGGTACGTCGCGCGCCAGCGCCACGCCGCCCACCAGGACCAGCTCCTGCCCAGCCAGGCGATAGAGGGCGCCGGTCTGCGCACCGGTGCGCCGGCAGAGCGCGCGCAAGGCCGATTCGGCCACCACCTGCGGCGTCTGCTCGCCCTGCAGGACCAAGGTCACGGCGTTCTCGGCCTCCTGCAGCCACAAGGCGCGTTCGGCCTGCCGCCGCGCCCGGATCGCCTGCATCACGATCAGCGCGGTGGTGATGAAGCAGATGCCGCCGACGGTGCGGTTGACGACCGAGAAGGCGGAATTGTTGCTCGGCGGAGCGACGTTGAAGCCGACCACGAGCAGGGTGCAGGCCAGCGCGGCGGCGGCCAGCGGCAGCCAGGCGCGGCTCTGGAAGACGGTCACCCCGATGGCCAGGAAGTACAGCAGCCAGACCGCGTATCCCAGCGGCACCACCAGTTCCAGGCCCATCGTGGCCGCCGCCAGGACGACTGCGACGACGAGAACGCCGGAATCACGTCCGGCCCCGATCCCCTGATTCTCCATCCCCCGGTGAGCCCCTGATCATCCAAGCTAGCGGGGCATGGTAACGACCCGGATGTTTACAGGTTCTTCACGCGGGGCCGACAATCTTTTGCCGGTTCGACAAGCAAGGGGGGATGTCACATGCAGTATCCGATCACCTGGCACGGGGAACCGGCATGAGCGCACCGCTGCGCGTGCTGCTGGTCGAGGACCAGCTCGAATTGCGGGACCTGCTGGCCGACGTGCTGCAGGACCTGGGGATGGACGTGCGTACCGCGGACGATGGCCGATCCGCGCTGCGGATCCTGGAGAACCATCCCTGCGACGTGCTCTTCAGCGATATCCACATGCCCGGGCCGACCAGCGGCATCGACCTGGCGGCGCACGTGCTGGCCACGCGGCCCTCGGCGCGGGTGATCCTGGCGTCGGGGCATCCGCGGTTCCAGCTGCCGCCCTTGCCGGCCGGCGCGCACTTCCTGCAGAAGCCGTTCCGGCTCAACCAGTTCATGGAACTGGTGCGCGAGCAGGCGGCGACCCCGGTCTGACGCGGAAGTCCGGCCCGCCAGCTCAGTACAGGACCCGCTCGCCCGGCGGCGGCGGGTTCCACTGGTACAGCCAGGTCTCGGTGAGCGCGCGGCCGTCCTGGCGCAGAAACAGGCGCAGGTCGATCTGGGCGGTGGAGTCGTCAGGCGGGACCACGTCGAACATCGCCCGGTAGCCGTCGATAGCGTGCAGGGGCCGCGCCGAGACGGTCTCGACCTTGCCGCGGCCGGTCTCGACCACCGCTTCGACCGCGGCGCCGGCTTTGGCCAGCGCGGCCAGTTCGCCGCCGGCGAAATCCACCGCGAAGCGCCAGGAGAAGCGCTCGCGCTTCTTGCCGACCACCCCGCCCAGGCCGGTGCGGGTGGCCACGGTCTGCGCCAGCGGCGGCTGCGAGGGCGCCTGTTCGCCCCAGAACAGGCGGTAGCCGAACAGCAGCTCCTGCCCGGCCTGCGGCTTGGCTTCCGGGTTCCAGAACGCGACGATGTTGTCGAAGGTCTCGTCCACGGTCGGGATCTCGACCAGCTGCACGCTGCCCCTGCCCCAGCCGTGCTTGGGCTCGACCCACAGGCTCGGGCGCTTCTCGTAGAACACGCCGTCGTCCTGGTAATGGTCGAAGTCGCGGTCCCTCTGCAGCAGGCCGAAGCCGCGCGGGTTGTCATCGGCGAAGGCGTTGAAGCGCAGATGCGCCGGGTTGCCCAGCGGCCGCCAGATCCACTCGCCGGCGCCGGTGTGGATCGCCAGGCCGTCGCTGTCGTGGATCTCCGCGCGCCAGTCCCAGTCCATGCGCCGGTCGTTCTCGCCGACCTGGTACATGCTCGTTGCAGGCGCGATACCCAGGCGTTCGATCTCCCTGCGCGGGTACAACGCCGCGTCCACGTCCATCACCAGCGGCTCGCCCCGGGTGATGGCGAAGCGGTAGGCGCCGGCGACGCTGGGCGAATCCAGCAGGGCGTACACCACCAAGGTGTCCGAGCCGGGCGCGGGACGTTCCAGCCAGAACGCGGTGAAGTCGGGGAACTCCTCCGGCCGCGGCATCCCGGTGTCGATCGCCAGGCCGCGCGCGGACAGGCCGTACTGCATGCTCGCGCCGACCGCGCGGAAATAGCTGGCGCCCAGGAACGCGGCCCAGTCGCGCTGCAGGTCGTCGGGCGAGTTCAGGCGGAAGCCGGCGAAGCCCAGGTCCCTGGGCAGGCGCGCACCCTTCAGTCCGCTGCGGCCATAGTCGAACATGCCCGGGTCGTAGGCCAGTTCCTGGGCCTGGCCGGCGGCGACCTCGAACATCCGCACCGGGCGCTTGAAGTACAGCCCCAGGTGGAAGAACTTGGCCTGGAACTTCGCCCCGGCCACGTCGGCCCACAGCGCGTGGTCCTGGCGGAAACCGATCGACTGGTACTGGTCCCAGTCCAGCGACGCGACCGGCGCCGGCAGGGCATCGCTGCGCGGGCTGAAGGCGCGGGCCGCGAGCGCCCGGGCATGGCCCTTGAGCCAGGCGTAGTCGAAGGCGTGGCGCTGGCCCAGCGGCAGCGGGGTGGCGCCGGCGGTCAGCAGGGGCAGGGGCAGGCCGGCGGCGGCGAGGGCGGCGGCGGCGCGGGTCAGGAACTGGCGTCGGTGCATGGCGCGGGCGTCAGGACGGCGATTGGGGGCGCGCCATCTTAAGCATTCCCGGGCGCGGCCCGACCGCGCGGCGATGGGCCGGCATCCGCGCGGTTCAGCCGCGCGCGCCGCAGGCACCGGCCAGGGCGGCGACCTCGCGCGGCAGGCTGCCGCCTTCCGGACGGTCGTGCGCCAGTTCGCGTTCGAGCGATGACAGGCTGCGTCCGGCCGCGGCCGGGTCGCCGCCCGTGCAGCGGGCCTGCGCGGCATAGGCCCGGGCCCGCCAGCGCAGGGGCTGCAGGCGCGCCTGCCCGGGCAGGTCGTGGACCAGCCGGTCGAGGGCGGACGCCGGATCGGCCTGCAGCCGCGCCAGCGCCAGCCGCGCGGCGACGCTGCGCGGATCGTCCGGCCCGTAGCCGACGGCGGTCAGGCGCACCGCGCGGTCCAGCCAGGCGCGCGCCTGGGCCGAGTCGCCGCCGGCCAGCAGCAGTTCGCCGATGGCGCGGTCGAGGTCGCCCACCGCCGGGTGGCTGGCGCCCAGCCTTTGCACCCGCAGGCGGCGGGCTTCCTGCAGGGCTTGTTCGGCGCGCGCGGCCTGGCCGGCGGCCTGCAGGGCCAGGCCCAGGTCGTGCAGGCCGTAGTCGAGCAGGTGGTGGCCGTCGGGCTGGCGCCAGATCGCCACCGCGGCGGTGAAGTCCGCGATCGCGGCGGCGCTGTCGCCGCGTTCCAGCGCCAGCCGGCCCAGCGCGTCCAGGCTCATGCCGGTCTCGCGGTGGCGGTCGCCGAGCACGGCCCGGGTCAGCACGTGCTGCGCCTCCAGAGTCTGCGCCGCCTCGTTCAGCCGCCCCAGCTGCAGCCAGGCCAGTCCCAGCTGCCGGCGCACTGCCAAGGTCGAGGGATGGCCGGCGCCGTGCAGTTCGGTGGACAGCGCCAGCGCCGGTCCGAGCACCGCGGCGGCCTCTTCGGCCTGGCCGCGGTCCAGGTACAGCACGCCCAGGCTGCGCTGGACCTGCACCGCCAGCGGATGGCGGTCGCCCAGGCGCGCGTGCAGGTGCCGGCGCGCGTCGAGGAAGTGCTCGATGGCTGCGTCGGTGCGGGCCGCGTCGCTGTCCAGCGCGGCCAGGTCGATCAGGTTCTCGACCATGCCGGCATCGTCGTGCAGCACGCCGCCGCGCAGGGCCAGGGCGCGTTCGTACCACTGCCGGGCCGCATGCGGCTGGCCGAGCATGCGCTGGCAGCGGCCGTACTGCACGTAGAAGTCGGCCGCTGGCTGCGGCGAAGCATCGCGCAATCGCACCGCCTCGGCGGCCAGCGGCTGCATCCGCGCCATGCAGTCCTGCGAGCGGCTGAGCAGGCGCAGGATCCGCCCGTGCTGGGCGGCCGCGTCCAGCCGCAGTTGTGCCGGTGCGTCCGGATCGGCGTCGAGCAGGGCCTGCTGGCGTTGCGCCTGTTCCAGCGCCTGGCGGTAGTCGCCGATGCCCACGTACAGGCGGGCGAGCACGCCGAGCAGTTCGGCACGCGCGCGCGGCTGCTGTTCCAGCTCGCGCTCGCCGCGGCGGGCGCCGGCGGTGAGCAGTTCGCGCAGGGCCAGGCCCTCGCTCTGGCGGGCGCCGCCGGCGTGGTCGAACAGGCCGACCACGAAGCGCTGCAGGGCCAGCGCGCGCGCCGCCTCGTGCCGGGCCTCGCGCGCCTGCCACAAGGCCGTGCCCAGGGTGCCCAGCAGCAGGACGGCGGCGAGCGAGCCGAAGGCCACGGTCCAGCGGTGGCGCTGGACGTACTTCTGCAGCTGGTAGCCGATCCGCGGCGGCCGCGCCTGCACCGGGCGCCCGTCCAGGTGCCGCGCCAGGTCCAGGGCCAGCGCCTCGACCGAGGGATAGCGCCGGGCCGGATCCTTGGCCAGGGCCTTGAGCAGGATGTTGTCCAGGTCGCCGCGCAGGCGCCGGCCCAGCCGCCGCGCCTGGGCCGGGTCCAGCTGCCCGGTCTCGGCCCGGCGCTGCACCGCCAGCGAGGGCCGCGGCGGCACCACCTCCAGGATCGCGCGCTCCCATTCGCCGTCGCTCTGCCGGCGCAGGCGGTAGGGCTTCTCGCCGGTGAGCAGTTCGTACAGGACCACGCCCAGCGAGTAGACGTCGGTCAGGGTACTGACCGGTTCGCCGCGGATCTGCTCGGGCGCGGCGTAGTGCAGGGTGAAGGCGCGCACTTCGGTGCGAGGGTGCGCGGTCTGGCCGCCATCGTGGTCGAGCAGCTTGGCGATGCCGAAGTCGAGCAGGCGCACGTCGTGGCCCTCGGCGACGAGCATGTTCGAGGGCTTGAGGTCGCGATGCACGATCAGGTTGGCGTGGGCGTGGCTGACCGCGGCGCAGACCTGCAGGAACAGCCGCAGCCGCGCCTCCACCGGCAGGGCGTGGACCTGGCAGTACTCGGTGATCGGTACGCCCTCGACATACTCCAGCACCAGGTAGGGGCGGTCGCCGTCGCCGATGCCGGCATCGAGCAGGCGGGCGATGTTGGGGTGCTGCAGGCGGGCGAGGATCTCGCGCTCGCGGGAGAAGCGCAGGCGCAGGTTGGGATCGGCGTAGCCGGGGCGCAGCAGCTTCAGCGCCAGCTGGCGCTGGTACAGGCCGTCGGCGCGCTCGGCCAGCCAGACCTGGCCCATGCCGCCCTCGCCGAGCAGGCGCTCCAGGCGGTACGGGCCGAGGCGGCTGCCGGCGTGGGTGGCGGGGCGCAGGTCGGGCAAAGGTTCGGCGAGGAAGCCGGCGTCTTCCTCCTCCATCGCCAGCAGGGCTTCCAGCTCGGCGGCCAGCGCGGGGTCGTCGCTGCGCAGGCGGTGCAGGTGGACGGCGCGTGCGTCGCCCGCCAGGTCGAGCAGGCCGTCGAGCAGCGGCGACAGGCGTTGCCAGCGTTCGACGTCCATGGAATGACCCGCCCTAGTCCTCGCGCATGGCCGCCAGCAGGAACAGGCGGGCCTTCTGCCAGTCGCGGCGTACGCTGCGCTCGGATCGCTGCAGCAGTTCGGCGATCTCCTGTTCGGACAGACCGGCGAAGTAGCGCAGTTCCACCACCTTGGCCAGCTTCGAGTCGACCGCGACCAGGCGCTCGAGCGCGGCGTCCAGGGCCAGCAGGTTTTCGTCCAGGCGCAGGCTGCTCTCGGCTTCCTCGGGGATCTCGGCCACCCGCTTGAGGTCGCCGCCGCGCTTGCGGGCCATGCGGTTGCGGGCGTAGTCGACGACCACGCTGCGCATGGCCGAGGCGGCGTAGGCGAAGAAGTGGGCGCGGTCCTCGAAGCGGGCGCCGCCGCTGGCGCCGACCAGTTTGAGGTAGGACTCGTGGACCAGCGAGGTGGGGTCGAGGGTGTGGTTGTGCTGCCCGGACAGCTGGCGCCGGGCGAGGCTGTGCAGTTCGTGGTAGAGGGCGCCGAGGACGCGGTCGAGCGCGTCGCGGTCTCCGCCGCGCGCGGCATCCAGCCACACGGTGATCTCGGGGGAACTGTCCGGGGTACTGGCCATCGTCGTCTCCGCGACTGCGCCAAGGGTCGGAATATAGCCCCTGGCCGATCCATGCATGCGAATGGAGGCGGCTAGCAGAGCGCCGCCTGTCGGAAGGACTACGCAATCCGGAGGCAGGGACGGCCAGGCGTGCAACGGCACCGTGCCCCCTTTGTAGGAGCCGGTCTTGCCGGCGACCGTGGAGGCGGACGGATCACTGGCACCCGGTTTCGCGCAGACGCTTCCGCCATGGCGGTCGCCGGCAAGACCGGCTCCTACAGGGCGCGCCGCGGCGCTCTCACCGCTGGCAGCGCGGGCACCACACGCTGGTGCGCTGGCCGATGCTGGCTTCGCGCAGGGTTGCGCCGCAGGCGGGGCAGGGCTGGCCGCCGCGGCCGTATACCGACAGTTCCTGCTCGAAGTAGCCGGGCGCGCCGTCGGGGCTGAGGAAGTCGCGCAGGGTGGTGCCGCCGCGGGTGATGGCGTAGGCGAGGATGTCGCGCGCGGCCTCGGCGAGGGCGGCGTAGCGCTGGCGCGAGACCTTGCCGGCCGGGCGCAGGGGCGAGATGCCGGCGCGGAACAGGCTCTCGGCGGCATAGATGTTGCCTACCCCGACCACGATCTTCTGGTCCATCAGGAAGGCCTTCACCGGCGCCTGGCGGCCGCGGCTGCGGGCGAACAGCCAGTCGCCGTCGAAGGCGTCCGACAGCGGTTCGGGGCCGAGGCCGCGCAGCAGTTCGTGCTCGGTCCCGGCCGGCTGCCACAGCAGGCTGCCGAAGCGGCGCGGGTCGGTGAAGCGCAGCACCCGGCCCGAATCCAGGGCGATGTCGACGTGGTCGTGGGCAGCCAGCGCGGTGTCGGCCGGCAGCACCCGCAGCATCCCGGACATGCCCAGGTGCAGCAGGGCGCTGTCGCCCTCGTCGGTGTCCAGCAGCAGGTACTTGGCGCGGCGGCGGACCGCGGCGATGCGGCGACCGGGAAGGTCGCGGGCGACCTCGACCGGGATCGGCCAGCGCAGGTCGGGCCGGCGCAGGACCACGCCGGCGACGCGGCGGCCCTCGACGTGCGGGGCCAGGCCGCGGCGGGTGGTCTCGACCTCGGGCAGTTCGGGCATGGCGTCAGCCGGCCGCGGCCAGGTAGTGGGCGTGGCCTTCGCCGTCGCGCTCCTGCCAGACCCGGACCGGGCCGCCGAAGGCCTGCGACAGGTGGGCGCCGTCCAGCACCGCTTCGCGGGGACCGTCGATCAGTACCCGGCCGCCCTGGAGCAGGACCACGCGGCCGATCTCCGGGACGATCTCCTCGATGTGGTGGGTCACCAGCACCAGGGTGATGTCCTGCCGGGCCAGGCCGCGCATCATCTCCAGCAGGTGGCCGCGGGCGACCAGGTCCAGGCCGGTGCTGGGTTCGTCCAGCAACAGCGCCTGCGGGCGGTTGACCAGGGCGCGGGCGATCAGCACCCGGCGCGCCTCGCCGGTGGAGAGCTCGGCGTAGAGGCGGTGGCGCAGCGGCAGGGCGTGGGCCAGTTCCAGCGCATCGAGCGCGCGCTGGCGCATGTCGGCGGTGATCTCCAGGAACGGCGGCACCACGAAGCTGGCGAACAGGCCGGAGAGCACGGCGTCCTCCACCGTCAGCTCGTGCATGCCGGCCAGGTTGGCGCCGAAGTCGCCGGTGACGATCCCCAGCTGCGAGCGCAGCCGGTCCACCTGCCAGCGGGCCTGGCCGAGCACGCGCACCGGCGGGGTCGGGTCGCCGCCGCGGGCCAGCGGGTACAGCTCGCGGGTGATCAGCTTGATCAGGGTCGACTTGCCGCAGCCGTTGGGGCCGAGGATGGCGGTGTGGCCGCCCTGCTCGATCCGCAGGTCCAGTTCGTGCAGCACCCGGACCTGGCCGCGGATCACGCTGGCGCGGTTCAGCTCGATCAAGGGCGGACGGGCGGCATCTGCCGCGGGCTGGGGGGCGGG
>NZ_PDWL01000018.1 GCF_010093185.1 Pseudoxanthomonas jiangsuensis | reverse complement strand
GCCCGCGGCCGGGGCGGGGCCCATGCCGCCGCTCACCTGCTTAAGCGGGGCTGGGGTGAGGACCGCCCCGCCGCCCAGGTTAATCAGCGCACCGCCTGTGTGGCCGCTGACGGGGAGGGAGCTTCCGTCTCCGCCCGCCGGTGCGTTGGCGGCGGGCACGGCGGCCACGACCGGCGCGGTGGCAACCGCGGCGGCCGTGCCGGCCGTCTGCGGCTGGATGTCCAGCTCGCAGTCGTCCACCACCCAGGCGAACACGTCGTCGATCGCGCTGCGCGGAACCTTGCCGCGCAGGCCCAGGTCCCAGGCGATGCAGGCTTCCAGCGGATCCATCTGGGCGAAGCCGGGCAGCCTGTCCAGCTTGGCGTTGACGTCCAGCGGGCCCAGGTTCTCCAGCTCGCGGATGATGCGCAGGGGATCGTTGCCGCTCATGAACAGCGACGGCGCCGGGGCGAAGGCGATGTTCCAGCCCTCCGGCTCCGGCTCGGCCGCGGCGGCGGCCTTGGTTTCGCCGCCACCGCCCAGTTCCTGCTGCAGGCGCGCGTGGACCGCGGCCACCGCGGCCGGGTCGGCCGGCTTGCCCAGCTCGGCCTCGGCCAGCAGGGCGCGCAGCACGTCCACCGAGCCGAGCATGGCGTCCACCGCGCTGGCGGCCAGGGCGCGCTTGCCGGCGCGGATCTCGTCCAGCAGGGTCTCCAGCACGTGGGTCAGCGAGGCCATCTTCTCGAAGCCGAAGGTGGCGGCGCCGCCCTTGATCGAGTGCGCGGCGCGGAACACGGAGTTGACCACTTCCGGGTCCAGGCTGCCGCCTTCCAGCGCCAGCAGCCCGGCTTCCATCGCGTCCAGGCCCTCGCGGCTTTCCTCGAAGTAGGTGGCGTGGAAGCGTTGCAGGTCCATGCTCATGGCGACGCGGCTCGCGGTAGGAGGATCGGCGGAAAGGAGAGGGAATCAGCCCAGGACTTTCTGGACCGTGGCGATCAGCTGCTCGGGATTGAACGGCTTGACCAGCCAGCCGGTGGCGCCGGCGGCTTTGCCCTCGGCCTTCTTGTCGGCCGCCGATTCGGTGGTCAGCATCAGCATCGGGGTGAACTTGTAGTCGGCCAGCTGGCGCAGCTCGCGGATCAGCGAGATGCCGTCCATGTTGGGCATGTTGACGTCGGTGACCACCGCGTTGAAGCGCGCGCCCTTGGCCCGGCCCAAAGCGACCTGGCCGTCCTCGGCCTCCTCGACGGCGAAGCCGGCCGAGGTCAGGGCGAAGGAGACCATCTGGCGCATCGAGGCCGAATCGTCCACTACCAGAATGCGTGCGCTCATGCGGCGTTCTCCACGGTGTTCTTCATGTCTTGTTGATCGGTGGTCGCGAGCCCGAGCTGGGCCGACAGCCCCAGCAGCCGGGCCGCGTCGCGCAGGGCGTCGCTGCAGGCGGCCAGCTCGGTGGCGCGCCCCTGTTCGCCGCGGCTGCGGAAGAAGGCGCACAGCACCTGCATGGCCGCGGTGTGGACCCGGCGCACCGCGCCGCCGTCCAGGGCCACGGCCGGGGCGTCCAGATGTGCTGCCAGGCGTTCCTTGAGCTCGGCGCTGGCCTCGATGCCGAGGTCTTCGCCAAGGGACACGGTGTTCATCGCCACTCCGCGGATTGAGGGTTCGACTGGATAACGGCCGCCATCGCCTGACCTTTAGCGGGGCCGGTCAGGCCGCGTCGCGGCGGCTGCCCGGCGGGACCAGCAGGCAGGAGGCGTCCAGCAGGATCATCGGTTCGGCCGAGAGCCGGGCGATGCCGCGGAACAGCTCGTTGTGGATGCGGCCGACCCGCGCGTTGTCCGGCGGCTCGATCTGCTGGTCGGGGAGGTTGGCCACGTCGTCCACGGCGGTCACCCGCAGGCCCAGGGTCTCGCCCTTCTCCTCCAGGACCACGATCCGGGTGGCGGCGGTCGGCGGCTGCGCCGGCTGACCCAGGTACACGCCCAGGTCCATCACCGGCACTACCTGGCCGCGCAGGTTCATCACTCCCAGCATCGCCGGCGGGGTACCGCGCAAGGGCAGCAGGGGCGTCGGCAGGACCACTTCCTGGACCTTCAGCAGTTCCAGGCCGTAGGCCTGGCCGGCGCAGCGCAGGCGCAGCCAGCGCGAGGCGCGGTCGGCGGCGCGGCGATGGGGCGGCACGAGGGCCTCGTCGTGGTCGCTGCCGGACGGCTGGGACATCCGCTGGGCCACGTCCTGGACCTGGAACGGCATCGGCCGGGCCACGGGTGCCGGCGGCGGTACCGGGCGCGACGGAACGGGCATGGCCGCCGGCGGCGGCACGGGCGCGATGGCGGCCGGCGCCGCGGTGGCTGGACCGGCCACCGGAGCCGGCTCCTGCGCCACCTCGGCGGGAGCCTGCGCGACCGGGGCGGCACCGGCTTCCGGCGCCGCCGCGGCCGGGACGGAAGCCAATGGCGCGGCCGCGGCCGGCGTCTCCGGCACCAGCAGGCCGTCGAGGTAGTCGTCGAGGACGGCGCTCATGCGGCCTGCTCCATCGGCTGCTCGTCGCCGGACAGGATCCATTCCAGCGCCCGCCGGTAGCCGGACAGGGCGCGGCCCGGATAGCCGCCTTCCTCGCCCACCGGCTGCACCAGCAGGTCGGTGTTGCTGATCCGGGTGTCGACCGGGATCGCGTCCTCCCAGACCCGCTCGCCGTGGTCTTCCTGCATCTTCCGCAGGGCGTCCTGGCCGGCGCGGGTGCGGCGGTCGTACAGGGTCGGCAGCACCGACACCGGCAGCGGGCGGCGGCGCGAGCGCTCGACCATCTCGGCGGTGCGGACCATGCCGGCCAGGCCGTGCAGGGCCAGCGGCTCGGCCTGGGTCGGGATGACCACGCGGTCGGCCGCGGCCAGGGCGTTGATCATCAGCAGGCCCAGGGTCGGCGGGCAGTCGAGCAGGACGTAATCGTGCTGGCCGGCGTGCCGGGCCAGCGCCTGCGACAGCGCCAGGCCCAAGCCGGGCTGGTTGGCGCTGCGGCGCTCCAGGGTGGCCAGCGCGGTCTGGGCGCAGACGTAGGACAGGTTCTCGATCGCGCTGGGCCGGGCCAGCGCGGCCAACGGCTGCGGCGGGGTGGCGAACAGCTCCAGCACGCCCTCCGGTGCCGGCTCGGCCGGCACCCCGAAGGCGCGGGTCAGCGAGGAATGCGGGTCCAGGTCGACCAGCAGCACGCGCTGGCCGCGCAGGGCCAGGCCGCGGCCCAGGGCCAGGGTCGAGGTGGTCTTGCCCACGCCGCCTTTCTGGTTGGCGATCGCCCACACGCGCATCGGTTGGATCCTCCTTGTCAGGGATTGGCGCTGGCCGCCGCGCCGATCCCGGCGCCGACGGCGCCGGCCACGGGCGGTGCGCCCGATTCCGATATCGGCGCCGAAGCCACCGGCTTGACCATGTCCTGCGGCCCGCCGGTCTGGTCCGGGTCGGCCAGCACGATCAGCACCACCCGGCGGTTGCGGTTGCGGCCCTCGGCGGTGAGGTTGTCGGCCCGCGGACGGTACTCGCCGTAGCCGGTCATCGCCAGCCTCTGCTGGGCCACGCCCTGGGCCGCGAACAGGTGCACCACGCTGGCCGCACGCGCCGCCGACAGCTCCCAGTTGGACGGGAACTGCGCGGTGTTGATCGGCTGGTTGTCGGTATAGCCCTCGACCCGGACCGGGTTGCCGACCCCGGCAAGGACCTCGGCCAGCTTGGACAGGATCGCGCTGGACGCCTGGTCCAGGGTCGCCGAGCCGGTGCCGAACAGGATGTCGCTGTTGATCTCCACCTCCAGCCACAGTTCGGCGCGCTTGACCGTGATCAGCCTGGCGTCGACCAGCGGCGCGAGCGCGTCCTCCATCCTGGCGGCGATGTTGCCCAGCTGGCGCTGGGCGCGCTGGACCGCGTCGCGGTTGGTCACGTCCATTGGCTGGCCGGTGCGCATGTGCGAGGCCAGCGCCGGCAGCAGCGTGGGGTTGGGCGCGGGCGAGGGCGCGGACGGGCCCTGCTTGGCCCCGGACTTGATCGGCGAGGGCCGGTCGTAGTCCGAGCCCTGCAGCTGGTGGTTGCCGACCTGGACCGGGTTGATCGTGCGCGGGGCGCCGCCGAAGGCCGCGGTCAGGGCGTCGGCCATGACCCGGTACTTGCCCTCGTTGAGCGAGGAGATCGCGTACATGACCACGAAGAACGCCAGCAGGAGCGTCATCAGGTCGGCGTAGGGGATCGCCCAGGCCTCGTGGTTGGCGTGTTCCTCGTGCTTCTTCTTGCGGGCCATCGCGTGCCGGGCCTCAGTGCAGGAAGCCGGCCAGCTTCGATTCGATGTTGCGCGGGTTCTCGCCCTGGGCGATCGCGATCAGGCCCTCGATGATCATCTCGCGCTCGCCGGTGCGGCGCGAGATCACGCTCTTGAGCTTGGAGGCCACCGGCAGGAAGAACAGGTTGGCCGAGGCGATCCCGTAGATCGTGGCGGTGAACGCGGCGGCGATGCCGTGGCCGAGCTTGCTCGGGTCGGCCAGGTTCTTCATCACCGCGATCAGGCCGAACACCGCGCCGATGATGCCCAGGGTCGGGGCGTAGATGCCCATGCCCTCGAACACCTTGGCCGCGGCCAGGTCGTTGTGCTCCTGGCTGTCCAGGTCGATCTCCAGCATGTGCCGGATCTGCTCGGGTTCGACCCCGTCCACCAGCATTTGCAGGCCCTTCTTCAGGAATGGGTCCTGCTGCTCGGCCACCTGCTGCTCCAGGCCCAGCAGGCCCTGGCGGCGGGCGATGTTGCTCCACTCGATCAGCTGCGCCATCAGCGCCTCGCGATCGGCCGCCGGCGGCTTGAGGATCCAGCCGACGATGCCGAAAGCGCGCTTGAACACCGGCGGCGGGGTGTGGATCAGGATCGCCGCGATCGTGCCCAGGATCACGATCACGAACGCGGCCGACGACCACAGCGAACTGAGGCCGGCGCCCTTGAGGATGCTGCCGCCGACCAGCGCCACGAGCGCAAGCAACAGGCCGACGAGGCTGAGGATGTCCATGGGGGTCGTATCGGCGCGGTAGCGTGAAGACTTGAGCGGCCGCTTCGGGTGCGGACGGACGCGTGGGACCGCGGTCACGGTTCGCGTGCCGGAAAGCCTCCGGCGGCACGCCGGCGCCGATCACTACCTGGATGCAGGCCGAACGGCTCGCGGCGGCCGCAGCTTCAACAGGAAGATCAGTCAAGACAGCCTGACTTCGCCCTATGCAACGATGCCTTCGGCGAGAACATGAACCTCTTGGGCGGCAGCACCACGTTCTAGGCTACAGATATCGACCTGCTGTGCAACGGGGCGCTAATTCAATTGCGGGATCCAGATTTTATTCGGAAGCGGCGATGCCGCCGGCAGCTGTGCAGAACCATCGAGTCGCGGACTGCCAGCGCGGTAATGTCCTAGGACGGGGCTGGCAATCTGAGCTGGTCGCCAGCGGCCAATCAGAAGGTGGGCGAGATTTATAATGCAAGCCACCGCATCCTGAGGCTGGCGTTTCCGGGTGAAAACGGCGCGCAGAGCTGGATCCATACTTTGGTGGCCTGCTTCCTTGGTGGTCACATATAACGATGGCATCACCAGCTCGGTACATCTAAGACGAGCACCTGGTGAGGAAGTCGCTACGACTACATCTGCCTGGCCGGTAGGATGGTGGTGGTGCTAAACGAGGTAATCGGCGAAACTGCGAACGGTCCATTCTCAGAACATTGGTGACTAACATGAACAATCTGGTCGGCTACTTGTTCGTGTCTTTCTTGGTCTTTCCTGTTGTTTCTGGTTGCGCTGCCCGCGATGAGGGGACGAGCGAGGAAATGACCCTCCTGGATGCTTGCTTTCAAAGAATAAAAGGCTCGGAAAAATGCTCGGGTAGCTTTGAACGAATAATTGCAAATCCGTCCTCTGCCGCAGGGAAGGAAATAAATCTGGTAGGGTACCTCGCCCCAAGGGGCGGTGTTGCCATGCTCTACAGGGATGAGCATGACTATTCCTATGACATCGTGATGAATGCGGTCGCACTCGATGTTGAAGACGCCTCAATCCTGGAAGGAAAGTGGTATCAGATGGTTCGGGTCCAGGCTCGATTCGATTTGGAAAAGAACGAGAACCATCCATGGTTCGGTGTTTTGTCGTCGCCGTCCTATGTCGAAGTGGCGAGGAAGGTGGATAGATTGGAACCTGTTGCGGTTCATTGATAACCAGCTCGCCCCTCGCTCCACAAGTCGTCCAGCAAGGCGGGATCGATGTTGACGAAGCCGACGATCCAGGCGGTGTAGTCGCCACCGGCGGTGACGTTCTGTACGGACGGCGGCGCAGGATCTGGCGGTTTTCCTCCAGCGCGTTTTTGATCCGGGCGGCGGCTATCCTCGGTCACGGATAGAAAGGGTGAGGTTAAATTATGCGGATTGGCCGCCGGGTTCCTCTAGAACGGCTGTGAAGCCAATAATAGAAATGAGAAAGCAGAGGGGTCGTAAAGCATGCTAAGGGTCATTGGGATAATATGCGCAACTATAGGCATGATTGGAGCAATGGCTACGCCTCTCGTTGAGCGTCAATTATTGAAGTCATCACCCAGATATCCTGATTCATCCTCTGGAAGCATCTATGCCCTACCTCTCAGGGGGGAGATAATCTACCTAACTAGGGAGGAAAACACACTGAACTCAAGCCTATTCCCCGCTTCTTGCTTGATAACGCTGCTGGGAGGGGTTCTATTAAGGGCCTCCAAGAACAGGAATGGGAGAAAAATGGGGCGAACGTGAAAGAAGAGAAGATCAGGAGAAGCGTCAAATGAGTCGGACAAGGATCTCGCAATGCTCTCGGCAACTCATTCCGCTGGCGTCGGCCATCATCCTGATTTCATGTAAGCTACTGGGATCTGAGGTTGAGGTTGAGGTTGAGGTTGATGCGGGGCATGATTTCACTATTAATTTGAAAAACAAGTCCGACGACCTGCTGGTTGTTGATGATCGATTGCTTGGGCAGGGTATCGAGACTCCAATCAAAGTAGAAGTGGCGGATCAAAGTGGAGCCATCATTCCGCCTTGCGGTTACATTGATTACGTTGCTACTGGAAAGCTTTTATCCGTAGTCCCTAATGGGGAGGCGATGGTCTCGATTCCGGTATCTGCCGTTACATTGACTCACTGTCTTCAGATCAATGAAAGATACATGTTCCGAGCTGCACTGGTTTCAAGGGGTGAGATTGTTTCGCGCGCCGACTGGGTGCCTTTTCGGGCCGTCTCTCCTCTGACGGAGGCGAATCAGTAGTGAGCCGACGTAGGTTGCAACAGCGGGGTCTGTAAACGCGCGCGCAACCACCTGCTTTCGATGAGCGTGTCCGGGGGGGTGAAACTGGGCTATACCCCGGACGGCTGCCGTCCCCGGTGACCCCACAAATTACGCCTACGTTGTGCTGGACAACCTTGCCCGGGTGAGGGGTGGCAGCGCGTGGCAATTGCAATCCGTGCGACGGTCAGCCGACCGCCATGTGCGCGATGTAGCTGGAGCGGGACTCGCCGGCGGCCGCGGCTTTGGCGTCGATCCGCTTGAGGACCCGGCGCGGCAGGGTGATGTTGATCCGCTCGACGGTGTCGTCCAGCAAGGCCGGATCGATGTTGACGAAACCGACGATCCAGCCGGCGTAGTCGCCACTGGCAATGGTGTCTTGGGCGGACGACGGGCGCGGAATCTCGCGGTTCGCGTCCAGCGCGGCGTCGATCCAGGCAGCGGCGGCTTCCTCGACCGCGGCCATGGCCTCGTCCAAAGTGTCGCCGGCCGAGAAGCAGCCGGGCAGGTCGGGAACGACCACGCTCCAGGCGGTGGTCTCGTTGCCGGCTTCGATCATGACGGGATAGCGCATGGGGGGGGCCTCCTTACTTCAACCCGGCCAGCTTCATCAGGCTGTTGACCAGTCCGGGGCCCAGGTCCTTCCTGGGATGCGGGACGGTGATGATGTGCGGGTGCTGGGAATGCTTGTAGACGTGGTGCGAGCCGCGGACCCGGTCCAGCCGCCATCCACGGGCTTCCAGTGCCCTGATGAGGTCCGCGCTTTTCATGCGTGTGTATTATACACACGGTGTGTATATAGCGCAATTGCAAGGGCGGGATTTGCCCGCCCGAGATCAGCCCGAGGCCCGCAGCCCGTCCACGTCCAGGATCAGGGCCAGGCGGCCGTCGCCGATGAGGGTGGCGCCGGCGTAGCCGGGCAGGCCGCGCAGGGCGGTGGGCAGGGGCTTGATCACCACTTCCTCGCGGCCGCGGACCTGGTCGACGATCAGGCCGAAGCGCGAATCGCCCATCTGCAGAACGACCACGGTCAGCAGGTTGCCTTCCTGGGCCTCGATCCCCAGCCAGCGGCGCAGGTCCACCAGGGGCAGGGTGTGCGACTGCCGGTCCAGGACCGGGCGGCCGTCGAACCAGCCCAGCGAGGACGGGGCGGCGTGCAGCACTTCCATCACCCGGGCCAGGGGCAGGGCGTAGACCGCCTCGCCGGCCTGGACCAGCAGGGTCGGCAGGATCGCCAGGGTCAGCGGCACCCGGATCAGGAAGCGGCTGCCGCGGCCGAGCTCGGACTGGATCTGGATCTGCCCGCCCAGTTCGCGGATGCGGGACTGGACCACGTCCATGCCCACGCCGCGGCCGGAGATGTCGGTGACCTCGGCCTTGGTCGAGAAGCCGGGCAGGAAGATCAGGTGCAGGCATTCCTCGGGGCCGAGGCGGGCGGCGGCCTCGGCATCCAGCAGGCCCTTCTCGCGGGCCTTGGCGCGCAGGCGCTCGGGATCGATGCCGGCGCCGTCGTCCTGGACCTCGATGCCGACGTAGTCGCCTTCCTGCTGGGCGGCCAGGCGCAGCCGGCCCACCCGCGGCTTGCCGGCGGCCTCGCGCAGTTCCGGCGATTCGATGCCGTGGTCGATGCCGTTACGGACCAGGTGCACCAAAGGATCGGCCAGGGCCTCGACCAGGTTGCGGTCCAGCTCGGTCTCGGCGCCGACCATCTCCAGTTCCACTTCCTTGCTCAGGGAACGGGCGACGTCGCGGGCGACCTTGGGAAAGCGGGAGAAGACCTTGCCCACCGGCTGCATGCGGGTGCGCATCACCGCCGACTGCAGGCGCGCGGTGGCCACGTCCAGGGGGCCGACGGCGCGGTCCAGCTCCTCGTCCTTCAGGCGGGTACGCAGGGTCTTGAGCCGGTTGCGGGCCAGCACCAGTTCGCCGATCAGGTTGACGATCGCGTCCAGGCGGCGGGTATCCACGCGCACGGTGTGCTCGGCCTCGCCGCCGCCGGCCGGGCGCGCCGGCGGGGTGGCCGGCTTGGCCGGTGCAGGGCGCGGGGCGGCGGCAGGCGCGCGGGGGGGCGCGGCGACCGCGGCTTCGGCCACCGCCGGCAAGGCATGGGTGCCGGGCGCGGCGGCGCCATGCAACTGGTCGAGCAGGGCCTCGAACTCGTCGTCGTCGATCAGGTCGGGGGTCGGCCTGGCCGCCGGCTTGGGCGCAGCAGCGGCCGGGGCCGCGGTGCCAGGGGCGCCGTGCAACTGGTCGAGCAGGGCCTCGAATTCGTCGTCGTCGATCAGGTCCGAGGCCGGCGCGGCGGCCGGGGTCGCGCCGGCCTGGTAGGCGGCCGGCACGCATTCGGCGGCCGCGTCCAGGCTGAACTGGGCGATCAGCTCGGGCGGGGCGTGTTCGGGATCGGTGCCGCCGGCCACGGCGTCGAGCATGGCCTGCAGCCAGTCCAGCGAGCGCTGGGCGGCGTCGAAGTGCAGGGGGTCCAGGTTTGCCTGGCCGGAACGGGCCGCGCCCAGGGTCTCCTCGGCGGCATGGCACAGCTCGACCATCGCGGTGATGCCGAGGAAGCCGGCGCCGCCCTTGAGGGTGTGGAAGCCGCGGAACACCGCGTTGAGCTGGTCGCGGTCCTCCGGCGCCTGCTCCAGGCCGACCAGCTGCTCGCCGAGGCGGTCCAGGATCTCCTGGGCCTCGATGATGAAGTCGGCCGCGATTTCCGGCGTCACCCCGCTCATGGCTACAGCCCCAGGTCCGCCAGCAGGGCGTCGGCGTCGTCCTGGGAGACGGCGTGGCGGTCCAGGCCGGCCACGGCCGGGCCGGCCAGCTTGGGCGCCGCCGGTTCGTCCCTGGGCGGCAGGCCGAGGGCGCCGAAGCCCTCGTGGACCTTGCGCACGATCCCGGCCACGCGGCGGATGATCTGCCCGGTCAGGTCTTGGTAGCTCTGGGTCAGGCCGATCTCGGTGAGGTTGTGGCGGATCTGGTCGAGCAGCTGCTCCTGGCGGGTGGACACGCCCTCGATGCGCACGTCCTCGACCAGGTCGCGGCACTGGTCGGCCAGGTCCAGGGTGCGGTGGGTGGCCTGCTCGGTCACCGCCACCACGTGGTCCAGGCGGGCGCAGGCGTCGTCCAGCTCGGAGGCCTTGGCGTCCTCGCCGGGCAGCTGCGGCAGTTCGCCCAGGGCCTGGCTCAGTTCGCGCGCCAGCCGGCCCAGGCCCTGCACCAGCGGCCGGGTGCGGGCGGAAGCGAGGGCGTCGATCACCGCGCGCATGGCGCTCTCGTCGCCGCGCTCCAGCGCGTCCAGGGCCTCGTGCAGGCGCTGGATCAGCGCGGCGCGTTCGGGGGTGACGGTGGCGGCGTTCATGCGGTGGCCGCCAGGCGCTCGAAGATCTTGCCGAGCTTCTCCTCCAGGGTCTGGGCGGTGAACGGCTTGATGATGTAGCCGTTCACTCCGTTCTGCGCGGCCTCGATGATCTGCTCGCGCTTGGCCTCGGCGGTGACCATCAGCACCGGCAGGGTCTTGAGCTTGTCGTCGGCGCGGATCGCGCGCAGCAGGTCGATGCCGGTCATGCCGGGCATGTTCCAGTCGGTGACCACGAAGTCGAACGGCGCCGAGCGCAGCGCCGCCAGCGCGGTGGTGCCGTCGTCGGCCTCGGCGGTGTTGCTGTAGCCCAGATCGTTGAGCAGGTTCTTGACGATGCGGCGCATGGTCGAGAAGTCGTCGACGATCAGGATGCGCATGTTCTTGTTCACTTCGTGCTCCGTGTCTTGTGCCGCAGGTTCTGCGTGGTCCAATTAAAGCAGGTAAAGCAGGCGGGCCGGCTCACGGGTCTTCCAGGCCGGCGTCGCGCGATTCGTACTGGGACAGGCGGCCGCGCAGGCGCAGCACGGCCTGGCCGTGGATCTGGCAGACCCGCGACTCGCTGACCCCGAGCACGGCGCCGATCTCCTTGAGGTTCAGTTCCTGCTCGTAGTACAGCGACAGCACCAGCTGCTCGCGCTCGGGCAGCTGGCCGATGGCGCCGGCCAGCTCGCGGCCGAAGTCCTGGCGTTCCAGCGCCTGCTGCGGGGTCGGGCCGGAGCCGTGGGCCTGGACCTCGCCGTGGTCCTCCACGTGCGAGTCCAGGCTCAGGACCTGGCCGCGGGAGGCGTCCTCGAGCAGGCGCAGGTATTCGGGCAGGGGCATGTCCAGGCGCGCGGCCACCTCCTGCGGGGCGGCGGCGCGGCCGGTGGCCTGCTCGATCTCGCGCACCGCGGCGGCGGCGTCGCGGGCGCGGCGGTGGACCGAGCGCGGCACCCAGTCGCCGCGGCGGATCTCGTCGATCATCGAGCCGCGGATGCGGATCGAGGCGTAGGTCTCGAACGAGGCGCCCTGGTCGGGGTCGTAGCTGCGGGAGGCCTCGATCAGGCCGATCATGCCGGCCTGGATCAGGTCGTCGATCTCGACGCTGGCCGGCAGCCGCGCGGCCAGGTGGTGGGCGATGCGCCGGACCAGGTCGGCGTGGCGGGCGACGGCGTCGTCGGCCCCGCTGCGCTGGACGGAACGGTACTCGGCCAGGGCGTTCATGCGATGGCGCCTTGCCGGATCATCCGGTCGACGAAGAACTCGATGTTACCTCGCGGATTGGCCGGCGGCTCCCAGCGGGCGGCGCGGCGGGCGATCTCGGCGATGGCCCGGGCCGAAGGGCTGGCCGGATAGGCGGTGGCCACCGCCTGCTGGCGCTGCACCGCCATCCGCAGCCAGTCGCAGTGCGGCACGGCGCCAAGGAAGTTCAGGGAGACGTCGCCGAGGAAGCGCTCGCACACCCGCGACAGCTTCTCGTACAGGCCGCGGCCCTCGGCCGGGCTGCGGACCATGTTGGCCACCACCTGGACCCGGTCGACCCCGCGCTCGCGGGCCAGGACCTTGATCAGGGCGTAGGCGTCGGTGATCGAGGCCGGCTCGTCGCAGACCACGACGATCGCGTCCTGGGCGGCCTGGCAGAAGGTCAGCACGCTGTCGGTGATGCCGGCGGCGGTGTCGATCAGCAGGATGTCCAGCTCGCGCTGCAGGTCGTTGAACACGTTGACCAGGCCCACGTGCTGGGCCGGCTGCAGCTCGGCCATGTGCCGGCGGCCGGAGGCGGCGGGCACCACCAGCATCCCGGCCGGGCCTTCCAGGATCAGCTCGTCCAGCTCGCAGCGGCCGGAGACCAGGTCGGCCAGGGTGTACTGCGGGGACAGGCCCAGCAGGACGTCGACGTTGGCCAGGCCCAGGTCGGCGTCCAGCAGAAGGGTGCGCTTGCCCAGCATGGCCAGCGAGGCGGCCAGGTTGACCGACAGGTTGGTCTTGCCCACGCCGCCCTTGCCGCCGGTGACGGCGATCGAGCGGACGGGGGGCAGGGGCCCGCTGGGGTTGGTGGTGGAGGCGTTGGCGGTCATGTTCACTGGACGGGGCTCATGCGACAGCATGGTCGTGCTCCGGGATGTTCGGCTTATCGGCCGCGCGGCGCAGATCTTCAAGCCGGAGGACAATGCTGGCCGCATTGGCCCGGTGCAGGTCCTCCGGGACCTTCTGGCCGTCGGTGATCCAGGTCAGCGGCAGCTGGTGGTCGACCACCACCGACAGGGCGCTGCCCAGGCGGCCGGTCTCGTCGACCTTGGTCAGGACCACGCCCTGCGGGCGGGCGGCGCCGAAGCGGCGGACCACCTCGTCCAAGTCGGCGTAATGGGAGTTGGCCGGCAGCACCAGCAGGGTGCTGACATGGCGGGCGGCGCGCAGCCAGTTGAGCTGGCTGGCCAGGGCGCGGTCGCGCTGGCCCAGGCCGGCGGTGTCCACCAGCACCAGGCGGTAGTCCTCGAGCTTCTGCAGCAGGGCGATCAGGGCCGCGTCGCTGTCGGCCTCGTGCACCGCCACGCCCAGCTGGCGACCGTAGCCGTGCAGCTGCTCGCGGCCGCCGATGCGCGAGGTGTCGGTGGTGACCAGGGCGATGTCGCGCGGGCCGTGCTGGGCGACGAAGCGCGCGGCCAGCTTGGCGATGGTGGTGGTCTTGCCGGCGCCGGTGGGGCCGACCAGGGCGATCACGCCGCCCTGTTCCAGTGGGTCGACCGGGCACACCGGCAACTGCTTGGAGATCAGCCCCAGCATCAGCCCGCGGCCCTTGTGGTCCGGGGTGTCCGGCGGCAGCTGCAGGACGATGTCGCGGGTGATCCCGGCGTCGAAGCCGTAGTCCTCCATCAGCTCCATGGCCTGCAGCCGCACCGGGCAGCCGCGCAGGCGCTCGTCGGTGAGGCGGTGCATCTCGCGCTCGATCATCGAGCGCATCTGCGCCAGCTCATCGCGCATGGCCAGCAGCTGTTCGTCGTTGGCCGGGGCCGGCGGCGACGGCACGGCGGCCAGCGCCGGCGGGGCGGCTTCCGGCGTCGGGCGGGCGGGCTCGGCCAGCGGCAAAGGCGCCGGAATACCGGCGAGGATCTTGGTGGTGTCCAGCCCGGCGGTGTCCAGCCCGATGCTGTCGTCGGCGGCGAAGGCGGGCGCGCCGGCAGGCGACGCTGCCGGCGGGGCCACCGACTGCGGGGTCGGAGTGGCCAGGGCGGCGGCCATCGCCGCGGCGAAGTCCGGGGTCATCCGCGGCGGCTTGGCCGGGGTGGCGCCGGGGGTGGGCTGGCCCGCGGTCGGCGGCACCTGCGCCGGCAGCTCGGGCGGCGGCGGCAGGTGGGCCAGGAACGGGTTGGGCGGGCGCGCGGCGGGGGCGCGGGCCTCGGCCTCGGCGGCGTGCTGGGCGTCCAGCAGGGCGCGCTGGACCGCGTTCTCGTCGTAGTTGCTGGCGGCGACGATCTCCACGCCTTCCTCGACCCGGCGGTTGGAGAGGATCACCGCGTCCGGCCCGTGCTCGGCACGGACCATCCGCAGCGCGGTGCGCATGTCGGCGGCGACGAAACGTTTGATCTTCATGACTGCTCCTTACCCGCGTGGCTGTTCACCAGCTGCTTTCCCGCACTCGTTTCCGTCTTCGCCTCAGCTGATCGTGCCGACCAGCTTCAGCCGCTTGTCTTCCGGCACCTCGGTGTAGGCCAGCACCGACAGCGAGGGGACGCTGTGGCGGACCAGCCGGGCCAGCGAAGCGCGGACCGTGGCCGGGACCAGCACCACCGCCGGCTCGCCGCGCGCCTCCTGGCGTCCGGCGCAGTCGGCCAGGCTCTGCTGCAGCCGTTCGGCCAGGCCCGGCTCCAGCGCGGCGCCGGTGCCTTGCGCGGAATCCTGCAAGACCCGTTCCAGAGGCGCGGCCAGGGTGAACACCGGCAGCTCGGGCGAGGTCCCGGCGATCTCCTGGACGATGAACCGGCCCAGGCTGTTGCGGACTGCGGCGGTGAGCACGGCCGGGTCCTGGCTGTGGGCGCCATGCTCGACCAGCGACTCGACGATCTTGCGCAGCTGGCGCACCGGGATCCGCTCGATCAGCAGGTTCTGCAGCACCCGCACCACCACCGACAGGGGCAGGGCCTTGGGGGTCAGGTCCTCGACCAGCTTGGGCGCGCTCTTGGCCAGGGTGGCCAGCAGCTGCTGCACCTCCTCGTGGCCGAGCAGCTCCGGGGCGTGTTCGCGGACCAGGTGCGAGAGGTGGGTGGCCATCACCGTGGACGGGTCGACCACGGTGTAGCCCATGGCCTCGGCCTGGGCGCGCTGGTGCGGCTGGATCCAGACCGCGTCCAGGCCGAACGCCGGATCCTTGCCCTTGATCCCCTCGATCTGGCCCAGGGCGCCGCCCGGGTCCAGGGCCAGCTCGCGGTCCGGGTGGACCTCGGCGGTGGCCACCGGCACGCCGTGGACCAGCACCCGGTAGTGGGTGGCCGGCAGTTCCAGGTTGTCGCGGATGTGCACCGCCGGGACCAGGAAGCCGATCTCTTGGGTCAGCTTGCGGCGCACGGCCTTGATCCGGGCCATGAGTTCGCCGCCCTGGGCCTTGTCCACCAGCGGGATCAGGCGGTAGCCGACCTCCAGGCCCAGCGGGTCGACCGGGCGCAGCTCGTCCCAGTCCAGCTCGGCGCTGGACTGGCCGGGGGCAGGCAGGCTGGCGCCGGCGGCCGCGCCGCCGGGACCGTCGCCGGCCTCGGCCTGCAGGCTGCGCTTCCACATCTTCCAGGCCAGCCAGGCCAGCGCGCCGCCCAGCGTCAAAAAGGCGACGTTGGGCATGCCCGGGACCAGGCCGACCGCGATCAGGATGCCGGCGGCGATCGCCAGCGCCTTGTGCTGGCCGAAGGCCTGGCCGAGCATGGCCTGGCCCATGTCCTGCGAGCGCGAGGCGCGGGTGACCAGCAGCGCCACCGCGGTGGACACCAGCAGCGCCGGCAGCTGCGCCACCAGGCCATCGCCGATCGACAGCAGGGTGTAGGTGGAGGCCGCGTCGGCCGCCGGCATGCCGTGCTGGAGCATGCCCACGGCGAAGCCGCCGACCAGGTTGATGAACAGGATCAGGATGCCGGCGATGGCATCGCCGCGGATGAACTTGCTGGCGCCGTCCATCGCGCCGTAGAAGTCGGCTTCCTCGCGCACTTCCTCGCGCCGGGCCTTGGCCTCCTCGCGGGTCAGCAGGCCGGCGTTGAGGTCGGCGTCGATCGCCATCTGCTTGCCGGGCATGGCGTCGAGGATGAAGCGCGCGGTCACCTCGGAGATGCGCCCGGAGCCCTTGGTGATGACCACGAAGTTGATGATGGTCAGGATCGCGAAGACCACGATGCCCACGGCGTAGTTGCCGCCGACCACGAATTCGCCGAACGCGGCGATCACCTTGCCGGCGGCGTCGTGGCCGCCCTGGCCGTGCAGAAGGATCACCCGGGTGGAGGCCACGTTCAGCGCCAGGCGCAGCATCGTGGTGGTCAGCAGCACGATCGGGAAGATGGTGAAGTCCAGCGGCCTCTGCACGTAGACCACCGCCAGCAGGACCACCAGCGAGATCGCGATGTTGAAGCTGAACAGGGCGTCCAGGATCATCGGCGGCAACGGCACCACGATCATGGCCAGCAGGGCCATCACCAGCAGGGGCGCGCCCAGGCCGTTGCGGGCCAGCTCGACCAGCCGCCGCGACATCGGGGTGGAGGCGACGGTGCTCATGCCCGGCCGCCGTTGCCGCTACCGTCCGGGAATTCCTCGACCGCGACCTGGCCCAGCTGCGGCAGGGCGGGCGTGGCGCCGGTGCGCCAGGCGCGCAGCTGGTAGACGTAGGACAGCACCTGGGCGACGGCGGCGTACAGTCTCACGGGGATTTCCTTGCCGAGATCGCCCTCCCGATACAAGGCCCGTGCCAAAGGCGGCGCGGACACGATCGCCACCCGGTGGCGGTCGGCCAACTCCCTGATCCGGAAGGCGACTTCGTCCACGCCCTTGGCCACCAGCCGGGGCGCGCGCATGGAGCCGCCGTCGTATTTCAGGGCCACCGCGTAGTGGGTCGGGTTGACCACGATCACGTCGGCGGTCGGCACGGCTTCCATCATCCGCCGTTGCGACAGCTGCATCTGCATCTGCCGGATCTTGCCCTTGACCTGCGGGTTGCCCTCCGACTCCTTCATCTCCTCCCGGATTTCCTGCCGGGTCATCTTCAACTGCCGGGTCCAGTTCCACTTCTGGTACGGGGCGTCGATCGCCGCCAGCAGGAACAGGGCCACCGCGGAGGCCAGCAGCAGCCTGCCGGCGAAGTGCAGGCCGGTGGCTGCGGCGGTCTCCAGGCTCTGGTTGGGCATGACCTGGAGCACGTCCAGGCCGCCGGTCAGGGTCAGGCCGATGGCGGTGCCGAGGAAGGCGACCCGCAGCAGGGACTTGGCCAGTTCGGCCAGGCCTTCCGGGCCCCACATGCGCTTGAGCCCGGACAGGGGGTTCATGCGGTTCAGGTTGGGGCTCAGCGATTGCGTGGTGAAGTTCAGGCCGCCCATCACCAGCGGCGCGACGAAGGCGGCCAGCAGGCAGATGCCGATCAGGGGCAGCATCACCCACATCAGCTTGAGCAGCAGCAGGCCCATGTGCCCGAGCAGGCGCTCGGGTTCCTGCAGCAGCGTGAGGTCGGGCTGGAACGCGCCGCGCATCCAGCCCTGGGCCCCCTGGGCCAGGGACGGGCCCAGGGCCATCAGCGAGATCGCTCCGGCGCCGAACACGGTGGCGGTGGCCAGCTCGCGCGAACGCGGGATGTTGCCCTGCTCGCGCGCCTTGTTGAGGCGCTTGCCGGTAGGTTGTTCGGTTTTTTCCTGGCCGTCTTCGTTCTCGGCCATGGCAGGCTCCTGGGCCCGGGGGATGGGCCCAGCGATGCAAGCGGCGTTCCAGCGTGCCTGGCGGGCTCGCCAGGCGACGACCGTGTGGTACTCAGGCCAGCGCCGGAGCGGCGTCCAGGTCCAGCTCGGCCAGCGGCCGCGGGCGGCCGATGTGGTAGCCCTGCAGCCAGTCCACCTGCAACTGGCCCAGCTCGGCCAGGATCTGCGCGTCCTCCACGTACTCGGCCACGGTCTCGGCGTGGTAGGCGCGGGCGATGGTGACCATGGCCCGGACCAGGTCGCGGTCGCGCGGGTTGTCGACCATGTTGCGGATGAAGCTGCCGTCGATCTTGACCAGGTGGATCGGCAGCTGCTGCAGCCGCTCGAAGCTCTGCATGCCGGTGCCGAAGTCGTCCAGGGCGACCAGGCAGCCGCGCTGGGCCAGGCCGTCCAGCAGCGGCCGCACCTGCGACAGGCCGCCGGTGATGGCCCGTTCGGTGATCTCGAAGCACAGCCGCGAGGCGCAGCCGGGCACCGCGTCGAGCTGGTACAGCAGCCAGTTGCGGAACTGCCCGGAGACCAGGCTGCGCCCGGTCAGGTTCACGGTCAGGCGCTGGTACGGCATGCGCTCGCGGTTGGCTTCCAGCCATGGCAGCAGCGTCTCCACCACCGCCCGGTCCAGTTCGACCACGCCACGGCTGGCCTCCAGCTCGTCCATGTAGTCGCGCGGCATCAGCAGGCGGCCGTCGTCCAGCCGCAGCCGGCACAGGATCTCGCCCATCGCCGCGCCGTCGCCGGTGGTGCGCCGGATCGGCTGCACGTGCAGTTCCAGCTGGCGCCGGCGCAGCAGCGACAGGGCCAGCGAATGGGTCTGCAGCGAGGCGCGCAGGGCGGCCGGGTCGCCGCCGTCGCGGGCGAACACTGGCGCGGTCTCGCCGTTCTGGCGGGCTTCCTTCATCGCTCCGTAGGCCGCGTGCAGGGCCAGTTCCAGCGCCTCGGGGCTGGCGTCGCGCAGCGGCGACACACCCAGGTGCGGCTCGATCCGGACCTGGGCGTCGGCGTAGCGGAACTCGAAGTTCTCGATCTGCGAGAGCAGGGCTTGCCAGGAGGTCTTGTCCGCGTCGGGTACCAGCACGAAGCGGCCCATGCCCAGGGTGTAGGCCCGCACCCACGGCTGCAGGTGGCCGTGGATGGCGGCCGTGAGCGCCTCCTGCGCCGGCAGGCCGAAACCGGCCATCAGGTTGTCCAGGTTCTCGATCCCCAGGCAGCCGATCTCGGCCGGCGGCGCGGCCCGCGTGGCCATGTCGTGGCGCAGGGCGTTGATGTTGGGCACGCCGCTGAGGCCGTCGCGGCGGCTTTCCTCGGCCAGGCGCAGCACCGCGCGGCGGTTGTCGCGGCCGATCACCTGGGTCAGCACCATCAGCTGCTGCAGCACGCTCATCTCGAAGCCGATCTGCAGCAGGTGCAGGGCGTCGGCGCGCAGGCCGGCGCGGGTGCCGACGCCGACCAGGTACACCAGCAGCAGGGTGACCGCGGCGATCAGCGGCGCCGACCAGCGCCAGGGCAGGCGCAGCACCGCCCAGACCATCAGCGCGGCGAGCATGAAGCGCTGCTCGATCAGCCCGGCCAGCGGATGCGACGCGTGCGTCGGCAGCGCCCACAGCAACGCGGCCAGCAGGATGAAGTAGCTGCCCAGCAGCCAGCCTTCCCACCACGGCATGCGGCTGGGCATCGGCGCCGGTTCGTGGCGGCCGGTGACGAACAGCAGGATCGGCAGGGTCAGGCAGAGCACGCCGAAGAAGCGCGAGAAGCCGACCCGCATCGCCTGGTCGTACACGAAGGCCAGGTCGGGGTCCGGACCCAGCAGATAGCTTGAAGCCAGGTGAGTCGCCGCCCAGCCCAGTGGATAGACGATGAAGGCGATCGCGCCGAAGGGCACGATGTCGCTCTGGCGGATGCGGGCCTGGCCCGGCGGCCGCGGCCAGCCCATGGCCCGCGCGCACAGCACGGTCCAGCCGTACATCAGGAGGTACAGCGGCAACGAACGCAGCACCGTCCACAACCCGTCGCCCGGCGCGGCCTGGTCCACCGCATGCACCGACCAAGAGACGAACAGCGCCAGGTAGCCGATCCGGAGGTAGGCCTTGCGCGGGCTGAGCATGGCCAGCGCCAGCAACAGGCCCCACTGCAGGTTGGCCAGGTTGGCCACGGCGCCGCCTTCCTTGAAGGTGGGCCAGTAGGGAATGGGGAGAAACGGCAGGACGAAGCAGGCCAGCGCGATCAGGCTCGCGTTGCGGGTGTCGCGCCACGTCCACGTCTGCATCACGCCCCCTGTCGCGCCGATGCTCGCCGTCGCCACTATGCGGCCGCCCGGCAGCGATGGGAAGCCGGTGGCGCCGGCGGGCGGTGCGGGATCCGATACCCCGGCTCCGGGCGATGGCGGCATCGGCGGCACTCCTGGCCGCGGGGGAAGGAACGGCTCATCGGGAGCTATCGGCCCGGCGGGCCGGGTCTTGACCGATCCGGCCGGGTGTTGCGTCCGTACGTGGACGCATGGCCGGCGCCACTCCGTCCTACGGCGTGGCCACACGCGCCGCCGCGTCGAACGCGGACTGGAACAGGCCCTGGACTGGGCCGCCGATCTGCTCCACCAGCACCGCCAGCAGGAACAGGCCCAGCAACAGCGCCACCGGCAGGCCGAGCTGGATCGGGTTGAGCTGCGGCGCGGCCCGCGCCAGCACGCCGAAGGCCAGGTTGGTCGCCAGCATCGCCACCATCACCGGCAATGCCAGCAGCAGGCCGCCGCGCAGAACCAGGCTGAACAGGCCGGGGATGGCGCCGAGCATCGCCGTGGGGTCCGGCCAGGCCGCTGCGACGGGCAAGGCCTGGTAGCTGCGCACCAGCAGGCCGATCATCGCCAGATGGCCGTCGCTGGCGAAGAAAAGCAGGCCGAAGGCCAGGTAGAACCACTGCGCCACCACACCCGAACTGGTGCCGCGCAGCGGGTCGGTCATCTGCGCGAAGGCCAGGCCCATGCCCTGGGAGACGATCTCGCCGGCCAGCGCGCCGGCCTCGAACATCAGCCGCAGGGCGAAGCCCATGGCCACGCCCAGCGCCAGTTCCTTGGCCACCGCCAGCACGGTGGCCGCATCGATTCCGTGGCCGGCCGGGGGCGGCGGCAGCATCGGTGCGATCGCCATCGCCAGGGTGCCGGCCATCAGCACCCGGATCCGCACGGGGATCGCCCGGGTGCCGATCAGCGGCATGGCCATCAGCATCGCCCCGGTGCGCAGCATGGTCCACATGACCGTGCCGATCATGCCGAAGGCCTGCTGGCCGTCGATCACCATGGCGGTTGCCGGGTCCACGTCGCGCCGCGCTCAGCCGATCAGGTGCGGGATGCGCTGGAACAGCGCGGTGGTGTAGTCCACCAGGTAGGCCAGCAGGAAGCTGCCCATCGCGAACAGCGCCGCGGTCAGCGCCGCCGCCTTGCAGATGAAGGCGATGGTCGGCTCGTTGAGCTGGGTGGCGGCCTGGACGATGCCGACCACCACGCCCACCACCAGCACTGCCACCAGCAGGGGGCCGCCGACCCACAAGGCCACTTCCAGGCCGCGGCGCAGTTCGGTCAGGGCCAGTTCGGGCGTCATCGGCTCAGACCCCGTTGAAGCTGGCGGCCAGGGTGCCGACGGTCAGCACCCAGCCGTCCACCAGCACGAACAGCAGGATCTTGAACGGCGCCGAGATCAGCATCGGCGAGAGCATCATCATGCCCATCGACATCAGCACCGAGGCGACCACGATGTCGATGATCACGAACGGGATGAAGATCAGGAACCCGATCTCGAACGCGGTCTTCAGCTCGGAGGTGACGAACGAGGCCACCAGCACCGGGAACGGCACCGCTTCCGGGCCGCTGTAGGTGTCGTGCCCGGCCAGGCCGGCGAAGGTCATCAGGTCGGTCTCGCGCACCTGGGCGAGCATGAAGCCGCGCAGGGGCGCGGTGCCCAGGTCCCAGGCGGTGCGGAAATCCATCTCGCCGTTGAGGTAGGGCGCGAAGCCTGCGTCCCAGGCCTTCTGCCACACCGGCAGCATGATCATCGCGGTCAGGAACAGGGCCAGGCCGACCAGGATCTGGTTGGACGGGGTCTGGCCGGTGCCCAGCGCCTGCCGCAGCAGGGCCAGGACGATGATGATCCGGGTGAAGGCGGTCATCACCAGCAGCAGGGACGGCAGCAGGGTGATGGCCGTCATCAGCAGCAGGGTCTGCAGCGGCACGCTCACCGGGGCGTCGCCGATCCGGCCGACGTTGACGTTGGGCAGCGCCGGCACCGCCGGCGCACCGGCCGGGGCGGCCAGGGCCAGCGCAGGGATGCAGGCCAGCGTGATCACGGCCAGCAGGAGCAGCAGCCGCGGCAGCGGCGGGGAAAGCAGGCGGGACAGCATCTCAGGAGTCCTTGCGCAGCCGCTGGGCCAGCAGCTGGGCGAAGTTGGGCAGGTTCTTCAGGTCGGGCAGCTTCGGCGGCTCGACCGGCGGCAAGGGTTCGGGCAGTTCGTGCAGGCGGGAGATACCGGCCGGGGTCACCCCGAGCAGCAGCTGGCGGCCGCCGACCTCCACCACCACCGCGCGCTCCTTGGCGCCCAGCTGCAGGCTGGCCACCACCTTCAGGCCGTCGGCCGGGCGGAAGCCGCTGCCGGGCAGGCGCCGCAGCAGCCAGGCCAGGCCGACGATCAGGCCCAGCACCAGCAGAAGGGCGAAGAACGCGCCGAACAGGCCGGGCCCGGCCGGGGCGGGCGCGCCGGCCTGCACGGTCGCCCGCGCGACCGGCTGCGCCGCCTGGGCGGCGGCAGGCGCGGCGCTGGCGAGCAGTGCGATCACCGCAGTCTCCGGATCCGCTCGCTCGGGCTGACCACGTCGGTCAGGCGCACGCCGAAGCGGTCGTTGATCACCACCACCTCGCCGTGCGCGATCAGGGTGCCGTTGACGTACACGTCCAGCGGTTCGCCGGCGCCGCGCTCCAGCTCGATCACCGAGCCCTGGTTGAGCTGCAGCAGGTTGCGGATCGGCATGCGCGAGCGGCCCACCTCCAGCGACAGGGTCACCGGCACGTCGAGGATGACGTCCAGGTTCAGGTCGGTGCCGATGGCGCCTGCGTCGGACTGCAGGGCGTCGAACTGGGCGAGGCTGGCGTCGGATTCTTCGTTCGGGTTCATGCGGGGTTGTCCTCGATGACGACGGGCAGGCGCGGCGTGGGCGCGCCGGGCGGACGGGTCTGGGTGATCTTCACGGCGTTGCGGCCGCCGGCCAGGCCGAACTGGCCGGTGAACACCGGGATGTTCTCGACGCAGACCGGGATCTGCGGCGGCAGCTCGATCGGCAGGATGTCGCCGACCTTCAGCCGGGTCAGCTGGCGCAGGTCGATGCGCTTCTCGGCCAGCACGCTGGACACGGTGACCTCGGCGTCCAGCAGTTGCTCGCGCAGGGTGGTGTTCCAGCTCTCGTCGCGGTCGATGCGGTCGCTCTGGATGCCGGCGTCGAGCAGCTCGCGGATCGGCTCGAGCATGGAATAGGGCAGGGTCACGTGGACCTCGCCGCCGCCGCCGTCGAGCTCGACGTGGAAGCGGCTGACCACCACGTACTCGCGCGGGGTGACGATGTTGGCGAAGTGCGGGTTGATCTCGGAGTTGATGTACTCGAACTCCACGTTCATCACCGGCGCCCAGGCCTCGACCAGGTCGGTGAAGGTCTGGCGCAGCATCAGCTGGATCACCCGCATCTCGGTCGGGGTGAACTCGCGGCCCTCGATCCGGGTGGGGTAGCGGCCGTCGCCGCCGAAGAAGTTGTCCACCACCGAGAACACCAGCTTGGGCTCGAACACGATCAGGCCCATGCCGCGTAGGGGCTTGAAGCGGACCAGGTTGAGGTTGGTCGGCACGTACAGCGAGTGCATGTAGTCGCCGAACTTGATCAGGTCGATGCCGCGCACCGACAGGTCGGCCGAGCGCCGGATCAGGTTGAACAGGCCGATCCGCCACAGGCGGATGAAGCGCTCGTTGACCATCTCCAGGGTCGGCATCCGCCCGCGGATGATCCGGTCCTGGCTGGCGAAGTCGTAGTTGCGGGCGACGTTGGGGTCGGCCGGCTCCGGCTCGGTGTTGACCGCGCCCGAGTCCACGCCATGCAGGAGGGCGTCGATCTCGTCCTGGGACAGCAGGTCGTTGATCATGGCGAGGCCCTCGGCCTTATTGGGTGACGAAGCTGGTGAACAGCAGCGCCTCGGCCGCCGGCTTGCCGGTCTCGGTGCGCATCAGCTTCTGCACCTCGGTCAGGGCGGTGGCCTGCAGCTTCTCCTTGCCCTGGCGGTCGGCGATGCTCTGCGAGGTCTGCTGTGCCAGCAGCATCAGCAGCTTGGCGCGGATGGCCGGGGCATGGCGCTCCAGGTCGGCCAGCGCGGCCGGATCGCGGGTCATCAGCTGGATCTCGACCTGCAGGTACTGCGGGCCATCGGCGCCGCCGTTGAGGTTGACCACGAACGGCGGCTCCAGCGCCAGGTACTGGGCCGGGGCGGGCAGCTTGGGCTTGGCCGCCTCGGCGGCGGCGTGCTCGGCCTCGGCGGCCTTGCGCGAGGTCAGGTACCAGCCGCCGCCGGCGGCACCGGCGGCGAGCACGGCCACCGCGCTGATGATCAGCGGCAGCTTGCTGCCGCCCTTCTTGCCGGCGGGTTTGGCGGGAGCGGTCTTGGACGTCTTGTCGGCAGCGGCGGCCACGCGGCGGTCTCCTGAGGGTTGCCCCGCCTAGGATGCAAGCCGCGTGCCGGAGCCCCGGCGGGGATTTGACGCGGACGGCCGGGCTCAGGCGTAGGCGTCGACCAGGCCGCGGCGCAGGACGGTGCGACCGGACGCAGGCGTGGCTTCGGCCGAGGCCGCATCGCCTTCTTCGCCGTTGCCGGTCCCCGTGCCCGCGCCGCCGGTCTGGCCGGCCTGGCCCTGGGAGGACTGCGACTGCTGGCCGACCCCGGCATGGGCCAGCTGGAAGCCGTGCTGGCCGAGCATCTCGCGCAGGCGCGGCAGGCCGCTTTCCAGCGCCTGGCGCACTTCCGGCTGGGCGCTGCTGAAGTCGGCGCTGATCCGGTCGCCGTCCAGCTTCAGCCGCACTTCCACCGGCCCCAGGTTCTCGGGCGAGATCCGGATCTGGGCGTGGCTGATCTTCTGCCCGGCCAGCCACTCCACCTGGGTACCGATCTCGTCGGCGAAGGCGCCTCCGTGCAGGTTGGGGACAGGTGCGTTGGGAGCCGCCAGCGGCGGCGTGGTGGGAGTGGCGGTGGTCGCCGGCGCCGGCGCCGCGTTCTGCAGCGCCAGCTGGAAGGCCGACAGATCGGCCGGATCGGCGGCTGCGGCGGCGGCATCCAGGGTGGTGGCAAGCGCCTGCAGGCCGCTGTCCACAGGCGTGGGCGCGGCCGGGGTGTCGCTGCCGGAAAGGACCGAAGCGGGCAGGGGAAGCGCTGCGGACGGCGACAGCGCTTCGGCCTGGCCGGCCTGCGCGCCGACGGAGGCCGGATCGGTCCGCGCACCGGAAACGGCCTGATTGGCGAGCAATGCCGCCGGCGGGGCGGGGCCGCCGGCCTGGCCGTCGACCGGCGGGTTCTCGGGCGCGGCCGGGAGCGCGGGTGCGTCGGCGGCCGGCAGAGAGACGGCATTGGCGACGACGGGCGCGGTGGCGACCGCGGCGACCGGAGCGGTCGCGACCGTAGCAGTAGCCGGAGCCGGGCCCAGCAGGCTGGCCAGGCCGGGCGGCGGCCAGCCGCCGTCGGCGGGAGCATCCTCGCCCCGATCCTCGGATGCGGCGGCCTGGCGCTGGCCGTCGGCTTCGCCGGCTGCCGGCGTAGTGGTGTCCTCGGCCGCGGGATCGGCCTTGGCGCGCTTGCCGGCATCGCCCGACGCGGCCTGCTGGCCGGCATCCTCGCGTCCGCCCTGGACGGCGCGGCGCGGGGCGCCGGCCTTGTCCGTCGCCGCCGAACCGGCGCTGCCGGCCTGGGGAGCGCCCTCGTTGCCGCCGCCCTGGAGCAGGCGCGAGAAGCTGTCGCCGTCGCTGCCGCCGGTGGCGGAAGCACCGCCGGCAGCGGGGGCCGGCGCGGCGGAGGGGACCACGCTGGCGATCGCGGACATGTTCAACGCGGTTCTCCCTCGGCCTCGCCGGCCTGCTGCGCGGCGCGCACCCGGCGCGCGCCGAGGTCGTCCATCTCGCGCTGGCTGCGGCGCTCGTCCACCTTGCGTTCCTGGGCGCGGTAACTGGCGGCCAGCTGCTCGAGCACCTGCTTGTCGCGGCTGGCCAGCAAAAGGCGGGTGCGCTCGGCCTCCAGGCGTTCGCGGCTGCTGTCCACGGTCAGGCTCTGCTGCTGGACCGCGCTCTCCAGGCGGTCAAGAAAGGCGCGGCGGTTGGCCAGCTGCGCCGGGCTGGTGGCGGCCAGCTGGCTGGAGGCGTACTCGTCGGCGTAGCGGCGCAGTTCCTCCAGGCGCGACTCCTGCAGTTCGTGCGCGCGCTGGCGCTCGGCCAGCTCGCGGGCCACGGCATCCTCGTGCTCCTGCGCGCGGCGCAGCAAAGGGTCGATGCGGCGTGACTGCATCATGCGGCGTTCTCCTTGTGTTGCAACAGGGCCGCGAGCGCGTCGCGGCTGTGGAGCAGGTCGGCGGCGCGGGCCACGTCCTGCCCCAGGAATTCGACGATTTCCGGCCAGCGCTCCAGGGCCTCGTCCACCACCGGGTCGGCGCCGCGCTGGTAGGCGCCGATCGCGATCAGGTCGCGGTTGGCGTTGTAGCCGGAGATCAGGCGCTTGAGCGCGCGGATGCGAGCCCGCCAGGTGTCGTCGGCGATGTCCTGGACCACGCGGCTGACCGAGGATTCGACGTCAATGGCCGGGTACAGGCCGGCGTCGGCGATCCGGCGCGAGAGCAGGATGTGGCCGTCGAGGATGGCGCGGGCGGCGTCGGCGATCGGGTCCTGCGGGTCGTCGCCCTCGGTCAGCACGGTGTAGAAGGCGGTGATCGAGCCGCGCCCGGCCGCGCCATTGCCGGCGCGCTCGACCAGCGCCGGCAGCTTGGCGAACACGCTCGGCGGATAGCCGCGGGTGGTCGGCGGCTCGCCCACCGACAGGCCGATCTCGCGCTGGGCCTGGGCGAAGCGGGTCAGCGAGTCCATCAGCAGCAGCACGTTCAGGCCCTGGTCGCGGAACCACTCGGCGATGGCGGTGGCACGGTAGGCCCCGTGCAGGCGCGCCAACGGCGGACGGTCGGCCGGTGCGGCCACGACCACCGCGCGGCGCAGGCCCTCCTCGCCCAGGGTGGTCTCGACGAAGTCGCGCACTTCGCGGCCGCGCTCGCCGATCAGGCCGACGACGATCACGTCGGCGGCGGTGTAGCGGGTCATCATCCCCAGCAGGGTGGACTTGCCCACGCCCGAGCCGGCGAACAGGCCCACGCGCTGGCCGCGGCCGATCGGCAAAAGCGCGTTGATCGCGCGCACGCCCACGTCCAGCGGCTGGGTGATCGGCTCGCGCGCCAGCGGGTTGATGGCCACGCCGGCCATGCCGGCGCTGCCCTCGGCGCGGACCGGGCCGCGGCCATCCAGCGGCACGCCGTCGGAGTCGATGACGCGGCCGAGCAGGCCTTCGCCGACCTCGACCCCGCCGCGGCGGCGCACCGGCACCACCCGGGCGTTGGGCAGCAGGCCGTGCAGTTCGGCGCTGGGCATCAGCGAGGTGCGTTCGCCGGCGAAGCCGACCACCTCGGCCTCGACCCAGCCGCCGTCGGCGACCTCGACCTTGCAGGTGGCGCCCATCGGCGCCTCGCAGCCGGTCGCCTCCAGGGTCAGGCCGACCGCGCGGCGCAGGATGCCCTCGCGGATCAGGCCGCGTCCGCTGCCGGCATCCAGCGAGATCGCGCCCAGGCGCGTGGCCAGGCGCAGGTTGCGCGCGGCCAGCCAGTCGGCCGGGACCGCGCCGGGAACGGCCTGGGTGGCGGAAGCAGGCGGGGGAGGCGGGGTCATGCGCCGGCTCCGGCCTTGTGGATCACCGTTTCCAGCGCGCCGCGCAGGCGCGCTTCCAGGGTGCCGTCGATCCGCACCGCCTCGGCATGCACCCGCAGGTCGCCGCGGCCGAGGTTGGGATCGGGCACCAGGCGTGCGCCGGACACCAGCGCCAGCAGCGGCGCCAGGGTCTGGATGTCGTCCGGATGCAGGCGCACCTCGACCTCGCGGCTGGCGCCGCCGACGGCATCCAGGGCCTCGGCCACCAGGTCCGAGAGCAGCACCGGGTCGGCGTCGTAGGCGCGGCCGATCAGGCTGCCGGCGATGCGCACGGCCAGCTCGCCCAGGGCGGCGCTGACCTCGTCCTCGAGCCGGGACAGGGGCCGGGTGAAGTTGTCGAGGATGCCCTCGATCTGCGCGGTCAGGCGCCGGACCTCGGCCTGGCCCTGGGCGAAGCCTTCCTGGTGGCCCTTGGCCAGGCCTTCCCGGTAGCCCTCCTCGCGGGCGGCGTCCTCGATCGCCTGGATCTCCTCCAGGGTCGGCGGCTTGGGCAGCGGCACGTCGGCCATGGACGAGGCCGCCGGCGGCGGGGCCGCGCCCAGGTCCGGGGCCAGCCAGCGCACGACGCCGCTCATACCAGCTCCTCGCCGCCACCGCCGCTGAGGGTGAGTACGCCCTCATCGGCCAGGCGGCGCACGATGGTCAGGATCTCCTTCTGCGCCGATTCCACGTCGGACAGCCGCACCGGGCCGCGCGCCTCCATGTCCTCGAGCAGGATCTCGGCGGCGCGCTGGGACATGTTGCGGGTGATCTTCTCGCGGACCTTGACGTCGGCGCCGCGCAGGGCGATGCCCAGGCGCTCGCCGGAAACCTCGCGCAACAGGGTCTGCAGCTCGCGGTCCTCCAGCTCGACCAGGTCGTCGAACACGAACATCAGGTCCTGGATGCGCTGGCCCAGCTCGGCGTCCACCTGCGAGATCGCGCCCAGGATCGACTGGTCCTGGCCGGTCTCCAGGAAGTTGAGGATGTTGGCCGCGACCTTGACCCCGCCGATGTTGGACGACTTCAGGTTCTGGTTGCCGGCGAACTGGCGCTCCATGATCTCGTTGAGCTCGTTGAGCGCGTTGGGCGGGATGCCGTCCAGGGTCGCGATCCGCAGCAGCACGTCGGCGCGGGTGCGCTCGGGCAGGAACTTGAGCGCGTCGGCGGCCTGGTCGCTGTCCAGGTGCGACAGCACGATGGCGATGATCTGCGGGTGCTCGTTGCGGACCAGGTCGGCCACCGCGCGCGGGTCCATCCACTTCAGGGTGTCCAGGCCGGTGGTGTTGCGGCCGAGCAGGATCCGGTCGATCAGGCTGGAGGCCTTGTCCGCGCCCAGGGCCTGGATCAGCACGTTGCGGATGTAGTCGTCGGCGCCCACGCCCAGCGAGGTCTGCTTGTCCAGCGCGCCCTCGAAATCGTCCATGACCCGCAGCACCTGCTCGCGGCTGACCGCGCTCATGGTGGCCATGGCCAGGCCCAGCTTCTGCACTTCCTTGGCGCCCATGTGCTTGAGCACCTCGGCCGCGTCGTTCTCGCCCAGCGAGAGCAGCAGGACCGCGGCGCGCTGGACGCCGGTCAGTTCGTCTTGGCTATTAGGCTGCTTCATTGCCCAACCAGTCCTTCACCACCTGGGCGACCCGCTTGGAGTCGGTCTTCACCGCCTCGCGGGCGTTGCGCAGGCGGTCCTCGTAGGCGTTGGAGGTCAGCGCGATCGGCTGGCGCGGGCCATGGCCGAGCTGGGCGCTGTCCTCGGCCAGGGCCGGCATGTCGTCGTCGACCAGCGAGACCTCGGCGGTCTGTTCCTCGGCCGCGTGCCGGTGCCGGTCCCGGGCCGACGCCGGGCCGGCGATCTGGCGCAGGGCCGGGCGCAGCACGCCGAACAGCAGGGCCAGCACCACCGCCGCGCCGAGCACCAGGCGCAGGGCGTCGCGCAGCCGCGGGTCCTCCCACCACTTGGCCGGCTCGACCGGCTCGCCGGTCTCGCGGATGAAGGGCGCGTTGACCACCGAGACCACGTCGCCGCGGGCGGCGTCGAAGCCGACCGCCTGGCGGACCAGGTCCTCGACCCGCTTGATCTCGTCGGCGCTCAGCGGCTGCAGGGCGTTCTTGCCGTCCTTGCCCGGGCGCGGCACGTGGTCGATCAGGACCGCGGCGGTGACCCGGCTGATCCGGCCGGCCGGCTGGCGGGTGTGCTGCAGGGTGCGGTCCAGCTCGAAGTTGCGGGTGGCGCTGCGCGAGGTCTCGCTCGGCGCGGCCGCGGCCGCAGCCTGGGCGCCGGCGGGAGCCGGGGTGGCGCCGGCCGCGCCCTGCGGCTGGGCCGCGGCCTGGGCCGCCTGGGCCTGGGCCGCCTGCGCGGTCGCGCCCGGCGGGGGGTTGCTGGTCGCGCCGGGGATGCCCTGCGGACCCTCGGCATTGCTGCTGTTCTCGCTCACCTGTTCGCTGCGCAGCTTCGGCGGCTCGCCGTTGAACAGCTCGCGCGCCTCCTCGGTGACCGAGAAGTCCATGTCCACGGTGACCTCGGCGTTGACCCGGCCTTGGCCGGTCAGCGGCTCGAGCAGTTCGCGGATGCGCTGGTTGTAGGAGGTCTCCTGGCGGCGGACCTGCTCGAACTGGGCCGCGCTCAGGGCCGATTCGCTGTCCGTGTTGCTGCTGCTGAGCAGGCGCCCGTTCTGGTCGACCACGGTGACCCGCTCCGGGGCCAGGTCGGGGATCGAGGAGGAGACCAGGTGGACGATGGCGTCGACCTGGTTGCGCTCGAGCAGGGCGCCGGAGCGCAGCTCCAGCACCACCGAGGCGCTGGCCGCCTCGCGCTGGCGGGTGAAGGCCGAGGGCTTGGGGATGGCCAGGTGGACGCGGGCGTCGCGGACCGGGCGCAGGGTGGCGATGGTGCGCACCAGCTCGGTCTCCAGCGCGTGCTGGTAGCGGGCGCTCTCGACGAACTGGCTGACGCCGAAGCCCGGGTCGCGCTCCATCAGCTCGAAGCCCAGGCGGCCGCTGTCGGTCAGGCCCGAGCCGGCCAGCTTCAGCCGGGCGTCGTGCAGGTGGGCCTCCGGGACCGAGATCGCGCCGGTGGCCTGGTCGAGCTTGAACGGGATGTTGGCCGCGCGCAAAAGATCGGTGGCCTCGGCCGTGGCCTTGGGGTCCAGGCCGGTGTACAGCGGGCTGTAGTCCGGCTTCTGCGACCAGAAGAACACGTACAGGCCGGCGGCCACGGCCAGGGCGATCATCAGCATCGTCCCCAGCTTGCGGCCCAGCTGCATGTCCTGCAGCTTGACCATCGCCTGCGCCGCCTTTTCGGTGGCCTGCTCGCGGTTGAGCGATTCCTTGGAAAGCGTGATTGCCATCGTGGTTCAGTCCCGGATCACAGCGGCATGTTCATGACGTCCTGGTACGCCTGTACCAGACGGTTGCGCACCTCGACGGTGGCGCGGAAGGCGACGGAGGCCTGCTGCGAGGCGACCATCACCCGGGCCAGGTCGGCGCCGGGCTCGCCGCGCTCGAAGGCCGCCTGCAGGGCCCCGGACTTGGCCTGGGCCTGGCTGACGCCGTCCAGCGCGTTGCGCAGGGTGTCGCTGAAGCTGGGCCCGGACACCGTACCGCCCAGGCCGGCCTCGCGCATCCCCGCCAGGCCCTGGACCGTGTCGCTGCGGGCCACGTCGCCGGCCCGCGAGGCCTGGCCCAGCTGGCTCTGGTAGGCGCGGATCTGCGACAGGACGGAGCTGATCGAGTCGGTCATGGAGGGCCCCCCGGCGGCATGCCGGTCTTGGCCGTGGACGATGCAAGCCGCGTGCCGGAACGGTGCCGGGTTTCCGCCGCGACCTGTAGGAGCCGGGCTTGCCGGCGACCGCCATGGTGGATACGTCTGCGTGAAGCCGGGTGCCAGTGGTGTATCCGCCGCCATGGTCGCCTGTAGGAGCCGGGCTTGCCGGCGACTGCCATGGCGGATACGTCTGCATGAAACCGGGTGCCAATGGTGTATCCGCTGCCATGGTCGCCGGCAAGCCCGGCTCCTACAAGGGAGCGGAGATCAGTCCGGCAGCCAGGCCGCGCGCCACTCCTCCAGCGCCGGCCCCTGCAGCATCCAGTCGCGCCGCACCGCCTCGCGCAGGGCCTGTCCGGCGGCGGCCGTGGCCTCGCGCTCGGCCAGGTGCTGGCGGATGGCCCCGACCCAGTCCTTGTAGCGGTTGCGGACCCGGGTCACCGGCAGGTCGCCGCGGTAGGGCTCCAGGTCCGAGCAGACCACCGGGTAGCCGCAGGCCCCGTACTCGAGCAGGCGCAGGTGGCTCTTGCAGCGGTTGAAGGCGTTGTCCTCCAGCGGCGCCAGGGCCAGGTCCAGGCCAAGCAGGGCCAGGGCGCGGGGATAGGCATGGAAGTCCACGCCCGGATGGAACTCCTTCACGTACGGCCGCAGCCGCTCCGGGCACATGCCGAAGAACACCCACTCGACCTCGCCGGCCAGCTCGCGGACCACGTCGGCGATCATCTCCAGGTCGCCGTCGTGGCTGAGGCCGCCGGCCCAGCCGACCCGGGGGCGTTCCGTAATGGCGCGCGCGGGGGCACCGGGGAGCCAGCCCCAGAGGCCGGGTTCCAGCCGGTTCTGCACCACCCGGATCCGCTCGTGGTATCCGGCGAAGGCCTCGGCCAGGGCCGGGGTGGCGACCACGAAGCGGTCCACCTGGGCCAGGGCGGCGCGCAGCGAGCGGACGATGTCGGCCGGCAGATCGGCGCGATGGGCGTTCTTCAGCGGCAGGTTCGGCAGCCAGTCGTCCAGCTCGTAGACGGCGAAGGCGCGGGAGAAGCGGCGCATGCGCCGCATCCGGGCGATGTCGTCCTCGCTGACCCGGCGCTGCATCACCACCACGTCCGGGTCGATCTGGGCCAGTTCGACCGGGTCGAGGAGAGTGGCATAGAGCGCGCCCTCGGCCAGGCCGGCGTCGCGCAGGGCCTGGAACGGCTGGATCACCCGGTAGTGGCCGCTGCCCCAGGGGTCGGCGGGTTGCGCCAGGATCCGCGGCAGGGTGCCGGCGGGTAGGGGACGCCAGGAGAAGTCCGATTCGCCCAGGCGGAAGCCGCCGGGGACATCCAGGCGCAGGCTGGGGTTGTAGGCCGGGTCGTGGGCGATGGCCGGCAGCCAGCGTTCCAGCAGGGCGTCCTGCGCCGGTTCCGGCCAGGGCAGCACCGGGGCCTGGTGCAGCACCAGCGCCTGTGGCGTGCAGAGCACCCGGTTGCCGTGTGCGGCGACGCGCAGGCACAGGTCGACGTCGGCACCTGCCTCGGGAAAGGCGGCGTGATCGAAGCCGTCCAGCTCGATGAACAGGTCCCGGCGCACCAGCAGGCACGCGTCGGATACCGCCGTGCACCGGTGCGTAACCTGAGCCCTGCCCATGTACCCGGGAGCGTCCATGGCCAGCCCGGCGAAGGCACGGCCGCCGCTCGCCAGCAGTCCGGGGAACAGGCCGGCATGGGTCACCCGGCCTTCGCCATCTACGGTCTTGGCGCCGACCACGCCCACCTCGGGACGCAGGCCGTGGTTCAGCAGCGCCTCCAGCCAGTCGGCCTGGACCACGGCCACGTCCGGACGCAGGAACAGCAGGAACTCGCCAGCGGCCTGGCTGGCCGCCAGGTTGCAGGCGGCTGCGTGCGGCAACGGCGGATCGAGGCGGAACGCGCGCACCTTGCCGCCGGCCAGTGCCTCGACCTGGTCAAGCCATTGGCCGAGTTCGGCACGAGCGCCGTTGTCCAGCAGCAGCAGTTCATAGCGCTGGTAGCTGCTGTGCTCCAGGATCGAAACCACGCAGCGCTCGAGCGCGGCCAGCGCGGTATCGGTCGAAATCACCACGGCGATCGAAACGGCGGGCGAATGGTCGTGGCCGTAGTCGACGCGATACAGGCCCGGGCCGGCATCGGCCACCGACGCGGATCCATATCCGCACGACTGCAGGTGGCGGAGCAGGGCGGCACGCTGGGCCGGCGGGTCGATCACCGGGGGCGCGCAGGTCAGCAGCGGCTCGGGCAGGTGGACGATGCCGGCCATGCCGCCCTGCTGGACCAGGCGCAGGATCAGGTCCAGTTCGACGGCGCCGGCCGCCGCGGAATCGAAGCCGCCGGCCGCCTCCATCGCCCTGCGGCTGAACAGCCAGTGGCCAGCCATCATCGCCGGGTTGCCCCGCAGCAGGTCGATGTCGGGGTCCGGACGCATCACCGGCGCCAGTGCCCCTTCGGGGTCCCGGTACCAGGCATCGGCATAGAGGGCACGCAGGTCGGGCGCCGCTTCGGCCAGTGCCAGTGCCAGCCGGTGCCTGCCACCCGCGCTGAACTCGGCCCCGGCTTCGACCACGATCAACCAGTCGACGTCCCATCCGGCGGTGGCCTGGGCCAGCACCGCATCGGCCTGGCCCTCGGGCCAGGCCAACGCGACCCGCTCGACGACAGGCCCGCCATCACCGGTGTCGCCGTCCTCGGCGGATACCGGGTGCGGTGCATGGGAGTCGCGCAGCAGGCGCACCGCCATGGGTGGAGAAAGTCCCTCGCCATCGTGGAGGCTGCGCAGGGTGCGCAGCACCGCGGCCTGGTCGCCGTGGCGATCGAGCAGCAGCACCCCTACCGTCCCCAGGCCGCTCGCGCCCGGCAGAACCGCCAGGGCGAGCTGGCGTTGCCGCGATGTCGGCAGCCTGGCCGCGCGCCAGCCTTCCAGCGCCTCGGCCACGACAGATATGCCCAGGCGCTTGAGCTGGGCGGCACGCCCGGCCCTGACCTGCTCCTCGCCCTGATCCGGGTGGCGGGCGTAGATCTCGCGGTACAGCGCCGGGTAGTCGGCCAACGCCTGATCCGAGCGGCGGACGTCGCCCGACACCCGCATGCGGACCTGCACCGTTTCCCGCGGCACGTGCACGAACCGGGCGTGGGCGGCCAGGCGCAGCAGGAACTCCCAGTCCTCCAGTGCCGCCAGGCGTTCGTCGAAGCCGCCGACGCGCGCGGCCAGGGCGCGCGGCCAGGCGAAGGTGTTGATCGGGATGTAGTTGTCCACCGCCAGCTGTTGCGGAGACCAGGCATCGTGCAGGTAGCGGCGCTCCTCGGCGATGGCCACGCGCCTGCCGTCCTCGACCCGTTCGCTCACGAACACGGCATCGCTGTAGACCACGGCGTCCGGAGCGGTGGTGATCGCGGCGGCCAGCACCTGCAGGTGGTCCGGCAGGAACAGGTCGTCGTCGTCCAGGTAGACCAGGTAGCGTCCACGCGCCAATGCGTGGGCGGCGTTGCGGCAGGCCGCCGGCCCCTGGTTGCGGCCCCGGCGCAGGTAGGTGACCGGGAACCTGCGCCCTTCCAGCAGGTGTTCCACGGGCGGACCGCAGTCGTTGACCAGCACCACCTCGAAATCGGTGCAGGTCTGTGCCTGCAGGCTGTCCAGCGCATCGGCGAGCAGCGCCGGACGGTTCCAGGTCGTGACCACCACCGAAAACAGCGGCGCGGCGCTCTCCTCGGCCAGGACGTGCAGGCGATCGATCATGGCCAGGGCACGCGTGCCCAGCCCGGTGTTCCGCTCCTTCGGATAGAGCGCCAGGCGCCGCTGCAGATGGCGGGCGACCTCGGCCTCGCGATCCGCAAGCCGGTCCTGGGCGTCGCGCTCGAACACGCCTTCAAGGATCGCCAGGTGGTCCCGCAGCGGCGCGCTGGAAGCATAGAACGACTGCTGCGAATGCTGGGCGCCGTGCCACCGGTAGCAGACCCCGGGCTCGTCCAGATAGGCGAAATCGGGGAAGCGGGCGGCCATCTGGATGGCCATGTCCCAGTCTCCGCCGCCGCCGTTGGGTACCGGCTGCCAGGTCTGGCGCAGGGCCCGGCGCCGGAAGATCACCGCTGATGGCGCCAGGTAGTTGTCGTGGATCAGCAGGTCCGCCACCTCGTTGCGTCCGCCCACGTAGTCGCCGTCGCGGTAGCCCGGGTGGCGTGGTTGCCGCAGCGGCTGGCCTTCGGCGTCGACCCATTCGATCCCGGTATAGCCCACCGCCACTTCGGGGTGTGCCTGCAACACGTCCAGGAGCCGGGGCAGATGGCCCGGCTTGAGGTAGTCGTCGGCGGACAGGAAGGTGACGTAGTGCCCCGAGGCCACCATCAGCCCGTTGCCCCAGTTGAACCCTGGGCCGTAGTTGTAGCGGTTACGCATGTAGCGCACGCGCTTATCCGCGGCGAACGCGCGCATGACCTCCGGGGTCTGGTCGCTGGACGCGTTGTCCAGGACCAGGATTTCGATGTCGTCCAACCCCTGCTCCAGCACCGACGTCACGCATTGGTGCAGGAACCGGCCATAGTTGTAGGTCGGGATGACGACGCTGAGCAGCGGTCTGGAGTTGCGCTGGCTGGCGGCATCGTCGGCGATGGCCGAGGTGATGCGATGGATAAGGAAGTCCGCCGAACGGCTGAAATGCCGGGAATGGTCCCGGTCATTGGCGGCGCGGGCGATGGGCCATCCGGATGGATCGGTGGCGGCCTCGTCCCGGAGGACGTGCGGGTTCAGGTAGAGCGTCTGCTCCGCGTACGGCGGCAGCTTGGCCGGCACGAACAGCCTGGAGAACCTGTCCGGCTCGGCGATCCATTCACGCTGGTTCGGCCCCGTCAGCACGAGGTAGCGGCGGATGCCCGCATCCAGTTCCACGAGCGGCTGGTCGCTGCGCCCGGGGACGAACAGCAGCACGCCGTCGAGGCCGGCGGTGTCTGCGCTTGCCAGGCGTTCGAACAGCAGGCCATTGCCCCGGCCGTACTGCTGCAAAGGCTCCAGCGGCATGCTCGCCGACAGCCGGGCCCAGTCCGCGTCCGAGAGCAGGAACACCGACTGGCCCTTGAAGGCGAAGCCGGCGACGCCGATCCGCCAGGGGCGCCCCGGGCATCGGCCACCCGCGATTCCGGTCCAGTCGATCATCGGCTGCCGTCCGCGCAGGTCAGGCAACGGCGCACGTGCCCAGGTCCGCCGCCGGTGCAGCTCATGCCGTTACGGCCAGGTCGATCGGAACGACCGCCGCGGGAACGCGGCCGGCGGGCCGATGGAGCAGTTCCTTCCACGAAAGCAGCCGTGCGGGCACGTCCAGGAACTGGCGGATGACCGCCTCGATGTAGTGCTCGTGGTCGCGCTCGGAGCTGATGATGATCACGTCGTCGGGCCCGGCCTGTTCGCGCAGCCATTCGGGAGCGCGTATGGGAACGCCCAGCAGCTTGCGCCCCTGCCGGGTGATGTTCGAATCCACGCAGCAGGCGACATGGTAGCCGTGCCTGCGCGCCTCCAGGATCAGCAGTGCCGCGATGAACGCGCTTCCGAAGATGACGATGCGCCTGCCGGATAGTGGCTTGAGCATGCTGGTCCCGGGATCCAGGCGAAGCCGTTCTGCCCAGATCAGCATCGTGCGGGTGGCGCTGTCGTAGCCCGTGGCATCCAGGCCCTGCAACGCTTCCAGTTCGCCGCCGGGGCTGAGCAGGTTCCTGAGCAGGAACAGGGGCAGGCCCGCAAGGCGTGCGCCCGGCGCAGCGTAGGCGCCACCGTCCGCGACCGCGGCCAGCCTGCGTACGATCCGGAGCAGTCGCCTCGATGTGGGGGGGGCGATCCTGTCCTCTTCGGTCATGGTCACCGCTTCCTGTATATCGAAGCGGTGCACGAAGGTCCTGAAGCTCGCCACCTCCGGCCTGGCGCCCTTGACCCCGCGTGCGATCCGCTCGAGTCGGCGATACAGCGGGATGCCGGGGCGCGAGATGCTGACCGCATGCGAGAACTGGCGCAGATGGATCCGTCGGCGCAGCAGGGGCTGACCGATGTAGCCGATCGCATGCTTCTGGTTGACCCGCGCCGGGAACAGCACGTCGGCTATGCCCGCCGTGTCCATGGCATTGCCATCGGTTTCCCTGGGCCGAAGGTAGCGCTCGATGCTGAACCCCTTGGGCAGGGCCTTGCGGTCAAGCATGACGCCGCTGGGCATCGGCCAGCGGCGGGTCTTCAGGAAATCGGCGACATATTCCCCCGGCGCGAAGACCTGGTCGGCCTCCGAGCCTGAAGCCTGGGGCATGGCCTTTCCGTCCTGGTCGATGTCGCTGACCCTGCACCAGACCAGGCTGACCTCCGGATGCCGGTCGAGAAAGCGCATCTGCCGCTCCAGCATGTCCGGCTCCATGATGTCGTCGTCATGGGTGGCGATCACCCGCTGGCCGATGGCCAGGTGGTAGGCCGACAGGCAGTTGAAGGTGACGGTGCAGTTGTTGGCCGCGTTCCTGACGTAGCGGATCCGCGGGTCGTCCAGGCCCAGCACATACTCGGCCGTGCCATCGGTGCTGCAGTTGTCCAGCAGCAGGAGTTCGAAGTCGCGGTAGCTCTGCCGCAGGATGGCATCGAGTGCCTCCTTGAGGTAATGCCTGCGGTTGTAGGTGAGCAGGGCGACGGTAAGGGGGGGGGCGTAGACGCTCATGCAGCGAGGCCTTCCTGGTACTGGTGCGGGTGCAGGAAGACGAAGTTCGTTTCCCGGGTTTCCTCATCGATGCCGGTGCAGGGCTCGAGGCCGCCGGCGTGCAGGGTATAGGCCCGATAGCCGTACCCGGCGAGCAGGGCCACCACATCGTTGGGGTGGTAGCCGAAGCGCTGCGACCACTTGCGCAGAAGCTCGATCAGGATGGCGGGCCTGTGCGCTTCCAGGATCCGCCCGGCGCCACGCATCACCATCAGTTCGGCGCCCTCCACGTCGCATTTGATGATGTCCGGCGCCAGTCCGTGCGAGGCGCAGAAGGCGTCCAGGGTCGTGCCGGGGCAGCGGATCCGTTCAAGCTGCGCGGCAGGCACGGGTTGCCCGGCGGCGAGCAGAGAGGTGGCGCCGGAGCATTGCGGGGTGTGCAGGAATTCCAGTTCCGCCTCCTGGTCCGAGAACGCGAGGCGGTGCGGATGGATGTTGCCCAGGCTGTTGTGGGCGACATTGCGCATCAGCAGTGCATGGGTATGCGGAATCGGTTCGAAGGCGTGGATGCTGGCGCTCGCGCGATGCCGGGCGAGGGCCAGGGAATACCATCCGCAGTTGGCGCCGATGTCCAGCACTACCGAGCCTTCGCGCACGAGCGATTTGAGGAATTCCGTTTCCAGGGTTTCGTACTGGCGGAAATTCATCAGGGTGCACGGCACCAGGTGCTGGTCGTCGGGATCCAGCGCCAATTCGACCTGCTGGGAGCGGGAGCGGACAAACACGCCGTCCGGACGGATGCTGATCGCTTCCACGTCGGTGGCCTCGAGGAAGGCCGGGTAGCTGCAGAGCCGGGAATGCCAGGCATGCGCGGCCTGGATATAGTCCTGCTTTCCGGTTGTCCCGGCCTCGTGCGCATGCCTGAGTTGGACGAGCGGATTCATGCATCCGCTCCCGGATTCAGGCTGATGATGCGCCCTTGCCATGCGTACCGCTCCTTCAGCATGGCGCGGATCTCGGTGGCGTAGGTGGTGCTGGCGATGAGGACGGTCATGCCCGGGCGAGCGCGGATCGAATCCGGCGCCTCAATGGGCACGCCCATCAACTGCCGGCCATGCAGGTCGGTGTTGCGATCGACTATGGCGATGATGTTCGCCTGGCCCAGGCAGGTGTCGCACAGCAGGCGGCTGGTCAATCCGCCCGCGCCCCAGATCAGCAACGGCTCCCGGCTCGCCACCAACTGCGCGGCCAGCGCTTCGACGGGACGCAATTCCTGCCGGGAGAGCTCGACATAGGCGCGCAGGCTGGGCGCCGTCGCCTCGTCGCGGACACGTCCTGCGCGCGTTCCTGCGGTCTTGCGATACAGCGCGAGCAGGTAGCTGTTGTCGTAGAAGTCGTTGTGCTGCGAAGTCACGGCGACCTGTTCGAAGCCGGCCGCGCGCATCAGGTTGTCCAGGCTGGTGGCGCTGAAGAAGTTGATGTGCTCGAGGGCGAACTCGAGAAACGGTTCGGTCGGCGCAGTCCGGCCGAAGGTGGGCGCGTCGGGTACCGCGAGGAACACGAGCCCGCCGTCCCCGAGCAGGGCCGACACCTTGCGTATGCTGTGGCGCAGGTCCGCGATGTGTTCGAGCACCCCGCACAGGGTGACGAGCGCGAATGGGGTGGATGGGGCGAAAGAGTCGATGGTGGAGGCATGGACCTGCAGGCCGTAGACGCGATCTGCCAGGTCCACCGCTGCCTGGCTGGGTTCCACGCCCTGCAGCGAACGGAACCCGGCGGCCTGGAAATGACTCAGGAAATGGCCCATGCCCGAGCCGATGTCGAGGATGGGCGCATCCGGCTCCAGCCCGGCATGCTGCCGCACGAACCTGAAGAATTCGGCGTGGATGCGCTGCAGGCCCGGAGGAAGCTCGGCATGCAGGTGGTGGCCGGAATCCCGGTAGAAGCGGTCCAGGGCGGACTGGTCCGGGATGTCGCTGGCGAACGCGAAGCCACAGCCGCGGCAGGCCACCACATCGTAGTGGACGGGCTGGGCGAGGCCGGGGAACAGGAAGTGCTGGCGGTGGATCGGTTCCTGGTCTTCTCCGCCGCACGCTTCGCAGCGCCGGGCTGTCATCGCGGAGAGCGGGATCGTGGTGCTCATGGTTGCATCCAGCGGAAGAGTGGCGATCCCTTGAGGATCATCGCGTCGTATCGGTCCAGTCGGACCCCGTGTTCCTGCCCGACCTGGTAGGTCTGGAACTGGACATCGGGATGCTCGACCTCCTGCATGGCGATCAGCTCGTCCAGCTGCGCCGCCGCCTCCTGGAGCAGCATCCCATGCGCCGCCCGGCTTCGGGCCAGGTGTTCGCGGGCCACCGCGTAGAGCATGCAGTCGTAGGCCAGCGCCCGCTCCAGCCGCGCCCTGAGTTCGGGCGGAACCGGCTCCTTGGCGCCCGGGCGCACATTGGCCTTCTGCGGCACCACGCGCCGCCAGCCGAGCTTCCTGGCCATGAGCAGCAGGGATGTGCTGAAGTCCTCGGCGATACCGACGAAGTCGCTGCTCCACAGGTTGTCTATGGCCGCACCGAGGTGGCTCATGGCGATCGTCTCGGTGGTGAACGCGCCACTGACGAATTGCACCATCGTGTTGCGGAAGTAGTTGATGTCGAGCGCCCGGCCGATGATCTGGTCGCGGGAAAGCCCAGGTTCGGCCAAGGCACCATGGAATGTGTGGTCGTCATGACGGACTGCGTGGGCGATGTCCGACAGGAAGCGGTCCACGGGATCGCGCAGGACGGTAAAGTAACGCGGCTGCCGGATGCCAAGGAAGCGGTGAGTACCGTAGGGTGTGTGGCCATAGACCAGGCCGAAGGATTCCACCCGGCCCATATGGGCGGCCGCGGCCCTGAGCACCTCCTTGGGGTCTCCATTCAGCGCGAGGATCTGTTCCGGCGGGTAGTTGGCGGTGATCAGGGTCCGCAACGTACTCCCGGCGGTCTTGGCGATGTGGACAAAAATCGGGGGCGACACGCTCAACCTCCTTGCCTGTCTGCGTCCACGCCACGCCCCGGGATGGCCGCCTGCAGGCGCAGGCTCGCCAGCGTGCGCTCCAGGCCGTGCTCCAGCTCCATCCGCGGGAGCCAGCCGAGACGCCGGATCTTGCCGATGTCGAAGTGCCCGGAATCGCGGGCCGCGGGCGGAACACCCTGGCGCGCCCCGGCCCGGATCGAAAGATGCGTCTCCTTGCCGGCGACCGCGACCAGCCTGCGCGCCAGCTCCAGGATCGTCGTTTCCCGTGTTTCACCGACGTTGTAGGCGTGGCCCGCCTGGCCAAGGAGAAGGATATGGAATAGGCCCAGGACGGTGTCGGACACGTAGCAGAACGGGCGCGAGGCGCCGCCGTCGGAATCGAGCCGGATGTCCTGGTCGGTCAGCACGTCGGCAAGCAGGTCGGCGATGGCGCGACCATCGTCCAGGCGCATGCCGGGACCGTAGCAGTGCGAAACGCGCGCGATGCGCGCATCCACGCCGAACTGGCGGTGGTAGGCGCCGCACAGGCTCTCGGCCAGCCGCTTGCTCTGGCTGTAGCACGCGCGGGGCGCCAGCGGATCGTCGCCGCCGAAATCTTCCTCGCCGATGGCCTCGGTCTGCAGCACGTTCTCGCCGTAGACCGCACCACTGCTGAGGAAAAGCAGGCGTGCCGCGGCCTGGCGGGCCAGGTCGAGCAGGTGCCGGGTGCCCTCCGTATTGGCGACAATGGTATCCACTGGCCGCTGCAGGTAGTGCCGGGGGCTGGCGGGACTGGCTGCGTGGACGATGATGTCCGGCGGCGCGTCGAGGTGGCAGGGGTGGGTGACGTCCTGGATTTCCGGCGTCACCTCGCCGGGGATGTCCAACCAGGGCAGGCGCTGGCGCAATCTGTCCAGGTCCCGGGCCATGGCGTGGATCCGCAGGCCCGCTGCGGGCCGGCGGCGGTTGAGCCAGGCCAGCGCCTCGACCAGGTGCCCGCCGATGAAGCCCGAGGCACCGGTGACCAGGACACGGCGACCCTCCAGTGCTTCCCAGGGCAGGGGCGCTGCGAGAACCCGATCCAGGTCCTCGGCCAGAACCCGGTCAGGTGCCGCATTCATAGAGGGTCTCCAGGCCGACGATGCGTTCGCTGCCTATGCCCAGCTCGAGCAGGTGCTGCCTGATCTGCGCACCGAAGCGGATGGAGCAGACGAGGACCGGCAGCTGGCCGTCCAGCTCCGGGTCGTAGGCGCGAACCACGTGTCTAGCGATGCACTGCCCCCATTTGCCGGGCGAGGAATCCAGCAGTGCCTGGATCTGCAAGGCCTCTGCCAGGGGCGCGATGTAATTGAGGAAGTCGCCGCCGATGCCGTAGACGACGAACGGCCCGCCGAACCCGTCGCGAAAGCGGGCCAGCAGCTGGCTGCGCTGGTCGTCGGCCGCGAGCCGCCGCTGCGCGAGCACCCGGATCGAATCGGGGTAGACCGGGGATTCGTAGTGGCCGGTGGAAAGGGCCTGGCAATCGAAGCCGCAGCGCGCCAGCAGGGCGGTCAGCGATGCCGTGCTGAACTGGTGCAGGTGCTCGGGGTTCTGGTCGTCGACCAGCAGCGGGTGGCCGGACCGGTTGGGAACCTCGACCAGGATCCGTCCGTCCGCCGCCAGCAGCCTCGACCAGGCAGCGAGCTCCTGCGCCGGCTGCGCGATATGTTCCAGCACGTGGAAGGAGGCGATCAGCTGGTAGGGCGCTGCCTCGATCTGGCCAGCCGGAGTCGGGAACACGCGATCCAGCTTGTGCCCGGCCAGTTCGCGGTCGCGCGAAAGCTCCACGCCTTCGTACTCAAGCGCGAAACGCGCCTTCACCGCCGCACCCAGGTCGCCCTCGGCGCAGCCGACTTCCAGCACGCGCGCCACGCCGCCGTGTTCCAGCAGGGAGGACAGCGCCTGGAGACGGTCGACGATCTTCCGCCGGAACCAGGGAGCCTGCGGATCGTTGCGGGCGACGAGGTTCTGGTAGTAGCCCGGGAGCGTGGCGGCCTGAGGCGATCGCCAGCGATGTCCGCAGCAGGTGCAGGGCGTGTAGGACGGACCGGGAACCAGATCCGTCTGCGTACCGCAGCAGGGACAGGCAGCGGTCGCGGCGGGCTGGACGCTCATGCGCTCGCCAGCCTTTCCAGCAAGTGCCGCGGCGTCGCCAGCGGCCGTTCGGGCAGTTCGAACCGTCCGTAGCCCCAGTCCACGGGCCAGAACTCCACCCCGTTGGCCGCGGCTGCGCAGCCATCGGCGGGCGTGTCGCCGACGTAGATCGCAGCGCTTGCCTCGATGCCCAGATCGGACAGCAAGGCTCCTATCATGCCCGCCTTGTGGGCGTAGCGACCCGGATGGGAGTCGCTGGCCATGACTTCGACGAACAGGTCCTGCCAGCCCAGTGCGGCGATGATGCCGCGGGTCGGCGCCAGGCGCTTGTTGGTGGCGATGGCCATGCGCAGCCCGCGTGCCTTGAGGGCATGCAGCATGTGCTGGCACCCGTCATAGGCGGGCGTCTGCAGGCAGACGCGTGAATCGTAGAGCTCACGGAAGCTGGCGGCCAGCGCATCGATCAACTGCGGATCCTGGCACCCGCTCACCGCTTCCAGCGTCTGCCGCAACGGCGGGCCGATCAGGCTCGCGTCGATCGGGCGGCAGGCCGGCAGGCCATGGGCGCTCAGTGCCTGCTCGAAGCAGGTGAGGATGCCCGGGGCCGAATCGACCAGGGTGCCGTCGAAATCGAACAGGACGTGGGTCGTCATTACGAAGTCCGCTGCCGCACCTTGCGGGACTGCGGGGACAAGCACCCCTCCATCTCCGCTTCCAGCACCTCCAGCGGAAGCAGCGGGCTCATGTCCTCCAACGGCATGGAGGCCATGGAGCCGTCGGCCTGCGGCACGGCGGCGACCTTGGGCGCGAGCGCCTCGTCGCGCATCAGCACCACTTCGACCAGTGAAGGCCCCGGGGTGGAAAGTGCCTCGGCCAGGCCGGCAGCAAGGCCGGAGGCATCGTCGATCCGCTTGAACGGAAGGCGGTAGGCACGGGCCAGTTCCTCGAGCTCTGGCATCCACAGGCCCGCCTCGGGCCCGGTGCCCACGTAGCGGCCCTCGAAGTAGTTGCGCTGGGTGTTGCGGATGGAGGCATAACCCCCGTTGTTCATGACCACCAGGCAGATCGGCAGGTCGAAGCCGCGCAGGGTCGCCAGCTCCTGCAGGTTCAGCTGCAGGCTTCCGTCGCTCTCCACCGCCGTCATCGGCTTGCGGCCGTTGGCGAAGCACGCGCCGATGGCGGCCGGCAGGCCGTAGCCCATCGCGCCCAACCCCGACGTGAGGAATACGCGCTGGCCGGGGCGGTTGCGGAACACCGTGTAGAACACTTCCACGGCGAGTCCGGAACTGCCCGTCGAGACCAGGCTTCCGGCCGGGACGGCGGCGGAAAGCGCCTCGACGAAATGAAAGTGGCTGATCGCGCCCGTGGCCGGGAAACTCCTGCCCTCGTCGACGCCGTAACGCGCCTTCCAGTCGCTGCAGCGCTCCAGCCACAGCGGTCGACGGAAGTCCGCCTCGCCGGCGGTGGCGGCCAGGGCGGCGATGAAGGCGGCCGCGTCGCTGGTGATGGCCACATCGATCTCCATGTCGAGCTTGGCGATCTCGTTGGCATCCACGTCCACCACGACCTTGCGCGCATTGCGGGCGAAATCGCGCGGGGCGTACGCGGTGATGATGTTGTCCAGGCGGCTGCCGATCGAGATCAGCAGGTCGGCGTTCTGGATGGCGAAGTTGGGCGCGCGCGGCGCGACCACCCCGGGCCGTCCCACGAACAGCGGGTGATCGTAGGGAAGCAGGTCCAGGGCATTCCAGGTGCTGACCACCGGCACGCCGAGGTGTTCCACCAGGCTGGCGAAAGCCTGCGCGGCGCCGGACAGGCGTACGCCATGGCCGGCGAGGATCAGCGGACGCCGGGCCTGTTCCAGCAGGCCCACTACCTGGGCCACCAGGCCTGGGTCGGGCGGGGCGGGTGGCTCGACGTCGCGTTGCCAGCCCTGCAGGGTTTCCGGGTCGATCGGCGCGCCTTGCACGTCCAGGGGCACGTCGATCCAGACCGGCCCGGCGCGCCCGTCGCGGGCTACGAACACGGCCCGCTCCAGTTCGCGGCGTATGTCCTCGGGCTGCTGGATGGTCACTGCGTACTTGGTGATCGGCTCGACCACACTGACGATGTCCACCTCCTGCACGCCCTTCTGCCGCAGCGGCGCACCGCGCAGCAGGTCGGTGCGCTTGACCTGCCCGGACACCACCAGCAAAGGCACCGACTCGATCCAGGCGCCGGCCACCGCGGTGATCGCGTTGGTCGCGCCCGGCCCAGTGGTGACCATGGCAACGCCGATGCTTCCGCTGATGCGGCTGTAGGCTTCGGCGGCGATCGCGGCGGCCTGCTCGTGGTGGCAGGCCACCACCTCCAGATGCGGATGCTTGCCCACGGCATCGTTGAGGTGCATCGCCCCTCCACCCGGTAGGAGGAAGACATGGCCTACGCCCAGCCCGGCGATGAAGTCGGCGATGTAGTCGGCAACGCGGTACGCCATAGGCACGTCAATCCATCCAGTAGCTGAGCAGGGTCTTGCGATTGCGGTTGGCGTTGATCGCCTCGTCGGTATAGAACGAGTCGTTGGCCAGGTGGGTGGAGGACAGCTCCTCGATGATCGCGCCACCGGCACTGTGGAATGCATGCCGCGTGCCAGGTTCTATGGTGACGACGTCGCCCGGCATGCAGGTGCGCTCCACCCCGTCCAGCTGCAGGGTCAGCTGGCCATGCAGGACGTGGAAGGTCTCCTCCTTCTTCAGATGGTATTGCTCGGGATGGCGCTGGCCGGGGAACAGCATCAGCAGCTTCTTGCAGTAGCTGCGGTTGACCACGGTCAACATGGTCAGGCCGAACTCCTCGAAACGTTCGAGCCCGTAATGGTGCGAGACCTCCAGTACGACCCGCCCCGGGACGACGACGTGGCTGCCCTGGAGCTGGGCGCGGACCCGCTGGACGATCTCCCATACCTTGGCGCGCACGTCCTGGCGCAGGGCATTGGCGGGTGCTATCGCCTCATCCGCCGGGATATCGGTGCCAGCGGTGAAGGTCGCATACTTGGACCAGTCGCTGGCACTGAACTGGCCGTCCTCGGGCGGGAAGGCGAAGTAGACGTCTTCACTGCCGATGGTCTGGCCGGCGGCGATCGGCCGGCGCGCGAAAACGCCGCGCTGCAGCGACCGCAGGCTGGCGCGTTCGGTGGGATTGACGGGCAGGCGCTGCTCTCCCTCGCCGCACAGGAGCAGTGCCTGCCGGGCGGCTTCCAGCCATTTGCGGACCTGATCGGGGTCGGCCGAGTAGGCGTTGAGCGGATAGCGGTCCGTGGGCAGGCCCACATGCTTCTCGAAAATGCGAGCGCCCTTGGCCAGGGCAAGGCCGACATTGACGGTGTTGTCCGGATCCTCGTGGGTGGAGAAGCCCACCCGCACGCCCGGGTAGCGCCGGCGCAGGAAGTCGATCTGCGACAGGTGCATGTTCGCTTCCGGAGTCGGGTACTCGCCCACGCAATGCAGGATGGCGAAGTCCTTCTGGCGGTGTGACAGGAAGCTCACGAGGCGGTCGATCTCCTCCACGCTGGATCCTGCCGTGGAAACCACGAGTGGCAGCGCGGTCCGGGCCACCCGCTCCAGCAACGGCCAATCGCCCATCGAGCAGCTTGCGATCTTGATTGCGTCCAGCTGCTGGTCCTCGATCAGTTCGACCGAGGCTTCATCGAACGGCGTGGACATGCACAGGAAGCCGTTGGCCCGGATTTCCGCCACCAGGGCGTCGAACTGCGCCCGGCTCAGGCGTGTCTCGTTGAAGCGCTTGATGTACTTGACATCGTCGCGCCCCTGCATCGAGGGGTGGATGAACGTGTCGAGGTCGCGGTACTGGAGCTTGAAGGCGAAACGGAATGGAAACGGCCTGCATACCTGCGCAAAGGCACGCACGACCTCGATCCCGTGCGCCAGGTCGCCCATGTGGTTGTTGGCCATCTCCAGTACGAAGAGCGGGCGGTCGAAGAGCGCCCCCGGCCCACGTCCGGCTGTTGTTTCGTTCATCGCGGCGTCCTCCTTCCAAGCACGTGTTCGATCTGGCTGGCTGCGTACTCGAGCTGGGCTTCGCACAGCCCGGGCCACAAGCCGATCCAGAAGGTGTCGTTCATCACCTTGTCGGTGACGGCCAGTTCCCCCGATACGCGGTAATGCTGGCCTTGCATGTACGGCTGCCGGATCAGATTGCCGGCGAACAGCAGGCGCGTGCCGACCTTGTGCTGGTCGAGATGGCGCAGCAGATCCTCGCGCAGCACTCCGCAGCCGTCGCGCAGGGTGATCGGGTAGCCGAACCACGACGGATCGCTGCCAGGCGTGGCCCGCGGCAGCACCAGCCGGTCCTCGCAGCCGGCCAGGCGCCGGCTCAGCCAGGCGAAGTTGCGCTTGCGGGCCGCGACGAAGCCGTCCAGCCGGTCCATCTGCGCCAGAGCGCAGGCGGCCTGCATGTCGGTGATCTTGAGGTTGTAGCCCAGGTGCGAGTAGGTGTACTTGTGGTCGTAACCGTGCGGGAGCTGGCCCAGCTGCCAGCAGAAGCGCTGGCCGCAGGTGTTGTCGGTGCCCGGCGCGCAGTAGCAGTCGCGGCCCCAGTCGCGGAACGACTCGATGATGCGCTTGAGTCGCGGCGAGCCGGTGAACACCGCGCCGCCTTCGCCCATGGTGATGTGGTGGGCGGGATAGAAGCTCAGGGTGCCGATGTCGCCGAAGGTGCCGACCATGCGCCCCTCGTAGGTCGAGCCCAAGGCGTCGCAGCAGTCCTCCACCAGCCACAGGCCGTGGCGGTCGCACAGCTCCCGGATGGCCTTCAGGTCGAACGGATTGCCCAGGGTATGGGCCAGCATCACCGCGCGCGTACGGGGGCCGATGGCCGCCTCGATCAGCGCCGGATCGATGTTGTAGGTGCCCAGCTCGACGTCCACGAACACGGGTACCGCGCCGAACTGCAGAATCGGGTTGACCGTGGTCGGGAAGCCGGCCGCCACCGCGATCACCTCGTCGCCCTTGGCGATCGCGCGGTCGCCCAGCAGCGGCGAGGTCAATGCCGAGAACGCCAGCAGGTTGGCCGAGGATCCGGAATTGGTGGTCAGGACGTTGCGGACGCCGAGATAGCGCGACAGCCGCTTTTCGAAAGCCGCGTTGAACCGGCCGGTGGTGAGCCATCCGTCGAGCACCGCCTCCGTCATTGCCTGCAACTCGGCCGCACCGATCACCTTGCCGGACGGCGGCACCGGGGACTGCCCGGGGACGAAGGCCGCCGGCGCCAGTTCGGATTCGGCATGGCGCGCGACCAGCGCGGCGATCTGCGCACGCAGGGACGTATCTTCCGCCGGGCTCATGCAGCCTCCTGGTAGGCCGCGATCTGTGCGCTGGTGAAGGCCAGCATGTCCTTGCCTTCCCGCCAGGCCAGGTACCAGGCCATGGTGTGTGCGATCGCCTGGTCCAGCGACCAGCGCGGCGACCAGCGCAGCTGCGCGCGCGCGCGCGCGGAATCGAGCGCCAGCAACCGTGCCTCGTGCGGCGCCGGTGCGGCGTCCACGTCCCAGCGTGCGCCATCGCCAGGCCAACGGCTCGCAAGCTTCGCGACCACGGTGGCGACCGTGGTGACATCGGCGCTGTCCGGGCCGAAGTTCCACGCGCAGGCCGCCTCGGGCGTCCCTTCCACCAGCGCTTGCGCCAGCAGGAGATAGCCATGCAGCGGCTCCAGCACGTGCTGCCATGGCCGGGTGGCGCCGGGATTGCGCAGGATCACCGGCTGCCCTGCCTGCCAGCTGTGCAGGACGTCGGGCACGAGGCGTTCCGGGGACCAGTCGCCGCCGCCGATCACGTTGCCTGCCCGTGCCGTGGCCAGGCCAACGCCGTGTTCGGCAAGGAAGGACGCCCGCCAGGATGCGCACAGCAGTTCGACGCAGGCCTTGCTGCTGCTGTAGGGATCGTGCCCGCCCAGCGCGTCCTGCTCCCGGTACGGCCAGGCCCACTCGCGGTTCTCGTAGCACTTGTCGCTGCTCACCACCACCACGGCCCGCACGCTGTCGCAGCGGCGTACGCCTTCGAGCAGGTTCACCGTGCCCCCCACGTTGACCTCGTAGGTCGAGGCCGGATCGCGGTAGGACTCGCGCACCAGGGACTGGGCGGCCAGATGCAGCACGATCTCCGGCCGGAAGCCGGCGATGGCCGCCTCCAGGCGCACGCGGTCGCGCAGGTCGCCCAACTCGCCCGGGACAGCGGCATCGAGCCCGGCCACGCGCCACAACGAAGGCGCGGACGTGGCCGGCAGGGCATAGCCATGCACCCGGGCCCCCAGCGCCTGCAGCCAGAGCGACAGCCAGCCTCCCTTGAAGCCGGTATGGCCCGTGACCAGTACCCGGCGGCCGTGCCAGAACCCAGGCTTCAGTCCCACAGCCGCCACTCCGCCTTGCCGGTAGTCCACCGTTCCTCCAGCAGGCTGCGGTCGCGCAGGGTATCCATCGGCTGCCAGAAGCCACGGTGAAGGAACGACATCAACTGTCCTTCCCGCGCCAGGCGGCGCATCGGTTCGTGCTCCCATGGCGTGGCGTCGCCTTGGATGTAGTCGAACACGCCCGGCTCCAGGACGAAGAACCCGCCGTTGATCCAGCCACCGTCTCCCAGCGGCTTTTCCATGAAACCCCGCACACGCTCGTCGCCGTCGACGTCCAGGGCGCCGTACCGGCCGGGTGGCTGAACCGCCGTCACGGTGGCGAGCCGGCCGTGGCGGCGGTGGAATTCGACCAGGCCGGCGACATCCACGTTGGCCACGCCATCGCCGTAGGTCAGGCAGAAGGTGCCGTCGTCGAGGTAATCGCGCGCCCGCTTGAGCCGGCCGCCGGTGGCGGTGCTGTCGCCGGTATCGACCAGGGTCACCCGCCAGGGTTCGGCGTGCCGGTTGTGGATGTGCATCCGGTTCTCGGCCATGTCGAAGGTGACGTCGGACATGTGCAGGAAGTAGTTGGCGAAATACTCCTTGATGACATAACCCTTGTAGCCCAGGCACACCACGAAGTCGGTAATCCCGAAATGGGTGTAGATCTTCATGATGTGCCAGATGATGGGTTTGCCACCGATCTCGATCATCGGCTTGGGGCGAAGGTGCGATTCCTCGCTGATCCGCGTGCCCAATCCGCCTGCGAGGATGACTGCCTTCATTCCGTTTCCGTGTTCCGTGCTGACGGTGGTGAACCGGGATATCCGAGGCAAGCAAGGGCCGTGCCGGCGCCGGACCCGCCGAAGCCTTACATGGTAACGCCGTGGAAGATCGGCCTGGCCCCCGCAACGGGTGCCTTCAGCCCGACAGCTCCGCCTGTTCCTTGTCGATCCCGTACTTGCGCAGCTTCTCCACCAGGGTGGTGCGGCGCAGGCCCAGCAGCTGGGCGGCGTGGGCGACCACGCCCTGGGTGCGGTCCAGGGCCTCGCGGATCAGCTGCAGCTCGATCCGGGCCATGTGCTCGCGCAGGTCCAGGCCGTCCTCGGGCAGGCGGGCGGGCAGGGGGTCCGCCTCGGCCGGCGCGGCCGCGGCCTGGGCCGGGGTGGCCGATGCGGCGGGGTCAGCCGTGCGTGCGGTCGCCTGCGGCAGCACCGGCTCGGTACCGGCCGGGATGTGGGCGCGGTAGCGGGCCGGCAGGTCCTCCAGCCGGACCAGGCCGCCGGGGTTGAGCACGGCCAGGCGCTCGACCAGGTTGGTCAGCTCGCGCACGTTGCCCGGCCAGGCGTAGCCGGCCAGGGCGGCCAGGGCGTTGTCGGCGAAGCGGACCTCGCCGCGGCCGGTGCGCGCCAGCTGGCCGGCGATGGTCTCGACCAGGGCCGGCAGGTCCTCGCGGCGCTCGCGCAGCGGCGGCATCTCGATCGGGAACACGTTCAGGCGATAGAACAGGTCCTCGCGGAACTGGCCGTCGGTGATCCGGTCCTCGAGGTTGCGGTGGGTGGCGGCGATCACCCGCACGTTGCACTTGATGGTCTGGTTGCCGCCCACCCGCTCGAAGCTGCGCTCCTGCAGCACCCGCAGCAGCTTGACCTGCATCGGCATGCTCATGTCGCCGATCTCGTCCAGCAGGAGGGTGCCGCCCTCGGCCATCTCGAAGCGGCCCTTGCGCGCGGTCAGGGCGCCCGTGAAAGCACCTTTCTCGTGACCGAACAGTTCGCTCTCCAGCAGGTCGGGCGGGATCGCGCCGCAGTTGATCGCCACGAACGGGCCGTCGCGGCGCGCGGACTGCTGGTGCACGGCGCGGGCGGCCACTTCCTTGCCGGTGCCCGATTCGCCCAGCACCAGCACGGTGGTGTCGAACGGGGCGACCTGGCCGATCATCCGCCGCAACCTTTGCACCGCCACGCTGGAGCCGGTCGGGCCGGTGTCGGGCGCGGCGGCGCCGGCCTGCTGCTCGGCGTCCAGGCGCTTGAGGCTGGCCCGGCGCAGGCAGGCCTCCAGCTGGGCGTGGCGGATCGGCGACTCCAGCGGCCAGACGCCGGCCTCGTGCAGGCCGTGGGCGCGGGCGAAGGCGGCGGTGTCGCCCTGCAGCAGCAGCACCGGCGGCGGCAGGGGCGCCTCGCCCAGCCAGGCGAAGAACTCGCCGGCCGCGGCCGCGTCGTCCAGCTCGCCGACCACCAGCGCCATCCAGTCGGTCGGGCGCTGGCGGGCGGTGGCCACGTCGCCGGGGGAGGCCGCCCAGCGCGGGTTGAGGTCCATGAACTCCAGCAGTCCGCACAGGCGCTCGGCGCGTTCGGCCTGGCTGTCGATCACCAGGATGCGCGATTCGCTCATGAGGCTTCCTCTTGCGACAGCCGCTCCAAGATCGGCATCACTTCCTGCAGGTAGGACAGCTTGCTGACGAAGTTGTCGGCGCCGGCGCGCATGGCGTGCTCGCGGTGCTCGGCGTCGTCGAAGTGGCTGGCGATGACGATGTAGGGCGGGTCGTCCTGGGCCTTGATCAGGCGGGTGGCCTGCAGCCCGCCCATCTCCGGCATGGCCAGGTCCATCAGCACCGCATCCGGGCGCAGGGCCTCGGAACGCTCGATCGCCTCCAGGCCGTTGCCGGCGGTGCCGGCGACCTCCAGCCATTCGACCTTGCGGAAATGGCGCATGGCGGCGTTGATGAAGCCGTCGTGGTCGTCAACCAGCAGTACGCGGAGGTTGCGCATTGCGATGTTCCTGGTCAGCCCGCGCGGGCCAGCGCGGGGGTGTGGGCGGCGGCGCCCCGGCGGCGCTCGCGGGCCGGGGCGATGGACAGCTGCTCACGATACTTGGCCACGGTGCGGCGCGCGATGTTCACGCCCTGGCGGGCCAGCAGGGCGGCGATGGCGTCGTCGGCCAGCGGCCGGGCGGCCGGCTCCGATTCGATCAGGCGCCGGACCATGGCCTTGACCGCGGCGCCGGAGACCGCGGCGCCTTCCAGGCGCACGGCGAAGAACTGCTTCAGCTCCAGGGTCCCGCGCGGGGTCTGGATGTACTTGCCGCTGGTGATCCGGGAGACGGTGGACTCGTGCATGCCGATGGCGTCGGCCACTTCCTTCAGGGTCAGCGGGGCCATGGCCTCCTCGCCGCGCTCCAGGAACGCGGCCTGGTGCTCGACGATCACCCGGGCGGTGCGCAGCAGGGTGTCGTAGCGCATGGACAGGCCGCGGGTCAGCCAGCGCGCTTCCTGCAGCAGCTCGCGCAGGCGGCCGGCGCCTTCGCCGTCGCCGGCCTGGGCCAGGGCGCGCTCGTAGCCGGCGTTGATGTTCAGCTTCGGCGCCGTGGCCGGGTTCAGCGCCACCCGCCACTGGCCGTCGCCCTTCCACACCACCACGTCGGGGACGACATAGCCGGCCTCGGCCGGGTCGGCCTCGGCCTGGGCCGGGCGCGGCTGCAGGGACAGGACCAGGCGCACGGCCTCGTCCACGTCGGCCGGCTCGATCTGCAGTTTGCGGGCGATCGCGGCGTGGTCGTGGGCGGCCAGCTCGGCCAGGCAGGTGTCGAGGATGCGGGCGGCCAGCGGGCGGCCGGCGCAGGGCGAGGGCAGGGCGGCCAGCTGCGCCTGCAGGCATTCGCCCAGGTCGCGCGCGGCCAGGCCGGCCGGCTCGCCGTGCAGCAGGCGCTGGCGGATCGCCTCGATCTTGGCCGCGGCCAGGTCGAAGCGCGCCACCGCGCGCAGCAACAGGGCGTCGTGGGCGTCGTCCAGGTAACCGGCGTCGTCGCAGTGCTCCAGCCAGAAGCCGGCGATCTCCAGCGACTTCGGGTCCAGCTCCAGGGCCAGGCGCTGCAGCACCCGCACGCAAGGATCGCTGGAGCCGGGCTCGGCGATCCGGGCCATGCGGTCCTCGCCTTCGCCGCTCCAGCTGGCGCCGGCCACGTCCCACATCGAGGACTCGGGCAGTTCGTCGAAGGCGGCGGTCTCGAGCGAGACCTTGTCCAGCGCAGCTTCGCCGGCCGGGTCGATCGCCTCGCCGTCGGCGGTGGCCGGGGCGGCGTCCTCGTCCAGTTCCAGCATCGGGTTCTGCTCCAGCACCCGGGACACCTCCAGCTGCAGCTGCTGGGCATCGAGCTGGAGCAGGCGGATCGACTGCAGCAGCTGCGGCGTCAGGTGCAGCTGCTGGCCGAGCTGGACGGTGGTGGTGGCCTTCATCTTGCATTCCTCGGTGCTGCGCCGGACCTCCGACGCCGATGGAGTGCATCGTGCCGTCGTGACGTCGGAAACTGAATCGGGGCCAACCTGATGTCGGCCAGTCATTTCCCGACACGGTGTAGGGGTTTTCCCTACAGGGCAACGATTCCCCGGCGCGAGCGCATCAGGCGGCGGAAAACCGCCGGTGGCCCGGCGGCGACCTGATGCCGGATCGTTGGCGGAAGACGGGCTGGGCCCTCAGCCCAGCTCGCGCTGGTGCTTGACCGCCAGCAGGACCAGCTCGCTGGCACGGCGGCAGCCCAGCGCCTCCATCATCCGCGCGCGGTGGGTCTCCACCGTCTTCACGCTGATCCCGAGCTCGGCGGCGATCTCCTTGCTGCTCAGGCCCTGGCCGATCCGGGCCAGGATCTCGCGCTGGCGCGGCGGCAGGGCGGCCACGCCCTCCGGCTTCTCGCTGCGGTTGCGGCCGAGCAGGGGCGCGATCATCCGCGAGGAGATCCGCGGGCTCAGGAACACCTCGCCGCCGGCGGCCGCGCGCAGGGCCAGTTCCAGTTCCAGCGGCGCGGCGTCCTTGACCACGAAGCCGGCCGCGCCGCGGTCCAGCGCGTCGCGCACGTGCAGGGGATCGTCGTGCATGGACATCATCACCACCCGGGTGCCGGGCGCGCGCTCGAGGATCCCGCTCAGCGCCTCCAGGCCGGTGCGGCCGGGCAGCGACAGGTCCAGCAGGACCAGGTCGGGGCGGTGGATCGCGGCCAGGTCGATGGCCTGGTCGGCGTTGCTGGCTTCGGCGACCACGTCCACGCCCGTGAAGGTCTGCAGCAGGCGGCTCAGGCCGGCACGGACCAAGGTGTGGTCGTCAACGATCAGGACTCGCACGGATGGGCAGTCGTTCCCCGGATGCCGGAGGCCACCTTAGCCGATCGCGGCGGCGGCGGGAAAGCGGGATGGCGATACTCGCGCGTATGTCCCCTACCGGCGGCGGGCGTCGGCGACCTGGCGCCGGTGCATGCGGAACAGGTGCCGGTCCATGGCTTCTTCCAGGCCGGCCGGCAGGGCGGGGAAGCGCAGCCACAGCCACAGGCCGGCCGGATCGCCCGCGCTGGCGGTCACCAGCGCCGGAAGCTCAAGGTCGTCGGGCAGCCAGTCGGAAGGCTGCAGGCGCAGCACGCCCGGGGTGTCGACCGCGGGCGCCGGAATGCCCGGGTCCAGCAGCAGGCGCAGCCCGCGCGCCGACCAGCGCAACGGCCGCGCCGGCAGCGCCTGCGCCGACTGCCGCACCAGTCGGCCGATCATCACCAGCATCAGGTCGAGCTTGGCATCCATCCTCTGCGCCAGCAGGGGCAGCTCGCCGCGTTTCTCCTCGCCGCTGTCCTCGGTGCGCAGGTCCTCGACCTGGGCCAGGCCGCGCAGCAGGGCCTCGGCCTGGGGCAGGCGGCCATGGCCGCCGCCGGGCTGGAACGCCGCGGGCAGGATCGCCTCGCAGCTCAGGGTGTCGCCGAACAGGCCGGCCTCGGCAGCGTGCGCCGCCTGGGGCCAGCCGCCGGTCATGGCGCCAGCTCGCGGTAGCTGCGGCTGGCCTGGCCGGACTGGCGCAGGCCGCGCAGCCCGGCGGCCGCCGCGTCGCGCGCGGCGAGCATGTCGCCCTGCAGCCGGTGCTGCAGCTGCAGCAGGTCGCGCAGCGCATCCAGCGGCGCCTGCAGGCCGACGGTGTCGATGTACTCGCGCAGGCGCCGGTCGTGGCGGGCCAGCACGTCGCCGGCCTGGCCGAAATCCTCCTCGTCCAGCGCCTGGCGCAGGCTGGCCAGGTCCTGGTGCAGGGCGTCGAGCGTGGCCGCGCTCACGGCGCGGCCTCCAGCGCCGGGGCGTGACGGCGCTGCTCCAAAGGGATCGCGTTCCAGGCCGCGTTGATCTCGCCGAGCAGGTCCAGGGCCTCGTCCAGGGCACCGTGGTCGTTGTGCAGGTTGGCCTCGGTCAGGCGCTGGACCACGTAGTCGTACAGCGAAGACAGGTTGCCAGCCAGCTCGCCGCCGGCCTCGTGGTCGAGCGAGCCGTTGAGGTGGCCGACGATCGCGCAGGCCTCGCCGATGGCCTTGCCCTTGCTGGCCAGGTCGCCCTGTTCCAGGTGGGCCTTGGCCCGCCGGATGCGCTCGCAGGCACCGTTGAGCAGCAGGGCCACCAGCTTGTGCGGGTCGGCATCGGTGACGCTGCCGGATACCTCGAGTTTGCGGTACTGCTCGGCGTATCGGCGGCTGGACCCAAGCATGGCGTTCTCCTGATTCTTGCGTGCGCGAAGGGGCGGATGCGCGCGGAATGGCTACGGCTGTGTTATCGGCGGGCCGTGGCCATCCTTTATGACTTACTGCTGGACAGCGCCGACAGCTGCTGGGTCAGGTAGGAGCTGGTGCTGTTCATCTGCGCCACCAGGGTATCCATGGCGGTGAACTGGGCCAGATAGCGCGCCTCCACCGCCTCCATGCGCTTGTCCAGCGCGTCGACCTGGTCGGACAGGTCCTCGATCTGCGAATTCAGGCTCTTGGTCCGCAGGGTCAGGCTGCCGGTGCTGGAATCGAGCATTCCGGTCAGCATCGTCCCCATCTTCGACCCGAGCTTGCCGTCCTTGCCGAACAGCTTGTTCACGCTGTCCGGGTCGGCGGCCAGCGCGCTGTCCAGCTTGGTCGAGTCCAGCGACAGGGTGCCGTCGGTGGCGATGCTGATGCCCAGCGCCTTGAGCTCGTAGCTGTTGCCGCCGACCATGCTGCGCAGCTGCTGCTGCAGGTTGCGGACCATCGAGTCGCCGGTCAGGGCAGAGGCGGTCTGGGTGTCGGCGTTGTAGGAGCTGACCGAGCGCAGCACGGTGTTGGCGGTGTTGTACATCGACACCAGCGACTGCAGGTTGCTCTTCAGGCCGCTGTTGTCGGTGGCCACCTGCAAAGAGAAGGTCTCGCCCGGCTTGGCCTTGGTCAGGTTCAGGACCAGGCCGGGAACCAGGTCGCTGACGGTGTTGCTCTTGGCCGTGCGCAGGAAGCCGTCCACCTTGACCTGGGCGTCGGCCGCGGCCACCGTCTCCTGCAGGGTGCTGGTGCCGGAGGGGTCGTAGACCAGCGCCGACAGGCCGCCGTCACCGCCGCTGGTGGTCACGGACAGGGCGCCCGCGCTGCCGGAGCCGGTGGCGTTGAGCACCAGGTGCTGGCCGTCGTCGGCGTTGACCACGCTGGCGGTCACGCCCTTGCCGCCGGAGGCGGTATTGATCGCCTTGGCGATGTCGGCCAGGGTGGCGCCTTCGGCGATCTCCACGTCGTAGCTGCTTTCGCCGGCGGTCAGGTGCAGGGTGCCTTCGCCCACGGCCGCGTCCTTGGCGAAGGCCGAGGAGGAGAGCTTGTGGGTCGTCGCCAGGGAAACCACCTCCACCTGGTAACTGCCGGCCGAGGCCGTGCCGGTGGCGCTGGCGGTGAAGCCGGCATCGGTCTGGACCGTGGTCTTGTAGCTGGCGGTGGTGGTGCTGGTCTGCAGCTTCTGGAAGGCCGACTGGACGTTGGCCAGCGCACTCTTCACCGTCCCCAGGGCCGACAGCTGCGAATTGATCTTGGAGGCGGCCGAGTTGATCCGGTTCTCGACCGGGGTGCGCTCGGCTTCGACCAGCTGGCTGACCAGGGAGTTGATGTCCAGGCCGGTACCCAGGCCACTGAAGCTGATTGTCGCCATCGGTTCCTCCGTTCACGTCGGGTGCGCCGCGATCTCCGGTGGCACCCGGAGTCGATAGCGGCCGCCGCGCGGGCGACTTGAGCCCGCGCGATCCCCCGCAGGATGCAAATCCCGTTCCAGAAGGCCCGCAAACGACGAAAGGCCCCTCCCGTCGCCGGGAGGGGCCCTCGTCCCCGTGTTGCGGCTTGCGTCCCGGATCAGCCCAGCAGGCTGAGCACGTTCTGGGTCGAAGCGTTGGCCTGGGCCAGCATCGCGGTACCGGCCTGCTGCAGGATCTGGGTCCGGGTCAGCTCGGCGGTCTCCTTGGCGTAGTCGGTGTCGCGGATGCGGCTGCGCGAGGCCGACAGGTTCTCGGAGGTGGTGGCCAGGTTGGCGATGGTCGAGGTGAAGCGGTTCTGCACCGCACCCATGTCGGCGCGGGCCGAGTTGACGCTGGTCAGGGCCTTGTCGACCACTTCCAGGGCCTTCTGCGCACCGACGAAGGTGGAGATGTCCAGGGTGCCGGTCTTGGACTGGCTGCTCACCGCGGCCGCGGCCTGGGCCGTGAAGCCGGCGGCGCTGGTGCTCACGCCGGTGCTGGCGGTCGCCGTGCCGGCGGTGAAGCCGGAGGTGAACTGGTCGGCCTTGATCGCCTGCAGGGTGATCGCGCCGGTGCTGTCGTCGACCTTGGCATACACGCCGGTCTGGTCCATCTTGTCGTTGATGGCCGAGGCGATCTTCTTGTTGATGTCGACGGCGGTGTCACCGCTTTCGTACTTGACGTCGTCGATGTTGATGGTCTGGGCCGTGGCGCCGGCAGCGGTGCTGGTGACGCTGACGGTGATGCCCGAGACCTTGCCGGCGGCGGTGGCCGCGCCGGAGGCCACCGCACCCACCGCAGCGTCCGTGGCGAAGTTCATGGTGCCCAGCTTGTCGGTGTTGGCGTCGACGATGCTGTTGATGCCGATGGTCTGGCCGGCGTTGGCGCCGACCTGGAACAGGGCGCCGCTGAAGCTGCCGTCCAGCAGCTTGGTGCCGTTGAAGTTGGTCTGGTTGGCGACGCGGTCGATTTCCTTCAGCAGCTGGGTGACTTCGGCGTTCAGCGCCTCGCGGTCGGAATCGGAGTTGGTGGCGTTGGACGACTGCACCGACAGCTCGCGGATGCGCTGCAGGTTGTTGCCGATCTCGACCATCGCGCCTTCGGCGGTCTGGGCCAGCGAGATGCCGTCGTTGGCATTGCGGGCGGCCACGTCCAGGCCACGGATCTGGGTGGTGAAGCGCTCGGAGATCGCCAGGCCGGCGGCGTCGTCCTTGGCGCTGTTGATGCGCAGGCCCGACGACAGGCGCTGGATGGTGGTGGCCAGGCTGGCGCTGTTGGTGTTCAGGTTGCGCTGCGCGTTCAGCGACATCGCATTGGTGTTGATGACTTGGGACATCTTGATATCTCCTCTTAGCGATTTATCCCGGCGGAAGGATGTGATGCCTTGGCCGGAGCCTCCGCAGGGGGGCCATCAATGACCGATGCCGCTGCTGGTGTAGGTAACGGCGCTTTGTCAAGAACCTTTAGCGGGTCTCCGGAAATTTGTGCTTTTCCGGGGTTTTTCCCGCTGGCCTGTGCCTCTGCGCCACGGTGGCGGTCTCCCGCCGTGACCAGATAACGGCACCGGGTGGCCGGAATTTAGGGGCGGGAGAAAAATTGGGCTTCCCGTCAGCAGGCCACACCCCAAAGCGCTCCAGGCTTGGCTGGCGGCCCACGGAAAGCCGGATCCATGTGTCGACGCCTTGGCCTTCCGTTCGGCGGCCACGAAAAAGGCGGCACCTGGGTGCCGCCTTGCGGAAGTGGGAACGGGAGCGCCGGCAACGCCGGCGTCGTGATCAGCGCAGCAGGTCGAACAGCGACATGCCCTGCATCCGGGTGAACACCGTCTGCGCGGTCTGCAGGGCGGTGCTTTCCAGCTGGTAGCGGGTGATGGCCTCGGCGTAGTCCAGGTCGCGCAGTTCCGACAGGGTGGTCTTGATGGTCACGCCGTTGGCCTCGCGCACGCCGGCCGCGTCGTCGATCGCCGCCAGCTGGGCGCCGCCGGCCGCGCGCGCGTCGATCATCTTTTCCGAGGCCCGGGCGACGTCGCGCATCGCCGCCTGCAGGACGTTCTGCTGGGCGGCCTTCTCGGTGGTGGTGACCGCGTCGGTCTCCAGCGCGCCGATCAGGTTCTCCAGGGTGGCGAACACGTCGCGCGCCGGGGCCGGGCCGATGGCGAAGCTGTCGCCGATCGCCGGCTCGCCCTCGATCTGCAGGCGCAGGCCGCCGTAGCTGATCTCCTCGCCGCTGGCCCAGGTGCCGCTGGCGATGGGGGTGCCGCCGGCATCGAGGACGTCGTAGCCATCGGCGGCGGTGAACACGATGCTGTAGCTCTCGCCGTTCCAGCCGCCGCCGGTGCTGCGGCCGAAGTCGGTCAGCACGCCGGTGCCGCCGTTGCCGGCGCCGGCGGACGCTTCGACCGTGCCGTCGCCGGTGCGCACGCGCATGAAGATCTCGCTGCCGGGCGTGGCATCGTTGACGAAGGTCTCCGGCGCAATCTCCACCCGCCGCTGGGTCTGGTCGCCGTTGTAGACGATCCCGGCGGCGGTCTTGCTGAAGGGCGCCGAGTCGTCGGCGCTGCCGCCGAACAGGTAGCGCCCGGCGCCGTCGGTGCTGTTGGCCATGCTGAGCAGGTTCTTGTAGATCGACTGCAGCTCGGCGGAGATGGATTTGCGGTCGTCGGTGGTCAGGCTGCCGTTGTTGGCCTGGATCGCCAGCTCGTTGACCCGGGCCATGCTGTCGCCGGCCTGGGCCAGCACGTTCTCCTGCAGGCCCAGGCGGTTGGCCACGGTGTTGGCGTTCTTGCCGAAGCGCTCCAGCTCGGCCAGGGTCCGGTCCAGGCCGACGGCGGTGCCGGCGGCGACCGGGTCGTCCTTGGCGCTGACCAGCTTCTGCCCGGTGGCCAGCTGCTGCTGCAGGGTGTTGAGCTGCTTCTGCCGGGTCATCATGCTGGCCAGCGACTGGCTGAACATCATCCCGGTGGAGATACGGTCGGTCATCAGCGCACCGCGTTGAGGATGGACTGGAACATGGTGTCGGCGGTGGAGATGATCTGCGCCGCCGCCTGGTAGGCCTGCTGCAGCCTGAGCATGTTGGCCGCCTCCTCGTCGAGGTTGACCCCGGACACCGAGTCGCGCGCGGCCTGGGCCTCGTCGTGGATCACCTGCTGGGCGTCGGCCGAGTACTGGGCCTGGCGCGCGGCCGAGCCGACCATCGTGGTCAGGCCGCCGAGGGCGCCGTTGAGGCTGACGGTGCCGCCGTTGAGCACCCGGGCGTCGTCCAGGTTGGCCAGCAGGGCGGCGTTGCCGTTGTCGCCGGAGCGGGCGCTGGTGCGGCCGACCCGGAACTGGTCGCCCGCGGCCGGGGCGCCGTCCAGGGTCAGGCTCCAGCCGTTGGCGCTGATGGTCTGGCCGGGGACGAACGCATACGGGCCGGTGCCGTCGATGGTGTACTGGCCGGCGTCGATGAATTCGATCACCGCGTCGTTGAGCAGGTTGGTGTCGCCGGCGTCGGCCACCTTCAGCCCGGACAGCTTGCCGGTGCCGATGTTGTCCAGGTCGGCCTGACCGGTGACCGGGGTGGCGGCGGCGATCCTGGACGGGTCGCTGACTGCCACGCCCAGGCCGCTGGCCGCACCGGCGGTGGGCTGCAGCAGGAAGCGGTCGCCGGCGGCCGGCGGCGGCGCGGTGGAGACCACCAGTTCGATCCCGCCCACGGTCAGCGGATCGAGCGCGGTGCCGCTGCCACCCACGGTCACCGCCACCCCGGTGTCGGCGCGGGTGGCGGTCCAGGCGCTGCCGTCGAAGCGCAGGACCAGGTTCTGCCCGGTCAGGGCGCTGGCGTCGGCCACCGTGGCGGTCAGGCTGGCGCCGCTGGGGTTGGCGCTGTGCCCGTTGACCCTGGGCGCGGTGAGGCTGAAGAAGTCCCCGCCCATGTCCCCGTACAGGTCCATGCCCGCCTGGTGGCCCTCGTTGAAGGTGGAGGCCATGGACACGGCGATCCGGCCCAGCTCGGCCTGGGCCGGGTCCAGCACGCTGGCGCGGAACTCCAGCAGCCCGCCCATCTGCCCGCCCAGGGCGCGCTGGTCCAGGGCGATGGTAGTGCCCTGGGCGCTGATCGCCAGCTGCAGGCGTTCGGGCCGGTAGGGATCGGCCACGGTGGTCACGGTCGAGGCCTGGTTGCCGACCACCAGGGGCTGGCCGCCGGCGGTGAACACGTTGACCATGCCCGCGTCCTGGGCCACCGCGGTGCCGCCGGTGTAGCCCACCAGCTCGCTGATCAGCTGGTCGCGGCGGTCGAGCAGGTCGGCCGAGGCGGCCGAGGCGTTGCCGCCGATGGTGGCGTTGATCTTGGCGATCTCGGCCGAGAGCCGGTTGATCTCCTGGGCGCCGGCGATCAGGCCGTTGTTGACCTCCGAGTCCAGCGACTGCAGCTGGCCGTCGAGCTGGCGGAAGCGGGTGACCAGCGAATTGCCCATCGCCAGCAGGTCCTCGCGCTCGGCGGTGCCGGCGGCGTTGGAGGACAGGGCGCTGACCGAATCGAAGAAGTTCGACCACAGCCCGGAGACGTTGGTGGCGGTGTCCGAGAACAGCGCATCGACCCGGTTGGACAGGCTGGACAGCTGCTGCAGCCGGGCCAGCTCGCCGCCGCTGTCGAGCAGGCGCGAGGTCGCCAGCTGGTCGGCGATGCGCTGGATGTCGGCGATCTTGACCCCGTTGCCGACGTAGCCGTAGCCGTAGTCGGTCGGGCTGCGGGTGGCGAACTCGACCCTTTGCCGGCTGTAGCCCTCGGTGTTGACGTTGGCCACGTTGTGGCTGACGGTGGCCAGGGCGCGCTGGAAGGCAATCAGGGCGCCGGTACCGGTGGACAGGACGGACATCGGGCATTACCTCCGGAAGGCGGCGTCGAAGCCGCCACGGGCGAGGGCGCTTGCGGCATCGGCCACGGCGGTGCCGGCGCCGGTGGCCGCGGCCCCGGTACGCGCGGCGACGCCGGCGATCGCCTGCACCGCCCGGCCGATGGTCGGCCCATGGGCGATCGCGGTGATCTTGGCCGCATAGGAAGGATCGGTCGCATAGCCCGCATTCTGAAGGGCCTGGGCGAACTGCCTGACGTTGCCGCCGGATTCCAGCGCCTGGCGATAGCGGGGGTTGGACTTCAGCATCCGCACGTAGTCGGCGAAGCTCTCGGCCGGGCTGGCATAGGCGCGGAAGTCGGCGGTCTGGTTGACCCGCACCCCGCCGACGTACTCGTGGGTGCCGCTGGTGGCGCGCTCGCCCTTCCAGCCGGTGGCCTTGATCCCGAACAGGTTGTTGGCCTCGCCGCCGCCCTGGCGCTGGATCTGCTTGCGGCCCCAGCCGGTTTCCAGCGCCGCCTGGGCAACCAGGGCGCGGGCGTCCACGCCCAGCTCGCGGGCCGCGCCCTGGGCGTGGTGCCAGATGCTGGCCACGAACTGCTCCGGGCTGCGCGGGGCGAAGCCGGAGGCGGCCTCGGCGGCGGCCTGCGCCGAAGCGGTGGGCGAGGCCGAGGCCACGGCCGCCTGCGGGCCAGCCATCAGCCTTTGCACCAGCGCGTCCAGCGGCGAGGCGGAAGCCTCGGACGAAGCGGCGGCGGTGGAGGTGTCGCGGCCGGCGATCAGGTCCAGCGCCCGGTCGATGTCCGGGGGCGCCGCGGCCAGGGCGCCGCCGTCGCGGGTGTAGGCCAGGGCCGCGGCGGCGGCCCGGGTGGGCCCCGGGCGGGCGTTCGCCGGCAGGGTGGTATCCAGCGCCGGGGCGGCCTCGGCCTGGGTCCCGGACTGGCGCGACAGCTGGCGCGCGATCATCGGCGCCAGGCCCAGCCCCCGGCCTTCGGTCAGGGCCTTGGCCAGCTGCTGGTCGTACAGGTCGCGGAAGGTCTGGTTCTCGCCCGGGAACAGCGAATCGCCGAAGCTGGCGTCGCGCATGCTCTTGACCAGCATCTGCGCGAACTGACCCTCGAGCTGGCGCGCGACCTGGTCGATGCGCGCGCCATCCGCCTTGGGCGAGGCGGACAGCTCCATTGGCGCGCCGTCGATCCTCATCAGATCACTTCCAGCTCCGCGCGCAGGGCACCGGCCTGGCGCAAGGCTTCCAGGATCGCGATCAGGTCGCCCGGGGCGGCGCCGACCTCGTTCACCGCGCGCACGATCTCGTCCAGGGTGGTGCCGCCCTCGAACTTGAACATGCGGCTGCCCTCCTGCGAGGTGGTCACGGTGGAGGAGGGCGCGACCACGGTCTGGCCGCCGCCGAAGGCACCGGGCTGGCTGACCTGCACGGCCTCGTTGATGGTCACGGTCAGGGCGCCGTGGGCGACCGCAGCCGGCATTACCCGCACCTGCGAGCCGATCACCACGGTGCCGGTGCGGGCGTTGACGATGACCTTGGCCGGGGCCGCGCCCGGGCTGACGTCCAGGTTCTCGACCTGGGCCAGGAAGCCGATCCGCGCGCCGGGGTCGATCGGCGCGGTCACCGCCACGGTCACCCCGTCCACCGCGCGGGCGCTGCCGGGGCCGAAGCTCTGGTTGAGCGCATCGACCATGCGCGCGGCGGTGGTGAAGTCGTTGCGGTGCAGGTTCAGGGTGATCTCGCCGCTGCTGTCGAACACGTCCGGCACGGCGCGTTCGACCGTGGCGCCGTTGGGGATGCGGCCGACGCTCGGGATGTTGACCGAGACCTTGGAGCCGTCGCTGCCCTGGGCGCCGAAGCCGCCGACCACCAGGTTGCCCTGGGCGATGGCGTAGACCTGGCCGTCGGCGCCCTTCAGCGGCGCCATCAGCAGCGAGCCGCCGCGCAGCGAGACCGCGTTGCCGATCGAGGAGACGGTGATGTCGATGGTCTGGCCGGGCTTGGCGAACGGCGGCAGCTCGGCGTGGATCGCCACCGCGGCCACGTTCTTCAGCTGCGGGTTGACGTTGGCCGGCACGTTCACGCCCAGCTGGCCGAGCATGTTCTTCAGGCTCTGCACGGTGAAGGGCGCCTGGCTGGTGCGGTCGCCGGAGTTGTCCAGGCCGACCACCAGGCCGTAGCCGACCAGGGCGTTGCCGCGCACGCCGCCGACCTGGGCCAGGTCCTTGATCCGCTCGGCGTGGGCCGGCGCGAGGAAGGCGCCCAGCAGCGCGAGCACGCAGCCCAAGGCGCCGATCCTGTTGAATCCCCGCACATGGATGTGCGGGCTCTTGCGAGGGATTCGCATGATGACCGACCTCAGTACGGCGCCAGCCGCGAGTTGAAGAAGCGGCCCAGCCAGCCCATCGCATTGGACTGGGCGATGGCGCCGCGGCCGCCGTAGACGATACGCGCCTCGCCGACCTTGCTGGAGGGGATGCTGTTGTCCTGGGCGATGTCGGCCGGGCGGACGATGCCCTGGATCTGGACCAGTTCGTCGCCCTGGTTCAGGCGCAGGTTCTTCTGCCCCTGGATCACCAGGTTGCCGTTGGGCAGGCGCTGGATCACGCTGACGGTGACGCTGCCCTGCAGGCGGTTGCTCTGGCTGCTCTGGCCCTGGCCGTCGAAGTCGCGCTCGCCGCTGGCCGAGGCCGAGAGGATGTCGCGGCCGTTGAGTGTCACCGGCGCGCCGAACAGCTCCGGGCTGGCCATGCTGATGCTGCCGCTCTTGCCGACCTGGGTGCTGGCGCTGGTCTGGGCGGTGGTGGACTCGACCAGGGTGATGGTCAGCAGGTCGCCGACGTCGCGCGCGGTGCGGTCCGAGTACAGCTGCAGCCCGGGGCCGGCCTGGTAGATCGCGCCCGCGGTGGCCGGGGCGTTGGCCGCGACCACCGGCACCACCGGGGCCATGGCCGGGTAGGGGCGGATGTCGCCAGCGGCGACGCAGCCGCCGAGCAGCAGCACGGCAGGCACGGCGGCCAGGGCGGTGGCGATGCGGGACGGGGACGGGAGCGGAAACAGGCACGTCATCGGAGTCTCCTGCGGCGCGTGGGCGCGCGCGTCAGACGTTGTTGTTCAGGTAGCCGAGCATCGAGTCGGTGGTGGAAATCGCCTTGGCGTTCATCTCGTAGGCGCGCTGGGTCTCGATCATGCTCACCAGCTCCTCGACCACGTTGACGTTGCTGCCCTCCAGCGAACCCTGGACCAGCAGGCCGAGGCCGTTGAGGCCGGGCGTGCCGTTCTGGGCCGGACCGGAAGCGGTGGTCTCGGTGTACAGGTTCTCGCCCTTGGCCTGCAGGCCGGCGGGATTGATGAAGTCGGTGACGGTCAGCGCGCCCACTTCCAGGGCGTCGGCCTGGCCGGCGATCTGCACGGTCACGGTGCCGTCGTTGCCGATGGTCATCGACTGCGCGCCTTCGGGGATCTGGATGCCCGGCTGCACCGGGTAGCCGCTGCTGGTGACCAGCTCGCCCTGGGCGTTGATCTGGAAGCTGCCGTCGCGGGTATAGGCCGAGCTGCCGTCGGGCAGCAGGACCTCGAAGAAGCCGCGGCCGTTGATCATCACGTCCAGCGAGCGCCCGGTCTGCTGCGGGTTGCCCTGCTGGAAGTCCTTGGAGGTGGAGACCACGCGCACGCCGGTGCCCAGCTGCAGGCCGGACGGGAGCTGGGTCTGGGCCGAGGTGGAGCCGCCGGGCTGGCGCAGCTGCTGGTACAGCAGGTCCTCGAAATTGGCGCGGTCGCGCTTGAAGCCGGTGGTGTTGGTGTTGGCCAGGTTGTTGGACACCACCGACATGCGCGTCTGCTGCGCATCCAGACCGGTCTTGGCGACCCAGAGTGCCTGATTCATGACGCGATACCTCGCGGGACGGATTGATGCCGGGACTGATGCATGCGGCGTGCCAAACCGGGGGGCTTTGCGTGGGCGGCGGCTCCTTGCCGGGGGGAGCATGGCTGCGGCGTTGCGGCACGATGCCTGCCGCCGCTCATGTCCCCCGGTTCCGGCTTTCAGCCGGAACCTCCTCCTTTACTTCCCGTCGGCAGGCATCGCACCGCAACGCTTCGGCCTGGCCGGCCCCGGGGAAGGGCGCCGGTTCCCGTCCGGGCGGGAATGACGGAAGTGTGGGTTCAGCTGCTGCCCCGGCCTCAGCCGCCGCTCAACCGCAGCAGCGTGTTGGCCGATTGCGCGTTGTCGTCGCCGCGGCTGATGACCTTGACCTGCATCTCGAACTGGCGCTGCAGCTGGATCATCTGCACCAGCGCCCCGGCCGCGTCCACGTTGCTCTGCTCCAGTGCGCCGGTGGCCATGACCGCGCCCGGCGCCTGCGCCAGTGGCTGCTGCGGATCGGCCTGGCGCATCAGCCCGTCCAGGCCGCGGGTGAGCTGCTCCTGGCCGGCCGCCACCACTTTGATCCGGCCCACCACCGCCATCGTCGCCGCGCCTTCGCCCAGCGGCACGATCGAGATCGTGCCGTCCTGGCCGATGTCCAGCGACTGGTGCGGCGGCAGGGTGATCGGGTTGCCCTGCGGGTCCAGCAGGGGATGGCCGCCGGCGGTGACCAGCTGGCCGTTCGGGGTCAGCGACAGGTTTCCGGCGCGGGTATAGGCCTGTTCACCGTCCGGCGCCTGCACCGCCAGCCAGCGGTCGGCCTGCAGGGACACGTCCAGCGGATTGCCAGTGACCTGCTGGGCCCCGACCCGGGCGTCGAAGCCCTGGTCGATGTGCAGGGCCGCCGTGCGCGAGGCGTAGCCAGGGCCGCGCACCGGGAAGGCCTCGGTGTTGGCCAGCGCCGCCTTGAAGCCGGCGGTGTCGGCGTTGGCCAGGTTGTGCGAGACCGTGCCCTGCGCCTGCAGGGTGGCGCGGGCGCCGGTCATCGCCACGTAGAGGGCCTTGTCCATGCGGAGCCTCCGTCAGCCGCTCAGGCTCAGCGGATGTTGATGATGGTCTGGGTGGCCTGGTCCTGGGTCGAGATCATCTGCGCGTTGGCCTGGAAGTTGCGCTGGGCCACGATCATGTTCACCAGCTGCTCGGTCAGGTCCACGGTGGACGACTCCAGCGAACCGGCCGCGATCTGGCCGAAGTCCGAGCTGTCCGGAGCACCGGTGCGCGGCGAACCGGAGGTGTAGCTGGCCGCCCACATGTTGTTGCCCTGCGGCTGCAGGCCCTGCGGGTTGACGAACTTGGTCAGCGCCACCTGGCCCAGGGCGCGGTCGTCGCCGTTGGAATAGCGGGCGAACACCACCCCGTCCTCGGACACGCTGATCTCGCTCAGCTTGCCGGCGGCGTAGCCGTCCTGGTTGACCGAGCGCAGGGCGAACTCGCTGCCGTACTGGGTGCTGCCGGTCAGGTTCAGGGTCATGGTCAGGGTGCCGGCGCCGGTGGTGGGCGCATAGGGCTCCAGGGCGATCTCGCCGGTGGTCGGGCTGACGCCGTCGATCGACTCGAGGGCGCCGGTGTTGCTGAACACCAGCGTCGCCGGGGTGCCGATCACCGCGGCGACCGGCGGCACGGCGGAGGGATCGGACGGCGTGCTTCCCGCGTTGACCGGCTCGCCATCGAGGTAGTTGTAGACCTGCCACTCGTTCGGATTGGCGGTCTTGACGAAGTACGAGGTCTGCACGTGGCTCACGCCCAGCGAGTCGTACACGGTGACGCCGCCGCTGGAGACGTTGTAGCTGTTGGGCTCGCTCGGATCGAACGTGGCGATCGCCGGCGCCTCCGCGTTGCCCGGCAGGGTGACCATCAGGTCGATCTCGCCGGTGGGCTGCGGCGGGCTGTCGGTGGTCAGCAGCTGCAGGTCGGTCAGGCGGCCGACGTCGAAGCCGTCGCCGCCGGCGTTGGGCGCGAACACCTGCAGGCGGGCGCCGTCCGGGGTGACCACGTAGCCCTGGTTGTCGGTCTGGAAGTTGCCGGCGCGGGTGTAGAGTGTGTTGCCGTTCTTGTTGACGGTGAAGAAGCCCTCGCCGTCGATGGCGAAATCCAGGCTGCGCCCGGTCGGGTCGATGTTGCCCTGGGAGAACTGCTGGGCCACGTTGCTGACCTTCACGCCGGCGCCCACCGCGTTCCGCGACAGGCCGTAGGTGGTGTACGAGAACAGGTCGGCGAACTCTGCACGCGACTCCTTGAAGCCGGTGGTGTTGACGTTGGCGATGTTGTTCGCGGTGACGTTCAGGTCCGAATTGGCGGCGTTGATGCCGGACAGGGAAGTGTTGAAGCTCATGGCGGACTCCTGCGTGAGTCTTGCGGGTGCATGCGTTGGAGAGGGCTCAGCTGATGCGGAGCACGTAGTCGAGCGGCACGGTGCCCATGCCGTTCAGGTCGAGGTAGAGGCCTTCGCTGCCGACGGTGACGCTGTCGACCTTGCCCTTGATGTAGGTATCCAGCTTGGTCTGGGTGCCGTCGCTGGCGGTGTGGCTGGCGGTGACGCTGTAGCTGCCGGCGGCCAGGCGGTTGCCGGAGGCGTCGTTGCCGTCCCAGGCGGAGTTGACCTCGCCGGCCTTGGTCGCCGGCACGCTGAACTCGTACACCTTCTGGCCGTTGGCGTCGTTGACGGTGAAGGCGACGGTGCCGGCGCCCGGAGCGGCGACTGCGCCGTTGACGCTGCCCGATTCGCCCAGCGGCAGCTTGGCCGAGGGCACCAGCACCTCGTGGCCGACCAGCGAGGCGCCACGCAGCACCTGGTCGCTGGCCAGGGCCGAGGAGAAATCGCCGACCTGGGTGTTCAGTTCCTGGATGCCCTGCACGGTGGAGAACTGCGCCAGCTGACCGAGGAAGGCGCTGTTCTCCATCGGCTTGAGCGGGTCCTGGTGCTGCAGCTGCTCGGTCATCAGGCGCAGGAAGTCGGCCTGGCCCAGCGACTCCTCCTTCTTGGTGGTGGTGCTGGAGCCGGTCAGGCCGAGGCTGGAATAGATGTCGGACGCGATGCTGCTCATGCTCGGGATCCTCAGCGGCCCATGGACAGGGTGGCCAGGGCGAGTTCCTTGGCCGTATTGATGACTTCCACGCCGGCCTGGTAGCTGCGCGAGGCGGAGATGAGATTGACCATCTGCGCCACCGGATCCACGTCCGGGGCGAACACGTAACCGTCGGCGTCGGCCAGCGGGTGGCCGGGCTCGTAGCGGCGGATCGGCGGCGCTTCGGTCTGGGCGATCTCGCGCACGCGCACGCCGGTCAGGGTCGGGTCGCTGGCGCTGGCCTGGGCCTGGAACACCGGTTCGACCGGCTTGTAGACGGCGTCGGCCGAGCCGGCCACCGAGTCGGCGTTGGCCAGGTTGCTGGCGATGGTGCTCAGGCGCACCGACTGGGCCTGGAGGGCCGAGCCGGCGACGTCGAAGATCGGCAGGTTGCTCATGGCGGCGAGTGCTCCTATGAGTGCGGCTACTGGCCGGTGATCGCGGTGAGCATGTTGCGCACCTTGGATTCGAGGAAGCTCAGCGAGGCGCGGTACTCGAGCGCGGCACGGCCGTAGGCGGCGCGCTCGGCGTCCGGGTCGACGGTGTTGCCGTCGAGGCTGGGCTGGGTGGCCTGGCGGGTGAACTGGAACGGCAGCTGGCCGGTGGCGATGGCGTCGCCGATGTGGCCGTCCTGGGTGGTGGCCAGGACGGCGCCGGTGGACGGCAGGCCTTCGCGCTGGCGCCTGGCCGATTCCAGGGCGGCGTTGAAGTCCAGGTCCTGGGCCTGGTAGCCGGGGGTGTCGGCATTGGCCAGGTTGCTGGCGATCAGCTTCATCCGCTGCTCGCGCAGGGGCAGGGCATCGCCGTGGATGCCGAAATAGGAAGAGATCGGATTGGACATGGCGCCCTCCGGACGGACCGTTGCCATGGCATAGGCAAGCGGCGTGCCAGACGGGGGCGCGGTGGGGCAGGCATCGCGCCAGGCCGCTTCAATCTGGCCGGCCCCTCCCTGTCCGCATGGCTCAGGCCGCCTCGGCCACCTGCCGAAGCCGGGCCAGGACGTGGTCGGCCAGTTCGTGCGGGCTGTACTTGGCGACGAAGGCGTTGGCTCCGACCCGTTCGACCATGGCGTTGTTGAATACGCCCGACAGGGAGGTGTGGAGCAGCACGTACAGGCCGGACAGGGCCGGGTTGCGCCGGATTTCCGTCGTCAGGGTGTAGCCGTCCATGGCCGGCATCTCGATGTCGGAGATGACCATGGCGTAGCGGCTGGCCGGGTTCTCGCCGCCGGCATGGACCTGGAGCAGGTGGTCCAGCGCCTGGCGCCCGTCCGAGAGCAGGGTGACCCCGACCCCCAGCTGGTCCAGCACGCTGCGGATCTGCTGCCGCGCCACCCGCGAATCGTCCACCACCAGCACCTGCATGGGCGGGGCGTCGGCCGGCAGGGCCATTTCCGGGGCCAGGGTCGCGTCCATCCGCGCCTGGGTGATGTCGGCCAGCACGCTCTCCACGTCCAGCACCTGGATCAGTTCGCCCTGGAAGCGGGTGACCGCGGTGAGATAGCTGCTTTCCGCGCCCAGGTCCGGCGGCGGGTGGATATCTTCCACCGCGATGTTGACGATCCGCTCCACGTCGCTGACCAGGAAGCCCTGGACCGAGCGGTTGAATTCGGTCACCACCAGGTACTGGGTGCCGCCGTCCTCGTCCGGGGCCTGCCGCTCGGGATGGCCGATGGCCAGGCCCAGGTCCAGCACCGGCACCGAGCGGCCGCGCACGTCGGCGGCACCGGCGAACTGCCCGGGCAGGCCCGGCAGCTGGAACAGCGGCGGCCGGCGCAGCACTTCCTGCACCTTGAACACGTTCACGCCAAAAAGCTGGCGCCCGCCGAGGCGGAACAGCAGCAGGGCGAGGCGGTTGTGGCCAGCCAGCCGGGTGCGCTGGTCGATCCGGTTGAGCAGGTTGTGGGTCATGTGCCCGGTATCGGCCCTGCGCGCGGCCGCTTGAGGGCGGCGGCGGCCACCGCTCCGGCACGCCGCTTGCATCGAGGCGGCGTTGCCGTGCCGCTGCGGCCGAGGACCGCCGTCATGAACCGCTTCCGTTGCGCCCTCATGTTCCTGCTTTGCCTGCCGATGACGGTGGCACTGGCCGCCGGCGGTTTCCAGCCGGTGGACTCGATCCGCGCCGCGGCCCTGGCCGCGGTGCCCGGGGGCCAGGCCGAGGCCAACCTCGACCCGGCCCTGCGGATGCCGGCCTGCGACCAGCCCTTGCAGGCGCAGCAGGCGTCCTCGGGAACGGTCGAGGTCGCCTGCCCGGGCGGCTGGCGGCTGTTCGTGCCGGTCAAGCTCAGGCGCAGCCAGGCCGTGCTGGTGCTGGCCCGCGGGGTGGCCGCCGGCGAGGCCATCCCGGCCGAGGCGCTGGTCGTCGAGACCCGCGACGCGGCCCGGATCGCCGGCGCGGCCCTGGCCGACCCGGCGCAGGCCGTCGGCCAGGTGGCGCGGCGGACCCTGCCGGCCGGCACCGTGCTGTCGGCCGCCGACCTGGCCGCACCGCGGCTGGTCCGGCGCGGCGACCAGGTGGCCCTGGTCTCGCGCCGCGGCGGGGTGGAAGTGCGGGTGGCCGGCCGCGCCTTGGGCGATGCCGGCGAGAACGAGCGGGTCGCGGTGGAGAACCTGTCCTCCCGCCGGGTCCTGCAGGGCAGGGTGGGGCCGGGCGGCGACGTCTGGGTCAGCCGCTGACCCGGTGAATTTTTTTGTGATCAGGCTCTAAAGTTTGTTCCGGCCCCGGCCGATACCCTTGGCGTACCCCGTAAAGGACTCATCCCCATGAGCCAGAAAATCGAAGGCAGCACCCCGCTTCCGGCCGTGCACAGCACCGGCCAGGTCGGTCGGGCCGCGGCCGCCGGTGCGGACCGCTCCAGCCCGGTCGAGTCGGTCCAGGCCGGCGACAGCCTGCGCCTGACCGGCGAGGCCACCAGCCTGCAGGCCCTGCAGCGCGAGCTCTCGGCGGCCCCGGCCGTGGACAGCGCCCGCGTCGAGCAGGTCAAGCAGGCGCTGGAAGCGGGCACCTACCGCATCGACCCGGCCAAGATCGCCGAGCGCATGCTGGACATGGACAAGCTGCTGGGCTGACCGATGGACGGCCTGCCCACCAGCGACGCCGCCCTGGACCGCCTGGCCTCGGCCCTGGCCGAGGAGCGGCGGGCCCTGCTCGACCACGACGTCGAGCTGCTAGTGCGTTCCACCCAGGAAAAACTGGTCGCCCTGCGCGCGCTGGAGTCGGATCTGCCCGACGGCCGCGGCGAGCGCCTGGCCGAACTGGCCGAGGTCAACCGCAGCAACGGCGCCCTGCTGGCGCGCCGCCGGCGCGAGGTCAACTGGGCCCTGCGCCACCTGGGCCGCGCCGAAAGCGCGCCCGAATACGATGCCCAGGGCCAGGCCCAGCAGCTGCAGGCGCGCCGCGACCTCGCCGTCGCCTGAGCCCCGCATCCGCCCGCCGCGCCGATGGGGCCGGCGAGGGCGCATCCCTTCCGCCGTTCCCGTCCGTCCTGCCTGCACCCGCGTGCGGCGGCTAGAATCCGATGCACGACCCTCGAGCACCGGCCCGTGAACGCGATTCCCGAAGACGAAGACCGCACCCCGTCCAAGCAGGCCCTGCGCGAGCTGGGCAACCGCATGTTCGAGGGCCTGCTGGTGTTCCGCGGCGACGGTACCCGGGCCTACGCCAACGACGCCGCGCACGCGCTGTGCCGGGCGTGCTACCCGCGCGACCTCGACCACGGCCTGACCCTGGAACTGATGCTGCCGCGCGACGCCCTGCCGCAGGCGCGCGAAGCGGGCCACTGGAGCGGGCACCTGTCCTTCGGCCAGGGGTCGATGCTGCTGGTACACGTCTATTTCCATCCCGCCGAGGGCGGCAGCTTCCTGCTGCTGATGCAGGACCTGCAGAGGATCCGCGCCTACGAGCAGGAACTGCTGCGCCGCCACGCCGAACTGAACGTGCGCCTGACCGCCGCCCAGGAGAAGCTCCTGCAGGCCGAGAAGCTGGCCTCGATCGGCCAGCTGGCCGCCGGTGTGGCCCACGAGATCAACAACCCGATCGGCTACGTCCACTCCAACCTGGGCAGCCTGCAGGAATACCTGCACAGCCTGTTCGCCCTGATCGACGCCTACGAGCGCGCGCTACGCTCGCCCGACCCACGGGCGATGCTGGCGGAGATCGACGAGACCCGCGAGCGCCTGGACATCGACTTCATCAGCCGCGACCTGCCGCAGCTGATGACCGAGTCGCGCGAGGGGATCGAGCGGGTCACCCGGATCGTCAAGGACCTCAAGGACTTCTCCCGCTCCGAGCGCGACGAGTCGTGGAAGCTGGTGGACATCCACGCCGGCCTGGAATCCACCCTCAACATCATCTGGAACGAGCTCAAGTACAACACCACGCTGGAGAAGCACTACGGCGACCTGCCGCCGGTGGAATGCCTGCCGTCGGAGCTCAACCAGGTGTTCATGAACATCCTGATCAACGCCGGCCAGGCCATCGGCGAGCGCGGCACGGTGCGCCTGAGCACCGGCCACGAGGGCGACCAGGTCTGGATCGAGATCGCCGACAGCGGCCCTGGCATCCCGCCGGAGGCGGTGCAGAAGATCTTCGATCCGTTCTTCACCACCAAGCCGGTGGGCAAGGGCACCGGCCTGGGCCTGTCGATCTCCTACGGCATCGTCGCCAAGCACCACGGCCGGATCGACGTGGACAGCACCCTGGGCGAGGGCTCGCGCTTCCGCATCGTACTGCCGGTGCGCCAGCCCAAGGCCGCCGCCTGAGGTTCAGCCCACCGCGTCCCCGCGCACCGGCTGCCGCTCGGCGTGGGTGCGGAAGGCCTGGCGGATGTGCTCGCGCAGCTCGTCGTCGTTCCAGGGCTTGGTCAGGAAGCGGTAGATCGCGCCGCGGTTGATCGCGTCGGTGACCGTGGCCAGGTCGGTGTAGCCGGACAGGACCATGCGCACCGTGTCCGGGTAGAGCATCTTCACCCGGCCCAGGAACTCGGTGCCGCTCATGTCCTGCATGCGCTGGTCGGACAGGATCACCTGCACGTCGTTGGTGGCCAGCAGGTCGAAGGCGTCGCGCACGTTGCCGGCCGCGAGGATCCGGTAGCCGTCGCGGCGGAACAGCCGCACCAGCGAGCGCAGCACGTTCTCCTCGTCGTCCACCAGCAGCAGGGTGAGGTCGTGCTTGGCGGTGGCGAACAGCTCCGGGCGCAGGTAACGCCGGCGCAGCGCCATGCCGGCCGACTCCGGCGGCATCGGCTCGCCGAACAGGTAGCCCTGGAACACGTCGCAGTCACTGCGCCGCAGGTAACCCAGCTGGGCCTCGCTCTCCACCCCGTTGGCGATCACCTTCATGTTCAGCTGGTGGCCCATGGCGATGATCGCGCGCACGATCGCCGTCTCGCGCTCGCCGGCCGGGGCGCTGCGGATGAAGCTGCGGTCGATCTTGAGCATGTCCACCGGGTAGCGGACCAGGGCGCTGAGGCTGGAATCGCCGGTGCCGAAGTTGTCCAGGGCCAGGACCACGCCCTCGCGCCGCAGCGTAGCCAGGCCCTCGTAGACCGGGTTGAGGTTGGCCGCCAGCGCGCTCTCGTTGATCTCCAGCACCAGGCTCTCGGGCGGGATCGCGGACTGGCGCAGCAGCGCCAGCACTTCGTCGGCGAAGGCCGGGCGCAGCAGTTGCAGGGTGGAGACGTTGACCGCCAGGAACAGGTCGTCGAAACCGGCGTCGCGCCACAGCCGCAGCTGGGCGATGGCGTTCTCCAGCACCCAGGCGCCGATCTGCACGATCACGCCCAGGCGCTCGGCGGTGGGCATGAAGCGCTCGGGCACCATCAGCCCCAAGGTGGGCGACTGCCAGCGCAGCAGGGCTTCCATCCCGACCACGCGGCCATCGCGGGCGCTGATCTCAGGCTGGAAGCGCAGGCGCAGCTCGCCGTTGGGGATGGCGTCGACGATCTGGCGCGCGATCACGCTCTCGTTGTGAACGTTCTGCAGGCTCTGGCCGCCGTAGAACTGCAGCCGCTCGTCGTCGTGGCTGGCCTGGCGCGCGGCGATCTCGGCCATCCGCAGCAGTTCGTCCGCGTCGCTGGCGTGGGTCGGGCACAGGCTGATGCCGGCCTTGGCGCTCAGGAACAGGGTGTAGGGCAGCACGCTCAGCGGCGACTCGACCTGGTCCAGCAGCTCCTGGGCCAGCGACTCCGGCGGCGGCATGCCCGGACGCAGCGGGATGGCGGCGATGAACTCGTCGCTGCCGTGCCGCCACAGCCGGCCGCGGCCGGCCAGCGCCGCCTCCAGCTGGCGGGCCAGCAGGTCCAGGGCCAGGTCGCCCACGGCCACGCTCATGTTCTCGTTGACCGAGGCGAAGTGGTCCAGGTCCAGGTGCACCAGCATCACCGGCGTGCCGCCGGCGGCCGCCTGGGTGACCAGCGCCTGCAGGTCCGGATTGCCCGCGCCCAGGCGAACCGGGGCGGGTGCGGCATCGGGGGGCAGCATCGGCATCATGCGCGTTCGCCCCAGGCGGCGGTGTGCGGCGCGTAGGGCAGCTGCAGGCGGATGTGGGTGCCGCCGCCGGGCAGGGTCTCGATGTGCAGCTGGCCGCCGGCGCTCTGCGCGCGTTCGCGCATGATCACCAGGCCCAGGCCGCGGGCCTGCCCGGGCTCGAAGCCGCGGCCGTCGTCGTCGATCCGCAGGGACAGGCCGCGGCCGTCGTCGTCATCCAAGGCCAGCTGGATGCTGCGGGCGCCGGCATGGCGCAGGGCGTTGGTCAGGCCTTCCTGGGCGATCCGGAAGCAGGCCTGCTCGACCTCGCGCTCCGGCCTTCGCGGCAGGGCGCGGATGTCCAGGTCCAGCTGCACCGGCGAATTGCGGAACAGCACCCCGGCGTGCCAGCGCAGGGCCGCCTCCAGGCCCAGCGCGTCCAGCTGCGGCGGGCGCAGCAGCATCGACAGGTTGCGCAGCTTGTCCAGGGTGGTGTCGGCGGTCTCCACCACCGCCTCCAGGTCCTCCTGGCGGCGGGCGGGATCGTCCTCGCCCATGACCGCGTGGGCCGACAGCTTGATCGCGGTGATCGCCTGGCCGATGTCGTCGTGCAGCTCGCGCGAGATCGCGCGGCGCTCGTCCTCCTGGGCGCTGAACAGGCGCCGGGCCATCGCCTGCAACTCCAGGTTGCCGGCGGCCAGGGCATCGCGCATGCGTTCCGGTTCGCTCAGGTCGCGCACCAGCAGAAGCCGGCAGGCCTGGCCGCCGTAACGGGCGTCGGCGCCGGACAGCGCGGCGCGGAAGGTGCTGCCGTCGCTGCGTCGCAACCGCGGCGGGCCGTCCAGCGGAGCCCGGCCATCGAGCCAGGCGCGCAAGGCCGGCAGGTCCTCGCCGGCGGCCAGGGTCGCCAGCGGCTCGCCGAGCAGGGCCTCGGGCAGGGTCCCGAACAGGCCGCCACAGGCCGGGTTGGCGTAGATCACGTTCTCGCCGGACAGGATCATCACCCCGTCGGGCAGGATCCGCACCAGCTCGCGGAACTGCTGCTCGCGCTCGTCCAGCAGGCGCCGGGTCTGCTGCTCCTCGGTCACGTCCTGGACGGTGCCGCGCAGGAGCCGGCGGCCGTCCTCCACGGTGTGCTGGGCGCGCAGCCGCAAGAGCCGCTCGCGGCCGGCGGCGGCGACGAAGGGCAGCAGCACGTCGACCTTCTGCAGCTGGCCGCCGGCCAGTTCGTCCAGCAGCTGCTCCAGGCGCGCCTGGCTGGCCTCGTCGGCGGCGACCAGCACGTCGTGCAGGGCGCGCGGGCGGTCGTCGGCGATGTTGTGGCCGAGCAGGTGCTGCAGGATCGGGCAGAAGCGGCCCAGCCGGGTCTGCAGGTCCACCTCCCAGGAGCCGAGCCGAGCCAGGCGCTGGGCCTCCTGCAGCCGGGCCATGGCCTGCTCGCGCGAGCGCTGGGACAGGATCTCGGTGGTGCGGTCGGACACCACCATCAGCCGGGTGCGCGGGCGGCCGTCGCCGGGGGTGACGTCGGCGCTGCGCAGTTCCACGTCGCGGACCTCGCCGCTGCTCAGGCGCAGGCGCTCGAGCCGGGTGCAGGGCAGGGCGGGCTTGTCGCGCACGGCGGCGGCGGCTTGCAGGAACTGCTCCTGCGAATCGATCGGCCAGAGCATGGCCATGTCCATGCCCTGCAGCTCGCCGCGGGTCCAGCCGAGGAAGGCGCTCGCGGCCTGGTTGGCGTCGACCACCCGCAGCGAATCCAGCTCGTAGGTCAGCATCGGGCTGGGGTTGGCCTCGAACAGCTCGCGGTAGCGCCATTCCGACTCCAGCGCCTGCTGCTGCGAGCTCAACAGGCGCTCGACCAGCGGCCGCAGCAGCAGGTACAGGAGGACCGCGGTGGCGACCATGTAGAAGCCGCCCTTGAAGGTCTGCAGGCGGGTGATCAGCACCGGGTCGGAGACCAGCAGGGCGATGCCGCGGTCGCTGAACACGATCCACAGCACCCCCAGGACCACGTAGAGCAGGGGGATCCGCCAGCTCATCGCGCGTGCCCGCGCGGCTGCGTCGGCGCCGGGCAGGGCGCGCGCGGGATCGCCGGTTCTGGCCCGTCCGTGCATCCAGGTCCCCCTGATCAGGCAGAAGCGGCAAGCATATCAGCGGCCCGGACGACGACGGAGGACCGTGCGCTCAACAATGGACGCCGGCGGCCGTTAACCCCACGACGGGTCCGGCGTGCGGATCCGGTGCCATGGAGAGACAGGGCGTGGATGCCGGCGCGATCGCCAGCCTGATGCAGCACCCGATCAACAGCGCACTTCTGGTCCTGGACGAGGAAGGGCAGGTGCTGGCCGCCAATCCGGCGGCGCAGGCCCTCGCCTTGCCGGAAGCGGCCGCCCGGTACGCCCCGCTGCTGCAGGACCTGCGCCTGGCCCTGGCCGGCAACCAGCAGCAGGCCGTGGCCTGCAGCCTGCCCGGCCTGGAGCGTCGCCTGGACGGCTGGCTGCGCGCGGTGCGCGCGCCCGAGGGCGGCGTGCTGGCCTACACCCTGAGCATTCCCGATCCGGACGGCGCCAGCCGCTGGCAGGTGGCGCTGGACAGCGCCGGCCACGGCCTGTGGGACTGGGACATCGCCGCCAATCGCATCTTCCGTTCCGAGAGCTGGCTGTCCATGCTCGGCTACACCGTCGAGGACGCGCCGGACGACAGCATGGAGACCGCGTTCGCGCTGGTCCATCCGGACGACGTCGAGCGCGCCCGCGCCAACATGCGCAGCCACCTGGCCGGCCATACCGGCGCCTACGTCTGCGAGCACCGGGTGCGCCACGCCGACGGCGGCTGGCGCTGGGTCCGCGACAGCGGCCGGGTGGTGGCCTGGTCGGCCGACGGCCGCCCCCTGCGGATGGTCGGCACCTACACCGCGATCGAGGAACAGAAGCAGCTGGAAGACCGCCTGCGCCGGCAGCAGGCGTTGCTGGAGGAGATCCAGCGCCTGGCCGGGATGGCCTCGTGGTCCTGGGACCCGCTCACCGACAGCGGCTGGTGGCCGCGCGACCTGTACCGCCTGCTCGGCCAGCCGGTGCGCACCCGCGACTCGGCCCGGGCCTGGCTGCGGCGGCTCCCGCGCACGGCCACCTCGGCCCTGCGCCGGGCCTGGCGGCGGATGCGCCGCGACGGCCTGCCGGTCCACTTCGAACTGGAACTGCGCGACGGCCACGGCCAGCCCCTGCACCTGCAGGCCTGGAGCCAGCCGCAGCTGGACGCGGACGGCCACATCGTGCGCGTGCTCGGCCAGGTCCAGAACGTGACCGAGCGCCGCCGCGCCGACGCTCTGCTGCGCTGGCGCACCGAACTGCTGGAGCGGGTCTCGACCCTGGGCCACATCGGCGGCTGCGAGATCGAGCCGGACACCCGGCGGGTGCAGTGGACCGACGAATGCTGCCGCCTGCACGGCCTGCCGCCCGGCCCGCTGGCCCTGGACGACGCCCTGGCGCTGTACACCCGGGAGTCGCGCGAGACCTTCGAGGCGGCGCTGGTGCGACTGGCCGCCGGCGGCCCGCCGGAACAGCTGGAGCTGTGCTTCTATCGCCAGAACGGGCAGAGGATCCGGGTCCAGGTGCTGGTCGAGCTGGACAGCCGCGACGGCCTGGCGCCGCGTTTCGTGGCCCTGTTCCGCGACGTCAGCCGCGAGCTGGAGACCAGCGAGCGGATCGAACTGCTGTCCCACTACGACCTGCTCACCGGTCTGCCCAACCGCTTCCTGCTGCGGGTCCAGGCCGAGGAGGCGATCGCCGCCGCCCAGGACGGCGCCGGCGACGGCGCGCCGGAGCAGGGCCTGGCCCTTTTGCTGGTGGACCTGGACGGGTTCAAGAGCATCAACGACTCCTTCGGCCATGCCGCCGGCGACGCCATGCTCAAGGCCGCCGCCGGGCGCATGCACCACACCCTGCAGGGCGGCGACCTGTTCGGCCGCCTGGGCGGGGACGAATTCATGGTGGTCCTGCGCCGCCCGGTCGAGATCGCCGAGGCCGAAGACGCCGCCCGCCGCCTGATCGCCGCGCTGTCCGAGCCTTTGGCGTTCGGCAGCGAGCACCTGAAGGTCGGCGCCAGCGTCGGCATCGCCCGCCTCGGGCCCGACGGCCAGGCCTTCGACGACCTCCTGCGCGCGGCCCATGCCGCCCTGCAGGTGGCGCGCGAGCGCGGACGCAACGCCTGGCAGGTGCACAACGAGGAAATCCAGCGCCACGCCCGCCGCCGGCTCGAGATCGAGCACGCCCTGCGCGGCGCGCTGGAGCGCGAGGAGTTCACCCTGGTCTACCAGCCCCAGGTCAGCATCGGCGACGGCCACCCGCCGGGGATCGAGGCGCTGCTGCGCTGGCACTGGCCGGGCGGCTCCTGCCATCCGGGCGAGTTCATCCCGATCGCCGAGCAGTGCGGCGAGATCGTGCGCCTGGGCGAGTGGGTGATCGCCGAGGCCTGCCGCCAGGCGGTGGCATGGCATGCGGCCGGGCTGAATTTCGGCCGGATCGCGGTCAACGTCTCCGGCGTGCAGCTGCGCGACCCGGGCTTCGCCGAGCGGGTGGTGGCCCTGTGCCAGCGCGCCGGCTGGCCGCCGGCGCGGCTGGAACTGGAGCTGACCGAATCGGCCCTGATCCTGGACAGCGACAACCTGCGCCACTGCTTCCAGGTGTTCGAGAAGCACGGCGTGCAGCTGGCCGTGGACGACTTCGGCACCGGCTTCTCCAACCTGCACTACCTCAACCGCTTCCCGGTGCAAAGGCTGAAGATCGACCGCAGCTTCGTCACTGACATGCTGCGCGACGCCAACGCCGGCGAGGTCACCCAGGCCATCGTCCACATCGGCCATGCCCTGGGCATGCGGGTGGTGGCCGAGGGCGTGGAAACCCAGGAGGAGCAGGCCCAGCTCAAGGCCTGGGGCTGCGACGAGATCCAGGGCTATGTCTACACCCGGCCGCTGCCGCCGCGCGAGCTGGCGCAGTGGCTGCGCCAGTACCACGAGGCCGGCCTGGCCGAGGGCTGGAGCGGCACGCTGCCGCTGCGGGCGCAGGCGCGCTGAGCCGTATCGGCCGGCGGCACTGCCGGCCATCCCGTCTTCCCGATCGGGATCCGTCCGCCGAAGGCACCCATCCCAACGCACAAGCGCCCGAAGCCGGCGACCCAATGCCCGTTGCCGCCGTTAGGGCGCTTCCTCGTCCACGCCGCGCTGGCCCGGCAGATCCAGGTCCCAGCACAGGTGGGCCAGCAAAGGCTCGGGAACCGCAACCGCGCAGGCCGCGCGTGCCTGGCGCAGCTCCGCCGCCGCCAGCGCCTCGATCTTCGCCAGCCGGGGCGATGCGGCCGCCGCCTGCGGCACGGTGCCCGCCGCCGTGCGCGATGCCGGCGCCTGGCGCAATGCGCTCGAGCCGCTCACGCCCGCCTCCGGTCGCGGCGCATCGCCGCCGCGCACGCACGCGAAAGCCCCGGCATCGAGCCGGGGCCTGGTACGCATCCGGTCAGGGCCGCCAGGACGACGGCCGGAGAAACGGACCTCACGCTCAGAACAGTTCGACCGTGCCCGCGCCCATGCTCTGCTGGCTGACCGGCTTGTGCGGCGGGGTCTCCCATTCGCCGCGCAGGTCGTGCAGGCGCTGGCCCAGGCGCTGCAGGGCGCGCAGCATGTCCTCGTCGGCCGCGCCGTTGCTGCGGTGGAGCAGCTCCTGCAAGGCGATGGCCTCGCGGTTGATCGAATCCAGGCGATCCAGGTGGACGTGGGCGCCGCCCAGGGCCTGGGTGGCGATGTCCTCGAACTGCAGGGCGCGCACCGCCTCGGCCACCGAGCTGTCGATCGCCCGGCCGCACTCGGAGATCTCGCGCATGCCGTCGCCCAGCGAGTTGTTGATCGCGGCCACGTTCTGCAGCATCTGCGCCGCCTCGGCCCGCGCCTCGCGGGAGCGGTCCAGGTCGCGCGAAGCCATCTGGGTGACGGTTTCGCGGACCTTATGGATAGCGTCCTTCGAGCTGTGCGCCAGCTTGCGGATCTGCTCGTTGAAGGTGGTCGAGCGCTCGGACAGGTTGCGCACCTCGTCGGCGACCACCGCGAAGCCGCGGCCGGCCTCGCCGGCGCGGGCGGCCTCGATCGCCGCGTTCAGCGCCAGCAGGTTGGTCTGGTCGGCGATCGACTTGACGTCCTCCAGCAGGGCGAAGATCCCGTCCAGGTGCTGGGCCATCTGGTCGATGTGCTGGACCGTGGTCGTGCTCTGGCCGGCCACCTGCTCCAGCGCCTCCACCAGCTGCTCCATGCGCGAGCTGGCGTGCTGGGCGAAGCGGGCCACGTCCACGCCGCCGGCGCCGTCCTGGTCGGCGATGATCCGCGCCATCGCACCGCTCTGCTGGCGCGACTTGCGGTTCATCGCGTCGAAGCTGCCGCCGAGGCCGGCGACGGCCTGGCGGATCAGGTCGCGGGCGCGTTCGATCTCATGGCGCGAGCCGTCGATCTCCTTGCCGACGAAGCCGCGCAGGTCCGACAGCAGCTGGTCCTGCTCGCGGACCAGGCGCAGGTGCTCGGCCGAACGGCCCGGCGCGGGCACGCCCCGCAGCAGGAGCCAGGCGGCGAAGCCGAACCAGCTCAGGGTCAGGGTGGTCAGGATCGCCCAACGCACCGGGGCCGGCCACTCGAAGCCGACAGCGATGGGAGCGAGGAGAGTCAGCACCAGCGGCGCTGCCATGCGAATGAGCAATCGGGAGTCCATGAGCGATCTCTGCGTAACCACGTTCGCAGTATCGGCCGCACCCCCGGGGCCTTTAGCCGCGGCGCCTCCGGAAAACGGATGCCGCCGCGCCCGCGACCACGCCATACGCCACGGTCCGGCGAACCGTCCCGGACGGCCCGCCGGTCAGCGCAGCTGCCGTTGCACCGCCTCCAGCATCGCCCGCCGCCCCAGCAGGAACTGCCACTGGCTGCCGCCGACCTGGCGCCAGAGCAGGGCCGAGCGGACCGCGGCCAGCAGCAGGGCGCGGATCTCCGACACCACCCCGGCCTGGCCCAGGTAGTGCGGGTTGCCCTGGACCATGATCCGCGGCCGCAGCTGGCTGATGGTGTCGGCGTACAGCGTGCCCAGCGCCGCCAGGACCTCGGGATGGGTGCTGCCCAGTTCCGCGGCGCGGGGGGCGAGCGCGGCGATGCCCTGGCCGACCGCGGCCAGGGTGCCGGGTTCGCCGGAGAAGCGGCGCTCCAGCTGCATCGTCGCCAGTGCCAGTCGCGGCAGCAGGGGATCGTCACCGCGACTGGCCAGGTAGTCGGCGAGCAGACGCAGCCCGGGGGCGAGGCCGCCATGGCCGCCGTAGACCGCCTCGGCGGAGTCGGCATCGATGCGGAACACGCTGTCCAGCACCGGGCGGGCGGCGGCGTTGTCGCTCTGGCCGGTCTCGGCGATGCGGCGCACCTGCTGCAGAGCCTGGGCCAGGCCGGCCAGGGCCAGCACGCGGTCGTCGTAGGAAGAAGTCATGCGCGCATTCTACCCGGCGTGCCGCACGCGCCGTTCCCTACCGGGGCTGCGGGGCGTCGGTGGACTCGATCACCGCGCCGCCGAGGCAGGCCGAGCCGTCGTACAACACCAGCGACTGGCCGGGGGTGGCCGCGCGCTGCGGAACGGCGAAATGCACCGACAGGCTGCCGTCGTCGCGGACCCGGACCCGGCATGGCTGTTCTTCCTGCCGGTAGCGGACCTGGGCGGTGCAGTCGAACTCGGCCGCCGGGGGTGCGCCCTCGATCCAGTGCATGGCCTCGGTGCGCACCGTGCCGGCCAGCAGCCAGGGGCTGTCGCGGTCCTGGTCCACGTACAGCACGTTGCCGGCCACGTCCTTGCCGACCACGTACCAGGGTGCCGCCGGGCGGCCGCGCACGCCGCCGATGTTCAGGCCCTCGCGCTGGCCCAGGGTGAAATAGAACACGCCCGGATGGGTGCCGATCCGCACGCCCTGCGGATCGCGGATCTCGCCGGTCTGCGCCGGCAGGTAGCGGCCGAGGAACTCGCGGAAATCGCGCTCGCCGATGAAGCAGATGCCGGTGGAATCCTTCTTGGCATGGGTCGCCAGGCCGGCTTCGCGCGCCAGCTGCCGCACCTGGGCCTTGGGCAGGTGGCCGATCGGGAACACGGTGGCGGCCAGCTGCGCCTGGCCCAGCTGGTGCAGGAAATAGCTCTGGTCCTTGTCGCGGTCGGCGCCGCGCAAGAGCCGCCAGCGCCCACCCTCGCGCCGCACCTGGGCGTAGTGGCCGGTGGCGATGCGCTCGGCCCCCAGCTCGCGCGCCGCGTCCAGGAAGTGCTTGAACTTGACCTCGCGGTTGCACAGCACGTCCGGGTTCGGGGTGCGCCCGGCGGCGTACTCGGCCAGGAAGTGCTCGAACACCCCGGCCCAGTATTCCTTCGAGAAGTCGCGGAAGTGGAACGGGATCCCCAGCCGCCCGCACACCCCCACCGCGTCGCGGCGGTCCTCCTCGGCCCGGCAATCGCCGCTGCCGTCGTCGTCCCAGTTCTGCATGAACAGGCCGGCGCACGGCTCCCCGGCCTGGACCAGCAGCCAGGCCGCGACCGAGGAATCCACCCCGCCCGAGACCCCGACCACGGTCCGCGGCGCGTGCGTGCCGGTCCCGCTCATCCCAGCGAGCGCACCAGGTCGAGCGGGTAGCGGCGTCCGGCCAGCCAGTCGGCCGCGACCTGCCAGACGAGCGGACTGCGGTGGCGGCCGGCCTCGGCCCGCAGTTCGCCCGGGGTCAGCCACAGGGCCCGCTCGATCCCGGTGTCCAAGGGACGGTCCGGGTCGTGGGCCAGGGCGCGGCCGGCGAAGGCGAAGCGCAGGTAGGCCTGGCCGCCGGGCGCGGTCCACTGGTAGGTGCCGATGAAGGCCTCCAGTTCGATGTCCCAGCCGCTTTCCTCGCGGGTCTCGCGGACCGCGGCCTCGGCCAGGGTCTCGCCGGGATCGAGATGGCCGGCAGGCTGGTTCAGGACCAGGCGGCCGTCGATCCGCTCCTCGACCAGCAACAGCCGGCCCTCGCGGGCGACCATGCTGGCCACGGTGACGGCGGCGGGCTGGGGGCGGGGGGCGGGGCGCGGCCGGGCTGCGCGTGCTCGGCGTCTCCGGCCTG
>NZ_PDWL01000017.1 GCF_010093185.1 Pseudoxanthomonas jiangsuensis | reverse complement strand
CCCGCCCCCTTCCTACACCCCCGGAACTTCATGGACACGACACCGGCCCGGCTGCCAACTCTCTCTTCCGCCCCGCCGGCGCGCGCGCCACGGCGACAGATGCGCGCCTGCGCGATGAACATGCTCATGGCACTGGGCATCGCGCACGCGGGTGCTGCACGCGCAGATGATGGCTGCGGCGGCCCGGAGCGGTTCAAGACCGAATCCACCCTCAACGTGCGCATCGACAACGACCTGTTCGGCGGCCTGGGCCAGGACCAGGGTTACTCCAACGGGTTCCTCGTGACCCTGGTGTCGCCCAACCTGGTGGACTACACCGATGATCCCTGCCTACCAGCCTTGGCGAAGCGCCTGAATCGACACCTGTCCCTGCTCCAGCCGAGCGGCTTCGACGAACTGAACATGACCATGGGGCTGGGACAGATGATGTACACCCCCAACGAGCGGGAACCGCGTGAGCTGATCGCCGAGGACCGGCCCTACGCAGGGGCCGTGATGCTCAGCATCGGCTACAACGCGCGCAAGGAGGATCGCCTGCGTACGTCCCAGCTGCGCGTGGGCGTGGTGGGCCCGGCGGCCAAGGCCGGTGAAGTACAGAACTGGTGGCACGACATCATCGGTACGGATCGCTTCAATGGCTGGGACAACCAACTGCACAATGAGCCGGTGGTGCAGTTCATCCATGAACGGCGCACGCGGTTTGCATACGGTGAACCTGCGGGCGAATGGCGCTGGGACGCCATCTCCCATTGGGGCGGCAGCCTGGGCAACTTCGCCACCTACGCGAACACCGGCATGGAATTGCGCTTCGGCCTCCGGCTTCCAGACGACTTCGGCACCGCACCGTTGCGCCCCGCCGGCGAGAACACCGCGCCCCTCATCGTGCAAGAGGACAAGCGCTGGCTGGGCCATCTGTTCGTCGCGGTGGATACGCGTTGGGTGCTGCGCGACATCACCCTGGACGGCAACACGTTCCGCTCCAGCCACAGCGTCGACAAGCGTCCTTTCGTAGCCGACATCGGTTACGGCATCGCCGTCACGCGCGGACACTGGCGTTTCGCCTTCGCCCGCTACCACCGCTCGCGCGAGTTCGACGGCCAACGCAGCCGCCCCACGTTGGGCAGCTTCACGATCGGCCGAAAATTCTGACCCGCGCAGGACACCTCCCATGACCCAGACGTTGCTGCTCGTCCTCAATTGCGGTTCTTCCAGCATCAAGTTCGCGGTGTTCGACGCGTCGAGCGATCCGCTTTCGCGTACCCCCTTGTGGAATGGCAAGGTGCAGGGCATCGGCAGTGCGCACGCGACGTTCGGCGAAACCGGGGTACCGCCGTTCTCCGTCGTGCTCGATGCCGCCCAACCTTATCACGCCGCGCTGGCGCTGATCGGCGAGCGCATCGATGCCCGCATGGCGGGCCGGCGCCTGGCCGCCGTCGCGCATCGCGTGGTGCACGGGGCGAACCGCTACGTCGAACCCGTGCGCGTGGACGCCGTGATCGTCGCCGAACTGCGCCAGCTCATCCCGCTTGCGCCGCTGCACCAGCCGTTCGCGCTCGAAGCAATGGACATCCTGCTGCAGCAGAGGCCCGAGGTCGTGCAGATCGCCTGCTTCGACACCGCCTTCCATCACACCCTGCCCAAGGTTGAACAGATGCTGCCGCTGCCGCATGCCGCGTGGGAACGCGGATTGCGGCGTTACGGCTTCCACGGCCTCTCCTATGCGTACATGGCGTCCGCGCTGCCGGAACGGCATGGCGCAGTGGCCCAGGGACGCACCCTCGTGGCCCACCTGGGTAGCGGTGCCAGCCTGTGTGCCATGCGAGGCCTGAAGAGCGTGGCCACCACGATGGGTTTCTCCGCCCTGGATGGCCTGATGATGGGGACACGTACCGGTGCACTGGATCCAGGCGCGGTGCTTTATCTGATGGAGATCGAGAAGCTCTCCGTCGCGGAAGTCGGCGACATCCTTTACCACCAATCCGGACTGCTGGGCGTGTCGGGCCTGTCCTCCGAGCCACGCGTGCTGCTGGACCGCGAAGACGATGGCGACGAAGGCGCCGACCGGGCCCGCGACGCCTTGGAGCTTTACGTGCGTCGTATCGTGCGCGAGATCGGTGCACTTGTCGCCGTGCTCGGAGGGCTCGACCTTCTTGTCTTTACCGCGGGTGTCGGCGAGCACAGCGGCGAGATCCGCCAGCGTGTGTGCGCTGCGTTGGGGTTCCTGGGTGTAAGCCTGGATGCCGCCGCCAACGAGGCCAATGCCGCCGTCATTTCCGCGGCGGACAGCCGAGTCGTCGTCGGCGTGGAGCCGACCAACGAGGAATGGATCGCCGCGACCTATGCGCAGCGCCTGCTATTCGCCGCGACCTCCGTCAGGGCACACGCCTGATGCCCACCGCAGCCGCGCACGCGCGGCACAAGCCGGGCGTAGCGCCCTCCGGACACGCATTCGAATACCTGGATACGCGCATGAGCAACGACAACACGAACGACAAACCGGCGGGCGATCCCGATAACGCCACCCATGCGGCCTGGGCGAAGGCATGGTCGCATCTGTCGCCCGAGTCTGCCCTGATGGCGTGGACCGACTGGGCCAGCCACCTCGCCGTCAGTCCGCACAAGCGGGCCGACTTGCTGCAACTTGCCCAACGCCAGTTCGAGCAAATGATGGCCCATCTGCGTGACAGCTTGGACAGCCTGGCCGAAGGGAACACCCCGCCCGAGTTGCCGGCGACCGATGATCGGCGCTTCAGCGATCCTGCCTGGGGCCAGTACCCCTTCAGCCTGTTGCGCCAATCGTTCGAGATGCAAACGCACTGGTGGGATCAGGCCACGCAGGGCGTGTGGGGAGTGGACTCCGGGCACCAGAAGTTCGTGCAGTTCGCAGCCCGGCAATGGCTCGAGGCGATGTCACCCACCCACTTTCCCCTGCTTAACCCGCAGGTGCTGGAGCGCACGCGCGCCGAAGAAGGCAACAACCTGGCGCGCGGCATGAGCTACCTGATCGACGACACGATGCGACGGCTCGCCGGTGAGGTGCCTGCAGGACTGGAAGACTTCAAGGTCGGCCAGAATCTCGCCATCACCCCCGGCAAGGTGGTGTACCGCAATGCGCTGATCGAGCTCATCCAGTACGCGCCCAGCACGCCCGACGTCCATCCCGAGCCGATCCTCATCGTGCCGGCTTGGATCATGAAGTACTACATCCTCGACCTGTCGCCGCAGAACTCGCTCATCAAGTACCTGGTCGAGCAAGGCCATACCGTGTTCTGCATCTCATGGAACAACCCGGGCAAAGAGGATCGCCATTTGGGAATGGACGACTACCTGGCGCAGGGCATCGACGAGGCGCTTGCTGCCATCAACGCCATCGTCCCTAAACAACGCATCCATGCCGCCGGCTACTGTCTGGGCGGCACGCTGCTCTCGATTGCCGCCGCCGCCCTCGCGCGCGACGGCGATGATCGGCTTGCCTCCGTGACCCTGCTGGCGGCGCAAACGGATTTCAGCGAGCCCGGCGACCTGAGCCTATTCATCAACGAGAGCCAGATCGCCCTGCTCGAAGCGCAGATGGAGGAGACCGGCTACCTGCGCGCAGACCAGATGGGAGGCGCGTTCCAGATGCTGCGCTCCTACGACATGGTCTGGTCCAGGCTGACCCAGGAATACCTACTGGGCGACCGCCGGCCGATGAACGATCTGATGGCCTGGAACGCTGATGGCACCAACATGCCCGCGGCAATGCACTCGCAATACTTGCGACGCATGTACCTCTACAACGACCTTAGCGGTGGTCGCTACCTCGTCCGTGGCCGTTCCATTTCGCTGGGCGACATCACCGTGCCGATCTTCTGCGTGGGCACCACGACCGACCACGTTGCGCCATGGCGATCGGTGTTCAAGATCCACCTCTTTTCGCCCGCCGAGATCACCTTCGCCTTGACCAATGGTGGGCACAACGCGGGCATTGTCAGCGAACCGGGCAGACCGCGCCGGCACTACCGGCTGCATACCCGCCAGCAGGGCGAGCGTTACCTGGCCCCGGATGAGTGGCTCGAAACGGCAGGTCGCCACGAAGGATCGTGGTGGTCATCCTGGGTCGCATGGCTGAACGAGCATTCCGGCCCTCCAATGAAATCTAGTCGCGTCGCTTTGGGCGGGAAACGCCACCCGCCGCTTTGCAATGCGCCCGGCACCTATGTACTGAAGGCCTGCTGACATGACCAACGAGATGCTGAAAGGAAAGAAAGGGCTGGTCATCGGTATCGCCAACGACCAGAGCATTGCTTGGGCCTGCGCGAAGGCCCTTCGCCAGGCAGGTGCCACGCTTGGGGGTACTTGGCAGAGTGACAAGGCCCGGCCTCATGTCGAACCTCTGCTGGAATCCATCGATGCCGATATTCGTTTGCCGCTGGATGTAGCCGACGATGCGCAGCTGGAGTTGGTGTTCGACGCCGTAGCGCGCCAATGGGGACGGCTCGACTTCCTGCTCCACTCCATCGCCTTCGCTCCGAAGCAGGATCTGCACGGTCGCGTGGTCGATTGCTCGCGCGACGGCTTCCTGACCGCCATGGATGTTTCCTGCCACTCCTTCCTACGGATCGCTCGGTCAGCAGAACCGTTGATGACCGACGGCGGCAGCCTCATGACCATGAGCTTCCTCGGCGCGCAGGAGGTCGTTCCGCACTATGGCCTGATGGGGCCAGTCAAGGCAGCCTTGGAATCCGCCGTTCGCTATTGCGCCGCCGAGCTCGGCCCCTCCTCAATTCGCGTGAACACCATTTCGCCCGGCCCGATCGCAACGCGCGCCGCTTCGGGACTTGCGGAGTTCCCTGCCCTGCTCACCGACTACGGCCAACGCGCCCCGTTGCGGGCGCCACTGACCATCGACGATGTGGGCCCCCTCTGTGCATTCCTTGCCAGCGACCACGCCAAGTCGATCACCGGCATGACGATGTACGTCGATGGCGGCTATCACTTGCTCAATTGATCTGCGCTTCACAGGGGCACTACAGCATGCATCGCCGCGTCCGTGTTCGCGCCGGCTTGATCAACCGGTGAGCGTTGGGATGCTTGACTCTGGGCGCCGAGCATTGTGACGCTTGCGAATCTCCAGGACGTTGCCTACCCGTTTCTGGGGGGGCTTGGCCTATTCCTGATAGGGATGCTGCTGCTTTCGCAAGGCTTGGTGGCCTTCGGCGGCTCAACCATGAAGCATGCGTTGGCGCACTTTACCGGAACGCCAACAAAAGCCTTCGTTTCAGGCACGCTGGCCACCATAGCGGTGCAGTCATCGACGGCCACAACCGTCACCCTGATCGGCTTCGTCAGCGCTGGGCTAATCAGCTTTTCACAGGCCATTGGCGTGCTCATTGGGGCGAGTCTCGGGAACACGGCCACCGGATGGATCGTGGCCACCCTGGGCCTGAAGGTCAATCTGGGGTTCCACACCCTCCCGCTTATCGGCATCGGGGCCTTAGTCAAGCTGCTTGCGAAAGGACGCCTTGCCGATCTCGGCATTGCGATGACGGGCTTTGGACTCATGTTTCTGGGGCTGGAAATCCTTCAACATGGCATGCACGGCGCAGCCCAGGTGTTCGACTTCACCTCACTGCCAAGTGGCGGCTTCTGGGCCACCGTTATCACGATGCTCGTTGGATTGGCACTAACCGCCATCCTCCAGTCTTCAACAGCAGCCATTGCCACCACGCTCACCGCACTGCACGCGCAAGTGATCAACTTCGACCAAGCCGCCGCCGTGGTCGTGGGGGCAGCGATCGGCACCACGTTGACCGGCATCGTGGTGACTGCAGGCGGAACGATACACGCCAGACGGACAGCATTGGCTTATGTCTTATTCAATACCGCCACTGGCACCATTGCCATCGTGCTACTTCCGGCTTTCCTCCGGATCATCGCCATGTTGGAAGTGCGCGCAGGGCTTGACGCTGGCACCACCAGCCTCGCTGCGTTCCACACGATGTTCATCTCCGTTGGGGTGTTGCTTTTTTTGCCGTTCGCGGCGCAGTTTTCTCGGCTCATCGAGCGCATTCTCCCCGCTCATGGCGAAGCCACCACTCAGCTCCTGGATGCCTCCTTGTTAGCTATTCCCGCAGTGGCACTTGAGGCCTCCCAACGCGCGCTGGAGCAGGCCATGTCCGGGCTGCTTAACATGTTCGAAGAGATGCTTCTTGGCCAATCCACCACGACACACAAAGGAAGACTCCAAGCAGCAATACTTCCTTTGGATGACATATACAGCTTCGTCACCCGCATCGAGTTGCCTGCTGCGGACACGATACCTGCGGCTCAACGTGTCGCGCAGCTGCATGCGATCGATCATTTGATTCGCTTTAGAGGCCGCCTGAGTGAACTCGCGCAAGCTCGCGTCGTCCTAGCCACCTCAGACTATTTGTGGGCGCTGAAGAGCAGCCAAGAAATGATTCAGTTGGCTCGTCGCGGGGTAGAGCGCCGCGGCATTGAGGGCGACTTGGAGTCAATTGAAAGTCACGCCCGTTTTCTATCAGCACGCTCTCTGGAGATGCGCCACGCGGCGCTACAAGAAGGTGAAGCCTCATCGGAGGGTGCTGCTCGAATCACTCTCCAGCTCACTGACAACTTCCGCTGGATTGAACGAAATGCGAATCACATTTGGCGTATTTGCCACTATCTGAATCAAGGGTGTTCTCGACGCGCTCAACGAACCGACGCCAAACAATCTTCAGCCCCAGATGAAGTCGTAGCGACTTAATCGTAGAAAGATGGCATCGCTTGAGCAACGATGGACACGCTTAGTACTGCGCTCTGGCCGAGGATTCACTCCACCTTTTACGATCACAGACCACGGCTCTACCTTTTCAAGGCTCCTTCGAAGAACATGTTGTCAATCAAGCACTGCATTCCGACCCTTGCCACCCTGCCACGGTATTCTGCATCTATGATCCCACTGAGACTGGCCACGTAGATCTCGGTAAGTGCAGGAGCTGGCACGTCCACTCGGAAGACGCCCAATTGTTGGCCCCGCAGGAAGAAGGCATCCAAGGCCTGCTCCCAAGCGCTCTCCACGCTCCCTCTTACGGTGGATATCTTCCACTCATGGACGAGGAAAACCGATAGCTCCCGGTGCTCCAAGGCATTTTTCGTCAACTTCTCCAGTGCTTTGCGAGGCGCCGCACTCTCGAGCGCGGCGTCGCGAAGCGCACTGGTAACCACCTGCTGGGCGTGCGCCAACAGGACCTCGTAGAGCTGCTCACGCGTTCTGGAGAAGCGATAGAGCGTCGCCTTGCTGATACCCGCAGACCTAGCCAATTCCTGGAGAGATGCGCGCGGCTGACGGATCATCGCCAGCGCGAGCACCGCCATCAACGAATTGTCTTCTGTCAACCCAGCCGCCTTCATACCAACCCATGGCCTATCGAAGTTCTAACGACCCCAAGAATACTACCCGAGCCGCGACCTGTTTCAGGCAAAGTCCTCCAAAGCAAAGTACCGCTCTACGGACGCGCCTTGCCCGAAGGGGCCCGCTAGCGCAGACAGTCGCGGCCTTTCCCGCGCCGATACAACAACTGCAATGACGCTCGACAGTTGACCTCCGGCTGAATTATTGATCCGGCTCTGGTGGAGGCATGCGCAGACGTTCAGCGAGTGAGAAGCAGCCAGTAGCCTTGCTCTCCTCCTCGGACTTATCAAAAGCCCGGCCGACATCGACAAACAGCGCCGCGGTGGCATCACGTTGCCCTGCATCTTGCAGGACTCCCGCGAGATCGCCACCAAGTCGCATGGCTTGCTGAAGGTACTCGAGCCCGCTCGCCGCATCGCCAACAAGACTTAAGTGCAGGCTCGCCAGCGTCAGCAACAGATTGGCACGCTGGATCAAGGACTCGGGTACAGGCGCAGCTGATCGATCAAGCACGCCGAGGGCCTCGGCAAAATGCTCCACGGCATCGGGACGTTCGAGATCGACGTGGACCGGCCAGAGTTCTGTAGACACTCAGTCGCCGCTCTGCGCGTAGCGCCTTTCAAACTCTACCGGTGACAGTCCGCCAGCGGAACCATGCCGGCGGATCGGGTTGTAGAACATCTCGATGTAGTCAAACACGTCCGATGCCGCCATGGCGCGTGTCGGGTAGATCCGCCGCTTGATCCGCTCCTTCTTCAAGACGCTGAAGAAACTCTCGGCCACGGCGTTGTCGTGGCAGTTCCCGCGTCGGCTCATGCTCGGCACCATCCGGTGCGCTTTCAGGAACGACTGCCAATCGCGGCTGGTGAACTGACAGCCCTGGTCGGAGTGCACCATCACGCCAGGACCGGGCTTGCGCCGCCAAGCCGCCGCCACCAGTGCCTGCAGCACCAGATCGCTGGTCATCGTCGAAGCGGTTGCCCAACCCACGATCTGGCGCGAATACAGGTCCATCACCGCCGCCAGGAACAGCCAGCCCTCGTAGGTCCGGATGTAGGTGATGTCCGTGACCCAGACCTTGTTCGGTGCCTGTGGCCCGAAGTCCCGGTTGAGCACGTTGGCCACCACGCCCGCCGGGCCGCCGCGATGACGCGGCTTGCGGCCATAGCCGACTTGGGCACGCAGACCTTCTGCCCTCATCAACCGCAAGACGCGGTGCCGACTGCATTGCTCGCCGGCCTCGCGCAGGTCCAGGGTGATCTTGCGATAGCCATACACCGTGCCGCTGGCCAGCCAGTGGTGCTTGATCAGCCCCAGCAGACGCTGATCTTCGCGCTCACGAGCGCTGGCGCCATGGCGCAGCCAGGCGTAGTAGCCGCTGCGCTGCACGCCAAGCACCCGGCACATCGCCACCAAGCGGAACTCCCGGGCGTGCGCGCGCATGAACGCGTACTTCGCCCTTACCCCTTGGCAAAGTACGCGGCGGCTTTTTTTAGGATGTCGCGCTCCTCGGTCACCCGCCGCAGCTCAGCCTTGAGCCGTCGGATCTCGGCCGAGTCGCTCGGCGCAACCGTGGCTCCAGGGGCCGGTACCGTCTTCTTGGCCGCCTGCACCCAGCCATACAACGTGTGCTTGGGAATCCCGATCCGGGAGGCGACATCCACGACCGTGAAGCCACGCTCGATCACCTGCTTCACCGCTTCGGCACGGAACTCATCCGTGTACTGCTTGCTGTTGCCCATAAACACCTCGGTCATTGCCATGAATTATGGCAACCGGATGTCTACGAAAGGCTGGCCGGTCCACAAGCGCATTGCAGCCGAACCGGATCTGCTCAGTTCCCTCGGCGTAGATTCGAGGCAGTGGCTGCAGGATCGTGTGGGAACCATCCACACGTTCCAAGGCAAGGAGGCGGAGGCAGTAATCGCGATATTGGGCGCTCCCATGGCGGCGCAGCAGGGGGCACGGCGCTGGGCTGCAAGCTCGCCCAACATCTTCAATGTGATGGTGTCTCGCGCCAAGGATGCGTTGTATGTCGTGGGTTCGCATGCAGCGTGGTCAAGCGTCGGGTACGGGGTCGCTGTAGCTTCACACTTGCCGCATGTGGGAGCTCAATCGCTAAGAAGATGACTTTCAACCTGCTTTAACTGAAAGTCGTGCGATCTCATTGTTGATGCACTCCAGGATACTTCAGCTTTCCGCCACGGAAACCTCGTTTATCCAAGGATTCCCCGCCGCTGAGTCGATGATCCCCGCATCAGCTAGGTGATGATCGTCTACTCAGCAAAAGTGGGGACCTCCCTCAACCACTTAGCCACGCAACCTGCATCACCCGATTCTCCTGCGGATCGCGGTGAACAGTGCATTCACCGCCTCTATGTCCTGGAGCAACTCAGCAGGTTGCGTTACTGCACGCTGTTGGCCAGCAGCGTGGGAGTGCGCCCGTACGTTGCGGCAGCACTTGTCGTGCAGTCGCTGGACCTCGGCAAACTCACTGGCTTCGACCTCCTTCACTCCGTCAAGTCGTCCAACTGAGATGTTGTCGCGGAACCTCACGACTGTGCCATTCAGGATGGTCTCCTCGATTCCAACCTCAATTGTCACTCGCAGATCGTCGTACGCATTACGGGTAGCCAGTCGCTCCGCGTCTCCTGGCGGGTTATTGAACACCGCGGCAATCTGCTGTTGGTCGAGGCGATGCTGCGCAATGCGCTCCCTATGCTTACGCAGGTCGTATGGCAGACCGGCATCTATGTATCCGGGACCTTCAGCGCGGTAGGCAATGGACCGAACACTAGGCTCAGCACCCGCATCTTGCGCAAGCGTAGTCAATTCGCCGAAGAACACAGCGTCGTGCGTGAAAACAATCACCTGTCGAACTACGGACTCCGCCACGATACGACGTGCAACAGCAGTTCGATGATTATGGTCTAGGCTGGACACGGGGTCGTCGAAGACGACTCCTGAAGTCGAGCCTGACTGGTGGAGCTCGGCAAAGAAGTAGGCCAACGCACACATCCGCTGCTCAGCCTCGCTGAGGACAAGGTGGGGGTCTAACTGGCTGCCGGACAGGACGATACCCAGCCTAGTGGAACCCGCATCGCCCGTGGAGCTGATTTCAGCGCGGATGTGGTAGAGGTCCAGGCGTTCAAGCTCCTGGTTCATTCTGGCAGCAAGGGCGTCGCTGACGTGCCTCCGAGCGAGCTGCCCAGCGAAGGTGGTGATTGGCCTGGTGTTTCCGACGTCCGCTAGGCAGCTTTCAAGCTTGGCCTTGTGGACCAGGTTCCGCACAACAAGGGCGATACTCTCTATGTGCTCCGAGAGTACGCTTCTCGTCTGGAGCTCCCTCAGACGACGGCGCTTCGCCGCCAAGGCTTCTGCATCAAGATTGGCTCGCATGGCCGCAGCTTCGGCGCGCAGGTCATTCGCAATCTGACGAATTGCAGGAGCGGGGCTGACAACTCGGAAAGCGGGCCTATTATCCCACTGCCCACCTGATACGGCACGTTGGAGCCACCTCAGCCGAGAGGCCAGATCTTCTTGGAATGTGCGGATACCAGCCGGCAGAGTATCCACTCGACGACCGAGGCTTGTAGCCATTGTGTCAGAGAGAGTGAAGGACGCGCTTGCCTGCGCGACCTCGCCGACGATCTGCTGCCATCTCGTGCGCGCCTGCTGCGCGGTTGCAGAGGCGGAATCTCGCACAAATCGGTCGAACCTTTGCAGTCGCTCCTTTGCGACCGGCGACAGCTCCTGCTGGCATAGAAGGCACTGAGCCCCATCTCCTGTCACTGGGAATGCGTTCGCCACATACGCAGCGCGCGTTGAAAACTCGCGCGCCGCACTGAATAACAATGCCCAGGGCCCTTGCCCTGTCCCAGGGAGTAACTGCTCAGGGTCTTCCGACTGCAAGAGAGCCGCGGCAGCCCGCTCCGCAATCTCAGCCTCTCGCAGCATCAGGTAGGCGGAATGCTTGGCGTCAAGCAACTCGTCGGACACAACGTTAGCCGCTTCAACCGCACTGACCAACTCATCGACCCTTGTTGCCGCGTTCTCTAGAACGGTAGCCTTGGATGTAGGGTCCGCCTCGGCGATCTCTTGCGGAAGGCGAGCTAGCTCTTGCATCTCATCAGGAGACAGGTTGGCGAGCCTGCGCACTTGGTCCAAGTCGGTGCGCGTACTTACTGGATGCAGGGCACGCCCCGCTTCGGTGTCAACGGGAATGACATTGAACGGCGCTGTATTTACGGCGAGCGTATTGATCTCAGCTTGAAGTCTGGGCCGCAGCGCCTGATTGAGTCCGCTAGCTAGCTGCTGCAGTTGGGTCAAGGCCACCGGCTGGAAAGTCGCAACCTCTCTCGTCTGGAGATAGTGCCGCGCGCAGTCGCCGTCAAAAACTGCGATGGCTCGCAGTGCTGCGGGGGCGACGTGCCCGCGCCGACCACTCCAGTTCGCCTCATGGGGCTCATCGTCTATTAGGAAGGTGAGCGATGCGCTGGGTGTAAGTTGTTGGAACTGCGGATCATAGGCGTTGGGGTAGACCGCCCCAGGGCTCCTCGCACGACAAGCCTGCTTGAGTACACGTGCATACCCCGATTTGCCGGTGCCGTTGCCTCCATACGCGATGGTCAATCCCTGTGCTGCGAACTCGAGCACCTGGTCGCCCGGGATTCTCCCGACGTTGTTCAGTGTGTGAAGGGAAGTGAGCGTTACCAGTGCGCCATCGGTCGCTTCTGCCGGGAAGTGATCCTCTGCAAATGGCGCTGGCTCGATGGCCGGCTCTAGTCCGCTCGCGACGCCGTGTTGCTGCTTGGCGAGATCCAGGAGCTCGTCCAAGTCTTGGTCGCTCCACGAGCCGTGGACGCATAGACGACGCAGCGCGTCCTGACGCCATATCGGCAACCTTCCAGACCAAGCCAACACTTCCTCGTAAATGGCCATGCCCTGCTCCCCATTCCACTCCCGTGTCTCCAGCATACGGATCAGCAGGCCCGCAGACGATCTACCTCCTGAGCCACGGCAAGTTCGCCCTGGCGGGTCCACCGCTTGTGCCGGTTTCACACGGGCTGTCAGTCGGGCTCAACCCTTGGCTCAGACCCGGAAGCCGTTGATTTTAACTATTATTTTCAGCCACTTAGTTGCAGCGAACCCTAACTCACAATGCAAGGGGCGGAGATTCGGCGGAAACGCGGACGAACCTCATTCCCCGCTACACCAAAGCTGAGCTAGAGGGGCGGGGGGGGCGGGGACCACGAGGCCTAGGGCCTAGACTTCCCTTAGCTTGCTTGACACTCCTTTGCAGGCGCAATGGAATGCAGCAAAGTCGGCGGCTTCAACAACCTTTGAGACGTCCTTAGCAGCGTCTAGTCCACTCTTGGAAGAATGATCATGCATCCAGATCAGCAGCCGTACGCTAAGTTCACAGGCAAGGCTCGTCTAGATAGATCAATCAACTCACTTCTTGGCATCATTGAGGGAATTGCCATTGATGGGCGCATCAACGAGCTTGAGGTCAGCTACCTCAACATATGGCTTGAAGAGCACGAAGAGCTGAGAGATCTACATCCGTTCAACGAATTTGTGCCGCTAGTATCGGCAGCCTTAAGCGACGGGGTACTCGATCCTGAGGAACGAGAAGACATTGTGTGGCTTTGCGAGAGGCTGCGGTCGCAAGAGTTCTACGATCAAACAACGTCCGATCTCCAGCGACTTCACGCAATACTTGGCGGCATAGTCGCGGACACTAAGATTACCGAAGAAGAGCTCAGGGGACTGTCTGAGTGGATGGAGCAGCATCCTCATTTGAGATCCTGCTGGCCATTCGATGAGATAGGTAGCTTGATAACCGGCGTGCTTGCGGACAAGAGGATAGATCCCCATGAGCACGACCTACTCAGCTCCTTCTTCGCTGAGTTCACCGCGCTTCTAGACTCTAAAACAATAGTGAAGGCACCCGTTACTGAGCCAGAGTCAGGCCAAGTCGTTGGACTATGCGCAGTCGATCCCGAGATTTTGTTTGAGAATCGCGGATTCTGCTTTACCGGAGCATCTAATCGATTCACGCGCTCACAGCTTGAACATATCGTCTCTCGCCTTGGAGGGACAAGCCATGCGAGTCCCTCAAAGAAAGTCCACTACGTGGTTATCGGAGCCGAGGGGAACCAATGCTGGGCTTACTCGTGCTATGGGCGCAAAGTGGAGAAAGCGATCAAGCTGCGCAAGGAGGGCGTACGAGTCGTAATTGTGCACGAACTGGATTTCCATGACGCTGTTGCAAACTACTGAGAGGTCGAACCAACGGGCGATGATTACGAAGTTCGAGTAACTACTGCGCGACAGTTCCCTCGCAGCGAAGTAACTCTAGGCTGTAGCGTTCGTAGTCGCCGATGATGCTTTCGCACGCCCGACACAAAAGATAGGGCATAGGCGCGGCGATCCTCAGAAAGATCAGGCAAATGTACTGCCGCCGATGTCACGTCTGCACACCTTAAACTACGTAGCCGGATTGCGCTCACCCCATTGGACCGCCAATGCTGACCAGCTTCACTCGCCGACACAAGCTCGACTACGAACCATGCAAACTGCGGTACAAATTCGTACCCGCCGCATTCCGCTACGACCTACTCAAGACCGTTCTGGAACGGATCCACGACAGCGAGGACGGGCACCTACGCGAATACGGCGTCTATCGCCACCTGTCGGTGATGGTCAACAAGGACTACGAGCGGTTGGTCGGCGAGGACACCATCAACGAGTTTTACAGCAGCGACCTGCTTGTGGACCTAGTGCTGACCGCGCAGTGGCATGAAGTGCTGAGCATGGTCGAGGCGCTCATCGCCATTCGGCGGCTGAAGCGAAGGGAGGCGAACGACCTGTTCGACTACCACCACATCGGCTACGAAGCCACGGATCACGGTGCCGGAACCGTGCAGGTCGAGGTCAAGTACGACGCATTGGTGGAAGAAGTCGATCGGGCGGAGGAGGCCGCGTCCCAACACCCGGCGATCGCCGCGCTGCTGCGCGATGCGCGGCAGGCCCTGGTCGCGCCGAAGGAAGTGTCCGCCGAAAACTCGATCACGAACTCGATGAAGGCCATCGAGGGCTACCTGAAGGCCTGGCTTGCCGAGAAAGGCGTCAAAGCCTCGACCTTAGGCGAAGCCGTGAAGGAGATCCGGAGCAGAAAGCTCGTCGATACGACGATCGCCAACGCCTTAGAACAGTTTTACATCTACCGGAACAAGCAGCCGAACATCGGCCATGGTAGCGTTGCCCCCTCCGATGCTGGCCACAGCGAAGCGCTGCTGGTGCTGGACATGGCATCGAGCTTCATCAACTACTTCCATCGGCTGGATGGCAACAGCCCTCCTTGATTGACCGCCGCGGCCCTACTTGGGCAATCGGAGCGCTGGCTGGCCGCAGCAAAGATGCGCAATGCGTCAGCTATCGCGGCCTCCGACAGAGATGTCCCGACCTCTTACCCCGTGCCCTCGCGGGTGAAGGTAGCTACTGGCAATAGATGTGGGGCGAATCACCAGCGCTTCAGCGGAGATTTGGGATAACTCGCTCCCTCACCAGGTCCATTTTCAAGCACCGCTTTCATGGCGGTAACGCCGTCGGTAACTTAGAAGATCCACTCCACTGAATTTTATGAGATTCAATATCTTATTTGAGTTGTTTGGGAGCACCCATACCACCAACGCGGAGAGAGCCGAAAAACCCCGCCAGCCGGGGTTTTTTGCTGTCTGGGCCTCCGCTCCGATCGACCCTCGGCCAGGACGCCAAGGTCCCAGGCCGGGATCGCCTGCGCACGCATGGCCGATGATGGCCATACGCGTGGACACGGCCGCCCCTGCACGCGCGGCCGCAATCGAACGCATCGGCAGGTGGCCTGATCGCAGCACGGCGGAATGCGGTCGCCGACAGGTGCGCATGGCTCGCAGTCGCACCGGCTTGACCTAGGTCATGGGTGGAAGCGGCCGCCGGCGTGAACATGGCCGCATGAGAATACTTCCCATTACCCGCATGACCGGCCGGGCCCGGGCCCGGGCCGGGGCCCTGGCCGTGCTGCTGGCCGCCCTGGCGCTGCCGGGCTGCGGCTCGCCGCAGCCGGCGAACGAGGCCGAAGAAAACGCGGCCGCGGCGACCGCAGATCCGCTGCGCCTGGCCGGCCCGGCGGCGGTGGTCAGCTTCCCGCTGATGCGCATGGCCGACACCGGCGTGGCCGTGGACGGCCGCGTCCGCCCGGCCCGCTTCCAGCTGTGGCAGGGCGCCGACCAGCTGCGGGTGATGCTGGCCCGCGGCGAGGTCGACTACAGCGCCACGCCGGCCAACCTGCCGGCGCTGATGGCCAACCGCGGCGAGCCGGTGCGGCTGCTCAACGTCTCGGTCTGGGGCCTGCTCTGGCTGGTCAGCCGCGACCCGGAGGTGCACGGCTTCGCCGACCTGCGCGGACGCACCCTGCTCACTCCATTCCGCCGCGACATGGGCGCCATCGCCCTGCACGAGCTGTTCAAGGCCCAGGGCCTGGAACCGGACAAGGACATCGCCCTGCGCCAGACCCGCGACGCGCTCGATGCGGTGGCCCTGATGCTCGCCGGCCAGGGCGACCACGCGGTGCTGCCCGAGCCCACCGCCTCCCTGCTGCTGTACCGCAGCCGCCAGCAGGGCGCCGCGCCGCTGCACCGGGTGCAGAGCCTGGAGGCGGCCTGGGCCGCCGGTTTCCCGCAGCAGCCGGAACTGCCGCAGGCGGGAGTGATGGCCTCGGCTGCACGCGCCGGCGACGACGCCCTCGCCCAGGCCATCGTCGTCGACTACGCCGACGCATCGCGCTGGTGCAAGGCCGATCCGCCCGCCTGCGCGGCGCTGGCGCAGCGCTACCTGCCGCAGATGCCCTTGCCGGCGCTGGAGGAATCGATCCGGGTGACCCGCCTGGACGGGGTGCCGGCCGCCGAGGCTAGGCCGCAGCTGGAGGCGCTGTACCGGCTGATCCTGGACAGCCAGCCCGAAGCGGTCGGCGGCCGCCTGCCCGACCCGGGGTTCTACGGGCCCGCGGACGGCCCATGAACGGGCCTCCGCCCTCGCCACGCGAACTTGCGCCGTGGTCGGCGCTGGGCGTGCTCGCGCTCGGCCTGGCCTGGCAGCTGCTGGCGCTGCGCCTGGGCCCGCTGCTGATGGCCACGCCGCTCCAGACCCTGCGCGCGCTGGTCACGCTGATGGGCAGCGAAGCCTTCCTCCACCACGCCGCGACCAGCCTGCTGCGGGTGGTCCTCGGCGTGGGCCTGGGGATCGCGACCGGCCTGGCCCTGGGGCTGCTGGCCGGCCGCCGGCCGCGCCTGCGCGCCCTGCTCGAGCCTTTGCGCTGGCTGCTGATGTCGGTGCCCGGGGTGATCGTGGTGGTGCTGGCGATGCTGTGGTTCGGCATGGGCAGCGCGATGGTGGTGTTCATCGCGGTGGTGCTGCTGGCGCCGGGCGTGTACGTGAACACGCTCAAGGGCCTGCTGCTGGTCGATCCGGGCTTGCTGGAGATGGCCCGGGTCTACCGCTTCGGCCGCTGGCGGCGGCTGCGCCACGTGGTCCTGCCGGCGCTGGCGCCGCCGCTGTGCGCGGCCTTTCTGATCGCCACCAGCGGCGGCGTGCGCCTGGTGGTGATGGCCGAGGTGCTGGGCGCGGCCGACGGTGCCGGCTTCGCCCTGGCCAATGCCCGCAGCACCTTCGACAGCGGCGAGCTCTACGCCTGGGTGGTGCTGGTGCTGGGCCTGGTGGCGCTGCTGGAGCTGGGACTTTTGCGGCCCCTGCAAAGCCGGCTCACGCGCTGGCAGGACGAGGCCGACGGCCGCCGCGGCGCGGTGCGAGGAGGCGGCGATGCTTGAGTTCTCCCGGGTCGTGCTCGAGCGCGCCGGGCAGCGGGTCCTGGATGGCGTGGACCTGCGCATCTTCCCCGGCCAGCGGGTGGGCTTGGTCGGTCCCAGCGGCGCGGGCAAGAGCAGCCTGCTGCAGCTGGCCGCCGGCCTGCTGGCGCCGGCCTCGGGCGCAGTCGGCAACACCTTCGCCCGCACCTGTGTGGCGTTTCAGGAGCCGCGTCTGCTGCCATGGCGCAGCGTGCTCGACAACCTGCGCATCCCCCTGCGCGCGGCCGGACACGACGATGCCCAGGCACGCCGCATCGCCGGCCGGTGGCTGGCGCGGGTGGGCCTGGACGCGCGCGCGCAGGCCTGGCCGCGGCAACTGTCCGGCGGCATGGCCCAGCGGGTCTCGCTGGCGCGCGCGTTCGCGCTGGAGCCGGACCTGCTGCTCCTGGACGAACCCTTCGGCGCTTTGGACCCGGCCTTGCGCCAGGAACTGGGCGAACTGTGCGACGCCGAGCTGGCGCGCACCGGCGCCGCCCTGCTGTGCGTCAGCCACCACCCGCAGGAACTGGCCCGGCGGGTGGACCGCTGCCTGCGGCTCGAACACGGCCACCTGCATCCCTGCCTGCTTCCCGGCGCGTTCGCCGGGGAAATCCTCCACGCCACGCCAGCCGCCCCGCAAAGGCACGCGAGCCCGTCATGAGCCGTTACGCCCTGTTCCACATCCTCCACCTGTTCGCTGCGTTCGTCTTCGTCGGCACCGTGTTCTTCGAGGTGCTGATCCTGGAGAGCGTGCGCAAGCGGGTGCCGCGCAACGTGATGCACCAGATCGAGGCCGGCATCGGCGCCCGCGCGCGCCAGCTAATGCCATGGGTGCTGGCGGTGCTGTACGGCAGCGGCCTGGGCATGGCCTGGCGCTACCGCGAGTTGCTGGCGCACCCGCTGGGCGACAGCTTCGCGCTGATGCTGACGATCAAGATCGCGCTGGCCCTGAGCGTGTTCGGCCACTTCGTCTACGCGATGCACGTGCGCGGCCAGGGCCGGCTGGCGTCCACCGCGTTCAAGCGCCTCCACCTGAGCGTGTTCAGCCACATGGTCGGCATCGTCCTGCTGGCCAAGCTGATGTTCCACCTCGGCTGGTGACCTCCCTTCCCCGATACAAGCGAGCCTCCCCATGAACCTGCGCACCTCCCCCCTCGGCTTCCCTCCCGCCCTGTCGCTCGCACTGGCCATTGCCGCCGCGCTGGCAGCCGGCCCGGCCCTGGCCTCCGGCGACGACGCCGCCGACGGCACGGTCGACCTGGACCGGATCACCGTGCTCGGCCGCAGCGACGCCACCCCGGTGGCGCCGACCGTGGCCGACGAGCGCGCGCGCCTGCAGCGCGTGCCCGGCGGCACCAACCTGGTCGACCTGCGCGGCGCCGGCCGCCAGGCCACCCTGCGCGACGCGCTCGACTACAAGCCGGGCATCGTGCTGCAGGAGTTCTTCGGCGGCATCGACCAGCCGCGGCTGAACATCCGCGGCTCCGGCATCCAGAGCAATCCGGTCAACCGCGGCGTACTGCTGCTGCAGGACGGGCTGCCGCTGAACGAGGCCGACGGCTCGTTCGTCATCGGCCTGCTGGAGCAGCGCAACGCCGCCTTCATCAGCGCCCGCCGCGGCGCCAACGCGCTCAGCCCCGGCGCCACCACCCTGGGCGGCGAGATCGACTTCTACAGCCTCAACGGCGCCGACGAGCGCGGCCGCCTGCGCCTGGAGGGCGGCAGCGACGGCCGTCGCGGTGGCCAGCTCGCCTGGGGCGGCGCCGGCGAGCGCGGCGACTGGTGGATCGGCGCCAGCGACGACCGCAACGACGGCTACCGCCACCACGCCGACGGCGAACGCCAGGCGGTCCACTTCAACAGCGGCTGGCGCGCCGGCGAGAGCTTCAGCAACCGCACCTGGCTGTCGTGGACCGACCTGTTCTTCCACATCCCCAACGTGGTGCCCAAGGACCGCATCCACAGCGATCCGCGCGGGGTGATGGGCGACGGCAACACGCCGCAGGACACCCTGCTCAACGTCTACCGCCGCGATCCCCTGCGCGACACCCGCCAGCTGCGCATCGCCAACGCCTCCGAATGGGGTACCGGCGATTCCAGGCACGCGCTGGGCCTGTGGTGGCAGGACACCGAGGACCTGTTCAAGAACCCCACCGTGCACAACGTCAGCGACTCGGACACCTGGGGCGCGCAGTACCAGTGGCAGGGCGCGCACGCGGCCTGGGACTACCGCCTGGGCGCTGCGTACACCGGCGGCGAGACCGCGCGCGATTTCTACGCCAACAACCCGGCCGACGGCACCCGGCTGCAGCGCTTCGGCCACTACGACCTCGACGCCTCCAGCCTGGACCTGGTCGCCGCGCTGGGCTGGCAGGCGGCCGACGGCGTGCGCCTGCTGGCCGAGGGCAAGTGGAGCCGGGTCGGGCGCGACGCCGCCGACCTGGCCCGCGGCGGTGGCCTGGACCAGCGCTATACCCATGCCAGCCCGCGCCTGGGCGCGACCTGGCAGCCGCGCGCGGACCTGCGCCTGTTCGCCAACCTCAGCCGCAGCAACGAGGTGCCGACCTGGTGGGAGATCGTGGCCGCCGAGGCGCCGGCGAACAATCCGGCGGGCGCCGCGGCTGCACTGCTGCGGCTGCGGGTGCAGACCGCCGACACGGTGGAGATCGGCGCCAGCGGCCGGATCGGCGACGAGCAGGGCGTGAACTGGTCGCTGGTCGCCTACCACAGCGCGGTGGACGACGAGCTGATGTCGATGGTCGACGATTCCGGCAGCCGCGTGGGCACCTACAACTACGCCGCCGGCACCACCCACCAGGGCGTGGAGGCCGGGCTCGACGGCCGCCTGGCGCTGGCCGACGCCGGTGCGCTGGAGTACCGCCTGGCCTGGACCTGGAGCGACTTCACCTTCGACGACGGCCAGTTCGCCGGCAACCGGATCGCCGGCGTGCCCGAGCACCTGGTCAGCGCCGAGCTCTTGTGGCGCGGCGGCGGCTGGCGGCTGGGGCCGAACGTGCGCTGGCTGCCGCGCGACACCCCGACCGACCACGCCAACACCCGCGCGATCTACCAGGACGGCTATGCCCTGCTCGGCTTCCGCCTGCACTACACCGCCGGCGACGGGCGCTGGTCGGTGTTCCTGCACGGCGACAACCTCACCGACCGCCGCTACGCCAGCAGCTACGTGATCCGCAACGTCGGCACCCTGGCCCAGCCGGGCTTCCTGCAGGGCGTGGGCCGCAACGGCACGGTCGGCTTCACCTGGAGGTTCTGAAGGACGCAGTGCATGCACGCCACTCCCCCATTCCCGCCCGACGCCTGCTGCCGCGAGGACGAAGTCGTCGACCTGGTCCACGGCTTCTACGCCCGCGTGCGCGAGGACGACCTGCTCGGCCCGGTGTTCGACCGCCACGTCCACGACTGGCCCGCGCACCTGGCCCACCTGGTCGATTTCTGGTCGGCGCTGCTGCGCGGCACCCGCCGCTTCAATGGCGCGCCGATGCCGCGGCATATGGCCCTTCCGGGATTGAGCGCGGAGCTGTTCGAGCGCTGGCTGGCGCTGTTCGCGCAGGCCACCACCGCCTCGGGCAATCTGGCACTCAAGGCCGAGGCCGACGCGCGGGCGGCGATGATCGCCCAGCGCTTCTGGCGCCAGTACCAGCTCGAAGGCCACCACCTGCCGGCCGCGGCCGGCGTCGCTGTCGATACCGATGGAGAACCCGCATGAACCCGATCCGCTTCCCGCACGCTGGCCTAGCCGGCGGCGTACTGGCCCTGGCGCTGGCCGCGACCCTGCCGGTCCTGGCTCACGCCCACGACGGGCATGAGCACGGGCAAGCGGCGCCGGCCGCGGCACCAGCACCACGACTGGCGGACCTGGCGCCGCGGCCCGCCGCCGGGCTGGCCGAGGCCAAGACGGCGACGACCATCGGCCGCTACGGCGGCACCCGGATGATGCAGCTGCAGCTCAAGGCCGGTACGTCGATGCCGGCGCATTCGGCGCCGGAGCGGGTGGTGGTGGTGGTGCTTTCCGGACGCGGCAGCTTCGGCCTCGGCGCCGACCGGGTCGCCCTGCACGAGCGCCAGGTGCTGCATCTGGCGCCGGGCGAGGAGCATTCGGTACAGGCCGAGACCGACCTGGAGCTGCTGCTGGTGCGGATCGGCGAAGGGCCGGCGGTGCCATAGCGGCACGACCGGGTTCACCTGGCGGTGCTGAGCCGCGGGCGCTCGCCGACCACCGGATCGAGGCCGAAGACCCGGCGCAGGAACCGGGCGCCGTCCTCCAGCGACTGGCGGGCGGTGGAGGACACCTGCACCGCCTCGATGAAGCTGTGCGGCGCGCCGGGATACAGCTTCACCTCCACGTCCACGCCGGCGGCCATCAGCTTGCCGGCCATGGCCAGGTTCTGCTCGCTGAGCACGTCGCACTCGCCCACACCGATGAAGTACGGCGGCAGGCCGGCCACGTCGGCCAGCAGGCCGTGGGTGTACGGGTCGTTGCGGTCGGCGGGACGGGAGATGTAGTAGTTCCAGAACGTGTCGACCTCCACCGCGGTCAGCATGTCGGCGTCGGTGCCGTAGCGGCGGCGCGAATGCGGCGAGCAGTCGGGGGTGAAGCCGGCGTAGTAGCTGAGTACGGCGCCGACGCGGTGGCCCTGGCCTTCGTCGCGCAGCTTCAGCACCGCGCCGGCGCTGAGATTGCCGCCGGCCGAATCGCCGCCGAGCGCCAGCCGCTCGCCGTCCAGGCCGTGCCGGGGGCCGTGCTCGCGCAGCCGGTGCACCACGTCGACCACCTGCTCCAGCGCCACCGGATAGCGGGCCTCGGGCGACAGCGCGTAGTCGATTCCGACCCCCGCCACCCCGGCACGCGCCGCGAGCTCGCGCATCACCAGGTCGTGGGTGTCGATGCTGAACATCGCCCAGCCGCCGCCGTGCAGGAAGCCCAGGGTCGGCTTGGGCCTGCCCGGCGCCGGGTCGTGGATGCGCAGGCGCACCGGCCCGTGCCGGGTGTCGGCGAAGACCTCCTCGGTCCGCGGCATGACCGGCCCGCCCTCGCGCCAAGGCCGGCGCACCTGCTCGACGATCTCGCGCAAGGCGGGCCAGCCCAGGGTGCGGCCGCCGACCAGGCGCCGGCCCTCGGCGATCACGCTGTCGATGAAGAGGGCGATCTCCGGGTCGATCGGCCTGGCCCGCGGCTCGATCGCGGCGATGGCATCGGCGCCGCGGCCGCCGTCGAAGCGCCGCATCCAGTCGGCCAGCGGCAGTTGGCGGGTGTCCCACAGCCCGCGCAGGATGTCGTCGAAGACGTCGTCGCGTTCGTCCTGGCCGAGCTTGAAGGTGGCGCGGGTATCGCGGATGTGGGCGTGGAAACCGACCACGTGCTCGCGCAGCGACAGGTAGCGCGGGCCCATCTCCTCGATGCTCCAGGCGGCCGGGCGCCGCCTATCCGGTCCTGGTGCCCAACGCGAAGGGCCTGGAACGCGCGCTGGCCGCAGGCGTGGGCCAGATCGCGGTGTTCACCGCCGCCTCGGACGCCTTCAACCTGCGCAACACCAACTGCACGGTCGACGATTCGCTGCTGCGGCTGGCGCCGGTGGTCGAGCGCGCCCGCGCCGAGGGCCTGAGGGTGCGCGGCTACGTCTCCACGGTGCTGGGCTGTCCCTACCAGGGCCAGGTGCCGCTGGCCGAGGTGGTGCGCGTGGCGCGCGGCCTGCACGCGATGGGCTGCGATGAGATCTCGCTCGGCGACACCATCGGCGTGGGCACCCCGGACAAGGCCCGGCGGATGCTGCTGGCCTGCGCCGCGGAGGTGCCGATGGAGCGGCTGGCCGTGCACTTCCACGACACCTACGGCCAGGCCCTGGCCAACGCCTTCGCCTGCCTGGAGGCGGGTGTGCGCGTGGTGGACAGCGCGGTCGCCGGCCTCGGCGGCTGTCCCTACGCGAAGGGCGCCAGCGGCAACCTCGCCAGCGAGGACCTGGTCTACCTGCTGGAAGGACTGGGCATGCGCACCGGCATCGACGCCGAGGCGCTGGTCGACACCGCGCTGTGGATTTCCGCCGAGCTCGACCGGCCGCCGGCCAGCAGGCTGGCGACCGTCGCAGCGGCGACCTGCGGCTGAGCGCAGGCGCCGGGGCTAGCCCTGCGGCACCCCGGTCATGTCCGGCAGCTTGTGGGCGATGCCCTTGTGGCAGTCGATGCAGGTCTTCTGCCCGCTGCCCAGCCACAGTTTGTGGATCTGGCCCGCACGCGGGCTCTGCCGGGTCAGGTCCATCGAGTCGAACTCGTGGCAGTTGCGGCATTCGAGCGAGTCGTTGGCCTTCAGCCGCGCCCATTCGTGGGTGGCCAGGACCAAGCGCTCGTCGAGGAACTTCTCGCGGGTGTTGATGGTGCCGAAGATCTTGCCCCAGACCTCCTTGGAGGCCTGCATCTTGCGCGCGATCTTGTCGGTCCAGTTGTGCGGGACGTGGCAGTCCGGGCAGGTCGCGCGCACCCCGGAGCGGTTGCTGTAGTGGATGGTCGACTTCAGCTCCTGGAACACGTTGTCGCGCATCTCGTGGCAGCTGGTGCAGAACTCCTCGGTGTTGGTCGCCTCCAGGGCGGTGTTGAAGCCGCCCCAGAACATCACCCCGGCCACGAACCCGGCCACGGTCAGGAAGCCCAGGCTGTAGTAGCGGCTGGGCGAGCGCAGGGTCCGCCACAGACTCAGCGCGTGGTACCTGATCCAAGCCACCCGGGTGCGCACCGACATGGGTCAGCCTCCCCCCGGCGGGGCGGCTTGCGGCGGCGCGGCGTCCGGCGGCGGCGACGCCAGCACGCTGTCGATGTCGCGGAAGCCGCTGGCCACCAGAGTCGGGGCGTCGGTCTGGACCACGTGGCACTGGTTGCAGAAGTAGCGGCGCGGCGAGACCGTGGCCAGGAACTGGTCGTCGCGGTCCATGTAGTGGGTCACGCTCACCGGCGGCGCCTGGAAGGTGGCCGCGTTGGCGCGCGCGTGGCAGAGCATGCAGCGGTTGCTGTTCTTGTCGACCTGGTAGCCGTCGATGGTGTGCGGGATGGTCGGCGGCTGCATCGGGTAGGCGCGGGTGCGCTTGATGTCGGTGTTCTCCACGTGCGCCATCGGCGGCGGATGGCCCTCCTGGTCCACCGGCACGCCGCGTCGGATCGCGTCGATCTGGCCGGCGCCGGGGATGAACACCGCGCGCGCGTCCACCGGCACCGCGCCGGCGGCGGTCACCGGCAGTTGCGGTGCGTCGCTCCGGGCGCGGATCTTGCCGAGCATCCAGCCGGCCGAGAACACCAGCACCGACAGCGCCAGCACCAGGACGACGGCGACGATCAGGGGCTTGTTGCGCATGGGCTGTCTCCTAGGCCGCCACGACCTTCACGGCGCACTTCTTGTAGTCGGTCTGCTTGGAGATCGGATCGGTCGCGTCCAGGGTGACCTTGTTGATCAGCTGGCCGGCGTCGAACCAGGGCACGAAGATCACCCCGGGCGGCATCCGGTTGCGGCCGCGCGTCTCCACCCGCGAGCGCATCTCCCCGCGCCGCGACACCACCCGCACCTCGTCGCCGCGCTTGAGCCCGCGCGCGCGCGCGTCGTCCGGGTTCATGAACACGCAGGCGGCGGGAACGGCCTTGTACAGCTCCGGCACCCGCATCGTCATCGAGCCCGAATGCCAGTGCTCCAGCACCCGCCCGGTGACCAGCCACATGTCGTAGTCGGCGTCGGGCGATTCGGCCGGCGGCTCGTAGGGCAGCGCCCAGATCACCGCACGGCCGTCCTTGTTGCCGTAGAACTCGAAGCCGGCGCCGGCCTTGACGTAGGGGTCGGCGCCCTCGCGGTAGCGCCAGCGGGTCTCCTTGCCGTCCACCACCGGCCAGCGGATGCCGCGCGCCTTGTGGTAGTCGTCGAACGGCGCCAGGTCGTGGCCGTGGCCGCGGCCGAATTCGGCGTATTCCTCGAATAGGCCCTTCTGCACGTAGAAGCCGAACGCCGCGGCCTCGGCGTTGGCGTAGCCGGCCTCGATCTGCTCCACCGGGAAGGCGTCGACCTTGCCGTTGCGGTACAGCACCTCGAACAGGGTCTTGCCCTTGTACTGCGGATGGGCGGCCAGGATCTCCGCCGGCCAGCACTCGTCAGTGGTGAAGCGCTTGGAGAACTCCATCAGCTGCCACAGGTCCGACCTGGCCTGTCCCGGCGCGTCCACCAGCTGGTGCCAGAACTGGGTGCGGCGCTCGGCATTGCCGTAGGCGCCCTCCTTCTCCACCCACATCGCCGCCGGCAGGATCAGGTCGGCGGCCTGCGCGGTCACGGTCGGATAGGCGTCGGAGACGACGATGAAGTTGTCCGGGTTGCGGTAGCCGGGCCAGGTCTCCTGGAGCAGGTTGGCCGCGGCCTGCATGTTGTTGTTGACCTGCACCCAGTAGGCGTTGAGCTTGCCGTCCTTGAGCGCGCGGTTCTGCTCGACCGCGTGGTAGCCGGGCTTTTCCTTGATGATCCCATGCGGGATCTTCCAGATCTCCTCGGCGTGGTGGCGGTGCTCGGGGTTGGTCACCACCATGTCCGCCGGCAGGCGGTGGCTGAAGGTGCCGACCTCGCGCGCGGTGCCGCAGGCCGATGGCTGGCCGGTCAGCGAGAACGGGCTGTTGCCCGGGGTGGAGATCTTCCCGGTCAGCAGGTGGATGTTGTAGACCATGTTGTTGGCCCACGTACCCCGGGTATGCTGGTTGAAGCCCATGGTCCAGAACGACATGACCTTGACCTTGGGGTCGGCGTACAGCTCGGCCAGCTTCTCCAGCCAGCCGCGCTCGACCCCGGTCATCTCCACCGCCCGATCCAGCGTATACGGCGCGACGAAGCGGGCGAACGCCTCGAAGTCGATCGGGGTGCCGCCGTTGGCGTCCTTGGCGTTCTTGGCCTTCAGTTCCAGCGGGTGGTCGGGGCGCAGGCCGTAGCCGATGTCGTCGTTGCCGCGCTTGAAGGTGGTGTGCTTGTCGACGAAGTCCTTGTTGACCTTGCCGGACTGGATGATGTGGTTGGCGATGTAGTTGAGGATGACCAGGTCGGTCTGCGGCTTGAAGATGATCGGGATGTCGGCCAGCTCGAAACTGCGGTGCTCGAAGGTCGACATCACCGCGACCTTGACGTGCGGGTTGGTCAGCCGGCGGTCGGTCACCCGGGTCCACAGGATCGGGTGCATCTCGGCCATGTTCGAGCCCCACAGCACGAACGCGTCGGCCGCCTCGATGTCGTCGTAGCAGCCCATCGGCTCGTCCATGCCGAAGGTGCGCATGAAGCCGGTGACCGCCGAGGCCATGCAATGGCGCGCGTTCGGGTCGATGTGGTTGCTGCGGAAGCCGGCCTTCATCAGCTTGTTGGCGGCGTAGCCCTCGAACACGGTCCACTGCCCGGAGCCGAACATGCCGATGCCCTCGCCGCCCTTGGCCTTGAGCACCTTCTTGAACTGCGCGGCCATCACGTCGAAGGCCTCGTCCCAGCCGACCGGGGTGAAGTCCCCGTCCTTGGCGTAGGCGCCGTTCTTCTTGCGCAGCAGGGGCTGGGTCAGGCGGTCGGTGCCGTACAGCACCTTGGACAGGAAATAGCCCTTGACGCAGTTGATGCCGCGGTTGACCTCGGCGTGCACGTCGCCGTGGGTGGCCACCACCCGGCCGTCCTTGACCGCCACGTTCACCCCGCAGCCGGTGCCGCAGTAGCGGCAGGGCGCCTTGCTCCACTTCAGCTGGGTCAGGTCGCCCTCGGTGATCACGTTGCTGCCGCCGCCCGGCAGGGGCAGCCCTGCGGCGGCGGCGGCCGTGGCGATGGCGCTGGAGCGGATGAAGTCGCGACGTGTGGTGCTCATGCGGAGGCTCCGCTCGCGGATGCAGGGGAAAGGGAAAGGTCCACCGGCTCGTCCAGGGCCTGGCCCGGCTCGGCGTGGTGGTAGACCAGCAACACGTTGAGCACCCCGGGCACGGCCTGCAGCTGGTCGACCCGATCCATCAGCGCGTGGCGGTCGGCCGATTCGCACAGGACCACGCTGCGGGTGTCGCCGCGCACGGCCAGTTCCAGATCGCCGTGGCCGGCGACCGCCGCGGCCAGTGCGGGCAGCGCGTCGTCGCGGTGCTGGACCACGAAGCTGGCGATGTGGACCTCGTCGTGCGCGGGGACGTTCATGCGGCCGCTTCCAGCGGCGCGTCGGCCAGGGCCAGCGCGTCGGCCGGGCACACGCCGACGCAGGCCGCGCAGCCGGTGCAAAGCGCGGGATCGACCCAGGCGGCGCCGCGGCCGCCGGGCGGCACCCGGATCGCGGACTCGGGACAGGCGTCGCGGCAGCTGGCGCAGACCACGCCGTGCGCGGGCAGGCAGCCCGGGCCGACCTGGGCGCGCAGCTCCCACGGCGGCGAGAGCGAGGCGTCCAGCGCGCCGGTGCCGCAGGCCCGCGCGCAGTCGCCGCAGAAGGTGCATTCGCCGGCGGTCGCCTCGAACCGCGGCAGGCCGTCGGCGCCACGCGCGAGCACGTCCTCGCCGCAGGCGCGCACGCAGGCGTCGCAACGTGTGCACAGGGAGGCGAACGCGGCTTCGGCCAGCGCCCAGGGCGGGCGCACGGCGGGCGCCTCGGCGGCGGTGCGGCCGAACAGCAGGGCGCGTCGGGAAAGAGCGGCGGCGGCCATGGCTACGGCCCGGTCGGCGGCCCGGCAAACAGCAGCTGCCAGCCCCACACCAGAAAACCGTAGCCGGCCACGATCAGGATCGCCAGCAACGGGAACACCACCGCCGTCACCAGCAGGAACGCGATGCGTTCCTGGTTGCGGGTCGCCTGGACTTCCTGGCCTGGGCTCTGCTCCATGTGCCTACCTTTTACAGGATGGGGACGCAGCAGTACTTCGGCGCGCAGGCTACCACAGGCCTTCGTCGGCGGTAAGCGAAGACGCGCCGCATCGCGGTGCCCGGCGGCGCGATGCGATCCAGATCACATTCGCGTCCTCGCGGCCCTGGCCCGCGGGATCGGCAAGGCGCGTCGCGGTTCAGGCCTGCGCACGCAATGGTCGCCGGGCCTCGTTCTCGCGCGTCCGGGCGGCATCGCCGGAGGCCGCCGTTGCCTCCGCCATCGCGGCGCCAACCAGGATCACGCCCGGCTGGCCGGGCTCCAGCACGGCGGCCGCGGTCGCGGCCAGTTCGCCCAGGGTCGTCACCAGCCGGCGCTCGTCGCACTGGCTGGCCGCCTGCACGACCGCCGCGGGGGTGGCCGCCGGCAGCTGGCGCAGGAGGCCGCTGGCGATCGCGGCGATCCGGCCCATGCCCATGTAGATCGCCAGGGTGGTGCCGCCGCGCGCCAGCGCCTCCCAGTCCGGTTCGCCGTGGTCGGCGGTGTGGGCGGTGACGAAGGTGATGCCGTGGCAGTGCTCGCGGTGGGTGAGCGAGACGCCCAGCGCGGCGGCGGCGGCGAACGCGGCGCTGATGCCGTTGACGATCCGCACCGGCACCCCGGCCGCGCGCAGGAACGCGATCTCCTCGCCGGCGCGGCCGAACATCAGTGCATCGCCGCCCTTGACCCGCACCACCCGCAGGCCCTGCAGCGCGTAGCGCCGCATCAGCCGGCAGATGAAGGCCTGCGGGGTGGAGCGGCAGCCGCCGCGCTTGCCGACCCGCACCACGCGCGCCTGCGGGGCGAGTTCGACGATGCCGGGATCGACCAGTTCGTCCAGCAGCAGCACCTCGGCCTTTGCCAGCGCGCGCACCGCCTTGAGGGTGAGCAGTTCCAGGTCGCCGGGGCCTGCCGACAGCAGCACGACTTCTTCCGGGATGCGGCGCGGGGCGACGGGATCGGCGTGGGGGGGACGGGTCATGGACATCTCCGGTGGACGTCAGGCGCTCGCCGCCTGGCGGACGAACTGGGTGAGCTGGGGCACGCAGGAACCGCAGACCGTGCCGCAACCCAGCTTCTGCTTGAGCGCGGGCACGTCGGCGCCGGCGCGTACTTCGTGGCGGATCGCCGATTCGGTCACCTGGCGGCAGACGCAGACCACCGGGTCGCGCGCGACCTCGGCCAGCGCCGAGAACGCGGCCAGCCGCGGCCCGCGCCAGGCGCCGCCGGCCAGCGCAGTGCGCAGCAGGGATTCGCCGCCGGGCTGGACGTCGCTCCAGAGCAGGCCGTCGATGAAGCTGCCGCCGGCTTCGCTGCGCCAGGCCACGCGCTTGAGCAGGCCGCGGCGGGCGTCGCGGTATTCGAGGGTGTCCGCGCCGGCGGCCAGGTCGAGGGCCGCATCCAGCGCCGCCAGCCAGTCGGCCGGCATCGCTTCGGCCGACGCGGCGCGCAGCACCAGCCAGGCCCGGCCTTCGGGCGCATCCGGGTCGACGTCCGCCTGCAGGGAAAGACCGGCATAGCCGCAGTCCTTCAGCAGCGGCTGCACCGCCGCGCGCAGGGCCAGGGCCTCACCGCGGCGTGCGGCCAGCAGGTGCCAGCCGAAGCCGGCCTTCTCCACCCGCACCGCCGCATGCTTGAGCTCGGGCTGGCGCGAGCGCGCGTCCACCGCTGGCTGGCTGACCTCGTTGATGCCGCCGCTGGACAGGTACTGGCCGCTCCAGTGCATGGCCGCGAACACCGTGCCCGAAGCCACCTCGTCGGAGATCTCCAGCGGCAGCACCAGCTCGCCGCGCTTGCTCGCCACCCGCACCAGCTCGCCGGCTTTCAGTCCACGGCGCACGGCGTCGTCCGGATGCATCCGCAAGCCCGGCTCCGGGCTGTGCGCGAACAGTTCCGGCACCCGCCCGGTGCGCGACATCCCGTGCCACTGGTCGCGCAGGCGGCCGGTGAGCAGGCGCAGGGGGAAGCGCGCGGAGATCGGCTCGGCCACCGGCCGGTAGGGCGTGGCATGGAAGCGGGCGCGGCCGTCGGCGGTGGCGAACACGCCGTCGGCGTAGCGCCGCGCCTGGCCCTGGGCGGCGCCGGCGGGGAACGGCCACTGCTGCGGGCCCTGGTCCTCCAGCCGGGCGTAGTCGAGGCCGCCGATGTCCAGGTCGCGGCCGACCGTCAGCGCACGATGCTCGGCGAAGATCGCCGCCGGCGCGTCGGCCTCGAACAGCGGCGCGGCGCCCGGCGCGGCCAGCCGCGCCTCGATCCGGCGCGCGACCTCGCGCGCGATCCACCAGTCCGGCCTGGCCTGCCCCGGCGCGGCCACCGCCGCGCGCACCCGCGAGATCCGGCGCTCGGAATTGGTCACCGTCCCTTCCTTCTCGCCCCAGGTGCTGGCCGGCAGCAGGGCGTCGGCGAAGGGCACGGTGTCGGTGCCGGAGAACGCCTCCTGCACGACCACGTACTCGGCCTTGTGCAGGGCCTCGCGCACCGCGCCGATGTCGGGCATCGAATGGACCGGGTTGGTGCAGGCGATCCACACCGCCTTGACCTTGCCCGCGCGCAGGCCTTCGAACAGTTCCACCGCCGCCAGCCCCGGCCGCGGCGACAGCGTGCCCGGGGCCAGCCTCCACAGCGCCTCGACCTCGGCGCGATGGGCCGCGTCGGCGATCTCGCGGTGCGCGGCCAGCATCGTCGCCATGCCGCCGACCTCGCGCCCGCCCATCGCGTTGGGCTGGCCGGTCAGCGAGAACGGGCCGGCGCCGGGCCGGCCCAGCTGCCTTGTGGCCAGGTGCAGGTGGATCAGGGCCAGGTTCTTGTCGGTGCCGTGCGCGGACTGGTTCAGGCCCATGCAGTACAGCGACAGCGCCGCCGGGCTGCGGCCGAACCATTCGGCCGCGGTCACCAGGTCGGCGGCCGGGATGCCGCAGATCTGGGCCGCCATCGACGGGGTGTAGTCGCGCAGCAGCTGCTTGAGCTCGGCAAAGCCGGTGGTGCGTTCGCGGATGAAGTCCTGGTCCAGCAGCCCTTCCCACACCAGGTGGTGGAGCATGCCGTTGAACAGGGCCACGTCGGTGCCCGGCTGGATCGCCAGGTGCAGGTCGGCCATGGCCGCGGTATCGGTGCGGCGCGGATCGACCACGATCCAGCGCACCTGCGGATCGCGCGCCTTCGCCTCCTCCAGCCGCCGGAACAGCACCGGGTGGGCGTAGGCGGCGTTGCTGCCGGCGAACAGCACGGTCTTGGCGTGCTCCAGGTCCTCGTAGCAGGTCGGCGGGCCGTCGGCCCCGAACGCCAGCTTGTAGCCGGTCACCGCGCTGGACATGCACAGGCGCGAGTTGGTGTCGATGTTGTTGGTGCCGATCAGGCCCTTGGCCAGCTTGTTGAAGACGTAGTAGTCCTCGGTCAGCAGTTGGCCGGAGAGGTAGAACGCGACCGCGTCCGGGCCGTGGCGCTCGACGATCGCGGCCAGGCGCTCGGCCACGGTGTCCAGGGCCAGGCCCCAGTCCACCGCGCGCCGCGGCTCGCCGCGGCGGCCGCGCAGTTCCGGCGACAGCACCCGGCCGTGCAGGCTGCGGGCGCTGTCGGCCAGGGTCCGGCCCTTGCTGCACAGGCGGCCATGGTTGGCCGGGTGGTCCGGGTCGCCCTCGACCGCGACGATCCGCTCGCCGCTGGTGTCGCGCTCGCTGTGGATCCGCACGCCGCAGCCCACCCCGCAGTAGCAGCAGGTCGAACGCGTGGTCCGCCGCTCCACCGCCGCGGGGTCGGCCTGGGCGAGCGGGCCGCCGGCGCCATCCATCAGGCAGCGGCCTCCGTCGCCACCGCGATCTCCGCCTGCGCGTCAGGCTGCAGCGACAGCCAGACCTGGCCGTCGCGCACCTGCACCGGGTACTTGCGGGCGCAGCCCACGTCCGGGGCGCAGGCCTGGCCGCTGTCGAGCTGGATGTTCCAGCCGTGCAACGGGCAGGTCACGGTGTCGCCACTGACAATGCCCTGCGACAGCGGCCCGCCCTTGTGCGGGCAACTGTCGGCCAGGGCGAATACCCGCTCGGCGGCGGGGCGGAACAGGGCGATGTCGTCGCCCTCCCCGCATTGCAGGACCCGCGAGCCCAGCAGGGGGATCTCGTCGATGGCGCACACGTGCACCCAGGACGGGTTGGCCGGAATCTGTGCGCTCATCTCAGTCCTCCAGGGCCACGGCGATCCGCCGCTCGGCGGTGTCCAGCTTCAACGGTGCGTACTCGCGCGGCTGCGCGCCGGCGATGCGCGCGGCCCACGGGTCGGGCAGGCCCTCCAGCGCGAACAGCAGGCGCTCGTACAGCGCACGACGGTTGTCGGCGTCCTCCACCACCTTGCGCTTGACGTAGTCCAGGCCGACCCGCTCGATGTAGTGCACGGTGCGGTCGAGGTAGTAGGCCTCTTCGCGGTACAGCTGCAGAAAGGCGCCGGTGTATTCCTTGACCTCGTCGGCGGTCCTGACCTTGCACAGGAAGCGCGCGACCTCGGTCTTGATCCCGCCGTTGCCGCCGACGTGGATCTCCCAACCCGAATCCACCGCGATGATGCCCACGTCCTTGATCCCCGACTCGGCGCAGTTGCGCGGGCAGCCGGACACCGCCAGCTTGACCTTGTGCGGGCTCCACATGTTGGCCAGCATCGTCTCCAGGTCGATGCCCATCTGGGTGCTGTTCTGGGTGCCGAAGCGGCAGAACTCGCTGCCCACGCAGGTCTTCACCGTGCGGATCGACTTGCCGTAGGCGTGGCCGGAGTTCATGCCCAGGTCCTTCCACACCCCGACCAGGTCCTCCTTCTTCACCCCCAGCAGGTCGATGCGCTGGCCGCCGGTGACCTTGACCATCGGCACCGCGTACTTGTCGGCGACGTCGGCGATCCGGCGCAGCTCGCTGGCGTTGGTGACGCCGCCCTTCATCTGCGGGATCACCGAGAAGGTGCCGTCCTTCTGGATGTTGGCGTGGGCGCGCTCGTTGATGAAGCGGCTCTGCGGGTCGTCCACCGCCTCGCGCGGCCAGGTCGAGAGCAGGTAGTAGTTCACCGCCGGGCGGCAGGTGGCGCAGCCGTTGGGGGTGCGCCATTCCATGAAGGCGTAGGCCTGGGCGTGGCTGACCAGGTGGTGCTCGCGGATCGCCTGCCGGACCTCGGCGTGGGTCAGCGCGGTGCAGCCGCACACCGCCTTTGTCTTGGGCGTCTCCTGGAAGTTGGAGCCCAGGCAGTTCATCAGGATCTGCTCGACCAGGCCGGTGCACGAGCCGCAGGAGCTGGCGGCCTTGGTGTGCTTCTTGACCTCGTCCACGGTGAACAGGCCCTGCTCGCGCACCGCCTTGACGATGGTGCCCTTGCACACGCCGTTGCAGCCGCAGACCTCGTCCGAATCGGCCATGCTCGCGGCGCGGTCCTGGCCGCCGGTGCCGGCGTCGCCCAAGGCGGTCTCGCCGAAGGCCAGGGTGTCGCGGCGGTCGCCGATGGCCGCGGCGTCCTTGATCTGCTTGAAGTACCAGGCGCCGTCGCTGGTGTCGCCGTACAGGCAGGCACCGACCAGCTTGTCGTCCTTGATCACCAGCTTCTTGTACAGGCCGCCGGCTGGGTCGGAGAGCACGATCTCCTCGGTGCCCTCGCCGCCCATGAATTCGCCGGCCGAGAACAGGTCGATGCCGGTCACCTTGAGCTTGGTCGACACCGCCGAGCCCTTGTAGATGCCGATGCCGTAGGTGGCCAGGTGGTTGGCGCAGATCTTGGCCTGCTCGAACAGCGGCGCGACCAGGCCATACGCGATGCCGCGGTGGCTGGCGCATTCGCCCACGGCATAGACACGCGGATCGTAGGTCTGCAGGGTGTCGTTGACCACGATCCCGCGGTTGCAGTGGATGCCCGCGCCCTGGGCCAGGGCGGTGTTGGGGCGGATGCCGGCGGCCATCACCACCAGGTCGGCCGCGATCTCCTCGCCGTCGGAGAAGCGCACCGCGGTGACCTCGCCGGCTTCGTTGCCGAGGATCGCGGTGGTGGAGGTGTTGAGCCGGAACGACAGCCCGCGCTCGACCAGCGACTTCTCCAGCAGCGCGCCGGCCACCGGGTCGAGCTGGCGCTCCAGCAGCCAGCCGGCGAGGTGGACCACGGTCACTTCCATGCCGCGCAGCTTCAGGCCGTTGGCCGCCTCCAGCCCGAGCAGGCCGCCGCCGATCACCACCGCGTGCTTCTTCACCCTGGCGGTGTCGATCATGGTCTGGGTGTCGTGGATGTCGCGGTAGCCGATCACCCCCTTCAGGTCCTTGCCCGGGACCGGCAGGATGAACGGCACCGAGCCGGTGGCCAGCAGCAGGCGGTCGTACTCGGCCTCGGTTCCGTCGGCGGCGACCACCTTGCGCCGCACCCGGTCGATCGTGGTGATCTCCTTGCCCAGGTGCAGGGCGATGCCGTTGTCGGCGTACCAGGACAAGGGATTGAGCACGATCTCGTCGAAGGTCTGCTCGCCGGCGAGTACCGGCGAGAGCAGGATGCGGTTGTAGTTCGGGTGCGGCTCGGCCCCGAACACGGTGATCTCGTACATGTCCGGCACCAGCTTCAGCAGCTCCTCGAGCGTGCGGATGCCGGCCATGCCGTTGCCCACCACCACCAGTCTTGGCTTCTTCATCGTTCGTTCCGGTTGTGCGCCCCGGCCAGGGTGCGCGTCATGAAAGTGCTGAACGGGTCTTCGACATACCTGTCGAACGGACCGCAGACATCGAACCCATAGCGCCGGTAGAGCGCGCGGGCGGGGGCGAATTCCGGCTGGGGGCCGGTCTCGAGGCTGAGCCGGCGGTAGCCGCGCTGCTCGGCTTCCTCGAGGATCCGCCGCATCAGGGCGCCGCCGACGCCGCGTCCGCGATGGACCAGGGCGGTGCGCATCGACTTGATCTCGCCGTGCCAGCCGTCGAGCTCGCGCAGCGCCGCGCACCCGAGCAGTTCGTCGCCGCTCCACGCGCTCCAGAAGGTGACGTCAGCCTGGCGCAGCTTGGACAGGTCCAGCGCGTGCACGCTCTCCGGCGGTGAAAGCCGGTACATGTCGTCCAGGTGCTCGCGCAGCAATGCCGCGATCTCCGGTCCGGTCAGCGGGTCGACGACGATCTGCAGGTTCATGGCTCAGACCCGGGCGGCGCCCGCCGCGGCCCAGTGCATGCGCCAGCGCTGCTTGACGCCGACCAGGCACAGCGAGGCGGTCAGGGCGACCGCGGCGAACAGCCACAGGCCCGGTGCGTAGGACCCGGCGTGCTGCTTGACCACGCCCAGCCCTGCCGCGAGCAGGAAGCCGCCGACGCCACCGGCCATGCCGATCAGGCCGGTCATCAGCCCGATCTCGGCGCCGAAGCGCTGCGGAACCAGCTGGAACACCGCCCCATTGCCCGCGCCCAGGCACAGCAGGGTGAACACGAACAGCGCGACCGTCGCGGTCGCCCCGCCGATGCCCAGCGCCGCGGCGGCGACCAGCACGGTGACGGCGACATAGACCATCTGCAGCGAGCGCGTGCCGCCGATGCGGTCGGCGATCACGCCGCCGAGCGGGCGCATCACCGAGCCGGCCAGCACGCAGGCGGCGGTGGCCCAGCCGGCCAGCTTCGGCTCGAAGCCGAACTGGTCGTGGAAGTAGCCCGGCAGGGCGCTGGCGAAGCCGGCGAAGCCGCCGAAGGTGATCGCGTAGAAGAACATGAACCACCACGAGTCGCGGTTGCCGACCAGCACCTGGGCGTAGTCGCCCAGGGTCTTGCGCGCCACCGGCACCGGCGCGTCCTTCGCGCACAGGGCGAACACCAGCAGCACCAGCGCCAGCGGGATGCAGGCCAGGCCGAACACGTTCTGGAAGCCGAAGGTCACCGCCAGCGCCGGCGCGAACAGCGCCGCCAGCACGGTGCCGGAATTGCCCGCCCCCGCGATCCCCATCGCCGTGCCCTGGTGCTCGGGCGGATACCAGCGCGAGGCCAGCGGCAGGGCCACCGCAAAGGAAGCGCCGGCCACGCCCAGCATCAGCCCCAGCAGCAAAGCCTGGCCGAAGCTGTGCACGCCCAGCTTCCAGGCCACCAGCAGGGCGGCGATCACCAGCAGCTGGGCGAGCACGCCGGTCAGCTTGGCGCCGATGCGGTCGGCCAGCAGGCCCAGGAACAGCCGCAGCACCGCGCCGCACAGAATCGGCACGGCCACCATCAGCGCGCGCTGCTGGGTGTCCAGCGCCAGCGCTTCGGCGATCTGCACCTGCAGCGGGCCGAGCAGGTACCAGACCATGAAGCTGAGGTCGAAGTAGAGGAACGCCGACAGCAGGGTCGGGGTGTGTCCGGCTTTCCAGAAGGATCGGTGCATTCCAGCCATCTCCGGGTGGGGGTACGCGGGTGCTGCGGAAAACAAAACGGCGCCTCCCGGTTCGCACCGGAAGACGCCGTTGTCTGCGTGGCTCGACCGCCGTTGGCCGGGCTACGTATCGGGTTGTGTGCCGGCACGCCGTTGCGCCTGCATGGGGTTCATCGCAATGGCCGTGCCAAGTTTTCCGGCGGCTCGGATCGGGCGTGCGAATCCATCCGCATCAATGGGTTGCACGTCCGTGGATGACGGAGACCGGTTGGGAGCGGGTCGACGGACGTGTGCATCTGGCACCGTGAAGGTGCAAGGGGCACTGCTGTTGTGCAGTGCGGCAAGCGCTGGGGATGGCGTAAAGGCGCTTGGATGGGATGGCGTAAAAGCGCTGCGTCGGGCGGGGCCGCCGTGCCTCGGGTCTGCGGTGCACCGCTCGGGCGGGCCTCCTGCCCGCAACGCGCGGCCGTGGCACGTCCCTGTGCCACTTGCCCCGCAGACCCAAGGCACGACGGCCTCTGCGGGCGTGGCGTTCACCGCTTCGGGGGCTTCTGCTCCTCAGGCTTTGCTGCGCCTTTCCCCACTCCCGTCGTCCCGGCGAACGCCGGGACCCAGCGTCTTTGCCCTACGGTTGCGACGCCGGTCCGCTCAGCCCCACTCGCGGCGGTCGAACAGCATGCTCGCGCGGCTGGGTACCACCGGCAGCGGCACCCCGAGCTGCAGGGCGGCCTGACGATAGCTGTCGCGGCGGTAGAGGTCGGCCAGCCAGGCGTCGTCGTCGCCCCCGGCCGCCGCCGGCAGCCAGCCCCAGCGGCGGAACTGGCCCAGGAACCAGCGCCCATCGGAAATCCACGGGAAGTTGGCGTCGCCATCGGCATGGAAGCGCAAGGCCTCGCCCGCCAGTTCGCCCTCGCGCGGCGCCAGGCACGCGGCCAGGCGCTCGGCCGGCAGGCCGATCGCCTCCGGCTCGGCCAGCCACTGCGCCGCCTGCTCGCGGTGCGAGGGCTCGGCGTCCAGCCAGCGGCAGGCCTCCAGCACCGCCGCGGTCAGCGCGGTGGCCAGTTCCGGCTGCAGCGCGGCGAAATCGCGGCGGGTCGCCAGCACCTTTTCCGGATGCCCGGACCAGATCCGGCCGCTGCGGATCACCCGGCGGCCGGCACCGATGGCCTCGGCCTGTTCGCCCCAGGGCTCGCCGGCGCAGAAGCCGTCCAGCTCGCCGGCGGCCAGCGCCTGCGGCATCAGCGGCGGCGGTAGGGTGACCGCCTCGATGTCGCGCATCGGGTCCAGGCCCAGCGCGGCCAGCCAGTAGTACAGCCACAGGGCGTGGGTGCCGGTGGGGAAGGTCTGGGCGAACACCGGCTTGCGCGGCAGCGCGCGCAGGGCGCTGGCCAGCGAGCGGCCCTCGTCCAGGGCCTGTGCCAGCGACGGCGACAGGGTGATCGCCTGGCCGTTGCGGTTCAGGCCCATCAGGATCGCCAGGTCGGCCTGCGGCCCGCCGATCCCGGTCTGCACGCCCAGCACCAGCGCGGCCATGGCGTGGGCCGCGTCCAGCTCGCCCGACAGCAGGCGGTCGCGCAGCACCGCCCACGACGCCTGGCGGTGCAGGCGCAGGCTCAGCCCGTGGCGGCGGTCCAGGCCCAGGCGCACGGCCGCCAGCAGGGGCGCGGCGTCCAGCAGGGGCATGAAGCCCACGTCCAGGGTGCGCACGGCGTCGGCGGGCGGAGTCGTCATCGTCTGTCCTTCATCCCAACAGGTCGGCCATGGCCAGGATCCGCCGGGCCACGTCCGCCAGTTTCAGGCCCTGCTTCATTGCCTGCTGGCGCAGGGCGGCGTAGGCCTCGGTCTCGCTCAGGCCGCGGCGGTCCATCAGCAGGCCCTTGGCCCGGTCGATGTCCTTGCGGTCGAGCAGCTTCTGCTCCAGCTCGTCCACCCGCTGGCGCACGTGTGACTGCTGCTCGAAGCGGGCCATGGCCACGCGCAGGATCGGCGCCAGCCGCGCCGGCGCCAGGCCGTCGACCACGTAGGCCGCCACCCCGGCGCCGACCGCGTCGCGGATCAGGGCCTCGTCGCCGTCGGCCGAGAACATCACCACCGGCCGCGGCGCGTGCCGGTTGAGCATCGACAGCTGCTCGAGGGTGTCGCGCGAGGGCGAGTCGACGTCGAGAATGACCACGTCCGGCTGCAGGTCCTGCACCGCCTTGAGCAGGCCGCCGCCGGCCACCTGCGGCAACACCTCGTAGCCGGCCTGGCGCAGGGCTTCCTGCAGGTCGGCGATCGGTTTGTCGGTGTCGTTGACCAGCAGGACGCGCAGCATCTGGCGAGGGGGGCGGGACGAGGCTCGGCTCCAATGTTGCCATGCAACACGCGCCGGCGGCGAACCGCCCGGGCGACGGTTGCAGATGGAACATCGGGCCTGCGGATCCGCCCGCCGGCATCACCTTGCTGAAGGAAAACCGTCCGCAGAGGCGGGATTGACCTGCATCAAGGACACCCGGGCGCCGCCTGCCTAGCCTGTCGCCATGGCCAGTCTCTCTTCCCTGTTCGACCCGCAGCTGCTCCAGCGCTACGACGTGCCGGGGCCGCGCTACACCTCCTATCCCACGGCGCCGCAGTTCACCCCGGGGTTCGGCGAGGCCGAGCTGCGGGCGGTGGCCGCGGCCAGCAACGGCGACCCGATCCCGCGCCCGATCTCGCTGTACCTGCACATCCCGTTCTGCACCAGCCCGTGCTTCTACTGCGGCTGCAACCGGATCATCACCCGCGACAAGGGCCGCGGCGAGGCCTACCTCACCCGGCTGTACCGCGAGATCGCGATGGTCTCGACCCTGTTCGACCGCGACCGCGACGTGCAGCAGGTCCACTTCGGCGGCGGCACCCCCAACTTCCTCGATCCCGCACAGATCGCCGAGGTGGTGGACGTGCTGCGCCGGCACTTCCACTTCGCCCCCGAGGCGAAGATGGACTGCTCGATCGAGCTGGACCCGCGCTTCATCACCCCCGAGGAGGTCGGCCGCCTGGCCGCCGCCGGCTTCAACCGCTCCAGCCTGGGCGTGCAGGACTTCGATCCGGTGGTGCAGGAGGCGGTCAACCGGGTGCAGGGCGTGGAGCAGACCCTGGGCATCATCGAGGCCTGCCGCACTCACGGCTTCCGCTCGGTCAACGTCGACCTGATCTACGGCCTGCCCAAGCAGACCCTGGAGGGTTTCTCGCGGACCCTGGACATCACCCTGGATGCGCGCCCGGACCGGCTGGCGATCTACGGCTACGCCCACCTGCCCAACCTGTTCCGCCCGCAGCAGAGGATCCACGCCGAGGACCTGCCCTCGCCGGAGGCCAAGCTGGACCTGCTGCGGCTGGCGATCGACAAGCTCGGCCAGGCCGGCTACGAGTACATCGGCATGGACCACTTCGCCCTGCCCGGCGACGAGCTGGCCAAGGCCCAGCGCGAGGGCGGCCTGCACCGCAACTTCATGGGCTACACCACCCACGCCGAGAGCGACCTGGTCGGCCTGGGGGTGAGCGCGATCAGCCACATCGGCGCCAGCTTCAGCCAGAACCCGCGCGACATCGGCAGCTGGGAGCAGGCGATCGACGCCGGCCGCCTGCCGGTCTGGCGCGGCATGCGCATGGACGAGGACGACGTGATCCGGGCCGACGTGATCCAGGCGCTGATGTGCCACGGCGAACTGGACTTCGACGCCCTCGGCCGCCGCCACGTGATCGACTTCCGCGACTATTTCGGCGAGGCCCTGAAACGGCTGGCGCCCCTGCAGGACGACGGCCTGGTCGAGCTCGACCGCCGCGGCCTGCACGCGACCTCGCGCGGGCGGCTGCTGCTGCGTATCATCGCCATGTGCTTCGACCGTTACCTCGCCCCCGCCGCCGACACGGCCCAGCCCCGGTACTCGCGCACCGTCTGATCGCGGCGGGAGCCTTGGCATGACCTCGCCCACGGTATTCCCGCGGACCAGCCCGACGGTCCTGGCCGACGACGGCGATGCGCTGACCTTCTGCTCCACCTGCGCCTTCTCCCAGGCCTGCCTGTCCGAGGGCATGGACAAGCGCGCGCTGATGGACCTGCACGTGCTGGTCGAGCATGTCGGCCCGCTGCACCCGGGCGAGCACGTGTTCCGCGAGGGCGACCCGTTCGGCGCGATCGCCGCGGTCCGCGCCGGCACGGTCAAGACCTACCAGATCGACCGCAACGGGCACGAGCAGGTGCTGGGCTTCCACCTGCCCGGCGAGGTGATCGGCCTGAACGCGATCCACGGCGACCGCTACCCGTGCAATGCGGTGGCGCTGGACACGGTGATGCTGTGCCGGTTCTCGTTCCCGAAGATCGCCCTGCTGGCCCAGCGCCTGCCCAACCTGCAGGCGCACCTGTTCCGGCTGATGAGCCGCGACATCGGCGTGGCCTCGCTGTTCGCCCGCGACAACACCGCCGACGAGCGCATGGCCGCGTTCCTGATCGGGCTGTCGCGGCGGCTGGCCGCGCGCGGGTTCTCGCCGCGGCGGTTCCAGCTGACCATGTCGCGCACCGACATCGCCAACTATCTGCGCCAGGCGCCGGAGACGGTGAGCCGGGTGCTGCGCCGGTTCGAGACCGACGGCCTGCTGCACATCAAGCAGCGCGACGTGGAGATCGTGGACATGGATCGGCTGGAAGCGCTGGCGCTGGCGGTGCTGCGCGACTGAGGCGCGGGCCGCGGCCGTTGCCGGCCGCCATCCGCCCGGCGCTTGACCTGCGTCATGGAGGCACTTGCGGCGGGCGCCGAAGATGCCACCGTTCCCCGCAGCCGAGAGCCACGTCATGAATTCCACCCGCAAGCTTTGGGCAGGCCTGGCGGTCCTGCTCATCGCCTCGTTCGCCGTCCTGCTATGGGTCGGCAGCGAGACCTACCGCCAGGCACCCCCGATGCCCGAGAAGGTGGTGACCACCGACGGGACCGTGATCTACACCCGTGCCGACATCGAAACCGGACGCCAGGTCTGGCAGTCCATCGGCGGCCAGCAGCTGGGCTCGATCTGGGGCCATGGCGGCTACGTGGCGCCCGACTGGGGCGCGGACTGGCTGCACCGCGAAGCCGAGGCGGTCCTGGACATCTGGGCATCGCGCGAGCACGGCCTGGCCAGCTACAAGCAGCTGGATGAAGCCACCCAGGCCGCGTACGCCAAGCGGGTGCAGGGCCTGTTGCGGCCCAACAGCTGGGATGCGGCCTCCGGCACGATCACCATCGACGCCGACCGCGCCGCAGCCATGGCCGGAGTCGCCTCGCACTACCAGAGCCTGTTCGGCAACGATCCGGCCACCGCGGAGCTGCGCGAGGCCTACGCCATGCGCAACGACACCGTGCCCGACGCCGAACACCGTCGCCAGCTGACCGCGTTCTACTGGTGGGCGGCCTGGGCCTCGGTCACCGAGCGTCCCGGCTCGCAGATCACCTATACGGCAAACTGGCCGCACGACGAGCTGGTCGGCAACAAGCCCGCCTCGAACCTGTTCATCTGGACGGTGTTCAGCGTGCTGTTCCTGACCGCCGGCATCGGTCTGCTCGGCTGGCACTACGCGGTCAGCCACGGCGAGGAGATGGAGCCCGTCCTGCCCAAGAGCGACCCGCTGGCGGCGATCAAGGTCACCCCGTCGATGCGCGCCACCGCCAAGTACTTCTGGGTGGTGATCGCGCTGTTCCTGGTCCAGATCCTGCTCGGTGCGACCACCGCGCACTACCAGGTCGAGGGCCAGGAGGCCTACGGCTTCGCCCTGGCCGAGATCCTGCCCTACTCGCTCACCCGCACCTGGCACACCCAGCTGGCGGTGCTGTGGATCGCCACCGCGTGGCTGGGCATGGGCCTGTACATCGCCCCGGCCATCTCCGGGCACGAGCCGAAGTTCCAGCGCCTGGGCGTGAACTTCCTGTGGACCTGCCTGATCGTGATCGTGGTCGGTTCGTTCTTCGGGCAGTGGCTGGCGGTGATGCAGAAGCTGGGCCTGGACAAGAACTTCTGGTTCGGCCACCAGGGCTGGGAATACGTCGACCTGGGCCGGTTCTGGCAGATCTTCCTGTTCGTCGGCCTGCTGCTGTGGCTGACCCTGGTCGGTCGCGCGCTGTGGCCCGCGATGCGCAAGGGCGACGATTCGCGCTCGATCGTCGGCCTGCTGTTCCTGTCGGTGGTGTGCATCGGCCTGTTCTACGCGGCCGGCCTGATGTGGGGCGAGCACACCCACCTGTCGATGGTCGAGTACTGGCGCTGGTGGGTCGTGCACCTGTGGGTCGAAGGCTTCTTCGAGGTGTTCGCGGTGGCGGTGATCGCCTTCCTGTTCACCCGGCTGGGCCTGCTGCAGGTGAAGTCGGCCACGGTCGCGGTGCTGTTCGCCACGATCGTCTTCATGGCCGGCGGCGTGCTGGGCACCCTGCACCACCTGTACTTCACCGGCACCACGCCTTCGGTGATCGCCCTGGGCGCGAGCTTCTCGGCGCTGGAAGTGGTGCCGCTGGCCTACGTCGGCTTCGAGGCCTACCACAACTACAGGCTGGGCAAGGCCACGCCGTGGATGACGAAGTACAAGTGGCCGATCATGTTCTTCCTCGCCGTCTCGTTCTGGAACCTGGTGGGCGCCGGCCTGTTCGGCTTCCTGATCAACCCGCCGCTGCCGCTGTACTACATGCAGGGCCTGAACCTGACCGCGAACCATGGCCACACCGCGATGTTCGGTGTGTACGGCATGCTCGGCATCGGCCTGATGCTGTTCTGCCTGCGTGGCCTGCGGCCGGATGTGGCCTGGAACGAGAAGCTGCTGAAGACCGCGTTCTGGGCGCTCAACATCGGCCTGGCCGGGATGGCCGCCTTCACCCTGCTGCCGCTGGGCATCCTGCAGCTGCTGGCCGCGATCGACCACGGCTACTGGTACGCGCGCTCGGCCGAGTTCATGCAGCAGCCGATCGTGGAGCTGCTGGTGTGGATGCGGGTGCCGGCCGACACGCTGTTCAGCGTCGGCGCCCTGGCCCTGGCCTGGTTCGTGTTCCGGCTCTGGGTGGCGCCCAAGCGCCTGGCGCCGCTGCCGTCCGCCAGCGCGGTGGCCGCGGCGGCGATCGTGCCCAAGCGCTGATCGCGCGACAGGCGATGTGACATCGGGGGGCCGCAATGCGGCCCCCTTTCTTTTGGTTCTTCCCCCCAAGAGCTGGGAACATCCGGGTGCAGTGCTGCGGCGCTTTGGCGCGCGGCCTGCTGCCGCACCGCCGCGCGGTGGCGGCGCGCGCAGGCCGATGCGCACCCGCTTGATCCAGGTCAAGCCTGCACGGAATACGGTGCTCAATGGCTGCGCCGGCATGTCGATAGGAGAGTCAGCCCAGTCCCCCGCGGGCCGGGCGGAGCCACCTCCCCCATCGAAGACATCCCCCATGAAAACGCTCCAGCGCCTGAAAGTCGGAAGGCGCCTGGCCCTTGGATTCGGCCTTCTTCTGGCCGTCCTGGGCCTTTCGACCCTGCTCGCCCTGCACCAGCTCGCCGGCATCGACCGGCACATCCAGGAAATCACCCGCGTCCACAACCGCAAGCTGCACCTGATGACGCTGATGCGACGCGACAACTTCCGCCTCGACTCGGCCATCCGCGACCTGGTCATCGCCGCTCCGGACGCGCGTACCGGCGTGGCCGAGCGGATCGATGCCGTACGCAAGAGCTACGCCGACTCCGCACGGGCGCTGGAGGCCTTCGCCGTGGATGCGGAGGAGGCCCGTGCGCGGCAGGCCATCGATGCCGCCGCGCTGGTCGCCGGCCGCCGGATCGACCTCATCGTCGAACAGGCCACCGCCGGCGAACAGGCGCAGGCCGCGCAGACCCTGGCCGAGGCGGCGGAGACCGCGTTCGCGCGACGTTCGCAGGCGATCCAGGCCGCGATCGACCTGCAGAACCGGCGCCTGGACGCGGCCGTCTCCGGCATCGACCGCGCGGTGCGGCGGGCCGACGGGATCCTGCTCGGCTTCTGCCTGCTGGCCGGCGTGGCCGGCGTGCTGCTCGGCCGCGCCATCACCCGCAGCCTGGTGCGCCCGCTGGGCCTGGCCACTGCCGTGGCCGATGCGATCGCGCACGGCCGGCTGGACAACGCGATCCCGGCGCAGGCCGACGACGAGACCGGCCAGTTGCTGAGCGGCATGGGCCGGATGCAGGAGCAGTTGCGTGCCGTGCTCGGTGCCCTGGGCGAGATGGCGCAGCGCCACGACGAGGGCCGGATCAGTTTCCGCATGGACGACAGCCGCTTCCACGGCGACTACGGCCGCATGGTCCGCGACACCAATGCCCTGGTCGACGCGCACGTCGCGGTCAAGCTGCGGGTGGTGGAGGTGATGCGACGCTATGCCGTCGGCGACCTGTCGCTGGACATGGACCGGCTGCCCGGCGAGAAGGCCGCGATCACCGAGGCCATGGACGCCTGCAAGCGCAGCCTGGCCGAAATCAACCGCGAAATCCGGCAGCTGGCCGAAGCGGCCGCCGCGGGCGACTTCACCCAGCGCGGCGACGAATCGCGCTATCAGCACGACTTCCAGGCCATGGTCGCCGGCCTGAACCGGCTGATGGAGACCACCGACGGCAACCTGGACCAGGTCTCCACCCTGCTCAGGGCCATCGCCGCCGGCGACCTGACCGCACGCATGCAGGGCGACTTCCACGGCGTGTTCGCGCGCATGCGCGACGACGCCAACGCCACCGTGGCCCAGCTGACCTCGATCGTCTCCGGCATCCAGCAGGCCTCCGGCTCGATCAATACTGCTGCCACCGAGATCGCCTCGGGCAACAACGACCTCTCCCGTCGTACCGAGCAGCAGGCCGCCAACCTGGAAGAAACCGCCGCCTCGATGGAGGAGCTGACCTCCACCGTCAAGCAGAACGCCGACCATGCCCGCCAGGCCAACCAGCTGGCCGTGGGCGCGGCCTCGGTCGCCTCCCAGGGCGGCCAGGTCGTGGGCCAGGTGGTCACCACCATGGCCGACATCCAGGCCTCCTCGCGCAAGATCGCCGACATCATCTCGGTCATCGACGGCATCGCCTTCCAGACCAACATCCTGGCGCTCAACGCCGCGGTGGAGGCGGCCCGCGCCGGCGAGCAGGGCCGCGGCTTCGCGGTGGTCGCCACCGAGGTGCGGTCGCTGGCCCAGCGCAGCGCCACCGCTGCCAAGGAGATCAAGACCCTGATCGAGGACTCCACCGGCAAGGTCGCCGACGGTTCGGCCCTGGCCGAGCAGGCCGGCAAGACCATGGGCGAGCTGGTGGCCTCGGTGCAACGGGTGACCGACATCATGGCCGAGATCAGCGCCGCCTCGCAGGAGCAGGCTGCCGGCATCGAGCAGGTCAACCAGACCATCGTGCAGATGGACGAGACCACCCAGCAGAACGCGGCGCTGGTCGAGGAGGCCACCGCTGCGGCGCGTTCGATGGAGGAGCAGGCCGCGGGCCTTGCCGACGCCGTGGCGGTGTTCCGCCTGGACGGCAGCGATGCGCCGGCGGCCAATGTCCCGGCGGTGGCCACGCCCTTCCCGGCGCCGCAGGCACGCAACCGGACCCGTGCCGCCATCGCGCGCAGCACCGGCAACACCGCCCGTCGCCTCGACGAGGACGAGTGGGCCGAGTTCTGAACGGACCGCCGCGCCGACGCACTCCGCCCCGGCCCAGGCCGGGGCTCTCACTCACGCATCGCGCGCACCGCGATCCTTTACCGGTGGGCGACCACCGTGGCGATCATCAGCGCTGGCTGCTGCACCCGCAGCCGCAACCGCCGGCACGCGCCGGCGCGGCCTCCTCCACCGCGTCCTCCGCCGCCTCGCCCGCCAGCAGCTCGGCCGATTCGCCCAGCGCCTGCAGCACCTGCAGCACGTCTTCCGGGGGCAGCACGGTGAGCACCTTCATCCGGCCGTTGTCCGGGTCCAGGGCGACCTCGGCGTCCGGGTCGAGCCGGCGCATCGCCGCGTGGATGGCCGCCAGGCGCGAGAGCCGGGCGACCGCATCCTGCGGGGTTGCGTCGCGGGAGAAGCCGGGAAGGGGAACGGGAGTGGACATCGACAGCCTCGCTCAGGACAGGCACCGGGAACGGACGCGGACGCGCCATCGCGCGGCACCGCGCCGCGGATGCAGCGACTGTAGGCAGGCCCGGCGTGGCCGGCCTTGACCGCGGTCAAGCCGCGTCCATGCGCGCGGCCTGACCTGGATCAAGGCCCGTCGACGGCGACGGCGGCAGACTGCGCCCATGCACATCGAGGTCGTCCCCCTGCCCCCGCGCCGCCCTGCCGGCCTCTCGCCCAGCTGGCTGGCGCACGCGCCGCACCGGCTGATGTTCTTCATCGGCGCGTCCAACGTGCTGCTGGCGATGCTGTGGTGGGCGCTATGGCTGCTGGCGGTGCGCTTCGGCCTGTGGACCCCGCCGGCGCTGTCGATCCCGCCGGGCTGGCTGCACGCGTTCCTGATGCAGTACCTGGTGCTGCCCAGCTTCGTGTTCGGCTTCCTGCTCACCACCTTCCCGCGCTGGATGGGCCTGCCGGAACTGCAGCGCTGGCACTACGTGCCGGTCGGCCTGGGCCTGATGGGCGGGCAGCTGGCGATCCTGCTCGGCGCCGCCGGCCTGGAGGTCGGGCTGACCGTGGGCCTGTGGATGGCGCTGGCCGGCTGGAGCGCGGCGCTGGCGATCCTGGGCCGGCTGCTGGCCGACGAGAAGGGCCGCACCTGGCACGCGCGCTCGTGCTTCGCCGGGCTGGTGCTGGGCTGGCTGGGGGTGGCGATGTTCCTGGCCTTCGTCCTCGGCGCGCCGGCGGACTGGGCGTTCGCCAGCATCAAGCTCGGCGGCTTCGGCCTGCTGTTGCCGGTGTACGTGACCGTGGCCCACCGCATGTTCCCGTTCTTCGCCGGCAATTCGGTCCCCGGCTACCAGGCCTGGCGCCCGCTGTGGTGGCTGGGCGCGGTGTGGGCGCTGGCGATGCTCCACCTCGGCCTGGAACTGGTGCACGGCTACGCCTGGCTGTGGCTGGCCGACGCGCCGCTGCTGGCGCTGACCGGTTACGCGGTCTGGCGCTGGTGGCCGCGCCGCGCCGCGGGCAGCCCGCCGATGCCGGGCCTGCTGGCGGTGCTGTTCATCGGCACCGCCTGGCTGCCGGCGACCTTCGCCCTGTACCTGGCGCAGAGCCTGACCTACCTGGCCAGCGGCGAGTTCATCCTCGGCCGCGCGCCGATGCACGCCCTGTTCGTCGGCTTCTTCGGCAGCCTGCTGGTGGCGATGGTCACCCGCGTCACCCAGGGACACTCGGGCCGGCCCCTGCAGATGTACGGCATCGCCTGGTTCGCCTTCGTCGCCATCCAGGTCGTGGCCACCCTGCGGATCCTGGCCGAGGTCCTGCCCGACCCGGGCCTGTGGCAGGCCGTGGCCGCGGTCGGCTGGCTGGTCGCTTTGTCGCCGTGGGTGGCCAGGATCGGCCGCATCTATCTGAGCCCGCGGCGCGACGGCCGCCCGGGCTGAACCACACGACCCATGATCACCTTCTATCCCGACATCAAGCTGGTCCACATCGCCGCGGCGATGATCAGCGGCAGCTTCTTCGGCCTGCGCGCGATGGCCCTGCTGGCCGGCATGCGCTGGCCGCGCATGGCCCCGGTGCGCTACCTCAGCTACACCGTCGACACCGTGCTGCTGACCGCGGCCTTCATGCTGCTGACGATCCTGCCCAAGGCGCTGTACGCCAACGGCTGGCTGCTGGTGAAGCTGTGCTTCGTCACCGCCTACGTGGTCCTGGGGATCCTGGCCTTCAAGCCGAAGCGGCGCACCGTGGCGCGCGCCGGGCTGGTGGTGGCCGCGGCCCTGTGCTTCCTGCAGGTCTACTGCATCGCCCGCGCCCACCATCCGCTGGGCGCGTTCTATCTGCTGATGGGCTGAACGGCCCGGGAGTCCACCATGGACGCAAGCGAACTGGAGTGGCCCGATCCCTGCTCGCCGGGATGCGGACTGTTGCAGGAATGCTGGGAAGCGGCCGGTGTCTCGACCGCGACGCCGGAGATGCGGCCGGAACCGGAAGCCGCCGGCGATTGAGGCCTACGGCCGCGCTTGCCGGCGCCTACCGGCGCTTGCGGGTGCGCGAACGGGCGGGCTTGGCCGTGGCCGCGCGCGGTTCCGGCGTGGCCGCCGCGCGCAGCGACTCCAGCGACGAGAGCGCGTCGACGTAGGCGACGAAGTGCTGCAGGTAGCCGGGCGAGCACTGCTGCATCAGGGTCAGCGCCCGGTGCACCAGGCGACCGGAGTTGAGCGGGCCAGCGTCCTCGTCCACCTGCTCCAACGACTGCCGCAGCTGGGCCTCGGTACGCAGCCGCGCCCAGGTGCGGCGCGAGGCCTCCAGCGCCGGCAGCGCGACCCGCCTGCCCGCGCCTTCGTCGCGCTGCCGCTGCCGCGCAGCCAGTTCGTCCGCCAATGCGGCCAGCACGCCGGGCTCCGGCGCGGCACCGGTACCAACCACGGCCGCATGTGCCGGTACGGCCTCGCATTCGGCCACCAGTGCGGATATCCGCGCTTCCAGCATCCGTCGCGCTTCGCCCTGGTGCGCAGCCGCGCGCGCGTGCAGCGCCTCGATCAGGTCCAGTCGCCAGACCTGCACGCCACCCTGCGCGCGCCGGACCGCAAGCCAGTCCGCCAGGTCGACGTGCTCAGCCGCCATCGGCCTGCTTCTGCGCGGGCGGCGTCGCCTGGGCCGCCTGGGTTCGCTGCGGACGCGGGATCGGCGCGATCTCCACCCGCCGGTTCTTCGCCCGTCCGGCCTCGTCGTCGTTCGTGCTCACCGGCTGCTGCGCGCCGAAGGCGGCGGCGAACACCGCGTCCGCCGGCACCCCGGCCTCGATCAGGCTGCGGGTCACGGTCAGCGCGCGCTGCGCCGACAGTTCCCAGTTGTCGGCGAACTGGCGGTTGCTGCCCAGCACCGGGCGGTCGTCGGTGAAGCCGCTGACCATCAGGATCTGCTCGCGCGCGGCCAGGTAGCCGGCGAGCGGGCCGGCCAGGCTGCGCAGCAGTTCGCCGCCCTCCGGCTGCAACTGGTCGGAGTTGAGCGCGAACAGGACGTTGCCGCCGATGCCGATGCGCCCGTCCACCAGGGTCACCCGGCCCTCGGCCAGCGGCACCGCCAGCACCTGCTCCAGGGTGCGGCGCTGCTGTTCCTCCTGCTCGCGCCGGCGCACTTCCTCGTCCAGGCGGCTGGCCAGCTGCGCCTGGATCGCGATCGCGCCGACCAGCACCAGCACGAACGCGCCCAGCAGCACCGACATCAGGTCGGCGAAGGTCGCCCAGATCGGCGCGGACGCCTCGCCGTCGTCGAACTCCACGCTCATGCCGCGCCGGCCCCGTCGCCGCGCGCGCCGTCGAGCTGCTGCAGCTGGGCCACGATCTGCTGCTGCGACAGCAGGCTGAGGTCGATCACCTCGCGCGCCTGGGCGACGTAATAGGCCAGCTGCTCGTCGCTGCGCGCCAGCGAGCGCTCCAGCGCGCCCTCGATCGCCTGCAGCCGCTCGACCAGGCCGGCGCTGGATTCGCCGAAGCGCTGCACCGCCATGCCGAACGCATCGCCCAGGCCGGCGACCTCGCCGGCGCCGGCGGCGACCTGCGCGGCCACGTTTTCCAGCTTGCCGGTCTGCGCCTGGACGTGGTCGGTGAAGCGGGTGCCGACCTGCTCCAGCAGCCCGGCCGAAGTCGCGACCAGAGCGTCGATCGCGCCGCGCTGCTCGGTAGAGGCGTGGTTGACCGCGTCGAGCAGGGTGCCGAGGGTGCCGATCAGCTGGGTGCGCTCCTCGAGCATGGCGGTGTCGCGGACCATGCTGTCGGACAGCTTCTGGCGCAGCTCGGCCACGACCTCGGCGGCCGCGCGCGGCGCCTCGGAGGCCGCCTGCACCAGCCGCTCGATCTCGGCGATGGTCTGCGCGGCCTGGTCCCGGGCCTGGGCGGCGATCTGCCCGGCGCTGCGCTCCAGCGTGGCGCAGACCGCCTGCTGGCTGCGCGCGGCGTCCTGCGCCGCGCGCGTCCAGTCCTCGCGCAGGCCTTCGCTGATCGCCGCCAGCTGCGCGGCCCATGCTTCCAGGCGTCGCGCGTCCTGCGCGGCCAGGTCGGCGTGCAGTTGCGCGTGGCTGCCGTCGAGGCCGCGCACCAGTTCGCCGGCCTGGCGTTCCAGGTGGGCCGCGGCCGCGTCCAGCGCCTGGCCCTGGCGCGCCACCAGCGCTTCATTGGCCTCGGCCTGCAGGGCGATGGATCGCTGCCAGGTGTCGTCCATGCCGGCCGCGCTGCGGTCCAGGCGCGCGGCCACGCCTTCGACCAGCGCGGCGGAGCTTCGTTCGAAGCCGGCGACGAACGCATCCAGGGTTTCCTGCAGGCGCAGCGCGGCATCCGCATTGGCTTCGCGCTGGACGGCCAGGGCCGCGTTCCAGCTTTCGGCCGCGGCCGCGCCGGCGCGCTCGAAGCCGGAGGCCAGGCCGTCGAGCTGCTGCCGGGTGGCCTGCGCCACCGCCTGGTGGGTGGCCGCGGCCTCGCGCGCCAGGCCGTCCAGGGTCGCTTGCGCCATCGGCTGCAGCACCGCGGCCACCGCCTGCGCGCTCTCGGCCACGCCGGCCTTCAGGGCGTGCTCGAGGGTACCGGCCAGGCGCGCTTGCGCCGCCTCCTGGCGCTCATGGAAATCCTGCTGGCGCACCGCCAGCTGCTCGTGGCTGGCCGCGGCCTGGCGCTCGACCGCCGCGACCATCGCCTGCATCCGCTCGACCAGGTCGGGCATCAGCTCGGCCTGGCGCCGCAGCAGCCCGAAGGCTTGCTCGCGCTGGTGCGCCTGCGAGTACGGGCGCAGGGTGGTGGCGATCTCCGCGTCCAGCCTGTGCACCGCGGCCAGCCGCTCGCGCCGGCACAAGGCCGACAGCAAACCGAGCATTGCGGACGCGGCCACGCCGGCGATCGAGGTGCCAAAGGCGAAGCCCAGCCCGCGCACCGGCGCCGACAAGGAGCCGCGCATCGCCTCCAGGTCGGTCGCGCTCTCCAGCGCCAGGCCGGTGCCGCGCAGCGTCGCCATCATCCCCAGCAGGGTGCCGAGCATGCCCAGCAGCACCAGCAGGCCGACCAGGTAGGGCGTGAGCGCGGGGCCGGGCAAGGCGGTCCGCTCGCCCTCGATGCGCAGGCGCACCGGATGGCGCAGGCCCGGGTGCAGGCGCGCCAGCCATTCGCCCAGGCCCGAAGCCGCCGCGTCCGGCAACGCGTCCAGCGCCGAATCCAGGGTCGCGGTGGCCTGGCGGTAGCGCAAAAGTTCGTACGCGCCGGCCAGGTAGCAGGCCGCGACCAGGGCGATGACCGGCACGCCCCAGGGATGGACGGCGAAGGTGGCGATGGCGACCCAAACGATGGCGGCCAGGCCGGCGAGGAAGATGGCGGGGAGCAGGAAGTTGCGGGACATGTCGCTCGATCAGATCAGGAAGTGCGAAGCGCCGCGAGCAGGCCTTCGATGGGATGGAAGCGGACGTCGAGTTCGGCGAGCAGGACATCCTTGAGGTCACGGCGGAACAGCGCCAGCCAGGCGCCAGGCGCGGCGACGGAGGGCGCGACGGTCGCGGCGGCCTGGCTTTCGGCGGCCTCGGCCTGCGGCTGCGCGGCCGCCGCGCACAGGCGCCCGAAGTACGCCTCCAGCATCAGCGGCACGCCGGACAGCAGGCCGTGCTCGCGCGGGCTGAGGGCCTGCTCCATCACCGCGTCGACCTCGGCCAGCCGCGCCATCTGCGGCGATCCCGCCGTCAGGCGCTCGCGCAGCTGCCCGCGCAGGCGGCCGCTGGCGGTCTGCATCGCCCGCTGCATCGCCAGGCAGTACTGGCGGAACGGGGCATAGTCCGGTGCCGCCGCGGGGGTGGGCAGGTTCAGGCCGCGCTCGCCGGCGATGGCCTCAGCCAGCGAGGCGCGTACGCGGGCGCACTCGGCCGCGTCCGCCGCCACGTCGCCTGCCGCGTCGCCAGTCACGCCAGCCTTGGGCAGGCGACCGTCCAGGGCACGGGCCAGGACCACCGCGCGGTTCCAGTCGATCCACTGCCCTAGCCGTTCGCCCAGCCCGGGCCCGGACGGCGGGATATCCGCGTCCGCGAGGCGTGCCAGCAGCCGGGCGAACGCCGGTGCCTGCACGGGTGCGCGTTGTTGGACTTTCGCCACCGTAGCGCCCAAAAGGCGGCGATTTTACATGAAAGGCCCCGTCCGGCAGCCGCTCCCGCGCGCGCCGCCGCTACACTGCGCTCCCCTTTCCTCCCGGCAACACCCATGCCCGCCCCGGTCCGACTTGTCCAACGCGTGGCCGAACTGTTCGGCCTTTCGCGCCAGGAGGCCGAGCAGTTCATCCGCAACGGCTGGGTTTCGGTGGACGGCGAGGTGATGGAAAGGCCGCAGCACCGGGTGGACGCCGAGCGGATCGAACTCGACCCCGACGCCCGCCTGGAAAAGATCGAACCGGCCACGATCCTGCTGCACAAGCCACCGGGTTTCGATGCGATCGACGGTCCCCGTCCTGCCGCAGCACTGGTGACGCCGGCCATTCGCTGGAGCGACGATCCCAGCGGCACGCGCCTGCTGCAGAGGCATTTCCATCGACTCACCCCGCTGGTGCCTTTGGACACCGAGGCCAGCGGCCTGATGGTGCTGACCCAGGACGGCCGCGTCTGGCGCCGCCTGGTCGAGGACGCGGCCCTGATCGAGCACGAATACGTGGTCGAGGTCCGCGGCCGTATCGCGCCCGACGGCCTGGAGCGGCTGGGCCATGGCCTGGCGTTCGACGGCCGCATCCTGCCGCCGTGCAAGGTCAGCTGGCAGAACGAAACCCGGCTGCGCTTCGCGATCAAGGACGTGCGCGAGGGCCAGCTGCGCGGCATGTGCGCGCAGGTCGGGCTGGAAGTCGTGTCCATCCGCCGCCTGCGCATCGGCCGGATCGGCCTGGGCAAGGGCGCGGACGGGGCGATGCCGGCGGGCGCGTGGCGCTATCTGCCGGTGGGCGAGCGGTTCTGAAGGCGCCCGACGCCTAGTCGTCCTCTTCCGCCGCCTCGCGGCCCTGCTGCCGGATCAACGCCTCCTCGCGGGCGTCGTTGATCGCGTGGCGCACGCTGTCCAGGTCGACCGCGGATGCGTCCGGAGTGAACTCGCCGCTCAGTTCCGTGTCCGGCCGCAGCTCGCCGGCCTCGAACAGCGCCCACATCTCCTCGCCGTACCAGGTGTCCAGCAGCTCCGGCGCGCAACGGCCCAGCCAGGCGGTGAGGGTGTTGATGTCGCGCAGCAGCATCGTCCGCGCCGCGTTGTTGCCGCCGGCGCTGACCACCTGCGGGAAATCGATCACCACCGGCCCGTCCGGCCCGACCAGCACGTTGTACGGCGACAGGTCGCCATGGATCAGGCCGCAGCACAGCATCAGCACCACCTGCCGGACCAGCACCCGGTGGAACTCGCGCGCCTGCGCCGGGTCCAGCTCGACCTCGCCCAGGCGCGGCGCCGAGAACCCGCCGGCATCGGTGACCAGTTCCATCACCAGCACGCCGTGGAAATAGCCGTACGGCTCGGGCACCCGCACCCCGGCCTCGCGCAGCTGGTACAGCGCCTCGACCTCGGTGTTCTTCCAGGCCGTCTCCTGCTGCTTGCGCCCGTACTTGCTGGCCTTGCCGATCGCGCGGGCCTCGCGGCTGCCGCGCACCTTGCGGCCCTCCTGGTACTGCACCCTTTGCTGGAAGCTGCGCTGGGCCATGTCCTTGTAGACCTTCGCGCAGCGCACCTCCTCGCCGCTGCGCACGACGTACACCGCCGCTTCCTTGCCGCTCTTGAGCGGCCGCAGCACCTCGTCGATGACACCGTCGTCGATCAGCGCCTGCAGTCCTTGTGGTGTCTTCACTGGGTCTCTTGGGAGGGGTCATCGCGGCGGGATCCGCGACAGCGTGGCGGATCTTCGCATTCCCGGGCCGGGGCGGCCATCGGAGGGCCAGCGGCCCGAGGCCCAGCGCACGGAAGCGAACTCCGGACAAGGGCTGACCATCCCGACGGACGGGCCATCGCGTGGACCGTTCCCTCACGCCCGCCGCAGTTCGACTCCCGCGACGCCATCGGCAAGTGCACCCAGATCCGGCGCCGTCCACGGTCCGTGCCGCGCCGGGTCCAGCCGGCACTCCTGCACCACCCATCGGCGCACGCCGCGGCGGGCCAGTTCGCGGCCCAGGGCATGCAGTTCTTCCTCCGGGTACAGGTCCGGATGCCAGGTGGTACGGCACTCGTAGTCCACGCCGCTGGCCAGCAGCCACTTCAGCGAGTCCCACACCGCATCGGCGCCGAGGCGGCGGCCGGTGACCTCGGCGTAACGCGAGGGCAAGGCCTTGATGTCCAGGCCGACCCAGTCCAGGTACGGCAGCAGGCGCGCCAGGCGTAGCGGATACATGCCGCCGGTGTGCAGGGCGGTGGCGAAGCCGAGCTCGCGCACGGCACGTACCGCGGCCGGCAGCCCGGGCTGCAGCATCGGTTCGCCGCCGGAGAAGACCACGCCATCGAGCAGGCCGCGGCGGCGGCGCAGGAAGGCGATCGCCTGCTCCCAGGCGATCGCGTCCTCGCCGCGGGCGGGCAGCAGTTCCGGGTTGTGGCAGTAGCCGCAGCGCCAGGGGCAGCCTTGCAGGAACAGGACCGCCGCCAGCCTGCCCGGGAAGTCGATCGTGGTCAGCGGCAGCATGCCGCCGATCCGGATCATGCGGCGCGCGCGGTTCCGGCCGGGGCCGGCTCGGCGAAGACCGACTCGACGAAAAAGCGGCGCTCCGCGTGCTCGCCCTGCTTGCCGATGTTGAAGCTGGAGACCGGGCGGTGGTAGCCCATGACCCGGGTCCAGACTTCGCAGGGCTGGCGTTCTTCGTCGCGCAGGGTGGGGACGATGGTGGTGACGTTCATGGGTGCTCTCCTGTTGCGGGATGGGCGGCGGGGGTGGGACGGCATCGGCCGGTGTGCTGCCGGTGGACGGCGTGGCTTGAAGTCGCTGGGTCCCGGCATGCGCCGGGACGACGGGGTTGGGTGGATGGAGCGGCTAGGCCGCGCCGGCCAGTTCGCGGCGCTTCTGCGCCAGCTTCTCCTCGTCGCAGCGCGGGCAATAGGCGTGCTCGCCTTCCAGGTAGCCGTGCACGGGACAGATCGAGAAGGTCGGGGTGATGGTGATGTAGGGCAGGCGGAAGCGGGTCAGCGCGCGCCGGACCAGGTCGCGGCAGGCGGCGCCGCTGGAGACGCGCTCGCCCATGTACAGGTGCAGCACGGTGCCGCCGGTGTAGCGCGACTGCAGGGCCTCCTGCCGTTCCAGCGCCTCGAACGGGTCGTCGGTGAAGCCCACCGGCAGCTGCGAGGAGTTGGTGTAGTACGGCTGGTCGTCGCTCCCGGCCTGCAGGATCCGCGGCCAGCGCCGGCGGTCCTCCCTGGCGAAGCGGTAGGTGGTGCCCTCGGCCGGCGTGGCCTCGAGGTTGTAGAGGTGGCCGGTCTTCTCCTGGAACACGACCATCCTCTCGCGGATGTGGTCGAGCAGGCGCAGGGCGAAGGCGTGGCCCCACTCGCTGGTGATGTCGTGGGCGTCGTCGCTGAAGTTGCGGATCATCTCGTTGATCCCGTTCACCCCCAGCGTGGAGAAGTGGTTGCGCAGGCTGCCCAGGTAGCGCCTGGTGTAGGGATACAGGCCGCCGTCGATCAGCTCCTGCACCACCTGGCGCTTGATCTCCAGGCTCTGCCGGCCCAGCTCCAGCAGTTCGTCCAGGCGCGCGAACAGCGCGGCCTCGTCGCCGCGGTGCAGGTAACCCAGGCGCGCGCAGTTGATCGTGACCACGCCCAGGCTGCCGGTCTGCTCGGCGCTGCCGAACAGGCCGTTGCCGCGCTTGAGCAGCTCGCGCAGGTCCAGCTGCAGGCGGCAGCACATCGAGCGGATCATCCCCGGGTCCAGCTCGGAGTTGATGAAGTTCTGGAAGTACGGCAGGCCGTACCGGGCGGTCATCTCGAACAGGCGCTGGGCGTTCTCCGACTCCCAGGGGAAGTCGGCGGTGATGTTGTAGGTCGGGATCGGGAAGGTGAACACCCGGCCCTTGGCGTCGCCCGCGCTCATCACCTCGATGTAGGCGCGGTTGATCATGTCCATCTCCGCCTGCAGTTCGCCGTAGGCGAACGGCATCTCCTCGCCGGCGATGAACGGGGTCTGTTCGCGCAGGTCGGCCGGGCAGACCCAGTCGAAGGTGAGGTTGGTGAACGGCGTCTGGGTGCCCCAGCGCGAGGGCACGTTGAGGTTGTAGATCAGCTCCTGGATGCACTGGCGCACCTGCTCGTAGGACAGCGCGTCCTTGCGCACGAACGGGGCCATGTAGGTGTCGAACGAGGAGAAGGCCTGGGCACCGGCCCATTCGTTCTGCAGGGTGCCGAGGAAGTTGACGATCTGGCCCACCGCCGAGGACAGGTGCTTCGGCGGTCCGGCCTCGACCCGGTTGGGCACGCCGTTGAGCCCTTCGTACAGCAGGGTGCGCAGCGACCAGCCGGCGCAGTAGCCGGAGAGCATGTCCAGGTCGTGGATGTGCAGGTCGCCCTCGCGGTGGGCGCGGCCGATGGCGGCCGGGTAGATCCGGTCCAGCCAGTAGTTGGCGGTGACCTTGCCGGCCACGTTGAGGATCAGCCCGCCCAGCGAGTAGCCCTGGTTGGCGTTGGCGTTGACCCGCCAGTCGGCCCGGTTGAGGTACTCCTCGACCGTGGCCACTGGGTCCACCCGGGTCGCCTGGGGCCGCAGCCGGGGCGCGCCCTGGCCGTCCGCGTGCCTGTCCATGAGGGAACCTCCTCCACAAGATGTGGGGTGATTCTGTTGATCAGGCACCACATGTTGTTTGACGTGGATCAAGCGGCCGGCGGATTCCCGCGGCCGGCACGGGAAGCGTGACCGCGGTCCGGAAGCCGGAGGACGGGCACGCGGCGACGCCGGCTAGGGAAACAGCCGGCCAACCCCGAAGCGCCGCGGCGCAACATCCCGGCCTGCCTCCGACTCAGTACGCGTACTGCAACTGCAGCCAGACCTTGTCCACGTCCGCCGTGCGCGCGTCATCGTCGCTGCGGTAATGCGCCAGCTTCGCCAGCCCGCTCAGCCCCTTCACCCCCGGGATGGCATGCGCCCAGGACAGGTCGATCTCCTTGCCGTAGCGGCCGCCGCCGCGCTCGGGCACGAAGTCGTGGTACCAGGCCTGCAGGCTGCCGCCGGCCAGCGGCGCGGTGATTCCCGCGTAGTGGTCGTCCACGCCCGCCGCCGGCGTGGTCAGGAACACGTCGGCCCAGCCCTGGAAGGCATGCTTGGTCGCCAGCGGCGTCTGGAACGCACGATTGCCCGTGCCCTCGCCGCCGCCGAGCGACTCGTAGCCGGCCTTGAGCACCGCGCCGCGCACGCTGTAGCCCAGCTCCGCCAGGCGGTAGCGGCTGTCCAGTCGCCATGGATTGCGGTCCAGCTCGCGCTGGCGCGCGTATTCGGCGGCGTAGCTCCACCCGCGCCGCCTGCCCTCCAGGCGCAGTCCGCTGGTGCGGCTGACCAGGGTGCCCAAAGGCGCGGTCGCGGTGACCGCCGCGTCCTCCAGGTCCAGGCGATGGTGATAGGCGCTGGCCGCCAGCGCCGGGACGAGCTGCAGGGTGGCCTGCAGCAGCTGGCTGCGGCCCTCGATGTCGGACGGATTGGCGCGGGTGGACGCGGCGCTGTCCTGCGGCCCGAACACGGTGTTGATGCCGTCCAGCCAGGCGTAGTCCAGGCTCAGCTTCTGCAGGGGCTGCCACTGCACCCGCACGCCGTCGAAGGTCTGCTCGTTCTGGCGCCAGGCGCTGCCACCGACGAAACGCTGGTTGCCCAGGTTGATCCGCTGGCGGCCGAAGCTGGCGCTGGCCTGGCCGTGGGCGTAGCGCACGAGCGCCTGGTTGAGCTCGGCGCCGGCCGGGTCCGCGACCACCGGGTACTGGCGCTGGCCGTTGCGGGTGTCGTTGTAATGGCCATCGCCCAGGTCCATCACCGCGTCGGCCTCGGCCAGGGCGGACCAGCCGTGCCAGCTGCCGCTGCGGAAGCCTGCGCGCAGGCGCAGGGTATCGGCGCCGGCGTCGCGCGCCAGGCCGTCCTGGTCGACCCGCTCGTGGCGGTAGCGCAGGTCGAGGTAGGCGCCTTCGCGCTCGGCGGCGGCGACCGCGAGCGTGGACAGCGCCAGCGGCAATGCGGCCAGCGCCGACCAGGCGCGACGGGTGGAACGGATCTTCATGCAGCACACCTCTGTTGTGGGGTGCGCGCACCGTAGGCCCTGCCGCTGCCGCGCCTCCATGACCGGGATCAAGCTGAACGCATGCGGGTGCCAGGTGGCCCATCGATGCCGGCCTGATGCAGGTCAAGGCACCGCCCGCGCGCGGGCGCGATGGTGGCCGCACGCCGCCATCGCCACGAAACCGCCGCCATGCCTCCGCTCCTCGACCTGCGCCACCTGCCGCCGCCCGAACCGATGCAGCGCATCCTCGACACGCTCGAGACGCTGGCGGCCGGCGAGCGCCTGGACGCGCTCACCCCGCAGCGACCCGAACCCCTGCTGCCGACCCTGGCGCGATGGGGCTACGCCTGGCGGATCGAAGGCCTGGCCGAAGGCGGCGCGCGGATCGCGATCTGCCGCCAGGAGGACGAGGCCGCGCTGCTGTCCGGATACGCGCCGGAATGAGTTCGCTGGCGCTGGGCCGGGCGCCGCCTTTCTGGCGTCCCCTGCGCTTCCTGCTGACCGCGCCGCTGTGGGGCGTGGTCGCCGGGCTGGTGCTGTTCGCCGATCCCGGCGCGCTGGCGCTGGGCCGCTGGGCGCCGCCGGCGGTGGCGCTGGTGCACCTGTTCACCCTGGGCGTGCTCGGCAACGCGATGCTCGGCAGCCTGGCCCAGTTCCTGCCGGTCGCCGCGGCCACGCCGGTGCCGGGCGCCGCGCTGGCGCCGTGGCTGCACGCCCTGCTCAACCTCGGCCTGCTGCTGTTCCTGTGCGGGCTGTACCACCTGCACGCGCTGCTGGCCCCGGCCGGCCTGCTGCTGGCCGCCGCCCTGCTCGGTGCGGTCCTGCCGGCGCTGCCGGCCCTGCTGCGCCGCGGTACCCAGCGCCTGCTGCGCGCCGGCCTCGGCATGGCGGCGCTTGCGCTGGCGGCGACCGTGGTCCTGGGCGTGCTGGCCGCGGCCGTGCTCGGCGGCTGGATCGCCCTGCCGCTGGATCGCCTGGCCGACGCCCACGGCAGCCTCGGCATGGGCGGCTGGATGTTGGGGCTGCTGGCGGCGGTGGGCGCCACCACCGTGCCGATGTTCCAGGGCACCGCGGCGGTGCCGCCGTGGGCGCTGCGCGCCTGGATCGCGGTCACCTTCGCGCTGCTGGCGGCTGCCGCCATCGCCCGCCTGTGCGGCGCGCCGCCGCTGCTGCCCGCGCTGGCAATGACCGTGCCGACCCTGGCGTTCGCCGCGGCGGTGCTGTGGCTGCAATGGCGTGCCCCGCATCGGCGCAACCCCACCCTGGTCCGGTTCTGGCGTGCCGGCTGCATCGTCCTGGCATTGGCGGCACTGGCCGCCTGTGCCGCGGCGGCCGGCGCCCCGGAGCCGGCCGGCGTGCTGGCCGGCGTGCTCGGCATCGGCATCGGCGTGCCCTTGCTGGTCAACGGCATGCTGCTGGAAGTGGTCGCCTTCATCACCTGGATCGCCCTGCGCGAACGCTGCCCGCGCGGCGTGCGGATCCTGGCGGTGGGCCGCCTGATCCCGGACGCGGACAAGCACGCCGCCCTGCTCGCCCACCTCGCCGCATCCGCCCTGCTGGTCGCGGCGACGATCTGGCCCGTCCTGGCGGCTGCGGCCGGCCTCGCCCTGGCCGCCGCCTACGCGGCCACCGCCTTGTGCCTGCTGCGCTGCCTGCGCCGCGCCCACGACTTCGCCCGCGACCATGGAGGCGCCCGATGAGCCGCAAACCCCCACTGGTGTACAGCTGCTCCGGCTGCTCGAGCGCGGCGCAGATGGCCAACGCGATGGCCCTGTGGCTGGACCGCGCCGGGGCCGCGGAGATGTCGTGCATCGCCGGGGTCGGCGGCGGGGTGACCGGACTGGTCCGCACCGCGCAGTCGGGGCGGCCGATCCTGGCCCTGGACGGCTGCGTCCTGCACTGTGTGAGCGCCTGCCTGGAGCAGGCCGGCGTGCGGCCGGACGCGCATCTGACCCTGTCCGACTATGGCGTGCGCAAGCGCAGGCACGCGGACTTCGACCTGGAGGAGGCACAGGCGGTGTATCACGGGCAGGTGCTGCCGGCGGCGCTGGGGTTGCAGGTGCAGGGAGGGAAAGAGGGGAATGAAGGGAGTGAGGGGGAGGACGATGCGTAAAGCCCACGGACGCCGCGCGCACGGATCCGGGCCGGCTTGATCTGGATCAGGAGGCGCCCGCGCCGCCGTCGCTAGGATCGCTGCGCTCGCCACTTCACTGCGGACCTGCATGCACACGCCACGAGGGTTGCCGCCGTCGATCGCTCCCGGCAGCGCACCGGCCCGCCGGCTCGCCGCCGGCACCCTGGCCGGCGCACGCCATGCGATCGATCACGTCGACGACGCGGTGGTGGCATTGGCCGGCCTGCGCCGACGCCTGGTCGGTGCGGTCCAGCGCAGCAAGCGCATGGCCGGTCTCCCGGTCCGCGACGGCGAGCGTGAGGCGGGGGTGCTGTCACGCGCGCGGCGGGTGGCTGCGCGCGTGGCAGTACCCGGCGACACCGCCGATGCGTTGATGCACGCCCTGATCTCCGACGCCTGCCCCCCGCAGGCCCAGGCCGGCACCGCCGGCGACCGCTTCCTGCCCGGCCTGCCCATGCCCCTCCCGCTTCCCGCACCGCCCGCGGCCGCCGCCGACCGCCTCCTGCGCCTGCTGCCGCCGCCGCGGCGCTGGCAACCCGTGCTGCGCCCCCTGCCGCGCGCCAGCCACGCCCCGCTGGCCGCACGCATCCTCGGCCGCGCCCTCGCCCGCCTCGACCCGGACACCCTGGAGATCGTCCGCGACCGCCGCCTCGGCATCGCCATGGACGACCTCGGCCTGGAATGGGTGTTCGCCTGGAGCAACGGCCGCCTGCAGGCCTGCCATGCGCCGGCCGAAGCCACCGTGCGCGGCAGCGCCACCGACCTGGCCCTGCTGGCCAGCCGCCTGGAGGACGCCGACACCCTGTTCTTCCAGCGCCGGCTGGTGCTCACCGGCGACATCGAGCTCGGCCTGACCGTGCGCAACCTGCTCGACCGCCTGCCCTGGGAAGACCTGCCGCTGGCCCAGCGCATCGTCCTGCAGCGCGGCAGCCGGCTGCTGCGCGCCGCGCGCGAGGCCCACCGCAATGGCTGAGGGCGGCGCGCGCGCGCCGGCGCCGCAGGCCGGCCCCGGCCTGAGCTGGCACCCGGAACTGGAGGCGCGCTACGCCGAACTCGGGGCCAGGCTCGAACCCCTGCTGCCCTGCCTGGAATGGCCTCTGCACCTGCCGTGGATCGACGCCATCGCCCGCCTCAAGCGCGAGCGCGGCGCGGTGATCATGGCCCACAGCTACCAGTCGCCGGAGATCTTCCACGGCGTGGCCGACGTCACCGGCGACTCGCTGGCCCTGGCCCAGGCCGCCGCCGACTGCGACGCCGAACTGATCGTGCTGGCCGGTGTCCACTTCATGGCCGAGAGCGCCAAGATCCTGGCTCCGGGCAAGACCGTGCTGATCCCCGACCCGGAGGCCGGCTGCTCGCTGGCGTCCTCGATCACCGCCGCCGACGTGCGCGGACTGCGCCGGCGCCATCCCGGCGCGCCGGTGGTCAGCTACGTCAACACCAGCGCCGAGGTGAAGGCCGAGTCCGACGCCTGCTGCACCTCGGCCAACGCCACCCAGGTGGTCGAGGCGATGGCCGCCGAGTACGGCTCGGACACGGTGATCTTCCTGCCCGACCGCTTCCTCGGCCACCACGTCGCCCAGCAGACCGGGATCGCGCTGGTGCTGTGGGACGGCCGCTGCGAAGTGCACGAGCAGTTCACCGCGCAGCAGGCGCGGCATGCGCGCGAGCGCTTCGACGCGCGCCTGGTCGCCCATCCCGAATGCCCTCCCGAGGTCCAGGACGAGGCCGACTTCGTCGGCTCGACCACCGCCATGGGCGCCTGGCTGGAACGCGAACGGCCGAAGCGGGTGGCGCTGATCACCGAGTGCTCGATGGCCGACAACCTGCGCGCGCGCTTCCCCGACGTGGAATTCATCAAGCCCTGCAACCTGTGCCCGCACATGCAGCGGATCACCCTGCCCAACATCCACGCCTGCCTGCAGGAACTGAAGCACGAGGTGCTGGTGCCGGCGGAGATCGCCGCGCGCGCCCGCACCGCGCTGGAGCGGATGCTGGCGGGGGGCCGCCGCGACCGCGCGTGAGCGCGCCGCGGCCCCCGCTGGTGGTAGTCGGCGGCGGCGTGGCCGGGCTGTCGGTGGCGCTGGCCGCGGCGCCGCGGCCGGTGCTGCTGCTGGCCCGCGGCCGCGACGGCGGCGACAGCGCCAGCGCCCTGGCCCAGGGCGGGATCGCCGCGGCGATCGGCCCGGGCGATTGTCCGACCGCGCACGTGCACGACACCCTGGAGGCCGGCGCCTGCCACAACGACAGCACCGCCGTGCAGTACCTGGCCGAGCAGGCGCCGGCGGCGATCGCCCGGCTGCAGGCGCTGGGCCTGGCCTTCGACCGGGACGACGATGGACGCCTGCGCCTGGGCCGCGAGGGCGGCCACCACGCCGACCGGATCGTGCATGCCGGCGGCGACGCCAGCGGCGCGGCCCTGGTCGCCGCCCTCTGGCGCGCGGCGCGCGCGGCCGGCCACATCGAACTGCGCGAAGGCCAGCAGGCCCTGGCCCTGCTGCTGCGCGGCGGCGCGGTCGCCGGGGTGTGCCTGAGCGACGCGCAGGGCGGCTCGGCACTGGTGGAAACCGCCGAGGTCGTGCTGGCCACCGGCGGCATCGGCGCCCTGTTCGCCGCCAGCACCAATCCGGCCGGCGCCGACGGCAACGGCCTGGCGCTGGGCCTGGCCGCCGGCGCGCAGGCGCGCGACCTGGAGTTCGTGCAGTTCCATCCCACCGCGCTGGCGGTCGGCGAAGGCCGCGGCGACGGCCAGCCGTTGCCGCTGGTCACCGAGGCCCTGCGCGGCGCCGGCGCGCGCCTGTACGACGACCAGGGCCGGCCGCTGATGGCCGGGCTGCATCCGCTGGCCGACCTGGCCCCGCGCGACCTGGTCGCGCGCACCGTGTGGCAGACCGTGCAGAACGGCGAAGGCGCCTGGCTGGACGCGACCGCACTCGGCGAGGCCTGGCCGTCGCGCTTCCCCACCGTGCACGCGGCCTGCCTGGCGCACGGCATCGACCCGGCCACCCAGCGCATCCCCGTCACCCCGGCCGCGCACTTCCACATGGGCGGCCTGGCCACCGACCGCGACGGCCGCACCGGCGTGCGCGGCCTGCATGCGGTCGGCGAGGTCGCCTGCAACCGCGTGCACGGCGCCAACCGCCTGGCCAGCAACTCGCTGCTGGAAGGCCTGGTGTTTGGCCACCGCCTGGGCCGGCAGTTCGCGGAAGCCGGCGTCCTGCCGATGCCCGCGCGCGGCACCCACGTCTGGACCGGCAGCGGCCCGGCCGCAGGCGCGGAGGCGATGGCGCGCCTACGCCTGCTGCTGTGGAACGCGCTGGGCCCGGTGCGCGACGGCACCGCGCTGGCGGCGACCCGGAGGATGCTGGAGGCCGACGCCGACGGCCACGGCTGGCAGGGCCGGCTCGCGGTCAGGATGCTGGCTGCCGCCCTGGAGCGCCGCGGCAGCCTGGGCGCGCATTACCGCAGCGACGGCCGGTAGCGCGCAGGCCGCGCGGTAGCGATCTTCTGCGGTGTTCCCCCTGTAGGAGCCGGTCTTGCCGGCGACTGTGGAGGCGGACGGATCACTGGCACCCGGCTTCACGCAGACGCTTCCACCATGGCGGTCGCCGGCAAGACCGGCTCCTACAGGAAATCGCGATTGGATTCAGCACGTGCCCCGACGTTCAGGCCGCCTTTCCCGGCTCCATGCCCGCCAGCGAGGCCTTGCCCGCCTGTCCGTGCCAGTAGCCGTTGCGCGCGCCCAGCGCCGGCGGCGGGGCGTCCGCCTCCAGCGTCTGCCGGAAGTGCGCGATCACCTCCTCCATGCCCTGTGCCTGCGGCGAGATCCGCAGCACCCCAATACCGCAGGCGGCCATCGCCTCGCGCTCCGGGGCCATGTCGATCACCTCCGTGCCCTGGACCTGAATGCCGTTGATGGTCAGGAACGGCTCGCCCTCGCGGGTGGCCAGCGGCAGCCCGTCGGGATAGTCGATGCAGCGGAAGCCGCACTGGTCCTTGGGCAGGTCCAGCGCGCGCGCGGTGAAGCAGCGCGCCGAGTACGACAAGGGCAGCCGGCCCCAGGCCAGCATCTCCAGTTCGGGCATGGCCAGGTCTTCGGCCTCCAGCGCGCCACGCAGCTCCTGCAGCAGCACCCGGCCCTGCTCGGCGCCCGGCACCCAGCGCCGCAGGCCGTCCTCCATCAGCATCGCCAGGGCGCGGTGGTTGTACACATTGAGGCTGGGCCCGCCGACGAAGGGCACCTTCCGCTCGCGGCACAACTGCACCGCCGACAGGTCGTTGGCCTCGACCATGAAGCGGCCGTTGCCGACCTGGTTGCGGACCACGCCCAGCTCGGACTCGGCCTCGATCAGGGCCAGGGTGGACAGCACCACTTCCTTGCCGGCCTCCGCCAGTTCCTCGGCCAGCGCCAGCCAGTCGCGGAAGCCCAGCTCGCGGCGCTTGCTGCACACGGTCTCGCCCAGGTAGACGATGTCGATTGGCCAGCCGGCGACGGCGCGGTAGAACGCCAGGGTGGCCGCGCGCGGCCAGAAGTACTGCAGGGGACCCAGGCTCAGCTTCATCGATGCGTTCATGACCCGCTCCTCAATGCCAGGCACGGTGGTAGGGACCGAGCGTGGTCTGCTGGCCTTCGGCATGCGCCGACAGCGCCTGCTGCCAGGCCGCTTCGGTGGTCCAGCGCTCCGGCGCCTGGCGGTAGCGGTCGATCGCCTGGCGCCAGGTGGACGCGACCGCGCGCACGTAGGCCACGCCGCGCTGGCGGCCCTCGATCTTCAATGCCGCCACGCCCGCCTGCGCCAGCCGCGGCAGCAGTTCCAGGGTGTTGAGGCTGGTCGGTTCCTCCAGCGCGTGGAAGACCTCGCCGCCCACGGCATAACGGCCCTTGCACACGGTCGGGTAGCCGGCCGGCTCGCCCTCGGCGAAGCGGTCGATCAGCATCCCGTTGACGCGCACGCTGCGGCTGCGGTCGGCGTGCTCGTCCCAGCGCACGAAGCTGGCCGGCGAGCACACGCCGTGGCGGTTGGGTGACATCCCGGTGACGTAGCTGGACAGCTGGCAGCGGCCCTCGACCATGATGCACAGGCTGCCGAAGGCGAACACCTCCAGCGGCACCGGCGCAGCCTCGCACAGGCGCTCGACCTGCTGCACCGACAGCACCCGCGGCAGCACCGCGCGGGCGATGCCGAAGCGCTCGTACGCGTACTTCAGCGCCGGCGCGGTGGTCGCCGAACCCTGCACCGACAGGTGCCGGGCCAGCTGCGGATGGGCGCGGCAGGCGTAGTCGAGCACGCCCGGCTCCGCGGCGATGATCGCGTCCACGCCCAGCTCGGCGGCCTGGTCCACCGCGGCCTGCCAGTACGGCAGGCGCACGCTGTCCGGATAGGTGTTCAGGGCCAGGTAGACCTGGCGGTCCAGGGCGTGGGCGTAGGCGATGCCCTGGCGCAGCTCGCGCAGGTCGAAGTTCAGGCCGGGGAAGGCGCGGGCGTTGGTCTGGTCGCGGAAGCCGGCGTAGACCGCGTCGGCCCCGGCGTCGATCGCCGCGCGCAGGGCCGGCAGGTTGCCGGCCGGACACACCAGTTGCATGGCCCTCTCCCTCGTCGAAAGGAGGGCCATGCTAGGCGCGCGCCTTCACGTGCTCATTGATCCAGGTCAGGTTCCGGCGATCGCAGCAGCGAGGACCACAACGCGTCCACCCTCTGCTCCACCCGCGGGTCCAGCGCGATCGGCCGGCCCCACTCGCGCGCCGACTCGGCCGGCCACTTGCGGGTCGCGTCCAGGCCGAGCTTGGAGCCCAGTCCCGACACCGGGGTGGCGAAGTCCAGGTAGTCGATCGGGGTGTTCTCCACCAGCATGCTGTCGCGCGCCGGGTCCACCCGGGTGGAGATCGCCCAGATCACCTGGCTCCAGTCGCGCACGTCCACGTCCTCGTCCGTGACGATCACGAACTTGGTGTAGGTGAACTGGCGCAGGTAGGACCAGATCCCCATCATGATCCGGCGCGCGTGGCCCGGGTACTGCTTGCGGATCGACACCACCGCGATCCGGTAGGAGCACGCCTCCGGCGGCAGGTGGAAGTCGACGATCTCCGGGAACACCTTGCGCAGGATCGGCACGAAGATGTCGTTGAGCGCCATCGACAGCACCGAGGGCTCGTCGTGCGGCGAGCGGCCCATGTAGCTGCCGTGGTAGATCGCGTCGCGGCGCATGCGCACCCGCTCCACGGTCAGCACCGGGAAGCTGCCCTGGGCGTTGTAGTAGCCGGTGTGGTCGCCGAACGGGCCTTCCAGCGCGGTGTCGCCGGGATGGATGAAGCCCTCCAGCAGGATCTCGGCGCCGGCCGGCGCGTCCAGCCCGGTCAGCTCGCTGCGCCAGACCCGGCTGCGCGCGCCGCGCAGCAGGCCGGCGAACTCGTATTCGGACAGCGTGTCCGGCACCGGCGCCACCGCCGCCAGCAGGGTGGCCGGGTCGGCGCCGATCGCCACCAGCACCGGGAACGGCTTGTCCGGCCAGGCGTGCTGCCAGGAGGCGTAGTCCTGGGCGCCGCCGCGGTGCGCCAGCCAGCGCATGATCACCCGGTTGCGGCCGATCAGCTGCTGGCGGTAGATCGCCACGTTCTGCCGCGCCTGGTGCACGCCGCGGGTGACGACCAGGCCGAAGGTGATCAGGCGGCCGGCGTCCTCGGGCCAGCAGCGCTGGATCGGCAGCGTGCCCAGGTCCACGCCCGGGCCCTCGATCACCTGCTCGCAGAACGCCGCCTCCTCGACCTGCTTCGGCGCGACGTGGGCCAGCTGCGCCAGTTCCGGCCAGCTTTCCAGCGCGTCGCGCAGAGAGGACGGCCAGCGCGGCTCCTTGAGCGCGGCCAGCAGTTCTCCGAGTTCGCGCAGGGACGCGATCGGACGGTCGCCGATGGCCAGCTCGATCCGCCGGCGGTGGCCGAACAGGTTGCCCAGCAGCGGATGGGCCGAGCCGGTGGGGTTGTGCATCAGCAGGGCCGGGCCGCCTTCGCGCAGGGCGCGCAGGCACAGGCTGGTGCTCTCCAGCTCCGGATCGACCGGCGCGTCGATCTCCAGCAGTTGCCGGTGGCGGGACAGGTGCTGCAGGAAGGCGCGCAGGTCGTGCATGGCGGAGGCCTCGCGGGCTGTGGCTGGCGGACGGGCTTCGAACGCTAGTGGCGTCGCGCGCGGGCGGCGATGACGCAGGTCAAGCGGCGGAGCCGGCCGGGTCCCGCGGCCCGCTTGATCCTGGTCAGCGCAGGCTGTGACCGGACCACGCACACTGCTCGCCGGCTTCGCATGCCGTTGCCGTCGCCGATACGCTCCGGAGTTCCCGATGATCCCGCACCGCCGTTTCCACGCCTTCCTGCCGCTGCTGCCCGCCTTGCTCCTGACCGGGTGCGGCATGCCGACCGCATCCGATCCCGCCGCTGCGGCTGCCGTATCGGCACCGGATCCGGCGGCATCCGACGCGGCCGTGGACACAGCCGCATCGCTGGCCACCGCCCTGCCGCTGGTGGAGGTGTACAAGTCGCCGGCCTGTGGCTGCTGCGGAAGCTGGGTCACGCACCTGCGGCAATCCGGCTTCCCGGTGGAGGTGCACGAGGTCGAGGACCTGGAACCGGTGCGCAAGCAGTTCGGCGTGCCCTACGGCAAGGGCTCATGCCACACCGCGCGGGTCGACGGCTACGTGGTCGAGGGCCACGTGCCGGCCGGTGACATCCGCCGCCTGCTGGCCGAGCGCCCGAACGCACGCGGCCTGGTCCTGCCCGGGATGCCGGCCGGTTCGCCGGGGATGGAGACGCCGGACGGCTTCGTCCAGCGCTACACCGTCGAGCTGGCCACGCACGACGGCGGCACCTCGCCCTGGGCCACGCACGGTCCCTTGTAGGAGCGGTCCTGCGACGGCGACGGCGCGGCGAACACCCCGCCCAGGCCAGAAGGCATGCAGCAGGTGCCCTGACCGGCCCACCGGCGGCACTCCCGCTGGCATGAAAGCGAAAAGCCCGGCTCAGGCCGGGCTTCTTCTTGGCGCGATGGCGGTGGCTGCCGGCAGGGGACGATCGCGGCCTGGCCGCGATCGATCGATGCGCGCGGTGGCGCGCCAGTCTAGGGGACGGGATCAGGCCCCGGTGCCGCCGGCGCCCTGTCCTGCCGGATCCTGCGGGGTGGGCTCGCGCGCGGACTTCTTCTTCGCCAGCTTCTCCTCCTTCTGCTTTTTCTTCGCGATCTCGCGCTGGCGCTTTTCGAAGGAGTAATTGGGTTTTGCCAAGGCTGTATTCCTCAGGGATGGAGCGAAACGGCGGCCGCGAAGGCCTGCGCGACGCGCAGGACAGGCGGGCGCCTGCGGCGGCCATGCTACACCCTGCGCCGGCCGTCCCTGGACGCTAGCGTTCAGGCTGGGAGGAAAAGCAGCTGCGGGACCCGGCATTCGCGTGGGTCCCGCCGGTGGTCGCCGGGCCGTGCGGCCAGGCCTAGTAGGCGAAGTTGAGCTTCACCCAGGCCGTGCGGCCCGGCTCGGCGATGCGCTCGGCCGCGGCCGGGTAGCCGAAGGAACTGTTGCCAGCCAGGTTCAGGTGTTCGCTGTACGCGCGGTCGAACAGGTTGTCGATCCCGGCGGTCAGCTGCAGCTTCTCGCTGAAGCGGTAGCCGCTGTTGAGCGAGAACACCGCGAAGCCGGCGCTCGGGCCCAGGTCGCGGCCCACGACATTACCCTGGCGGGTGCTGACCCGGTCCTGGGCATCGACGATCCGCAGCAAAGCGCCCCACGACCAGTCGCCATGTTCGCCGCCGGCCGACAGCCGCGCCTCCAGCGGCGGCATCTGCGGCAGCGGGCCCTGGGCGGTCTCGCCCCAGGCGTAGGCGAGCACGCCCGACAGCTTCAGCCCGTGGCCCGGCTTCCAGTCCACGCCCAGTTCGCCGCCGGCGATGTCGGCATCCACATTCCGGGCGCGGGTGCTGCTGCCCATCATCCCGCCGCCCATGTAGTCGAACAGGATGTAGTCGTCGATCCGGCCGGCGTAGACCGAGGCCCAGGCTTCAAGGTTGCCGGCGCGGTACTGCAGGCCCGCGTCCAGCTGGGTGGTGCGCTCGGGGCGCACGCCGGCGAAGGCGTTGGCCGCACCCTGCGGCCCGTAGGTGGGCGAGAACAGCTCCCAGTAGTCGGGCATGCGCTCGGCGTGGCCGATGCCGGCGTACCAGCCGAAGCGGCCGGCCATGTCGTGCTCGTAGCGGACGAAGCCGCCGGGCAGGGTCTCGCCGCGGCGCTGGCCGGCGGTGGGATTGGGCATCGGCATCATGCTGCCGGTGGTGGCGCGCAGGTCCTCGACCGTGGCCCGGTCCACGCGCAGGCCGGACATGAGGTGGTTGGCCTCGTCCAGGTGCCAGTGCGACTCGGCGAACGCGCCGAGCGTGCGGAAGCGCGCGTCCTCGCTCCAGGCCACGCCGCGGTAGGCGCCGCGGCCCATCGCGCTGCGCTTGCGGTGCTCGCTCTGCCTGCCGTCCACGCCGGCGGTGATCTCCCAGCGGTCCTTCTGCCAGGTGGCGGCCACCCGCCCGCCCTGGCTGGTGTCGCCGACATTGCTGGCCATCGCCATCGGCATGCTGCTGGCCGGGTCGGGGTCGCGCAGGCTGTAGTTGTCCATCACGTGGTCGACCTCGTTGCGGTAGACGTTCGCCGCCACCGCGTCGAGCACGCCGCCGATGTGCTTCTTCTCGAAGCGCAGGCCGAGGCTGTCGCGACGGAAGCGGGCGCCGTCCATGCCGCGCCCGGCGTAGCGCGCCCGGGCGTCGCCGGTGTCGGCGCTCAGTTCCAGCACGGTGTCCTCGTCGGGGGTCCAGCCGATGGCCGCGTCGGTGTTCCACTTCTTCCAGGCCGAGGGCACCTCGCGGCCTTCGCCGTCGGCGTAGTCGTCGGCCTCGGAGCGGTTGCCGGCCACCCGCACATAGCCGCGCGGGGTTCCGGCGCTGAGGTCGAGCACCTGGTCGTTGCGGTCGTTGCTGCCGGCCAGGACGCTGCCCTGGGCGCGCACGCCGGGGCGGTCGAAGTACGGGATCTCGCGCTCGAAGCGCACCGTGCCGGCCGAGGCGCCGCCGCCCCACAGCACCGTCTGCGGGCCCTTGATGACCGTGAGCCGGTCGTAGGTCTCCGGGGCGATGTAGGACATGGCGTTGTCCATGCGCGAGGGGCAGGCGCCGCTGAGCGCGCCGTCGTTGGTCAGCAGCGCGATGCGCGAGCCGAACATGCCGCGCAGCACCGGGTCGCCGTTGGTGCCGCCGCTGCGCAGGGTGGAGAACCCGGGGATGGTCTTGAGGTAGTCGGCGCCGTCGCTGGCCGGCACCGGCTGCCGCGGCAGCTTGGGATCGGTGACGAAGGTGGAGGCGGCGATCGGGGCGACGCCGAGCACGACCACCCCGTCCAGCTGGGTGACCGCCGCCACTTCGGGCGCGGGGTGCAGGTGGTTGGGCGTGGCCCAGGCGGGTGCGGCCACGGCCGCGCCGAGTACGGCGGCGGCCAGGGCGCGGGACAGCGGATGGACGGTCATGGCGCGTTCTCTTCTGTTCTCTCGTTTCGACGCGTCCATTCTCGGGACCTGCCGCGGACCGATGCCTTGATCCGGGTCAAACGTTTGCGGCCGGCCGCGCCGCGCTTGACGTGGGTCAAGCCGCCGCATCGAGAGCCGCCGCCGGCAGGCCCGGATTGATGCAAATCAAGGAGCGCCCGCGGGGCCGGTCGCAACCTTGGCCCCGCAGACCAACGAACCCAGAGAGAACGTCATGAAGACCCGTCGCAACCCCCTCATCGCCTGCGCCCTTGCCGGCGCCATCGCCGGCGCGCTGTTCGCCGGCCAGGCCCTCGCCGCCAAGCCCGCCGCCGCGGCCCCGCTGGAGACGATCCAGGCGGTGCTGACCGCGCCGCCGCACGTGCCGGCCCCGATCACGCGCAAGACCCCGGCCCACGTGGTCGTCGACCTGGAGATGGTCGAGAAGGACATGCGCATGGCCGACGGCGTGACCTACAACTTCTGGACCTTCGGCGGCACCGTGCCGGGCAGCTTCATCCGCGTGCGCGAAGGCGACACGGTGGAGTTCAAGCTGAAGAACCACCACAGCTCGCACATGTCGCACAACATCGACCTGCACGCCGTCACCGGCCAGGGCGGCGGCGCCGAGGCCACCTTCACCCTGCCGGGCAAGGAGACCCAGTTCACCTTCAAGGCGCTCAACCCGGGCCTGTACATCTACCACTGCGCGATGGCCCCGGTGGGCATGCACATCGCCAACGGCATGTACGGCCTGATCCTGGTCGAGCCGGAGGAAGGCCTGGAGCCGGTGGACAAGGAGTTCTACGTGGTCCAGGGCGACTTCTACACCGAGGGCGCGCACGGCGAGCCGGGCCTGCAGCCGTTCAGCCTGGAGAAGGCGATCGAGGAGCACCCGACCTACGTGGTGTTCAACGGCTCGGTCGACGCCCTGCAGGGCGACAAGGCCCTGACCGCCAAGGCCGGCGAGAAGATCCGCATCTTCGTCGGCAACGGCGGCCCGAACCTGGTGTCGAGCTTCCACGTGATCGGCGAGATCTTCGACAAGGTCTACTTCGAGGGCGGCACCCGCTTCCAGGAGAACGTGCAGACCACGCTGATCCCGGCCGGCGGCTCGGCCGTGGTCGAGTTCAAGGCCGACGTGCCCGGCAACTTCGTGCTGGTGGACCACAGCATCTTCCGCACCTTCCACAAGGGCTCGCTGGGCATCCTCAAGGTCGAAGGCGAGAAGGACCCGGCCATCTACACCGGCCAGCAACACGACATCGAGTATCCGGAAGGCACGCCGCAAGGCAGCCAGTACAAGTAAGCGACACCCGCAAGGCAGCACGACCATGAAACGCACCCTGTCCCTGATGACGCTGTTCCTGGCCCTGGCACCGGCGCTCGCCGGCGCCAGCGGCGCGGACGGCGGCGATCGCGGCGGGGAGGCCGCCTGGCAGGCGGTCCCCGGCGGGCCGTTCCGCTCGGCGGTGCGTTTCGAGGAGGCCGCCGGCACCGTGCCGGTGGCCTCTTACGCGTTGATGGCGCGGCCGGTGAGCAACGCCGAGTTCGCCGCGTTCGTCGCCCGCCAGCCGCAGTGGCGGCGCGACCGGGTGCCGGCGGTGTTCGCCAGCCCCGGCTACCTCGGCCACTGGGCCCGGGCCGACGCGCCCGGCGAGGGCGTGGACCCGGACGCGCCGGTGGTGCACGTGAACTGGTTCGCCGCCGACGCCTACTGCCGCGAGCAGCAGGCGCGCCTGCCGACCTTCCTGGAATGGGAATACGCCGCGGCCGCCGACGCCACCCGCCACGACGCCCGCCAGGACCGCGCCTGGCGCATGCGCCAGGTCAGCGACGGCACCCCGCACGCGCTGGACGCCGCGCCGCAGTCGCCGGCCAACGCCTACGGCATCCACGGCCTGCACGGCGCCCACTGGGAGTGGAGCGAGGACTTCGCCTCGCTGCTCGGCGAAGGCGACCGCCGCGGCCAGGAGGACGGCGAACGCCTGCGCTACTGCGGCGCCACCGCCCTGGCCTTCAACGACCCCGGCGACTACGGCGTGGTCAAGCGTTTCGTCCTGCTGTCGGCTTTGCAGCCCGGGGCCACCCTGGGCAACCTCGGTTTCCGCTGCGCAAGGAGCCAGCCATGAAATCCGCCATCCTTCCCCTGCTGTTCGGCATCGGCCTGGCCCTGGGCCAGGTCCCGGCCGCGATCGCGGCCGACGCGCCCGCCGCCGCCGCGACGGCGCTGCCGGGCGCTTCGCTGTACCACCTCCAGGCCGGCCTCACCGACCAGCACGGCCAGTCCCTGCAATGGGCCTCCTTGCGCGGCAAGCCGCAGCTGGTGTCGATGTTCTACGCCAACTGCCACCTGATGTGCCCGCTGATCCTGGAGAACGCCAAGGCCCTGCAGAAGCAGCTGCCGGCCGCCCAGCGCGCGCGCCTGGGCGTGGCCATGATCACCCTCGACCCGGCCCGCGACTCGCCGCAGGCCTTGGCCGAGGTCGCCCGCAACCACCGCACCCCGGACGACTGGCGCTACCTGCGCCCGGGCGCCGACGACGTGCGCGCCCTGGCCAGCGTGCTGGACGTGCGCTACCGCTTCCGCGAGGACGGCAGCATCAACCACACCAGCGTGCTGGTCCTGCTCGACGCCGAAGGCCGCGTCCTCGGCCGCTCGGAGGTGGTCAACGCCCTTCCCGACCCGGCCTTCTTGGAACAGGTCCGCGCCGCGCTGGCCGCGACCGACTGACCGCCCCACCCATCCGAACCCACCCAACGCACCACAGACAGGAGTATCCCCATGAAACTCACCCGCACCCTCGTCGCCATCGCCCTGCTCGGCGCCGCCGGCATGGCCCAGGCCGCCGGCAACTGCACCGTCTCGCTCAAGGGCGACGACGCGATGAAGTTCGACCTGAAGGAAGCCACGGTCTCGGCCAGCTGCGCCACCATCACCGTCGAACTGACCCACACCGGCAAGCTGCCGGCCACCGCCATGGGCCACAACGTGGTCGTCTCCAAGACCCCGGACATGGCCGGCGTGGCCCGCGATGCGATCAAGGCCGGCGCCGCCAATGCCTACGTCCCGGCGGGCGACGCGCGCGTGATCGCCCACACCGACCTGGTCGGCGGCGGCCAGAAGACCAAGGTCACCTTCCCCGGCAACAAGCTCACCGCCGGCGGCGACTACAGCTTCTACTGCAGCTTCCCCGGCCACTCGACCTTGATGAAGGGCAAGCTGGTCGTCGTCAAGTAAGCGCCTCCCCGTCCCGCGCACTGGCGGGACACCCGTATCGCCGCCGCAACGGCGGTACGGACCCTCTTCTTGCCGCCGCCGCAGCGCGTCGCTGCGGTGGCGGGCTTTTTTCCCCAAGGGAGAGCCCCATGGAACTCGACATCCGCATTCCCCAGACTCCGGTCGACGTCGCCGGCATCGAGCGCCTTCTGCTGGACGCCGACCCGGCCTGCCTGGTCGACCTGGACCCGGCCACCGGCCGCCTGCGCGTGTCCACCTGCGCCAGCCACGACGAAGTGGCCCTGGTCCTGTCGGCGGCCGGCCATCCGGTCGCGGCCGGCGACATCGCGATCGTGCCCTCGGTCTGCTGCGGCGGCTGCAGCGGCTGAGTCCTTCGCCCGATCCGGGCCGGCTGCTTCCTAGTGCGCCCGCGGGGCGCGTGCTCGCGGCGATCGTCGCCTTCGGCCGTAGGCGGCGCGGCGACGTCGATTCCGTGCGGAACGATGCCCCACAGGCCGTCGCTGCGGCGCACCGGCGCCGGTACCACCGAGCGCCAGCTGAGCGGGATCAGCTCCGGGTCGAACGAGGCCCGCCAGATACCGTCGGCGACCGCGTCCATGCGCCCGTCGAACCAGCGCACGCCCTCGCGCCCCAGGCTGGCGCCCTGGCCGACCCGGCGCGGATAGTCCGGAACGACCTCCAGCAGCAGGCGCACCGCCTGGCGCAGGTTAAGTCCTGCCAGGGTGGCGATGGCGAGCTGGCGGGCGAGGGTCTGGCTTTGTTCGGGGGAGAGGGTCATGCGGGCCCCGGTGCGAACGGAGGATGGGGCCAATGTGCCGCCTCCCGCGCCCAGGCCTCGTGAGCGGAACGCAAGCGCGCCGTGAATCCGCAGCGGCCTCTTCGGCTGCGGTTCATGCGCGTCGCCGGCGTTCGCGCCGTGCCGGGAATCGTTGATCGCCCGCATCAATGCATCAGGCATGGCCACCGCCGAATCGGCGCGATCGGCCGCCCACGCGCGCGGCGCCGCGACCGGGCGATCGTAGAATCGTGGCCGTCGTCCTCCCGCACCACGGCCCATGCGCGGCCTCCCGGCGGCCGCGACGGCCGCTCCCCACGCCAGCGCCCCACGCCCGCCATGAACAGCCAGCACCGCAAGTCCCTCCCCGGCACCTCTCTGGACTGGTTCGACGCCCGCGAGGCGGTCGATACGATCCGTCCCGGCGCGTACGCCACCCTGTCCTACACCGCGCGCGTGCACGCCGAGAATCTGGTGCGCTGCGCCGACCCGGCACGGCTCCCCGATTACCTGACCCAGCTGGTCGAGCGCCGCCGCGACCTGGATTTTCCCTGGTTCCCGGTGCGCGTGGTCTGCCACGACATCCTCGGCCAGACCGCGCTGGTGGACCTGGCCGGCCTGCGCGACGCCATCGCCGAGCAGGGTGGCGACCCGGCCCAGGTCAACCCGGTGGTGCCAGTGCAGCTGATCGTCGACCACTCGCTGGCGGTAGAATGCGGCGGCTACGACCCGGACGCGTTCGCCAAGAACCGCGCGATCGAGGATCGCCGCAACGCCGACCGCTTCGACTTCATCGAGTGGACCCGGCACGCCTTCCGCAACGTGGAGGTGATCCCGCCGGGCAACGGGATCATGCACCAGATCAACCTGGAGAAGATGTCGCCGGTGGTCTACACCCGCGACGGCGTGGCCTTCCCCGACACCTGCGTGGGCACCGACAGCCACACCCCGCACGTGGACGCTTTGGGCGTGATCGCGGTCGGCGTGGGCGGGCTCGAAGCTGAAAACGTGATGCTCGGCCGCGCCTCGTGGATGCGCCTGCCCGACATCACCGGGGTGCGGCTGTCCGGCCGGCCGCAGCCGGGGATCACCGCCACCGACGTGGTCCTGGCCCTGACCGAGTTCCTGCGCCGGGAGAAGGTGGTCGGCCACTACCTGGAATTCTTCGGCGAGGGCGCGGCGGCGCTGACGATCGGCGACCGCGCCACCATCTCCAACATGTGCCCGGAGTACGGCGCCACCGCCGCTTTGTTCTACATCGACGCCCAGACCCTGGACTACCTGCGCCTGACCGGGCGCGAGGACCGCCAGGTCGCCCTGGTCGAGACCTACGCCAGGGCCGCCGGCCTGTGGGCCGACGACCTGGCGCAGGCGCAGTACGAGCGGGTGCTGGAGTTCGACCTGTCCTCGGTGGTGCGGACCATGGCCGGCCCCTCCAACCCGCACCGCAAGCTGCCGACCGCGGCGCTGGCCGAGCGCGGGATCGCCGACGAGGCCAAGCTGGAAGCCGCGCGCGAAGAGGAAGCCCGCGGACTTTTGCCCGACGGCGCGGTGATCATCGCCGCGATCACCAGCTGCACCAACACCTCCAATCCGCGCAACGTGATCGCCGCCGCGCTGCTGGCGCGCAACGCCAATGCGCGCGGGCTCTCGCGCAAGCCGTGGGTAAAGACCTCGCTCGCCCCGGGTTCCAAGGCGGTGCAGCTGTACCTGGAGGAATCGGGACTTTTGCCGGACCTGGAGCGGCTGGGCTTCGGCATCGTCGCCTTCGCCTGCACCACCTGCAACGGCATGAGCGGCGCGCTGGACCCGGCGATCCAGCAGGAGATCGTCGAGCGCGACCTGTACGCCACCGCGGTGCTCAGCGGCAACCGCAACTTCGACGGGCGCATCCACCCCTACGCCAAGCAGGCGTTCCTCGCCTCGCCACCGCTGGTGATCGCCTACGCCATCGCCGGCACGGTGCGCTTCGACATCGAGAAGGACGTGCTCGGCCTGGACGCGGAAGGCAACGAGGTGCGGCTGAAGGACATCTGGCCCTCCGACGCGGAGATCGACGCGATCGTCAAGGCCAGCGTCCGGCCCGAGCAGTTCCGCAGGGTCTACGGCCCGATGTTCGACGTGCGCGCGGAGCACGGCGGGAAGGTCGAGCCGCTGTACGACTGGCGCCCGCAGAGCACCTACATCCGCCGCCCGCCCTACTGGGAAGGCGCGCTGGCCGGCGAGCGCAGACTGCGCGGGATGCGCCCGCTGGCGGTGCTGGGCGACAACATCACCACCGACCACCTCTCCCCGTCCAACGCGATCCTGCCCTCCAGCGCCGCCGGCGAATACCTGGCGAAGATGGGCGTGCCGGAGGAGGACTTCAATTCCTACGCCACCCACCGCGGCGACCACCTCACCGCGCAGCGCGCGACCTTCGCCAATCCCAAGCTGCTCAACGAGATGGTCCGCGACGAGGCCGGCCAGGTACGGCAGGGCTCGCTGGCGCGGCTGGAGCCGGAAGGCCGGGTGATGCGGATGTGGGAGGTGATCGAGGCCTACATGGACCGCCGCCAGCCGCTGGTGATCATCGCCGGCGCCGACTACGGCCAGGGCAGCTCGCGCGACTGGGCCGCCAAGGGCGTGCGCCTGGCCGGGGTCGAGGCGATCGTGGCCGAGGGCTTCGAGCGCATCCACCGCACCAACCTGATCGGCATGGGCGTGCTGCCGCTGGAGTTCAAGCCCGGCCAGGACCGCCGCACCTTCGGCATCGACGGCACCGAGACCTTCGACGTGGTCGGCACCCGCGCCCCGCGCGCGGACCTGACCTTGGTGATCCACCGCCGCGACGGCAGCTCGCAGGAGGTGCCGGTCACCTGCCGCCTGGACACCGCCGAAGAGGTCTCGATCTACGAGGCCGGCGGCGTGCTGCAGCGCTTCGCCCAGGATTTCCTCGAATCGAGCAAGGCGGCCTGACATGGCGCATCCGACCCGACCGCACGCGCCGCAGCTGCGCATCCCCGCTACCTACATGCGCGGCGGCACCTCCAAGGGCGTGTTCTTCCGCCTGGAGGACCTGCCGCCGGCCGCCCAGGCGCCCGGCCGGGCGCGCGACCGCCTGCTGCAAAGGGTGATCGGCTCGCCCGATCCCTACGGCAAGCAGACCGACGGCATGGGCGGGGCGACCTCCAGCACCAGCAAGTGCGTGATCCTGGCGCCCTCGACCCGGCCCGGCCACGACGTGGACTACCTCTACGGCCAGGTGGCGATCGAGCAGGACTTCGTCGACTGGTCGGGCAACTGCGGCAACCTGTCCACCGCCGCCGGCGCGTTCGCGCTCCACGCCGGCTACGTCGATCCGGCGCGGGTTCCGGCCGATGGCGTGTGCACCGTGCGCATCTGGCAGGCCAACATCGGCAAGACCATCCTCGCCCACGTGCCGGTGGCCGGCGGCCAGGTGCAGGAGGACGGCGGGTTCGAGCTGGACGGGGTGACCTTCCCGGCGGCGGAGATCGTGCTGGAGTTCCTCGACCCGGCCGACGAGGGCGAAGGCGGCGGCTCGCCCGCTCGCAACAGCATGTTCCCCACCGGTCACCTGGTCGACACGCTCGAGGTGCCCGGCATCGGCGCGCTGGAAGCGACCCTGATCACCGCCGGCATTCCCACCGTGTTCGTGGATGCGGGTGCGATCGGCTTCGATGGCACCGAGCTGCAGCCGGCGATCAACGGCGACCCGGCGGCGCTGGCGAAGCTGGAGGCGATCCGCGTCGCCGGCGCCCTGCGCATGGGCCTGATCCGTACTCCGGAGGAAGCGGCCACCCGCCAGCACACGCCGAAGGTGGCGTTCGTGGCGCCGCCGCGGGACTACGTGTCGTCCAGCGGCAAGCGTATCGCCGCCGGCGACATCGACCTGAACGTGCGCGCGATGTCGATGGGCAAGCTGCACCACGCGATGATGGGCACCGCCTCGGTGGCCATCGCCACCGCCGCCGCGGTGCCCGGCACCCTGGTCAACCGCGCCGCCGGCGGCGGCGCGCGCGAGGCGGTGCGCTTCGGCCATCCTTCCGGCACCCTGCGGGTCGGCGCCTCGGTGGCCCAGGCCGACGGCCAGTGGAGCGTGACCCGCGCGGTGATGAGCCGCAGCGCGCGGATCCTGATGGAAGGCCAGGTGCGGGTACCAGCGGACATCCTGTAGGAGCCGGTCTTGCCGGCGACCGCCATGGCGGGCGTCTTTGCGTGAACCGGCCGCCAGCGATGCGTCCGACTCCACGGTCGCCGGCGCTTCTCAACGGACGAATGTCCGGTCTCCCGGCTCCTACAACGGCGCGCGGGGCGCGAACGGCAGCTGGGCGTGCACGTGCAGCGCGGCCACCGCGGCCTGGCCCACCGCCACCGAGATCTGGTTCAGGCCGCTGACCACGTCGCCGACCGCGTACAGCCTGGGCACGCCGGTGGTCTGGTGGCTGCGGTCCACCGGGATCTCGCCGGTCGGCGTCAGCGCCACGCCCGCCTGCCGGGCCAGGTGCGCGCTGCTGTCGCAGCCCAGGAACGGATAGACCGTGTCGAACCAGAAGCAGTCGTCCCCCTCGACCAGGTAGCCGCAACGCCGCCCGTCGAACAGCAGCCGGCCGCCGGCGGGCAGGACCCGGACCTCCACGCCGTCCAGGTCGGGAGTCCCGCCGGCCGCATCGGTCGGCAGCAGCGACAGCCGCGCGCTGTAGCCGCGCAGGAAGCGGACGTGACCGACGAGAGTCCGCCACGGCCCGTAGATGCCGATGTCGCGGTCGCTGACTTCGTAGGCGTCGCAGACCGGGCACAGCCGCAGGGCGCCGCAGGCGATCGCCTCCTCGACATGCTCCATCGGCGGCAGGTGGTCGCTCAGGCCGGTGGCCAGGATCACCGCACGCGCGCGCCAAAGCGCGCCGTCCTCCGCCTGCAGCGAGAAGCCCTGCCCGTCGCGCTCAAGCGAGGTCACCGTGGCTTGGACGAAGCACGCGCCGAAGGACTCGGCCTGCTCGCGCAGCCGCGCCAGCAGATCATTGCCGGAAATGCCCTGGGGAAAGCCTGGGCAGTTGTTGCTCTCCGGGATCCAGCGCGCGCGACTGGCGCCGGCGTCCAGTACCCGCACCCGGCGGTGCAGCCGCCCCAGGTAGGTCGCCGCGGTCAGCCCGGCCGGGCCGGCGCCGACCACCAGCACGTCGTCGATCGGCTCGTCTTCCATCGCTTCACTGCCGTGTCGGAACACCCGGCACGATAGGCCAGCGGCGTGAACGCCATGCGCAGGCACCGGCCGGGGCGAGGCAGCGCCGGCGCGCGCGCCCGGTATCTAGGGCGCGGCGGCCACGTCCAGGGTCACGTTCATCACCGTGGGGTCCTCGCGGTCCAGGGCGATGCGGAAGCCCAGCTGCTGGCACATCGCCAGCATGGTCGCGTTCTCGCGCAGGACCTGGCCCTCGACCGTGCGCAGGCCGATGCTGCCGGCCCACTCGATCATGATCCGCATCAGCTGCCAGCCGATGCCGAAGCCCTTCAGGTCCGAGCGCACCAGGATCCCGTACTCACCACGCTCGTAGTTGGCGTCGGCCAGCAGCCGCACCGCGCCGAGCATCTGGCCGTCGTCCGGATCGATCGCCACCAAAGCGATCGAGCGGGCGTAGTCGAGCTGGGTCAGGCGGGCGATGAACTCGTGGCTGAAGTGCCGCACCGCCGAGAAGAAGCGCAGGCGCAGGTCCTCGTCGGTGACCTTGGCGAAGAAGCCGCGGAACATCTCCTCGTCCTCCGGCCGCACCGGGCGCACGAACATCCGCCGGCCGTGGGCCAGCTCGACCGTGCGCTCCCATTCCTTGGGATAGGGCCGGATCACGAAGCTCGTATGCCACGGGCCCTTCTGCGCCGGGCCGGGATGCGGGGCGATCGCCACCCGCGCGTCCACCGCGATCACCCCGTCGCGGTCGGCCAGCAAGGGGTTGATGTCCAGCTCGCGCACCTGCGGCACGTCGGCGGCCAGCTGCGCCAGCTTGACCAGCACCAGCGCCACCGCGCGCTCGTCGGCCGCCGGTACGTCGCGGTAGGCCTTGAGGATGCGCGAGACCCGGGTGCGCGAGATCAGGTCGTGGGCCAGGCGCAGGTCCAGCGGCGGCAGGGCCAGGGCCTTGTCGTCGATCACCTCCACCGCGGTGCCGCCGCGGCCGAACACGATCACCGGGCCGAAGGTGGCGTCATCGGCGATGCCGGCGATCAGCTCGCGGGCCTTCGCCTTGACGATCATCGGGTGCACGGTCACGCCCTCGATCCGCGCCTGCGGCCGCAGCTGGCGGGCGCGGTCGAGGATGCCGGCGGCGGCATCGCGCACCGCCGCCTCGCTGACCAGGTTCAGGCGCACGCCGTCCACGTCGGACTTGTGGACGATGTCCGGCGAAAGGATCTTCAGCGCCACCGGCGAGCCCTGGGCCAGCAGGGGCGCGGCCGCGGCGACCGCGGCCTCGGGATCGGCGGCCAGGGTCACCGGGGTGATCGGGATGCCGTAGGCCTGCAGCAGCGCGGTCACCTCCAGCGGGTCGAGCCACTGCCGGCCCGCGGCAAGGGCGCCGGCGACGACCGCCTGGGCGGCGGCGGCGTCGACCACGAAGTCCTCCGGCAGGCTGGGCGGGGTCTCCATCAGCGCCTGCTGGGCCTCGCGGTGGCGGACCAGGTAGGTATAGCCGCGGACCGCGCCGGCCTCGGTGGTGTAGGTCGGCACCCCGGCCGCCTCGAGCGACTTCAAGGCGTCGGCCTCGCGCCCCAGCCAGACCCCGAGCACCGGCTTGCCGGCACCCGGGCGCGGCTTCTGCGCCAGCACCCGGGTCACCGCGTCGGCGGCCTCGCTGGAGGAGGCCAGCGCGGTGGGCACGTTCATCACCAGCACCGCGTCGTTCTCATGGTCGGACAGCAGGGCTTCCAGCGCCGTCGCGTAGCGCGAGGCGTCGGCGTCGCCGACGATGTCCACCGGGTTGGAACGGGACCAGGTCGGCGGCAGCACCGCGTCCAGCCGGCGCACGGTCGCCTCGTCCAGCGCGGCCAGGGTGCCGCCCAGGTCGATCAGCCGGTCCACCGCCAGCACCCCGATGCCGCCGCCGTTGGTCAGGATCGCCAGCCGCCGCCCGGGCGCCTGGCGCAGGTGGCCCAGGGTCTTGGCCGCGGCGAACAGCTCGTCCAGGGCGTGCACCCGCAGCAGCCCGGCGCGGCGGAAGGCGGCGTCGTAGACCGCGTCCGAGCCGGCCAGGGCGCCGGTGTGGGTGGCCGCGGCCTTCGCGCCCTGGGCGTGGCGGCCGGACTTGACCACCACCACGGGCTTGGCGCGGGCGGCGGCGCGGGCGGCGGACATGAACTTGCGCGCGTCGCGGATCGACTCGACGTACAGCAGGATCGCCCGGGTCCTGGGATCCTGGGCGAACCAGTCCAGCAGGTCGCCGAAATCCACGTCCAGGGCGTCGCCCAGCGAGACCACGGCCGAGAACCCGATCGAGCGCGCCACGCCCCATTCCACCAGCCCGGCGGCGATCGCTCCGGACTGCGAGACCAGGGCCAGGTCGCCCTTCAGCGGCCCGCGCGCGCCGAAGCTGACGTTGAGCCCGGCGTGCGGCGCCATCACCCCCAGGCAGTTGGGCCCGACGATCCGCAGGCCGGCGGGCCGGGCGATCTCGCGCAGCTTCTCCAGCAGCGAGCCTGGCCCCTGCCCCAGCCCCGCGCTGACCACCACCGCCGCGCGCGCGCCCGCCGCCACCGCCTCGGCGATCACCCCGGGCACCGTCGCCGCCGGGGTGGTGACCACCACCAGTTCGGGCCGGAACGGCAGGTCGGCCAGCCGCGCCACCGCCGGGGTGCCTTCGATCTGGCGGTACTTGGGATTGACCAGGCCGACCGGGCCGGCGAACCCGGCCTCGCGCAGGTTGCGGACCACCGCCCGGCCGACCGAGCGCTCGCGCGGGCTGGCGCCGACCACCGCGACCGACTTGGGCCGGAAGACCGCTTCCAGGGCGTAGGTGCTCATCCCGATCCTCGTTTCCTTGCGCCTGGCGCCCACGATACAGCCCCGGCCGTGCAGGCCCCATCGCAACCGGCATCCTTGCCATGGGCGACGGCCCGGACAATCGGTCCAATGCCCACGCACCGGCCGTCGGCTTATGCTGGGCGCCAAGGACTTACCCAGCGTCGGCCGGCTCGCCCGGCCTCCAGGCGGTTCCTTGCCCGGTCAGCGGGGCATGGCGACGGCCAGTTTCAATGGGTAACCCGACGCCGTCCGACGCGCATTGATTCCGATCAATGCCCGGATCGCCCCACAGGGGGATGATCGCCCCCGTTCAGACTGAGGATCGGGCCGCATGCAAAGCGTGCAGGGGACATACAACGACAAGGTGGTGCGCCAGTTCGCGGTGATGACCGTGGTCTGGGGCATCGTGGGAATGGCCGTGGGCGTATTCATCGCCGCCCAGCTGTACTGGCCGGCATTGAACTTCGACCTGCCGTGGCTGAGCTACGGCCGGCTGCGGCCCCTGCACACCAACGCGGTGATCTTCGCCTTCGGCGGCAGCGCGCTGATGGCCACCAGCCTGCACGTGGTCCAGCGCACCTGCCACGTGCGCCTGATCTCGGACAAGCTGGCGGCCTTCGTGTTCTGGGGCTGGCAGGCGGTGATCGTCGCGGCGGCGATCACCCTGCCGCTGGGCCTGACCCAGGGCAAGGAATACGCCGAGCTGGAATGGCCGATCGACATCCTGATCGCGGCGGTCTGGGTGGCGTACGCGGTGCTGTACATCGGCACGATCGCCATTCGCCGGGTCAAGCACATCTACGTGGCCAACTGGTTCTACGCCGGCTTCATCCTGGCCATCGCCCTGCTGCACATCGTCAACAACATCGCCATCCCGGTGGGGCCGTTCAAGTCCTACCCGGTATACAGCGGCGCGGTCGACGCGATGGTGCAGTGGTGGTACGGCCACAACGCGGTCGGCTTCTTCCTGACCGCCGGCTTCCTCGGGATGATGTACTACTTCGTGCCCAAGCAGGCCGGCCGCCCGGTGTACTCCTACCGGCTGTCGATCGTGCACTTCTGGGCGCTGATCGCGGTGTACATGTGGGCTGGCCCGCACCACCTGCAGTACACCGCCCTGCCCGACTGGGCGCAGTCGCTGGGCATGGTGTTCTCGCTGATCCTGCTGGCCCCGTCCTGGGGCGGCGCGATCAACGGCGTGCTGACCCTGTCGGGCGTCTGGTACAAGCTGCGCACCGACCCGATCCTGAAGTTCCTGATCGTCGCTGTCTCGTTCTACATGATCGCCACCTTCGAGGGGCCGATGATGTCGATCAAGATGGTCAACTCGCTGTCGCACTACACCGACTGGACCGTGGGCCACGTCCACGCCGGCGCCCTGGGCTGGGTGGCGATGATCTCGATCGGCTCGATCTACGCCTTGCTGCCCAAGTTGCTGGGCCGCGAGCAGATGTACTCGGTCAAGGCGATCGACCTGCACTTCTGGATGCACACCCTGGGCGTGGTGTTCTACATCGCCTCGATGTGGATCGCGGGCGTGATGCAGGGCCTGATGTGGCGCGCCACCAACGACGACGGCACCCTGACCTACACCTTCGTCGAGGCGCTCCGGTTCACCTATCCGTACTACCTGATCCGCCTGGGCGGTGGCCTGCTGGTCCTGGGCGGCATGTTCGTGATGGCCTGGAACCTGGTGCGCACCTGGCGCACCGCCCCCGCCATCGAGCCGCAGCCGCTGCTGCCCGTCGACCCCTCCGAAGTGCGTGCCTGAGGAGGAAGGAATCCCATGAGCGAAAACCACAACCCCCACGAGAAGGTCGAGAAGAACGTCGGCCTGATGGCGGTGCTGATCGCGGTGGCCGTGTCGTTCGGCGGCCTGGCCGAGATCGTGCCGCTGATGTTCCAGGCCGAGGCGATCGAGCCGCTGGAGGGCGTCGAGCCCTACCCGGCCCTGCAGCTGGCCGGGCGCGACGTCTACGTGCGCGAGGGCTGCTACAACTGCCACTCGCAGATGGTCCGCACCCTGCGCTTCGAGACCGAGCGCTACGGCCACTACTCGCTGGCCGGCGAGTCGGTCTACGACCGCCCGTTCCAGTGGGGCAGCAAGCGCACCGGCCCGGACCTGGCCCGGGTCGGCGGCCGCTACTCGGACGACTGGCACCGGGTGCACCTGCACAACCCGCGCGACGTGGTGCCGGAGTCGAACATGCCCGGCTTCCCCTGGCTGAGCGACAACGAGGTCGACGGCGAGACGGTCGCGGCGCGGATGCGCGCGCTCAAGGCCCTGGGCGATCCCTACAGCGACGAGCAGATCGCCCAGGCCGCCGCCGACGTCGAGGGCAAGACCGAGATGGACGCGGTGGTCGCCTACCTGCAGGGACTGGGACGGCACGCGCCGCGGGGAGGCCAGCCATGATTTCCGGGATCGTCACCGCCGTGCTGATCGCGCTGTTCGTCGGCGGCTGGATCTGGGCCTGGAGCCCCAAGCGCAAGCGTGAATTCGAGGATGCGGCACGCCTGCCGCTGGAAGAAGAGGATCAGGGGGAGAACCGCGCATGAGCATGGGATGGACGTGGTACGTCATCTTCCTGGTCGCGCTGAACATCTTCGGCTGCGTGTGGCTGCTGTGGTGGACCGGGCGCCGCCGTCCGGGCGATCCGAAGCCCGAGGACACCCTGCACACCTGGGACGGCGACATCACCGAGTACAACAAACCTCTGCCGCGCTGGTGGATCAACCTGTTCTACATCACCATCGTCTTCAGCATCGGCTACATCTTCTGGTACGGCGGCCTGGGCAGCATCCCCGGCTACAGCGGCTGGACCTCCAAGCAGGAGCACGCCGAGGACAAGGCGGTCGAGGACGCCAAGCTCGAGCTCACCTTCAAGCCCTACGCCGGCCAGGCCATCGACGCGCTGGCGAAGGACCCGAAGGCGCTGGCCCTGGGCCGCTCGATCTTCGGCAACACCTGCGCCACCTGCCACGGCTCCTCCGGCCAGGGCGCGACCGGCTACCCGAACCTGACCGACGAGATCTGGCACTGGGGCGGCGCCCCCGAGCGGATCCTGGAGACGGTGCTGGACGGCCGCGAGGGCGTGATGCCGGAGTGGGGCACGGTCCTGACCGGCATGGGCGGCCCGCAGGCGGTGGACTACACGATCGCCTACGTGCGCACCCTGTCGGCGCCGGACACCCTGCAGAACAACTTCATGGCCGCCCAGGGCAAGAAGCTGTACGAGGGCGTGTGCGTGGCCTGCCACGGCATCGACGGCAAGGGCAATCCGGACATCGGCGCGCCCGACCTGACCGACGACTACTGGATGTACGGCAGCAGCCGCGAGAGCCTGCAGCGCACCATCGCCCAGGGCCGCCACGGCAGCATGCCCGCCCACCGCGAGCTGCTGGGCGAGACCCGCGCCCGCCTGGTCGCCGCCTACGTCTGGTCGCTGTCGCATAATGGGACCCAGTCCACTGCCCAGCCCGCCGCGAAGTGACCGATTTCAGCGAGCCACGCTTCGATCACCCGCCCCGTCCGCTCGCGCAGCGGATCGGGGCGATCGCCTGGCCCAGCTTCTTCGCCGCCGGCGTGGCGACGATGGTGTTCTTCGCCTTCGTCGACCCGCTGGCCCTGCGCGACCTGACCTTCCCCGAACTGCCGCTGTCCCGCGAGCTCGGCTACACGCTGGGCTTTTTCATGTTCTGGCTGGCGACCGCTTCCTCCAGCCTGTTCACCTGGATCCTGCTGCGCCCGTCCAGCCGCTTCAACCGCGCCCTGCCGCCGGAGAAGTGACCGCCCGCGCCGGCGCCCCCTGCGACAATTTGTCGCTTTCGCGCGCGCCGGATATGCGGACAATGGATGGCGCGGAGCACGATCCGCACGCCACGCCGGCGCGACCGGCGAAGCCGACGCCATGACCGCCATCCATCCGCCCTCCGCTTCCCTTCTTCCGCGCATGCGCGCGGCGTCGCCGGGGCGCCGGCCATGAGCAAGCAGATCCCGCTCGACGTCGTCGACGCCCAGGGCAATTCGTTCTACGTCAGCGAGCGCAAGGTCTATCCGCGCGACGTCTCCGGCCGCTACAACCGCCTGCGGGTGGCGGCGGTGGTGTGGCTGCTGGGCATGTTCTACCTGTTCCCGTGGCTGCCGTGGGACGGCCGCCAGGCGGTGCTGTTCGACCTGCCGGCGCGCAAGTTCTACGTGTTCGGGCTGGTGTTCTGGCCGCAGGACTTCCTGTTCCTGGCCTTGCTGCTGATCATCGCGGCGATGGCGCTGTTCTTCTTCACCGCGCTGGCCGGGCGGCTGTGGTGCGGCTACGCCTGCCCGCAGACGGTGTGGACCGAGGTGTTCCTGTGGATGGAGCGCTGGACCGAGGGCGACCGGCCGAAGCGGATGAAGCTCGACGCCGGCCCGTGGAACCGCGACAAGCTCCTGCGCAAGGGCTCCAAGCACGCTTTGTGGCTGGCGTTCGCGCTGTGGACGGGCTTCACCTTCGTCGGCTTCTTCACTCCGATCAAGGACTTGGGCGCGCGTCTGTGGCCGTTCGCCTGGGGCGGCTGGGAGACGTTCTGGGTGCTGTTCTACGCCCTGGCCACCTGGGGCAATGCCGGCTTCCTGCGCGAGCAGGTGTGCAAGTACATGTGCCCGTACGCGCGCTTCCAGAGCGCGATGTTCGACCGCAACACCCTGCTGATCGCCTACGACCCGATGCGCGGCGAACCGCGCGGCCCGCGCAAGCGCGGCCTGGGCAGCGTGCTCGAGCGCGCCCGCGGCCTGCTCGACCCGCGGACCGCCTACGACTACGTGTTCCGCGCCAGCGCCCATCCCACCGCCGCCGACAACCGGCTGCAGGCGCACGGCACCATCGCCCTGGCCGGCGCCGGCGCCGTGGCCGAGCCGCTGCCGAAGTTCGGCTACGACGAGCTGGGCGACTGCATCGACTGCACCATCTGCGTCCAGGTCTGCCCGACCGGCATCGACATCCGCAACGGTCTGCAGTACGAGTGCATCGCCTGCGGCGCCTGCATCGACGCCTGCGACGAGGTGATGGACAAGATGGGCTACCCGCGCGGGCTGATCCGCTACGCCACCCAGAACACGATCGACGGCAAGTCGACCAAGGTTTGGCGCCCCCGCATCCTGGTCTACGGCCTGCTGCTACTCGGCCTGTGCGGCGCCTGGGCCTGGGGCGTGACCCACCGCAGCGAGCTGATCGCCGAGGTCCTGCGCGACCGCAACGCGCTGTACCGGCAGGCGGCCGACGGCAGCGTCGAGAACGACTACACCCTCAAGCTGATCAACAAGAGCCAGCAGACCCGGCGCTACCGGATCGGCCTGGAAGGCGAAGGCCTGCGCCTGGCCGGCCCGACCCTGGTCGAAGCCGGGCCGGAAGAGGTGCTGCCGGTGGCCCTGAGCGTGGCCGCCGACGCGGGCGTCAGCGGCCGCCGCGAGCTGAAGTTCGTGGTCGAACGCGAGGACGGCCATGAAAAGCGCATCATCGAAAGCAGCTTCTTCGGACCGGTGCAATGAACGAACCCAAGAAATCCCCCTGGGGCATCCCCGTGTTCTGGCTGGTGATCGGCCTGCCCCTGCTGTCGATCGTGGCCGGCGTCGGCCTGGTGGTGATCGCGGTGCGCTCCGGCGGCGCCGACACCGTCTCCGACCCGGTCCGGCGGGTGTCGCAGATCCAGACCGCCGACCTCGGCCCGGACGCCGCGGCGCGCAAGCTGGGCCTGAGCGCGGTGTTGCGGGTGGAGGACGGCATCGTCGAGGTGCTGCCGGCCACCGGCAGCTTCGCCCACGACGCGCCGCTGCATCTGGTGCTGGAGCATCCCACCCGCCAGGCCGACGACGTGCGCCTGGAACTGGCCCCGCAAGGCCCGGGCTGGCGCGCCGCCCAGGCGATCGACGCCGACCACGACTGGGTGGTGCAGCTGCGCGCCGCCGACGGCCACTGGCGCCTGCAGGGCCGGCTGCCGAAGCAGCAGCACGCCGCACGCCTGGCGCCCTCGCTCGGCGAGGGCCACTGAGCGCCGCCGTGGCCGCCGACCTGGCCCTGCAGTCCACCGCGATCGCGGCCACCGGCAGCTGCCACCACTGCGGCGAGACGCTGCCCGCGCGTCCCAGCGTCGTGCAGCTGGACGGCAAGGCCCGTGCCTTCTGCTGCCAGGGCTGCGCCGCGGCGGCCGAATGGATCGCCCAGTCCGACCTGGACGGCTACTACCGCCTGCGCAGCGCCGGCGCGGGCCAGGGCGGGGCCATCCGCGTCGGCGAGGACCTGCCCGACCTGGCGGTGTGGGACCGCGCCGACGTCCAGGCCGAGCACAGCCGCGAGGTGGCCGGCGGCCGCGAGATCACCCTGCTCACCGACGGCATGCGCTGCGCCGCCTGCGCCTGGCTGATCGACCGCGCCCTGGCGCGCGAGCCGGGCGTGCTCGACTGCGGCGCCAACGCGGTCACCGGCCGCATCCGGATCGCGTGGGACCCGGCGCGCACCGCGCTTTCGATGCCCCTGCGGCGGCTGGCCATGCTCGGCTACCGGCCCTACCTGGCCGGCAGCGAGGCGGCCGAGCGCGAACGCACCCGCGAGCGCCGGCGCTGGCTTTTGCGCCTGGGCATCGCCGGCCTGGGCACCCTGCAGGCGATGATGCTGGCCGAGGCGCTGTACCTGGATTTCGACAGCACCATGCCAGTGCCCACCCGCGACTTCTTCCGCTGGCTGACCTTCCTGCTGTGCACGCCGGTGGTGTTCTATTCCGGCGCGCCGTTCCTGCAGGGCGCGATGCGCGAGCTGCGTCAGCGCCGCTTGGGCATGGACGTGCTGATCGCCGGCTCGACCCTGCTGGCCTACCTGGCCAGCCTGGTGGAGACGATCCGCGGCGGCCCGCACGTGTGGTACGACGCGGCGGTGATGTTCGTGTTCCTGTTGCTGGCCGCGCGCATGCTCGAGCAGCGCGCGCGCAGCGTGGCCAGCGCCCAGGTCGACGCGCTGGCCCGCGCCCGCCCGGCGTTCGCCACCCGCGAGCGCGACGGCGGCCGCGAGACCGTGCCCCTGGCCCTGCTCGCCGCCGGCGACGTGGCCTGCGTGGCCGCCGGCGAGGCGGTGCCCGCCGACGGCGTGCTGCTCGGCGACGACGCCACCGAAGCCTGGTTCGAGGAAGCCCTGCTCACCGGCGAATCGGCGCCAGTACGCAAGACCGCGGGCGAGCCGGTCTACGCCGGCACCGTCTGCCGCGAGCGGCCTGCGCGGCTGCAGGTGACCTGCACCGGCACCGCCACCCGGCTGTCGCAGCTGGCACGGCTGGTGGAACAGGCGCAGGCGCACCGGCCTTCGCTGGCGCGACTGGCCGACCGGATCGGCAGCCGCTTCGTGCTCGCCCTGCTGCCGGTGGCCCTGCTGGTGTTCGCCGGCTGGTGGCAGTTCCAGCCCGCGCGCGCGCTGGAAGTGACCCTGGCTCTGCTGGTGATCAGCTGCCCCTGCGCCCTGTCGCTGTCGGTGCCGGCGGCGCTGGCGGCCGCGCATGGCGCGCTGGCGCGGGTCGGCCTGCTGGCCCTGCGCCCGGATGCGCTGGACACCCTGGCGCGCGCCACTGACATCGTGTTCGACAAGACCGGCACCCTCAGCGACGGCCGTCCGGCGCTGGCCGGGGTGGCCGTGCTGGATGCGACCCTCGATGCCGCCGGTGCGCTGAGGATCGCCGCCGCGCTGGAACGTGACAGCGGCCATCCGCTGGCGGCCGCCTTCGCCGGAAAGGACGCGGAGACGCTGCGGGCGACCGCGGTGGAAGCGGTGCCCGGACGCGGCGTGCAGGGCGTTGTCGAAGGCCGCCGCTGGCGCCTGGGCCGGGCCGATTTCGCCGCCGCCGGCCAGGACGACGGCGCCCTGTGGCTGGGCGACGGCGCGCGCGCCTGCGCCCGCTTCGTGCTCGAGGAACGCGCCCGCGGCGATGCCGCCGCAGCCCTGGCCGCGCTGCGCGCGCAGGGCCTGCGCCTGCACCTGGCCAGCGGCGACGGCGAGGCCGCGGTCGCGCGCATGGCCGCCGCGCTGGGCCTGGACGAAGTGCACGCGCGGCAGTCGCCGGAGGACAAGCTGGCCCTGGTGCGCCGGCTGCAGGCCGAAGGCCGGATCGTGGCCATGGTCGGCGACGGCCTCAACGACGCCCCGGTGCTGGCCGGCGCCGACGTCTCCATCGCCATGGGCGAAGGCGCCTCGCTGGCCCATCGCGCCGCCGACCTGGTCACCACCGGCAGCGGCCTGGTGCGCATTCCCGCCGCGGTCGCGCTGGCCCGCGGCACCCAGCGGATCATCCGCCAGAACCTGGCCTGGGCCGCCGGCTACAACCTGCTGGCCCTGCCGCTGGCCGCCGCCGGCCTGGTCACGCCGTGGCTGGCGGCGCTGGGCATGGCCCTGTCCTCGCTGGCGGTGACCCTCAACGCGCTGCGGCTGTCGCGGGTCGCGGCAGCGGAGGAGGCGCGATGAGCATCCTGCTGATGCTGATCCCGATCAGCCTGGTGCTGCTGGGCCTGGCGGTCGCCGCCTTCGTCTGGGCGGTCAAGCGCGGCCAGTTCGACGACCTCGACACGCCCGCCCTGGACATCCTCGAGGACAACGACCGCCCGGCCCCGCGCCATCCGGCGGTGGCCTCGCCCGCCGACGACGCGGCCGCCACTCCCCCGGGCGACCGGCCCGAATGAGCGCACCGTCGCCGGCCATGTCCACCCGGACCCGCCACGGCCGCTGAGATGCCGTTCGACCTGCCCACCGTGCTCGCCGCCCTGGTCGCCGGACTGCTCGGCGGCCTGCATTGCGCGGTGATGTGCGGCGGCATCGCCACCGGCCTGCATGCGATGGCCCCGGGCGCGCCGCTGGCGGTGGCCTGGCAGGCCAACCTCGGCCGGATCGGCGGCTACGTGCTGGCCGGCGCGCTGGCCGGCGGCCTCGGCGGTGGGGTGCTGCGGCTGCTGCGGATCGATGCCCTGGCCCTGGGCCTGCGCATGGCCGCCGGGCTGGCGCTGGTGCTGGTGGCCCTGCGCCTGCTCGATCGCGGCGGCCGCCTCGACTTCCTCGCCCGGCCCGGGGTGCAGGCCTGGCGCCGGCTGCAGCCCCTGCGCCGGCATCTTTTGCCGGCCGACCGCGCCTGGCGGCGCGTCGCGCTGGGCGCTTTGTGGGGCTGGATGCCCTGCGGCCTGAGCCTGGGCCTGCTGACCGTGGCCTGGCTGCAGGCCAGCGCCGGCGGCGGCGCGGCGGTGATGGCCGCGTTCGGCCTCGGCACCCTGCCGGTGATGCTGCCGCTGACCTGGTCCGGCGCCCGCGTCGGCCGCTGGCTGCAGCGCCCGCGCCTGCGCACGGCGATGGCCTGCTTCGTCCTCGGCGCCGGCCTGCTGACCATCGCCGCGCCCTGGCTGATGCAGGTGCCGGCCCTGCATGGGCCGCTGGCGGCGCTGGGCTGCCTTCCCGCGGGGTGATCGCCGGGCCGCTCGAACCGGCTCACTCCCGCACGCAGTTGCGGCCGGCGGCCTTGGCCCGGTACAGCGCCGCATCGGCGGCCTCGGCCCAGTCCTCGATGGCGTGCATCCGTGGCGTCAGCTCGGCCATGCCGATGCTCAGGGTCACCGTCTGGTCCTGGACCCTCACCCGCTGGGCTACGCGCTCGCGCAGGCGCTCGGCCACTTCCAGCGCGGCCTCGCGCCCGGCGCCGACCAGCAGCACCCCGAACTCGTCGCCGCCGTAGCGGCCGGCCACGTCCTGGCCGCGCAGGCCGCCCTGCAGCAGCAGGGCCACCTCGCCGATCACCCGGTCGCCGGCCAGGTGGCCATGACCGTCGTTGATCTGCTTGAACGCGTCGATGTCGATCATCAGCAGCGAGGACATCTCGCCGTGGCGATGGAAGCGCTTGAGCGCCACCGCCGCCATCGCCAGCAGCTGGCGGCGGTTGGCCAGGCCGGTGGCGGCGTCGATCCGGCTGGATTTCTGCAGCACCCGGTTGCGGGCGTGCACCCGGTCGGAGAACACCCGCGCCGAAATGCCCACCGCCAGCAGGTACAGCACCAGGAACGGCATGCACCACAGCATCGTGGCGAACTGGGTCCTGGGCTCGAACGCGAATCCGTTCAACGCGGCGGTCACCAGCGCGACCCCGATCATCGCCAGCATCGAGTTGCGCGCCAGGACCCAGCCGCCGGCCACGGTGCGGTCCATGGCCATCACCGCGGCCAGCATCACCGCCGGCAGCAGGTCGAAGCGCGCGATCGCGATCCAGAACCCGGCCAGGCCGGCGTCCAGGGTCAGGTTGCGGAACTCGGTGCGGACCGGATCGGTGCTGGCCGCGGCCAGGCGCCAGGCCAGCAGCGGCCAGCCCAGCGCGGTGAACGCCAGCAGCGGCCACCACGACTGCAGCGCTCCGTGCCCATGCAAGGCCGCGCCCAGGCCGAGCGCGCCGGTGGTCGAGCCGAGCAGGCGCATGCCGCCGATGTAGTGGACGAAGCGGGACCCGCGCGTGTCGGAGCGGGAAGCGGAATACGGCATGGGCAGGCAGCCGTCCTGGGCATCGCGGGCGATGCGGCAGCGTACTACCGGGCGGCGTGAAGGACGCTCGCACGCGCGGCGTGGCCGTGGGTGCCGGAAACGCGAAAGCCCGGCCTTGCGGCCGGGCTTTCGCTGGAAGATGGCAGCCCCGGAAGGATTCGAACCTCCGAATGCCTGAGTCAGAGTCAGGTGCCTTACCGCTTGGCGACGGGGCTGTAGGCAGGGCGGGATTATAGCCCTGCGACCCGGCGAATGCACACCGGGGATGAAGGAAACGGAACCACCGGTTCCGCTTCCTCCAGGCCGCCTCCGCGAGGGAAGCGGCCCACCAGACGCATCAGCGCTTGGAGAACTGGGTGGCGCGACGGGCCTTGTGCAGGCCGACCTTCTTGCGCTCGACCTCGCGGGCGTCGCGGGTCATGAAGCCGGCCTTGCGCAGGTCGCTCTTCAGCGATTCGTCGTACTCGACCAGGGCGCGGGCGATGCCCAGGCGGATCGCACCGGCCTGGCCGGTGGTGCCGCCGCCGGTGGCGGTGACGACGACGTCGAACTTGTCGGTGCTCTGGGTCAGTTCGAGCGGCTGGCGCACGATCATGCGCGCGGTCTCGCGGCCGAAGAACTCGTCCAGCGGACGGCCGTTGACGGTGATGTTGCCGCTGCCCTTGCGCAGGAACACGCGGGCGGTGGAGGACTTGCGACGGCCGGTGCCGTAGTTCTGAGTGGTAGCCATCGTTGTGCCTTAGATGTCCAGCGGCTGCGGCTGCTGCGCCGCGTGCGGGTGGGCGGAACCGGAATAGACCTTGAGCTTGCGGTACATCGCACGGCCCAGCGGGCCCTTCGGCAGCATGCCCTTCACGGCGATCTCGAGCACGCGCTCCGGGTGGCGCTCCAGCGCCTGGGCCAGGGTCTCGCTCTTGAGGTTGCCGATGTAGCCGGTGAAGCGGTGGTACATCTTGTCCTGCAGCTTCTTGCCGGTGACCGCGATCTTCTCGGCGTTGATCACGACGAGGTAGTCGCCGGTATCGACGTGCGGGGTGTAGACGGGCTTGTGCTTGCCGCGGAGGCGGTGGGCAAGTTCGGCGGCCAGGCGGCCGAGGGTCTTGCCGGAGGCGTCGACGAGGTACCAGTCGCGCTGGACGGTCTCGGACTTGGCGATGAAAGTCTTCATGGGAACTCGAAGGTTGGTCGGGCGGATTCCGGGGCCGGATTGCCCGGTCGGAACTTTGCCACGCGTTGTGAAGGGTGCCGCAAAGAAGCGGAATGATAGCCCGGGGCCGGGGCCTCGTGCAACCGGCCCTCTTCCCCGGGCTTACGTTGTCCCGGCGGATGCCGGGACCTAGCGACTTTGGGGGTGGGTAAAGCATGGCCGCGGCGCCGCGGCACGATGCCTGCCGCCGCTCATGTCCCCCGGCTCCGGCCTGCGGCCGAAGCCTCCTCCTTTACTTCCCGTCGGCAGGCATCGCACCGCGACGCTTCCAGCCTGGCTGCCCATCCGGACGGAAAGCGGCACGGCCCGATCGCTGGAAGTGGGCCGGCTCTGGTCTTGTTTGGCAAACCGTGCCCGCCGGTCGACAATCTGGGGACTGCCGTACCCCGTGCCCCCCCCCCGGAACCCCCATCCCCCCCCCCGCCCGCCGCCTCTCCCCCCCCGCCTTGCCCTTCCTACCATTCTCCGGGCCCCCACAACGGGCACACGTATCTGTTACCGGCTTCTGCTTATAAAAACAACACAACCGCAACCAGTAAGCATACCTGGGAATCTAAATCCA
>NZ_PDWL01000016.1 GCF_010093185.1 Pseudoxanthomonas jiangsuensis | reverse complement strand
GAAATGTGTTTTAGTTTTTTTTGACAGAAGAAGCCGGCATACGAGAGAGGAGCCCGTATCGTGGGCTCGGAGATGTGTATAAGACACCGGCGTTCGGGTGCATTCGGGGACGGGAGTGACGTGGAGGTTCGAATGTTATAATCTATCAATCACGTCGACCGCCACCCCCCAGAGGTCATGCCCCTCATGTCCGAAGACCACCGCCACCTGCTCGATCGTTTCGGTGCCACCGGTTCGCTGCTGTGCGCGATCCACTGCGCGCTGACGCCGTTGCTGCTGGCCGCGCTGCCGGCGCTGGGCCTGAGTGTCTGGTTCGACGGCAGCGTGGAGTGGGCGCTGGTCGCCTTCGTGACCCTGCTCGGCCTGTCGAGCCTGGGCTGGAGCTATCGCCGGCACCGTGCCCTGCGCGCGCTGGGCCTTCTGCTGCCCGGGCTGGGCGCGCTGTGGCTGGGCCTGCTGTACCCGCCCTTGCACGAGGCGGTGGTGCCGCACGCGGTGGTGATGACCTTCGGCGGCACCCTGGTCGGGCTGGCGCACCTGACCAACCTGCGGCTGAACCACGGCCACGTCCACGACGCCAGCTGCGCCCACTGAGGCCTGCGTGCTAGGCTTGCCCGCCTGACGCGCGCCTGCGCGCTCGCTATTTCATGAGAATCAAGGAGTTGAAAGATGGGCAAGGGTGACCGCAAGACCGCCAAGGGCAAGCGCTACAACGCCAGCTACGGCAACGCGCGCAGCCACGTTGGTACCCGTGCCGCCGCGGGCGCCGATGCGCCGGCGGCCCGCAAGACCGTCGTCAAGCCGGTGGCCAAGAAGGCCGTGGCCAAGAAGACGGTGGCCAAGGCCGGCTGAAGCCCGCCTCGCCTTCGCGATACCGGAAACGCGGCGCCTGGCGCCGCGTTTTTCGTTTGCGGCCCTCGTACCGCCGCGCTTGGCGCGGCGTAGCCGGTCCTACAGCAGACGGTGGGCGCCGCCGAGCTGGCGGCCGCCGATCCAGACCGAGGCGGCCAGTTCGCCGCCGAGCCAGTAGCCCAGCTCGGCCGGCTGGCCGATGTCCCACAGCACGAAGTCCGCGCGCAGCCCCGGCTGCAGGCGGCCGCGGTCGGCCAGGCCCAGCGCGCGCGCGCCGTTCACGGTGGCGCCGCGCAGGGCTTCCTCCGGGGTGAGCCGGAAATGGGTGCAGGCCAGCGCCATCGCCAGCCGCAGCGACTGCAGGGGCGAAGTCCCGGGGTTGCAGTCGGTGGCCACCGCCATCGGCACGCCGTGGGCGCGGAACGCCTCCAGCGGCGGCAGCTGCGTCTCGCGCAGGACGTGGAACGCGCCGGGCAGCAGCACCGCCACCGTGCCGGCCGCGGCCATCGCCCGCACCCCCGCCTCGGAGGTGTGCTCGACGTGGTCGGCCGACAGGCCGCCGAACTCCGCCACCAGCACGGCACCTGCGCCGTCGCTGAGCTGGTCGGCGTGCAGCTTCACCGGCAGGCCGAGCGCGCGCGCGGTTTCGAACACGCGCCGGGTCTGCGCCGGATCGAAGCCGATCCGCTCGCAGAACGCATCGACCGCGTCGACCAGGCCTTCGGCATGCAGCCGCGGCAGCCATTCGCACACGGCGTCGATGTAGGCGTCCGCGCGGCCGGCGAATTCCGGCGGCAGGGCATGGGCGCCGAGGAAGGTGGTGCGCACGTCCATGCCCAGGGTGGCGCCGATCCGGCGCGCGACCTGCAGCATCCGCCGTTCGCCGTCCAGGTCCAGGCCATAGCCGGACTTGATCTCGACCGTGGTCACGCCGTCGCCGAGCAGGGCGCGGGCGCGCGGCAAAGACTGCGCCAGCAGGGCCTCGGCATCGGCGCCGCGGGTGGCACGCACGGTGGAGGCGATGCCGCCGCCGGTACGGGCGATGTCCTCGTAGCTCGCGCCCTGCAGGCGCTGCTCGAACTCGCCGGCACGGTCGCCGCCGAACACCAGGTGGGTATGGCAGTCGACCAGTCCTGGGGTGACCCAGCGGCCGCCGGCGTCGAACAGTTCGCGGGCCAGCGCCGCGGGGGCGCCGGGCAGCTGCGCGCGCGGGCCGGCGAAGGCCAGTTGGCCATCCTGCCAGGCCAGGGCCCCGTCCTCGATCGCGCCATAGCCGGCGTCGCCCTGCAGGGTGGCCAGGCGGGCGTTGAGCAGCAGGCCGTCCCAGCGCGGCGCGGGTATGGGTTCCATCGCCGGATTGTATGCGGCGGACGCGCGCCTGCATGCAAGGCCGGCGCGGGTCCACCGCGTCCGGGTCCTGCGCCGCGGCGCATCGCCAGCGCCGCCGCTTCGGGCGAGAATGCTGGCATGGACGCGATACACGACGCCGCTTTGCTTTGGACCCCGGACGGCTGGCAGGCCGATGCCGGGCTGGCGGTCGCCGACGGGCGCTTCGGCCCCCTGCGTCGGGGCGAGCCCACCGGTTCCGGCGGCTGGCTGCTGCCGGGCATCCCGAACCTGCACTCGCACGCGTTCCAGCGGGCGATGGCCGGCCTGGCCGAGCGCCAGACCGACGTCCGCGATTCGTTCTGGACCTGGCGCGAGACCATGTACCGGATCGCCGCGCGCTTCGATCCGGACAGCCTGCAGGCGGTGGCCGCGCAGCTGTACGCGGAAATGCTGGAAGCCGGCTACACCACGGTCTGCGAGTTCCACTACCTGCACCATGCCTCCGACGGCCGGCCCTACGCCGATCCGGCGGCGATGTCGCAGGCGCTGATCGCCGCCGCGCGCGAGACCGGAATCCGCCTGACCCTTTTGCCGGTGCTGTACATGACCGGCGGCTTCGACGGCCGGCCGCTGTCGGAACGGCAGCGCCGCTTCGGCCACGATCTGGACGGCTTCCTGCGCCTGGTCCAGGACCTGCGCGGGCAGGAGGACGCGACCTTGCGCGTGGGCGTGGCCTTCCACAGCCTGCGCGCGGTGCCGCCGCAGGCGCTGGCCGCGGCACTGGCGGCCTTGCCGGCCGGGATCCCCTTGCACATCCACATCGCCGAGCAGATCGGCGAAGTGCAGGACTGCCTGGCCCTGCGCGACGCGCGGCCGGTGGAGTGGTTGCTGGCCAACGCCCCGGTCGACGCGCGCTGGACCCTGGTCCACGCCACCCACCTGACCGCGGAGGAGACCGCCGGCATCGCCCGCAGCGGCGCCACCGTGGCGATCTGTCCGACCACCGAGGCCAACCTCGGCGACGGCCTATTCCCCCTGCGCGACTACCTCGACGCCGGCGGCGCCTGGGGCATCGGTTCGGACTCGCACGTGTCGGTGTCACCGGTGGAGGAACTGCGTTGGCTGGAATACGGCCAGCGCCTGCACACCCGGCACCGCAACATCGCCGTCGGCGCGGCCGGCGGCAGCGTCGGCCAGACCCTGCTGCGCGGCCCGCTGGCCAGCGCCACGCAGGCGACCGGTCAGGCGCCGGGCGCGCTGGCGCCGGGCCTGGCCGCGGACTGGATCGAACTGGACCGGCAGGCGCCGGCCTTCGCCGGTGCGCGCCCGGAGGACGTGGTCGATCGCTGGCTGTTCGCCGGCAACCGGCCGCTGGTGCGCGAGGTTCACGTGGCCGGGCGAAGGGTGGTCGCCGAGGGCCGGCACCGCGACGCGGAGGCGATCGCTTCGCGCTACCGCGAGGCGGTGCAGACGCTGTTGGCGGACTGATCGGGCGGTTTTCCCTGTAGGAGCCGGTCTTGCCGGCGACCTTGGAGGCGGATGGATCGCTGGTACCCGGTTTCATGCAGACGGCTTCGCCATGGCGGTCGCCGGCAAGACCGGCTCCTACAAGGAAGCACGTGCAAGGCGTGGGGCTTGTACGCCACATTCGTCCTCCCGCGACCGGCGTCCGTCGCCGCCGGTGGGCGGTCCGTCGCAGTGGCCGATGGGGCGGGTGCGCAGGGGCCAGCATGGCGGCGTCCCGACACATTAGGTGCCCGATGAACGTCCATCCCGTCGCCCTGATCCTCGCCCTGTCCGCCTCCCTGGTCGCGCCGCCGGCATCCGCAGCGGCGATGGACGATGCCGCCTTGGCCGAGGTCGTGCGCCAGCGCCTACACGGCGACCGCACCGGCGCCTGCCTGGCGGTGGCGGTGGTGGAAAAGGACAACGTGGCGCGCAGCTTCCAGTGCGCCGATCCGGCCGACGCGGGCCGGATCGGTCCCGACAGCGCGTTCGAGATCGGCTCGGTCAGCAAGACCATGGTCGCCACCCTGCTGGCGCAGCTGGTCCTGGAGGGCAAGGGTTCGCTGGACGACACCCTGGCCTCCTGGCTGCCGCCGGGCACCCCGGTGCCCGACTGGCAGGGCCAGCCGATCCTGCTGCGCCACGTGGTCACCCACACCTCCGGCCTGCCGGCGCTGCCCTCGCGGCTGGGCGCAACGGGCATGGACGATCCCTACGCCAACCTCGATGCGGACGCCCTGCTGGCTTCGCTGGGCGATGCGAAGCTCGCCGCCGCGCCGGGGAGCGCGTTCGAGTACTCCAACTTCGCCTCGATGGTGCTGTCGTACGCGGTCGCGCGCCGCGCCGGCATGGATTTCGAGAGCCTGCTGCGGCAGCGCCTGTTCGTCCCGCTGGGCATGGACGGCGCCTACGTCGATGCGCCGCCGCCCGAGGGCGTGCGCGCCGCCATCGGGCACACCCCCAACCGCAGGCCGACCCCGGCCTGGCACTTTGCCACCGACCTGGCCGGCGTCGGCGGCGTGCGCGCGACCCTGGAGGACATGGTCAGGTACGTGCAGGCCGGGCTGGGCTGGCGGGGCGAGGCGCTGCAGCCGGCGTTGCGGCTGACCCACGCACCGCTCTCGCAACAGCCGCCGATGGCGATGAACTGGATGCTGGCGCGGGCCGGCGAACGCCAGGTGCTGGTCCACGAGGGCGGCACCGGCGGCTTCTCCGCGTTCGTGGCGATCGATCCGCAGCGCGGGCGCGGGGTGGTGATCCTGTCCGACACCACCTGGAACTCGATCGGCAGCCTGGGCAGCCTCGGCCAGCACCTGGTCGACGAGAGCTTCCCGCTGGGCAAGCCGCGGCGCGAGGTGGCGGCCGATCCGGCCCTGCTGCAGGCGCTGGCCGGCGAGTACCAATTGCAGGGCGGGATGAAGATGACCCTGCGCACGCGCGAAGGCAGGCTCCATGTCCAGGCCGAGGGCCAGGGCGAGTACGCGATGGGCCACGACGACGCCGGCGACTTCTATCCGCTGGAACTGGATGCGGTGCTGCATCCGCTGCGCAAGGCCGATGGCCGCTACGGCTTCACCTGGATGCAGATGGGCGCGATGGTGCCGGCCACCCGGATCGAGCCGGGCGCGGCCGCGCCCCCGGCGCCGACGGCCGAGGCGCTGCGCGGCTACGCCGGCGACTATCCGTTGCTGCCCGGCTTCTCGCTGGCGGTGCGCGAACAGGGCGGCGTGCTGACGGCGCAGGCCACCGGCCAGGGCGCGTTCCCTTTGCAGGCCACCGCGGCCGATACCTTCGAGGCGGCCGCGTTCGGCATCGAGATCCGTTTCCTGCGCGATGCCGCCGGTGAGGTGCAGTCGCTGGAACTGCACCAGGGCGGCCAGGTGCTGCGCGGCCGCCGCGAATGAGGCGGTCGACGTTGATGGATGGCCCCGGCGACCGGATCATCGGCACGACCGTGCCGGCGATGCCGACACCGGTAGGATCGATGCGAAAGGAAGGGTGGAACGCGTGAGTGCAGGTCCCGGCTATTCCCTGCGGCAGGCCTTGCCGGCCGAAGTGCTGATTGGCGGCAACGCGGTGTGGAGCCGCTATCGCCAGTACCCGGTGTTCAGCGCGCGCTGGCTGGCCGGGCGCAGCCTGCTGTTCTGCAGCGTGATCGCCGTGGTGGTGGTCTTCACCGGTACTGGCATCAGCCTGGCGCTCCAGGATCCGGGCGTCGGCCTGAGGGTCGCGCTCACCCAGTTCGCCGCGTTCGGCCTGATGGCGATGCTCGGGCCGGCACTGGCCACCCTGGTGCGCCACCGGCGCTGGCCGGAAGCGCGCGAGCGCAAGGCGGTGGTGCTGGCGGTGCTGGCCGGCATGGTGCTGAGCTACGGCATCGACCGGGTGGCCTCGGCCTACGTGGAGGCGCTGGTCCACCCGGGCCTGGCGGCGCTGGGCATGACCCCGCCCAGGCCGCCGGAGCCGGGCGCCGCGCTCAAGGCGTTCGGCATGGCGCTCAACGTGGCGGCGCTGGTGCTGGTCTATGGCCTGTTCGGTGGTGGCCTGGCCCTGCGCGCCTACTTCAGCGAGCGCCGGCGCTGGGACGGGCACCGCCATGCGCAGGCGCTGCACGCGCTGGAAAGCCGGGTGCACGAAGCCGACCTGCGCCTGGGCGTACTGCAGGCGCAGGTGGAACCGCATTTCCTGTTCAACACCCTGGCCTCGGTGCGCGCTCTGGTGCGCCAGGACCCGGCCCAGGCCGAGGCTACCCTGGACGCGCTGGTGGACTTCCTGCGCGCCAGCATCCCGCGCCTGCGCGATGGCCGCGGCCTGGAGACCACCCTGGGCCAGCAGCTGGACCTGTGCGCCAGCTACCTGGCGCTGATGCAGGTACGCACCGGCGACCGCCTGGCCTGGTCGGTGCCGGATGCGCCGGAGCTGCGCGCGCTGGCGTTCCCGCCCTCCTTGCTGATCACCCTGGTGGAGAACGCGGTCAAGCACGGGATCGAACCGCGGCCGGGCCCCGGCCGGATCGACGTCCGTGCGCATCGGGAGGGCGACGCGCTCGAGGTCCGGGTGGAGGACGACGGCGCCGGGCTGCAGCCGGGCCTGGGCAGCGGCATGGGCCTGGCCAATGTGCGCGAGCAGCTGGCGCAGCGCTTCGGCGCGCAGGCCTCGCTGGAGCTGCAGCCGCGCGCGGGCGGCGGGGTGGTGGCCCGCTTGCGGCTCCCGGTGCCGGAACCGGTGGGAGTGCGCGCATGAGCGCGGCGCGCATCACCGGCCTGCTGGCCGAGGACGAGGCGCCGCAGCGCCGCGCGCTGATCGAGCAGCTGGGCCGCGCCTGGCCGGAACTGGAGCTGGTCGCGGTCTGCGAGGACGGATTGCAGGCGCTGGAGGCGGTGCAGGCGTGGCGACCGCAGGTCGCCTTCCTGGACATCCGCATGCCCGGCGTCGGCGGCCTGGACGTGGCCCGCGCGGTGGCGGCGCACGGTGGCCTGGTCGCGTTCACCACGGCCTACGACGACTACGCGGTGCGCGCGTTCGAGGCCGGCGCGGTCGACTACCTGCTCAAGCCGGTGCAGCCGGCGCGGCTGGAGCAGGCGGTCGAGCGGCTGCGCATGCGCCTGGACGAGCGCCGCGGCGGCGATCCCGGCGCCGGGCTACAGGCGCTGATCGACGGCCTGGAGTCGCGGCTGCGCCCGCGCGGCGAGCGCCTGATCCGCTGGATCAGCGCCAGCGCGGGCGACAGCGTGCGCATGTTCGGGATCGAGGACGTGCTGTTCTTCCAGGCCCAGGAGAAATACGTGCGGGTGGTCGCCGCCGACGGCGAAGGCGTGATCCGCACGCCGCTCAAGGAACTGCTGGCGGGCCTGGACCCGGACGAGTTCTGGCAGGTGCACCGCGGCACGGTGGTGCGGGTGCGGGCGATCGAGCGGGTATCGAAGAACGAACTGGGCCGGCACGGCCTGAGCCTGAAGGGACATTCCGAGCGGCTGCCGGTGAGCGGTGCGTTCCTGCACCGCTTCCGCGGGATGTGACGGGCGGGCGTCAGAACAGCAGCGAGGCCATCTTCCGCCGGTACTGGCCGACCAGGTCCTCGTCCTCGACGATCCGGAAGGCGTCGATCAGCGCCTTCTTCGGTAGGCCGTCCTGGTAGCCGCGGTCGCGGCGCAGCATCTCGATCAGCTGCTCCAGGCCGGCCGCGGCGTCGCCGTCGACCAGGTGGTGCACGGCCAGCAGGTGGCGGGCCTTGAGGTCACCGGGATCGGCGGCCACCGCCTGTTCCAGCACCGCCGCCGGCGGCGCGTCCTTGAGCAGGGCGGCGAAGCCCAGGCGCGCACGCGCGCGCACCGCGCGGTCGTCGGTGGCCAGGTTGGCCGGCAGCGCATCGAGCAGCTGCTCGGCCTCGGCCGCCGCGCCGGTCCTGAGCAGGGCCAGGGCCAGGTCGAGCTTGAGCTCGTCCTGGTCCGGCGCGTCCTGCACCGCGTGGCGCAGGCGCACCACCTCGGCGTGCGGGTCCAAAGGCGCTTCCTCGGCGGGCGCGTCCTCCGCACCTGCCTGCGGCTCGACTCCGTGCTGCTGCAGGAACTGGCGCAGCTGGCCTTCCGGCAGGGCGCCCTGGAAGGCGTCCACCGGCTGCCCGCCGACCACCAGGAACACGGTCGGCACCGAGCGGATCTGGAAGGCGGCGGCGATCTCGCGCTGCTGGTCCACGTCGACCTTGGCCAGGACGAAGGCGCCGCCGTACTCGCCGGCCAGCTTCTCCAGCACCGGGGTCAGCGATTTGCACGGCCCGCACCAGGTCGCCCAGAAGTCGACCAGCACCGGCGTCTGCAGCGATTTCTGCAGGACCTCGGTCTCGAAACTGTCGGCGGTGACGTCGATGACGTGGGGCAGGTCGGCCATGGGGGGAGTTCCGGATGCGGTGGGGAATGGCGCCGAGATGGTGCCGGGGGCGGCAGCTTACAAGCGGATGTAAGGTGTAGTTGACATTCTGAGTTCGCGATGTAAATTCAAGATTACATTTTGTTGGCTATGGATGACTTCGATGGGATCGCTGATCGCCGGGCTGGTCGAGTCGATGAACAAGCAGGAAAGGATCGCCTGGCTGGGGGCGGCGGTGTTCTCGACGATGTCGGCCTATCTGGCCTGGCACCTGTTCGCCGGCAACGGGGAAGCACTGGAGCTGGTGCGCGGCCGGATCGGCCACGGCTTCCTCCTGTTCGTCGCCGGCTACTGGTGGATCAGCCGGCGCATGCGCGGCCCGCTGGTCGACGAGCGCGACCGCCAGATCGCCCACCACGCGCTCCAGGCCGGATACGCCGGGTTGGGGCTGTCCCTGTACGTGACAGCCACCCTGGTCGGCCTGGACGATTACTACTCCTTCGCCGGCAGTCGTTCGCCCGCCTGGCAGGAGAATTTCCTGGTGCTGTGTATGGTTTCGTCGCTGGCGCTGGGTTCCTGGGTGCGAGTGTTCCACTACTGGCGCGACCGCCGATGAGCGGCGCCGCCACCCCGGTCGGCAACGACATCCGCCGCTGGCGCTTCGAGCGCGGGGAGATGACCCAGCAGGCGCTGGCCGATGCGTGCGGGGTCACCCGTCAGACCATCATCGCGCTGGAGGCCGGGCGTTACGCGCCTTCGCTGGAACTGGCCTTCCGCATCGCCCGCGCTTTCGGTGTCGGCCTTGAGGAGGTGTTCCATTGGAGGGAGGCGTGAAGCGCCATCGTTCTGGACAGGTGATCGTCCTGGTCGCGATCGCCGGCATGGTGGTCGCGGCGGCCGCGTCGGGCGCGGCGGTGGAGGGCTATTCGCATGGGCGCCATCCGCTGGCCTGGCTGGGCGCGGTGCAACTGGGCACGGCGGGCACGCTGTTCGGCGTGTTCGGCTTCCTCCTGCCCGGGCTGGCGGCGGCCTGGATCGCCTGGGGCCTGCGTGCGGCCTTGCCGGCCGGCAGCGGCTGGATCGCGGGGATCGGCGCGCAACTGGCATTGCTGGCGGCATTGGCCTTCGCCGCGCAGGGACTGCTGCCGCTGGACCTGGAGAATGCCGACGGCGGCGCCGGCCGCGGCCACGCCGCCGCCTGGCTGGGATGGGCGCTGGCCTTCCCGCTGGGCGGCCTGGCGCTGGCGGCCGGACTGCGCGACAGCAATGGAGGACGCCGTCTCGCCGGATGGTCGCTGCTGGCCGGGGCGCTGGTGCTGGCGGGCTGTTTCCTGGTCGGCGGCTGGATCGGCGCGGCCCTGGCCCAGCGTCTGGCGATCGCCGCCTGGCTGGGCTGGAGCCTGGCCGCGGCGCGCGCGCTCAGCCATGGCGCAGCTTGAGCGTCAGGATCAGCACGGCCAGCGCCAGGGTGACGATGTTGGACAGGATCATCGGCCAGGAACCGAGCGCGATCCCGTAGGCCAGCCAGAAGCACAGGCCCACGGTGAACACCAGGTACATGCCCAGCGAGATCGCGCGGGTGTCGCGCGTGCGCAGGGTCTTCACCGCCTGCGGCACGAACGCCACCGTGGTCAGGGTGGCGGCGACATAGCCCAGCCACTCGCCGTTCATGGCGCCGCACCCGGCGCCTTGTACACCACCCCGTCCTTCATCACGAAGGCCACGTCCATGACCACGCCGATGTCGGCCAGCGGGTCGCCGGGCACGGCGACGATGTCAGCGCGCTTGCCGGGCTCGAGCGTGCCCTGGTCGTCCACGCCCAGCACCTCGGCCGCGCGCACGGTGGCGCTCTGCAGGGCCGCGGCCGCCGGCATCCCGGCCTCGACCATGTACAGGAACTCGCGCGCGTTCTCGCCGTGCGGGCCCACACCCATGTCGGTGCCGAAGCCGATCTTCACCCCGGCCCGGTACGCGCGGGCGAAGGTGTCCTGGATCAGCGCGCCGATCCGCGCGGCCTTGGGCCGCACCACCTCGGGGAAGTAGCCGTCGATCTTCGCCTTGTCGGCGACGAAGCGCCCGGCCGAGATCGTCGGCACGTACCAGGTGCCGTGCCGCTTCATCAGCGCGACGATCTCCTCGTCCATGTAGGTGCCGTGCTCGATGCTGGTCACCCCGGCCAGCACCGCGCGCTTCATGCCTTCGGCGCCGTGCGCGTGCGCGGCCACCCGGTAGCCGTAGTCGCGGGCGGTGGCGACGATCGCGCCGATCTCGTCCTCGGTGAACTGCGGCGCGTCGCCGGAGCGGGCGTAGCTGAGCACGCCGCCGGTGGCGGTGATCTTGATCACGTCGCTGCCTTCCTTGTAGCGCTGGCGCACGGCCTGGCGGGCCTGTTCGACCGAGTTGATCACGCCCTCGGTCGGCCCCGGCGGGCCGAGCAGGTGCGAGAGCAGCGAGTTGTAGCCGTTGGTCGGGTCGGCATGGCCGCCGGTGGTGGCGATCGACTTGCCGGCGGCGAAGATCCGCGGACCGCGCACCCGGCCCTGGGCGATCGCGTCGCGCAGGTGCGGGGCGACCTCGCCGCCGAGGTCGCGCACGCTGGTGAAGCCGGCCAGCAGGGTCTTCTCGGCGTAGCCGACGCTGCGGAAGGCGTAGTCGACCGGGTCCAGGCGGAAGCCCTCGGCGTAGCTCTGCGGCCCGGACTGGTCCTCCAGGTGCACGTGCAGATCGGTCCAGCCGGGGGTGCAGGTGTGCCCGCGCAGATCCACCGCGCCGGCGCCGGAAACGGCGGGGATGCCGGCGCTCACCGCGGCGATCCGGCCCTCGCGCACGCTCACCGTGTGCGGCCCGAGCAGGCGGCCTTCGCGCGCCTCGAACAGGCGGCCGCAGTGCAGTTCCAGCGGGGCGGCCGCTTCGGCGTCGTCGGCGCGGGCCGGCGTGGCGGCGAGGACGGCGGTGGCCAGCAGCGAAGCCAGCGGCAGCAGGGCGGGGCGCATGCACGGATCTCCAGGCGGAGCGGGGTGGGCTGCGAGGATGAACGGGCGATGGTCGCGCCGGCAACCATGGCCGGCCGCGGATCGACCATACGCGGCCGGAGCCGCAGGCATGGACAGGCGGCCGTTCAGGTGGAGCGGGATGCTGCGCTGCGGTACCCTTGCCGACTTTGCCGCAGCCGCCGCGACCTGCAATGTCCGCCGTTCCCGAAAACGTCTCCGCCTACGATCCCCGCCCGGTCGAGTCCGCCGCCCAGAACTTCTGGGACGCCACCCGCGCCTTCGAGGTGGACGAAAGCTCCGACAAGCCCAAGTACTACTGCCTGTCGATGCTGCCGTATCCGTCCGGCGCCCTGCACATGGGCCACGTGCGCAACTACACCATCGGCGACGTGATCAGCCGCTACAAGCGCATGACCGGGCACAACGTGCTGCAGCCGATGGGCTGGGACGCGTTCGGCCTGCCGGCGGAGAACGCGGCGATCAAGAACAAGGTCCCGCCGGCGAAGTGGACCTACAAGAACATCGAGCACATGCGCAGCCAGCTCAAGTCGCTGGGCTACGCCATCGACTGGTCGCGCGAGTTCGCCACCTGCACCCCGGACTACTACGTCCACGAGCAGCGCATGTTCACCCGGCTGATGCGCAAGGGCCTGGCCTACCGCAAGAACTCGGTGGTGAACTGGGACCCTGTGGACCAGACCGTGCTGGCCAACGAGCAGGTGATCGACGGCCGCGGCTGGCGCTCCGGCGCGCTGGTGGAGAAGCGCGAGATCCCGCAGTGGTTCCTGCGCATCACCGACTACGCCCAGGAACTGCTGGACGGCCTGGACCAGTTGCCGGGCTGGCCGGATTCGGTCAAGACCATGCAGCGCAACTGGATCGGCCGCTCGGAAGGGCTGGAGATCCAGTTCGAGGTGGTCCACCCCGCCGGCGCCGCGCTGGAGCCGATCCGGGTGTTCACCACCCGTCCGGACACGCTGATGGGCGTGACCTTCGTGTCGATCGCCGGCGAGCATCCGCTGGCGCTGAAGGCGGCCGCGTCCAACCCGGCGCTGGCCGCGTTCCTGGAGGAGCTCAAGCACGGCGGCGTGTCCGAGGCCGAGCTCGAGACCCAGGAAAAGCGCGGCATGGATACCGGCCTGAAGGCCGTGCATCCGGTCACCGGCGAGCAGGTGCCGGTGTGGGTGGCCAACTTCGTGCTGATGGGCTACGGCACCGGCGCGGTGATGGCGGTGCCCGGCCACGACCAGCGCGACTTCGAGTTCGCCAACAAGTACGCCCTGCCGATCGTGCAGGTGATCGCGCTGAAGGCGCCGAAGAACGAGGACGAGAAGGCCTGGGACGCCACCACCTGGCGCGACTGGTACGGCGACAAGAGCCGCGAGGACCTGGAACTGGTCAACTCCGGCGAGTTCGATGGCCTGGACTTCCGCGGCGCCTTCGAGGCGCTGGCCGAGCGCTTCGAGCGCAAGGGCCAGGGCCAGCGCCGGGTCAACTACCGCCTGCGCGACTGGGGGGTGAGCCGCCAGCGCTACTGGGGCTGCCCGATTCCGGTGATCTACTGCGAGGCCTGCGGCGCGGTGCCGGTGCCCGAGGACCAGCTGCCGGTGGTGCTGCCGGAGGACGTGGAGTTCAGCGGCACGGGTTCGCCGATCAAGACCGACCCGCAGTGGCGCGCGACCACCTGCCCGGACTGCGGCGGCCCGGCCGAGCGCGAGACCGACACCTTCGACACCTTCATGGAGTCGAGCTGGTACTACGCGCGCTACACATCGCCGAAAGCCAGGGACATGGTCGACAAGCGCGGCAACTACTGGCTGCCGGTGGACCAGTACATCGGCGGCATCGAGCACGCGATCCTGCACCTGATGTACTTCCGCTTCTACCACAAGCTCCTGCGCGACGCCCGGCTGGTGGACAGCGACGAGCCGGCGACCAACCTGCTGACCCAGGGCATGGTCATCGCCGAGACCTATTACCGGCAGAACCCGGACGGATCGAAGGACTGGATCAACCCGGCCGAGGTGGACGTGCAGCGCGACGAGCGCGGCCGCATCGCCGGCGCGGTGCTGCGCGCCGACGGCCAGCCGGTGCTGGTCGGCGGCACCGAGAAGATGTCCAAGTCCAAGAACAACGGCGTCGACCCGCAGGCGATGGTGGACAAGTACGGGGCCGACACCGTGCGCCTGTTCTCGATGTTCGCCGCCCCGCCGGAGCAGTCGCTGGAGTGGAACGAGGCCGGCGTCGACGGCATGGCCCGCTTCCTGCGCCGGCTGTGGACCCAGGTGCAGAAGCATGCGGCCGACGGCGCGGTGCCGGCCCCGGCGTTCGATGCCGCGGCGCTGGACGCCGGGCAGAAGGCCCTGCGCCGCAAGACCCACGAGACCATCGAGAAGGTCGGCGACGACTACGGCCGCCGCCACAGCTTCAACACCGCCATCGCCGCGGTGATGGAACTGATGAACGCGGTGGCGAAGTTCGACGACGGCAGCGACGCCGGCCGCGGCGTGCGCCAGGAAGCGCTGGAGGCGGCGGTGCTGCTGCTCAACCCGATCACCCCGCATTCCAGCCACGCCCTGTGGCAGGTGCTGGGCCACGCCGAGGCCTTGCTGGAGGACGTGCCGTTCCCGCAGGTCGACCCGGCCGCGCTGGTCCGTGACGCCCTGACCCTGGCGGTGCAGGTCAACGGCAAGCTGCGCGGCACGATAGAAATAGCCGCCGACGCTCCGCGCGAGCAGATCGAGGCCTTGGCCAAGGCCGAGCCGAACACCGCCAAGTACCTGGAAGGCCTGGCGGTGCGCAAGGTGATCGTGGTGCCGGGCAAGATCGTCAACATCGTCGCGGCTTGATCCGCCGCAGGCGGATCAAGCCCCAAAGTTCCGCGTGCGGAACTTTGGGCCCCACGCCTTGAGCTTCCAACCCCCATTCGCGCTATGCGCGAATCGCCCCCGACTCGGGGGCTGGGCGACTCCGGTGGTTGCGCTTTTCCTGTAGGAGCCGGTCTTGCCGGCGACCGCCATGGCTGACGGATCGCTGGCAGAGGGTTTCCACTTGGCGGTCGCCGGCAAGACCGGCTCCTACAAGAAGCGGCCAGACCGGCTGGAAGCGTTCCGGTGCGGTGCCTGCCGACGGGAAGTAAAGGAGGAGATCCTGGCCGCAGGCCGGGATCGGGGGACATGAGTGGCGGCAGGCATCGTGCCGGAACGCCGCTGCCATGCTTCCCGAACGCTGCGCGCCCATCTCAACCCGCGTTCACGCGCCATGCGGCACCCTGCGCGCCTGTTGCCGCTCCCGGCCGGCTCGTCCAGACTTCCCCCATGATCCGAACCGCGTCGATGCCTTCCCGGCTCCTGCTCGTCCTGACCGCCGCCCTGGCCCTGGCCGGCTGCGGCTTCCACCTGCGCGACCGCCTGGCCCTGCCCGAGGACACCCCGCCGGTGCAGGTGATCTCCACCACGCCCTACAGCGAACTGGTGACCATCCTCGAGCGCAACCTGCGCAACGCCGGCGCCAAGGTGGCCGAGGCCGAGGCCAAGAAGGGCGACGTGGCCCGCCTGGAGGTGGTGTCCGAGCGCTGGGGCGATCTGCCGATCGCCATCGACGAGCGCGGCCGTGCCCAGGAATTCAGCCTGCGCTACGCCACCATCTTCTCCTTCCGCCTGGCCGACGGCACCGAGCTGGTGCCGCAGCAGTCGGTCGAGCTGGCCCGCGACTACGTCTCCCCGCCGGAAGACGCCACCGGCACCAGCACCGAGCGCGAGATCCTGGCCGACGAACTGCGCCGCGAGATGGCCGCCTCGATCCTGCGCCGGGTCGACAGCGTGGTCCGCGCCGACCAGGGCCGCCTGCGCGGCGCGCCGCCGGTGCTGCCGGAAGCGCCGGCGGGCGCTCCGGTCTCCGCGCCCGCCTCCACGCCCTGAGCGGGCGCGGGCCGATGGAACTGCGCCCCGACCAGCTGGTCGCCCAGGCCGGCAAGCAGCCCTTGCAGCCGGCCTACCTGATCGCCGGCCCGGAGACCCTGCACGTGCTCGAGGCCGCCGACGCGGTCCGCGCCCGCGCCCGCGCCGACGGCGCCGAGCGCGAGGTGTTCGAGCTGGACGGCCGCGACATCGACTGGGACGCGCTGTCGGCCAGCTTCTCCGCGCCGGGGCTGTTCGCCTCGCGGCGGCTGATCGAGGTGCGCCTGCCCTCGGGCAAGCCGGGCAAGGTCGGTGCCGAGGTGATCTCCGGCTTCTGCGCCGATCCGCCGCCCGACACCCACCTGATGATCGTCGCCGACGAGTGGAGCAAGGCCCACCAGACCAAGTGGGTCGAGGCTCTGTCGCGCTGCGGAGTGGTGTCCATCGCCTGGGCGCTCAAGCCGCACGAGCTGGCCGGCTGGATCGACCGCCGCCTGCGCGAGCGCGGCCTGCGCGCCACCCCCGAAGCGGTGCAGGGCCTGGCCGAGCGGGTGGAGGGCAACCTGCTGGCCGCCGCCCAGGAGATCGACAAGCTGGCCCTGCTGGCGCCGGAAGGCACCCTGGACCTGGAGGCGATGCAGTCGCTGGTCGCCGACGCCGCCCGCTACGACGTGTTCCGGCTGGTCGAATCGGCCCTGTCCGGCCAGGCCGCGCAGGTGCGGCGCATGCTCGCCGGACTGCGCGCCGAAGGCGAGCAGGTGGCCGGGCTGATGCCGATGGTGATCCGCGAGCTGCTGCGCGCCGCCGCCCTGGCCCGGGCCCAGGCGCGCGGCGCCAACCTGGCCGCGGAGATGAAGTCGCAGGGCCTGTGGGAAGCACGCCAGGCGCCGTTCAAGCGCGCCCTGCAGCGCCACGCCACCCCGTTGCGCTGGAACCGCCTCGCCGCCTACGCCTCGCGCGTGGACCGCGCCGCCAAGGGCCGCGCCGCCGGCGACCCGTGGCAGCTGCTCGAACGCCTGCTGCTGGCGATCGCCGAGACGCCGGCGACGCGTCTGCTGGCCGGCGCGGCGCGCTGAGCGGCGACACCCGATCATGGAGCGTCCCGTCACCGAGCAGGCGGCTACGGCGCCGGTGCGCGGGCTGACCCTCTGGTACGGCGGCACCTTCGATCCGGTCCACGAAGGCCACCTGGCCATCGCCCGAGCCGCGGCCGAGGCCTTCGGCGTGGCCGCGACCCTGGTCCCGGCCGCCGATCCGCCGCACCGTGCCGCCACCGGCGCCAGCGCGGCGCAGCGTGCGCGCATGCTCGACCTGGCCGCCGCCGGCGACCCGCGGCTGCGGGTGGACCGGCGCGAGCTGCACCGCGCCGGGCCGTCCTGGACCATCGACACCCTGCGCGAACTGCGTGCCGAACTCGGCGCGCAGGCACCGCTGGCGCTTTTGCTGGGCGCCGACAGCTTCCGTTCCCTGCCGACCTGGAAGGCGTGGCGGGAGCTGCCGGCGCTGGCCCACTTCGTGGTTGCCGCGCGCGAGACCGGCGGCGACCTGGACGACCTGCCGCCGGAGCTGGAGGCGTGGGCCGCCGCGCGCTGGAGCGGAGATCCGTCCGACCTGGCGGCATCGCCCGCGGGCCGGATCCTGCGCCTGCACCAGCCCTTGCGCCCCGAATCGGCCACCACGGTGCGCCGGGCGATCGCCGCCGGCGACCCGGCCTGGCGCGCCTGGGTACCGGCCGCGGTGGCCGGCTTCATCGAGGCCGAAGGGCTGTACCGCGGCGGCTGAGCCGTCCTGCAGCCGTCCCGGGCCCGTGAATACGGCCTGCACCGGGCGGCCCGGTATAATCGCGTCGTCCTTCCCGTGTCCCGACCGAGCCCCACTTGAGCAGCCAAGCCCACGTCATCAAGACCCGCCTTCCCGACCCGCCGCCGCCCGTGGACACGCTGCTGGCCAGCGTCCGCACCGCGGTCGACGAGATCAAGGGCAAGGATGTGGTCGAGATCGACGTGCGCGGCAAGACCAGCGTCACCGACCACCTGGTGATCGTCTCGGGCACCTCGACCCGGCACGTGAAGTCGATCGCCGACGAGGTGATCCGCTTCGCCAAGCAGCTAGGCGCGATGCCGCTGGGCGTGGAGGGCGAGCGCGAGGCCGAGTGGGTGCTGGTCGACCTGGGCGACGTGATCGTCCACGTGATGCTGCCGCGGGTGCGCGAGTTCTACGCGCTGGAGCGGCTGTGGACCGTCGGCGACCAGCCGCGCCAGGACGACGAAGACGACCAGGACTGACGCGTTGGCGGCAGTTCCCGGCGGACGACGCGGCAGCGATGGGTACGCCCGGATCCGGCGAGCGTCCGGCCGTGCGCGTGCCGGCCATGGCCGGCGGCGGCGACGGTACGCTGCCTGACGCGGCTTCGTCGCCGGCACGCCGGCGCTTCGACGGGCTGAGGCACAGGATCGAGCAGGAACGCGCCCTGCTGCGGGCCTGGGGCGAAGCCTTGCCGCGCTGGCACCGGCGCTACCACGAGCAGGCCGTGCCGCTGTTCGAGCGCCGCGAGGCGCTGGACCTGGAACGGGTGTCCCGGCTCGACCACGCGCACGCCGGCTTCGGCCTGGGCAAGGCCGAGCGCGGCTTCCTGTCGGACCTGATCCGCGAGCTGGCCGGTGCGCTGGCCGGGCAGGGCCGGGCGGATCTCGAGCCGCTGCTTGCACGCCACACCGGCTCGGATTCCGGCCAGGTACAGGCGGCCGCCGACGCCCGCATGCGCCAGGCGGTGGCCGAGCATTTCGGCCTGGATCCGGAAGACGTGGACGGGATCGAGGTGCCCGAGGCGCTGCTGCAGCGCCTGCGCGAACGCGAACGGATGCGGCAGGCGCATGCCGAGGGGCGCGGCGAGCGCAGGCGTGCGGGCAAGGCCCGGCGGGCGACGGCCGCCAGCCCCGGCGAGGGCACGGCGATGCCGCTGCGCGAGCTGTACCGCCGGCTGGCCGCGGCCCTGCATCCGGACCGCGAGCCGGACCCGGACGAACGCGCGCGCAAGACCGCGCTCATGCAGAGGCTCAACCAGGCCTACCGCGCCGGCAGCCTGCTGGAGCTGATCGAGCTGCAGCTGGAGATCGGCCAGCTGCAGCCGCAGCAGCTGCGCAGGATGGATGCGGCGCGGATCGACGACTACAACCGCGATCTCGAGCGCCAGCTCGCGGAGGTCGGCCGGGAGCGGGCGCGGATGGAGGCCGCCTTCCGCGCCGACTACGGCCTGGGCGATGGCGTGCGTCTGGATCCGGCGCGGCTGGACACGTTGCTGGCGCGGATCAAGCGCCAGCTGGCCGACGAGATCGCATGGCTGGAGGACGACCTGCGCCGCCTGCAGGATCCGGCGGAATTCAGGCGCTGGCTCAAGGACCAGCGCCGGCAACACGTCCCGCTGGACGATCCCGACGCCGACGGTTGATCGGTGCGGTCGCCGGCAAGCCGGCCCCTACAGCGGCGCGCGCCCGGCGTAGACCCCGAATACCGCGCCGGTGAAGCCACCGGCCACCGCGGTGCTGAGCAGGGTGCCGTCCATGCCGGCGAGCAGGGTGCGCCAGCGGCCTTCCTCGAGCGCGTACTGGAACTCGTAGCGGTCCCCGCGCGCGCGGATGCGCAGGTAGAGCGGCTGCCCGGCGACGCTGTCCGGCAGCGTCGCCGCGGCCAGGCGGGTGCCGGTCCGGTCCTGGCCGCGGACGCGGCCGTCGCGCCGGTCCAGGACCACCGCCAGGCGCTCGCCCTGGCGGACCAGCGCCAGCAGGTACCAGTAGTCCTCGTTCTGGAACGCGGCCAGGCCGGCGGTGTCGCCGTCGCGCGCCGGGGCGAAGCGGACCACAGTGCTGACGTCGGCATCCTGGTGCTGCTGGCGCCGGGCCAGGAACGAGGGATTGCCGCGGTCGCCCAGGCGCACTTCGCGCGCCTGCAGCCACAGCGCACCATCGGCCAGCCGGTGCCATTCCGAGCGCGGATTGCGCGGGGTGATCCAGGACGGCGCAAGTGCCGGGCGGTCGAAGTCGTCGTTGACGGCGAAACTGCCGGAGGTCGGCACAGGCGCCGTACCCGGCGGCAGCCGCGGCGCGTCCAGCGCGTAGGGCACCGGCTGGCCGGGCTCGCCGATCCGCGGCCAGCCGTCGGCGGTCCAGGCCACCGGCAGCAGGAAGGTCTCGCGCCCGGTGTTGACGTAGTGGCCGTCCAGCGGCGGGTAGGGCCGGTTGCCGAGGAACACCGCCCACCAGTCGCCGTCCTGGGTCCGGACGAAATCGGCGTGGCCGGTGGAGGTGACCGGGAACGGCCGCTCGCGCGGCAGGTCGCGCTGGGTCAACGCCGGATTGCCGGACCAGGCGACGTACGGGCCTTCGACCCGGCGGCTGCGCAGGACCACCTGGCGGTGCATCTCGCCGGTACCGCCCTCGGCCGCCGTGAGGTAGTACCAGCCGTCGCGCTTGAACAGGTGCGGGCCTTCGACGTATTCGGGCTTCTGCGCCGGGTTGATGCCGCCGTCCAGGATCACCGTGCGCGGGCCGACGGTGCGCATCGCCTGCGGATCGAACTGCTGCAGCCAGATCGCGCGGTGGCCGGTGTAGCGCTCCTTGCCGCCTTCCGGCAGGTCGTTGTTGACGATCCAGGCGCGGCCGTCATCGTCGAAGAACAGCGACGGATCGATCCCGCCGGCCAGGTCCGGCAGCCACACCGGGTCCGACCACGGCCCGGCCGGGTCGGTGGCGGTGATCACGAAGTTGCCGCCGCAGGCCGGGAAGCAGGTGTTGGCGATCCAGAAGCGGCCATCGTGGTATTCGATCGCCGGCGCGAACACGCCGTTGACCAGGTCGTGCGCGCCGAAGTCCAGCTGGTCGGGGCGGTCGATGGCGTTGCCGATCTGGGTCCAGTGGACCAGGTCGGTGCTGTGGAACACGGGAATGCCCGGGAACCAGCCGAAGGTCGAGGTCACCAGGTAGTAGTCGCCGCCGACCCGCACCACGCTCGGGTCGGGATGGAAGCCCTTGATGACCGGATTGCGGAACTGGCCGGGCGCGGGCGGATGGGCCATGTCGGCCGGATCGCTGCCCTCGTAGCGGAACCAATCGAACGCGGCGACCGGTGCCGTAGGCGATGACGTCTGCGCCGTGTGGTCCTTCCCCTCCTGTGCGGCCCAGGCGATGGAGGCATGGCTGGCCGCCAGCAGCGCGGCGAGCAGCGCGATGCGCCAGGGCGGCGCGTTGTGCGCGTTGATGCGACGACCCATGCGTTTCCCCTCCCAGGGCGGCGGACGTGCGTGCGGTGCCGGACCGTAGCACGCGGCCTGCGCGGCATGGCAGCGCTGCGCTGGCGGAATACGTCGGAACAGGCGCATGCCGACGACATGGGGCTTCCTGGCAGCGGCGTGGCGCATGCGTGCCGGGGGCTATCATGCGCGGATGAAGGCACGACTGATCGCCACCGGCGAACGCGCACCGTCCTGGGTGGCCGAAGGCTTCGGCGAATACCGCAAGCGGCTCTCGCACTGGCTGCCGCTGGAACTGGTGGAAGTGGAGCCGGGCCTGCGCGGCAAGGGCCGCGATCCGCACCGGGCGATCGAGGACGAGGGCCGGCGGGTGCTGGCCGCGCTGCCGAAGAACGCGCACGTGGTCGCGCTGGACGTGCCGGGCAAGGCCTGGTCGTCCGAGCAGCTGGCGGTGCGCATGGAGCACTGGCGCCAGCAGGGCCGCGACCTGGCGTTCCTGATCGGCGGCCCGGAAGGGCACGCCCCGGAGGTGCTGGCGGCCGCCTCCGAATCCTGGTCGCTGGGGCCGCTGACCCTGCCGCACATGCTGGTGCGGCTGGTGGTGGCCGAGCAGCTGTACCGCGCCGCGGCGCTGCTGGCCAACCATCCCTACCACCGCGCCTGAGCGCGGCCGGCACGGGATGCCGCATGGAGCCTGCCCGCGCGCGTCGTCCGATGCGCGCGGGCACGGCCTGTCCATCACTGCAGGCTGAAGCCGATCGGCACCAGGCCCCAGGCCTGGACGGCGCGGCCGTCGCGCATCGCCGGTTCGAACGTCCAGCTGCGCTGCACCTGGCGCACGGCCTCGCGGTCGAGCGAGCGGTGGCCGCTGCTGCGCTCGACGCCCACTTCCAGCGGCCTGCCGTCGATGTCCACCAGCACCCGCAGCAGCACGGTGCCTTCGGCGCCGGCGCGCAGGGCGTCGCGCGGGTAGGGCGGCGGCGGGGCGACGGCGTAGCGCAGCTCGGCGCCCTGCAACGGATTGGGGTCCCAGGCGGGGGCGATGTCGGGCGGGCCGACGGCGTCGGTGGCCGGATCGGCGGGCAGGCTGCCCTGGTCGACGACGGCGGGCAGCCGCAGCGGTTGCGGGGTCTGCACCGCAGCCGGCTGCGGGCGTGGCGGGACTTGGGTGCGCGGCTGCTCGACGGGTTTGGGCGGCAGCGGGGTGGCGGGCAGGACGCGCTCGACCTTCCAGCGTTCGGGCGCCGGTTCCGGTCGCAGGTCGGGCAGGGAGGCCTGGGTCAGCGGCAGCAGCAGGACCAGCAGGGCCAGGGCGTGGACGGCCAGGGCGAAGCTGGTGGCGAGGATGCGGGAGGGATCCAGGCGGGTCTGGGCCTGGGACGGCAGCGTGCGAACCATGATCCACCTCCATTGCGGGAATGACGGGGGAAACAACGCACGGACAGGGCGGCCGGGGTTGGCCGCGATGGCCGGGTTCCAGACTGCGCCCGCAGGGGCGGGGTCTTCAAGCGTCCGCGGCGGGGATTCGACCAAGGTCTTAGGCGGTCATTACCGCAACTGCAACTGCAAAGGCATTGGGTTTGGCTGTCTTCGGGCTGAGCCGCGGCGAACCGGCCGTGTCGTGGCCGCTCGGGCGCACATCCGTGTGCGCACGCGCTACCGCGGACATCCCTGTCCGCTGCCCCAACACAACCGGTCCGCCGCGTCTTCTGCGCGCGGTGGGTTCGTTACTTCTATCAGCCGTCGTCCCGGCGAACGCCGGGACCCAGCGCCTTGCTTCTCCGCTTTGCTGTGCTCCTCCTGTAGGAGCCGGTCTTGCCGGCGACCGTGGAGGCGGACGGATCACTGGCAGCCGGTTTCACGCAGACGCCTCCACCATGGCGGTCGCCGGCAAGGCCGGCTCCTACAAGGGAAGCAAAGACACTGGGTCTCGGCGTTCGCCGGGACGACGGCAGTGGGGAAAGACGCAGCAAAGCCTGAAGAGCAGAAGCAACCGAAGCGGTGACCTCCAAAGCCGCAGAGGCCGTCGTGCCTTGGGTCTGCGGGGCAAGTGGCACAGGGATGTGCCACGGCCGCGCGTTGCGGGCAGGACGCCCGCCCGAGCGGTGCACCGCAGACCCAAGGCACGGCGGCCCCTTCCGAAGCCGGCGCTCTTACGCCATCCCTTCCGTGCGGCGGCCCGGTCCGAAGTCGATGTCTCTGCGCAGGCCACCCTCGACCAAGCCAAAAAGCAGCAGCCCGGCATCGAGCCGGGCTGCAGGTGGAACGCTTTGCAGCTCGAAACCTCAGCGCCCCAGCTCGAACACCACGTCCAGCGAGACCGACACGCTGCTCTCGCCCGCGGCCACCGGCGTGCTGTCGAAGGCCTCGGCCTTCATCATCGCCATCCGCGGCATCGGCATCGGGACCGCGCCACCGCCCTCGCCGATGCTTACGATCCGGCGCACCCGCAGGCCCAGCGCCTTGGCGTAGGTCTCGGCCCGGGCCTGGGCCAGCTTCAGCGCGTCCAGCCGCGCCTGGTCGTACAGCGGCTCGGGCTCGTCGATGCCGAAGCTGGGGCCGTTGATCTGGTTGGAGCCGCTGGCCACCAGCGCGTCCAGCACCTTGCCCATCTTCGACACGTCGCGCAGCTTGACGTTGACCGTGTTGCTGGCCTGGTAACCGGTGATCGCCGGCGGCTGGTTCTCGGCGTAGCGGTACTGCGGCTGCAGGTGGATGCCGCTGGTCTGCACGTCCTTCTCGGCCACCCCGGCCGCCTTCAGCGCGGCCAGCACCTTGTTCATCAGCTCGGCATTCTGGCGCATGGCGCCGTTGCCGTCGGCGGCCTGGGTGACCACCCCGGCCGAGATCGTGGCGATGTCCGGGGCGCGGCTGGCCTCGGCCTGGGCCGAGACCGACAGCAGGGTGGCGTCGGCCGGCAACGGGGCGGTGGCGGTCTGCCCGGCCGCCGGGGCGGACAGGGCCAGGACGGCGAGCGGGGCCAGGATCGAAGCCAGGAAACTGCGCATGGGTGGATCTCCTTGTTGGATGACGGACCCGGCCGGGGCCGGGCACGCGCGTCGGTGCGCGGCAGGGTCGGGTCGCCGGGATGAACGCGCCGTGAGCCCGGGCGGGGTTCGGGCGCCGGATGCCACACCTTGCCACCGTTCAGGCCCATGCCGCGGGTTATCCTTCCGCCCATGCTGCACCTGGCCTCGAAATCGCCCCGCCGGGCCGAACTGCTGGACCGTCTCGGCCTGACCTACCGCCTGCTCGACGTCGACGTCCCGGAAGTCCGGGCGCCGGCGGAGGGCGCGGCCGACTACGTGCGCCGGGTGGCGCGGGAGAAGGCCCGCGCCGGCTGGGCCCGGGTGGCCGCCGAAGCGGGCGCCCGGGTGCTCGGTGCCGACACCGAGGTGGTGCTGGGCGAGGAGGTGTTCGGCAAGCCGGCCGACGCCGCCGACGCGGCGGCGATGCTGCGCCGGCTGTCCGCGCGCGAACACACCGTGCTCTCGGCGGTGGTGGTGATCGACGCCGGCGGCGAGCGCGAGGTCCTGTCCACCACCATCGTGCGCTTCGCTGCGCTGGACGAGGCCGCGATCGCCGCCTACGTGGCCACCGGCGAGGCGCTGGGCAAGGCCGGCGCCTATGCCATCCAGGGCCGGGCCGAGGCCTTCGTCGAACACCTGTCCGGCTCCTATTCCGGGGTGATGGGCCTGCCCCTGCACGAGACCGCGCGCCTGCTGGGCGCCGGTCCGGCTCCGGCCGGGGACCGGGCGGCTGGCGACGGAGCGGCTGCGCATGCGCACGCCGGCGCCGCGGTGGCCGGGTGAGCGCGGTCGTGTCCGAGGAGATCCTGGTCAACGTCACCCCGCGCGAGACCCGCGTGGCGGTGGTCGAGAGCGGCATGCTGCAGGAGCTGCACATCGAGCGCGGCTGGCGCCGCGGCGTGGTCGGCAACATCTACAAGGGCAAGGTCCAGCGGGTGATGCCGGGGATGCAGGCGGCCTTCGTCGAGGTCGGGCTGGAGCGCGCCGCGTTCCTGCACGCCAACGACGTGGTCCGGCCGGCGCCGGTGGACGCCGGCCTGGCCGACGACAGCCCGCCGCACCCGCTGCCCACGCCCTCGATCGTCGAGCTCCTGCGCGACGGCCAGGAGATCGTGGTCCAGGTGGTCAAGGACCCGATCGGGACCAAGGGCGCGCGCCTGACCACCCAGATCAGCATCCCCTCGCGCTACCTGGTGCTGCTGCCGCAGTCGCGCAGCGTCGGGGTCTCGGCGCGGATCGAGGACGAGGCCGAGCGCCTGCGGCTGAAGACCCTGGTCTCGGACCTGGCCGCCAGCCACGGCGGCCACGGCTACATCGTCCGCACCAACGCCGAAGGCCAGCCGGCCGAGGCCCTGGCCGAGGACATCGCCTACCTGTCGCGGGTCTGGAACGTGGTCGAGCGCCGCGGCCGCGAGGCCGCGCCGTGCACCGTCATCTACGAGGACCTGAGCCTGCCCCTGCGCTCGGTCCGCGACCTGATCCGCAAGGACGTGGAGAAGGTGCGGGTGGACTCGCGCGACACCTACGACCGGCTGCAGGCCTTCGTCGCCAAGTACATGCCGGTGCTGGGCGAGAAGCTGGAGCTGTACACCGGCGACCGCCCGATCTTCGACCTCTACGGCGTCGAGGACGAGATCGGCCGCGCCCTGGACAAGCAGGTGCCGCTGAAGTCCGGCGGCTACCTGGTCATCGACCAGACCGAGGCGATGACCACCATCGACGTCAACACCGGCTCGTTCCTGGGCCAGCGCAACCTCGAGGAGACGGTGTATCGCACCAACCTCGAGGCCGCGCAGGCGGTAGCGCGGCAGCTGCGGCTGCGCAACCTGGGCGGGATCATCATCATCGACTTCATCGACATGGTCGATCCGGAGCACCGCCGCCAGGTGTTGCGGACCCTGGAGAAGTCGCTGGCGCGCGACCACGCCAAGACCACGGTGTACGACTTCTCGCCGCTCGGCCTGGTCGAGATGACCCGCAAGCGCACCGTCGAGAGCCTGGAGCGGCAGCTGTCGGAGACCTGCCCGCAGTGCAGCGGGCGCGGTTCGGTCAAGACCACCGAGACGGTGACCTACGAGATCTTCCGCGAGATCACCCGCGCGGTGCGCCAGTTCGAGGCCGCGCGCCTGCTGGTGATCGCCTCGGCCAAGGTGGTCGCCAGGATCACCGAGGAGGAGTCGGCCGCGGTGGCCGAGCTGGAGGAGTTCCTCGGCAAGTCGATCCGGTTCCAGGCCGACGAGCAGTACCTGCAGGAGCAGTTCGATGTGGTCCTGCTCTGAGGCCACGGCCCGGACAGGACGCAGGGACGCGCAGGCAGGCAGGAAGGCGGGGGAGACGATGCGGTTCGCGCCGCAGGCGCGCGTGCGCCATGCCCTTGCAGGCGCCGGCCGCCGCGTCCGGCCGCGGGCGCCGCGCTGATGCACACCCCCCTGCGCCGCCGCCTGCGCCTGGCCCGCCGCTGGGCCGCCTACCTGGTGGCCGTGGCCCTGGTCGTGCTGGCGCTGGTGCTGGGCGCCAGCAGCCAGCTGCTGCCGCTGGCCGAACGCCATCCCGAGCGGATCGCCGCCTGGCTGAGCGAGAAGGCCCGGCGGCCGGTCGCGTTCGAGCGGGTGGAGACCGAGTGGACCCGGCGCGGCCCTTTGCTGCGCCTGGACGGCCTGCGCATCGGCGAGGGCGACGGCGCGGTCCGGATCGGCGATGCCGAGGTGCTGGTCTCGCTCTACGCCGGCCTCTGGCCGGGGCGCTCGTTCACCGAGCTGCGCCTGCACGGGCCGGCCCTGGCCCTGCAGCGCCACGACGACGGCCGCTGGTCGATCCGCGGCCTGCCCACCGCCGGCGGCCGCCGGGTCGATCCGTTCGAGTACCTGGAAGGGCTGGGCGAACTGCAGGTGATCGGCGGCCGGCTGGAGGTGGACGCGCCGCAGCTGGGCCTGGACGCGACCATCCCGCGGATCGACCTGCGCCTGCGGGTGGACGGCGCGCGGGTGCGCGCCGGCCTGCGCGGCTGGATCGACGCCGGGGCCGACGCCAACACTGAACCGCTGGCGCTGGCCCTGGATTTCGACCGCGGCCGCGGCGACGGCCGCGCCTACCTCGATCTGGACAGCGAGGACCTGGCGGCCTGGGCGCCGCTGCTGCGGCATGCCGGGATCGCGCCCAGCGCCGGCCGCGGCCGGGTCGAGGCCTGGGGCGAGCTGCGCGGACACCGGGTGGTGCTGGTCACCGGCCAGTTCCACCTGCGCCACGTCGTGCTCGACGGCGCGCCCTTGCCGGAGCGGGCGCAGCCGCCGCAGCAGGCCTTCGACGAGCTGCGCGGGCGCCTGCGCTGGCGCCTGGTCGCCGGCGGCTGGCGCCTGGATGCGCCTGTGCTGCGGGGGGGCGACGCGCACGGGGCGCAGCAGCTGGATGGCCTGACCCTGGCCGGCGGCCGCCGCTACGCGATCGCCGCCGAACGGATCGACGCCGCGCCTTTGCTGGCGCTGGCCGCGCTCAGCGACCGCCTGCCGGCGGCGCGCCGGGCCTGGCTGCTGCAGGCCGCGCCGCGGCTGCAGGTCTCGGCGCTGGAGCTGGCCGGCGAACGCGACGGTCCCTTGCGCCTGCAGGGCCGCCTGGACGGGCTGGCGTTCGCCTCGGTCGGCAACAGCCCGGGCATGGCCGGGCTGGCCGGGCGCTTCGAAGGCGATGGCCAGGGTTGGGAACTGGCGCTGGACCCGGACAGCACGCTGCGGCTGGACTGGCCGCACGGCTTCGGCGTGGTCCACGAGGTGAAGCTGGAAGGCAGCGTGCTCGGCTGGCGCGAGGGCGCCGGCTGGCAGGTCGCTACCCCGGCGCTGCACGTGCGCGGCCAGGATTACGGCGCGCAGGTGCGCGGCGGGCTGTGGTTCCAGGGCGACGGCAGCCGGCCGTGGATCGACCTGGCCGCCGAGCTGGACGACGCGGCGGTGCCGGCGGCCAAGAAGTTCTGGCTGCGCCATTCGATGCCGCCGGCGGCGGTGCGGTGGCTGGACATGGCGCTGGAGGACGGCACCGTGCGCGACGGCCGCGCGCTGGTCTCCGGCGACCTGGACGACTGGCCGTTCACCCACCGCGACGGGCTGTTCGAGGCGCGCGCGCGGATCGCCGGCGGCCGCTTCCGTTTCCAGCAGGAATGGCCGGCGCTGGAGGGCACCGAGGCGGACGTGGCGTTCATCGCCAACGGCTTCACCGTGCGCGGCCACGGCGACCTGGCCGGGGTGCCGGTGCGGCGCTTCGAGGCCGGGATCGCCGATTACGGCGACGCGCCCCTGCAGGTGCGCGCCGAGGCCGCGGCCGACGCCGCGCGCTTCCTGGCCCTGCTGCGGCGCAGCCCGCTGCACGCGCGCCAGGGCGAGACCCTGGACAACCTCGCCGCGTCCGGCCCGGCGCGCGCCAGCTTCGCCCTGGACCTGCCGCTGCGCGCCGGCCACGGCCCCGCCAGGTTCTCCGGCACGGTCGACCTGGACGGGGCGAAGCTGGCGGAAAAGCGCTGGAACCTGGCCTTCGACGCGGTCCGCGGCCAGGTCCGCTACGACGGCGACGGCTTCGCCGCCGACGCCCTGCAGGTGGCTTGGGCCGGCCTGCCCGGCACCTTGGCCCTGCGCGCCGGGCCCAGCCACGTGCGTGGCGCCGGCCAGGCCTTCGAGGCCGAGCTGCAGGCGCCGATGGACGCGGCCGGCCTGCTGGCGCGGGCGCCGATGCTGGACTGGCTGGGGCCGTACGTGCGCGGCCGTTCGGCCTGGACCCTGGCGCTGGCGATCCCGGCCGAAGCGCCGGCCGCCAAGGCCGCATCGGGGGGCGGCGCGCGTGCCGCCGCGGCTTCTGGAGCCGGTTCCGGTCCAACTGCGGTCGCCGCGCCTCCCGCCGGCGTGCTGCGCCTGTCCTCGGACCTGGCCGGCACGGTGCTCGACCTGCCCTCGCCGCTGGACAAGCCGGCGGCGCAGGCGCTGCCCACCCGGGTCCAGGTCGGGCTGCCGCTGGGCAGCGGCGACATCGACGTGGCCTTCGGCGAGCGGATGGCGGTGCGGGCGCGCGAGCGCCAGGGCGCCACCGGGGTGCGGGTCACCCTCGGCCGCGGCACGGTGGATGCCGAGCCGCCGGCGTCGGGCCTGGCGGTCGACGGGCGCACCCGCGAGCTGGATGCGCTGGAATGGATCGGGCTGGCCAAGGGCGGCGGCGAAGGCGGCCTGCCGCTGCGCCAGGTGGACGTGCTGGCCGCGCGCCTGCACCTGCTCGGCGGCGAATTCCCGCAGACCCGGCTGCGGCTGCGGCCGGTCGCCGGGGCCCTGGCGGTGAACGTGGACGGGCCGGCGCTGGCCGGCAGCATGACCGTGCCCGAGCGCAGTGGCGAAGCGGTGCAAGGACGGTTCTCGCGGCTGTACTGGCAGCCGGCGGCGGCCACGAACGGTGCAGGCGCCAGCGTGGCTGCGGAAGCGAATGGCGGCGGCGACGCCCGCGTGTCTGCGGTCGACCCGGCCACGCCGTCCGGCCCTGCGACCGCGGCAGCCGGCACGGCCACGGCCGCATCGCCGGCCGGCTCCGATGGTGTACCGATGGCTGCATCGAATCCGGCGACCGAGGCACCGGTCGATCCCGGGTTCGATCCGTCGGCGATCCCGCCGCTGGCCCTGGACATCGACGACCTGCGCTACCGCCAGGCCGCCCTGGGCAGCGTCCAGCTGCGCACCCGGCCGGTGGCCGGCGGGCTGCGGGTGGAGCGGCTGCAGCTGCACTCGGACTGGCAGAAGGCCGAGGTCACTGGCGAGTGGCTGGGCCGCGGTCCCGGTGCGCGCACCCACCTGGCGCTGCAGGTGGACAGCGAGGACATGGGCCGGCTGGTCAGCGGCCTGGGCTATGCGGACTGGCTGGCGCGCGGCGAGGGCACGATCCGGCTGGACGCGAGCTGGCCGGGATCGCCGGCCGGGTTCCAGCTCGGCGCGCTGCAGGGCAACCTGCACATCCAGGCGCGCAACGGCCAGCTGCTGGAGGTGGAGCCGGGCGCCGGGCGGGTCCTGGGCCTGCTCAGCGTGGCCCAGCTGCCGCGGCGGATGATGCTGGATTTCCGCGACTTCTTCTCCAGGGGGTTCGCGTTCAACCGGCTGGAGGGCAACGTGCGCTTCGGCGATGGCGCCGCGCATACCGACGACATGCGGATCGAGGGGCCGGCGGCCGACATCGGCATCCGCGGCCGCACCGACCTGCGGGCGCAGCGCTTCGACCAGACCATCGACGTGCAGCCGCGCGCGGGCAACCTGCTCACGGTGGTGGGCGCGGTCGCGGGCGGTCCGGTGGGCGCGGCGGTGGGCGCGGCGGCCAACGCGGTGCTGGGCAAGCCGCTGGGCGGGATCGGCGCGCGTACCTACCACGTCAGCGGACCGTGGAAGGATCCGAAGGTGGAAGTGATCGACCGCGAGCAGGCGCGCGGGGACGAGGACGGCGGCGGGATGCCGTCCAGCGGCGGCGAACCCCGGTAGCAGCGCCGGGCGTCGGCTCAGTCGCGGGTGAACGGCGGCAGGCGCAGCCGGGTGCGGTGCTGCGGCGCGGGGCAGCCGTGCGCGTCCACGCCGCGGAAGTAGCCGCGCTGCCACTGCTCGCGCGCGGCCTGCGACTGCGGGTCGGGCAGTTCGCCGAGGAAATGGCCGCGGCTGCGCGTCCACTGCCGGTACTGCGCCTCCAGTTCCGGCGCTTCCGACAAAGGTTGCCAGCGCGGCTGCACGTCCTCCAGCAAATCGGTCCGCAAAGGCAGCAGGTGGCAGAACGGTTCGCCGGCCTCGAAGCGGATCCGCCCGGGGCGGGTGAACTTCCAGTTCATGGTAAAGGGGAGGGACTCCAGTCGGTCTCGACCAGGCCGCTGAGCGCGCCGATGCCGTCCCTGGGGCGGTTGAGCGGGCCGGTGGCCAGCAGCTGCACGCCGGTATCGCTGCGGAACAGGCAGGGCACGTGGAAGGTCAGCACGCCGTAGCCGAAGTGGCTCAGCGCCGGTGCGGCGGTGCCGGGATCGGGCCAGACCCGCAGCGATTCGAGCGCGTCGCCGCCGTCCCATTCGGCGTTGAAACCGGTTTGGCACAGCAGCTCCCAGCCCAGCGCGTTGGCCATGTCCAGCGGCAGGCAGCGGTAGGCGTAGTGCTGGTCGGTGCGGTCCATCCACTCGCGCTCGCGCGGGGCGGGGCGGATGTCCAGGGTGTGGCCGTCGATGACGTAGGCGGTCAGGCGCATCGCGATTCCGGCGGTGGGGCCGCGGTGAAGGCGCGGCGGCGGGTTGCTGTCATCATAGGCGCCCTTCGCGCAGGCCCCGTGCCGCGCCGCCTGCGCCTGCCGCGCTTGTCCCGCCCCACGGCCGCCCCCATCCAGTGACGATGACCGATACCGCCCTGACCCTCGCCCAATCCCGCCTGCTGGTGCCCGGCGGCCTCGACCCGTCCGGCCTGGACCGCGCCTTCGGCGCCCTGCTCGGGCCGGGGATCGACTTCGGCGACCTGTATTTCCAGCATTCGCGGCGCGAGAGCTGGACGGTGGAGGACGGGATCGTCAAGGACGGCGCGCACTCGATCGAGCAGGGCGTGGGCGTGCGCGCGATCAGCGGCGAGAAGACCGGCTTCGCCTATTCGGACGACATCAATGCCGAGGCCCTGCGCCTGGCCGCCGGCTCGGCCCGGGCGATCGCCCGCGAGGGCGGGGCGCAGGCGCCGCGGCAGCTGGTGCGCCAGGGCGGACACAGGCTGTACCCGGCGGTCGATCCGGTGGACGGGATGGGCAACGAGGACAAGGTCGAGCTTTTGCGTTCGCTCGACCGGCTGCTGCGCGCAGCCGATCCGCGGGTGATCCAGGTCGCGGTGAGCCTGTCGGGCGGGGTGGACACGGTGCTGGTGGCGCGCAGCGACGGCGTGCTCGGCGCCGACGTGCGCCCACTGGTGCGGCTGAACGTGCAGGTGATCGTCGAGCACCAGGGCCGCCGCGAATCCGGCTACGCCGGCGGCGGCGGGCGCTATTCCTACGAGGAGCTGTTCTCCGGCGGCCGTCCGGAGAAGCTGGCGCGCGAGGCGCTGCGCCAGGCGCTGGTCAACCTCGACGCGATCGACGCGCCGGCCGGGACCATGCCGGTGGTGCTCGGCGCCGGCTGGCCGGGCGTTCTGCTGCACGAGGCGGTCGGCCACGGCCTGGAGGGCGACTTCAACCGCAAGGGCACCTCGACCTACGCCGGCCGGATCGGCCAGCGGGTGGCCTCGCCGGGGGTGACCATCGTCGACGACGGCACCCTGGACGGGCGTCGCGGCTCGCTCAACATCGACGACGAGGGCACGCCCACGCGCTGCACCACGCTGATCGAGGACGGGGTGCTGGTCGGCTACATGCAGGACACGCTCAACGCGCGGCTCATGGGCATGGCCCCGACCGGCAACGGCCGGCGCGAATCGTTCGCCCACCTGGTGATGCCGCGCATGACCAACACCTACATGCTCGCCGGCGGCCACGATCCGCAGGAGATGATCGCCTCGGTGAAGAAGGGCCTGTACGCGGTCAACTTCGGCGGCGGCCAGGTCGACATCACCAGCGGCAAGTACGTGTTCTCGGCGACCGAGGCCTACCTGATCGAGGACGGCAAGGTCACCGCGCCGGTGAAGGGCGCGACCCTGATCGGCAACGGCCCGGAGACGATGCAGAAGGTGCGCATGGTCGGCCACGACCTGGCCCTGGACGAGGGCGTGGGCGTGTGCGGCAAGGACGGGCAGAGCGTGCCGGTGGGCGTGGGCCAGCCGTCGCTGCTGGTCGACGGGCTGACCGTGGGCGGGACTCGCGCGTGAGGGGCGCGGCGTGAGCCATGCCTGGCGGGCGCGCGGCCGGCGGCTGCGCGCGCCGGGATCAGTCTTCGTCGCGCTCGGCGTCGTCGTCGAAGTCGAACGCGTCGCTTGCGGTTTCTTCGCCGGCCTCCTGCGCCTGCGCGGCTTCGGCGCTGCCGGCCAGCAGCAGGTTGCGCAGTTCGCGGAACAGTTCGCGGAAGGCGCGCGGCGGCTTGTTGCGCTTGCGTTCCTCCAGCGTGCTGCGGACCAGCTGGCGCAGGTGCTGGCGGTCGGCGGCAGGGTATTCGTCCAGCAGTTCGGCCAGAGCGGCGTCGCCTTCGGCCAGCAGGCGCTCGCGCCAGGCTTCGACCCGGTGCATGGCGGCCACTTCGCGGCGGGCGGCGACGCCGTCCTCGTCGAGGGCGTCGCGGATGGCGTCCAGGGTCTCGTCGTCCTCGCGCCGCATCTGCTTGGCCAGGTAGGCGAGCTGGCGCTTGCGGGCGATGTGGGCGGTGATCTTGCGGGTGTGCTCCAGGTGCGGGAGCAGGTCGTCGGGGATCGGCAGCTTGGCCAGCTGGGTGGGCGTGAGGCTGGCGAGCTTTCCGGCCAGTTCCAGCACGTCCAGCGCTTCGCGGCGCTGCTGGCTGCGGCTGGGGGAAAGGAATTCGCCGGTGTCTTCGTCGCGTCCGCGCATGGGGCTGGGGCTCTATCGGATGCGGGGATTCTACCTGCGCCGGCCTGACCCGCCGCCTTCCGACGGCCGCACGGCGGCCGCTGACGCCACCTCGAACTCTCCTCAACCCCGAATCCAACCGAATCCACAGGACCCCACGTGAACCACATCGCATCCAACGACGACAGCCACGAGCGGCTGGACCGGCTGGCGGACATCTCGCAGAGGCTGCTGGAGCGGGCGCGGGCGCTGGGCGCCAGCCAGGCCGAGGTCAGCTGCAGCGAGGAGCGCGGGCTCAACGTATCGGTGCGGATGGGCGAGGTGGAGACGGTCGAGTCCACCCGCGACCGCGGGATCGCGGTGACCGTGTACTTCGGCAAGCGCAAGGGCAGCGCCAGCACCGCCGACCTGCACGAGGCCAGCCTGGCGGCGACGGTCGAGCAGGCCTGCGCGATCGCGCGGCACACCGAGGACGATCCGGCCGCGGGCCTGGCCGATGCGGAACTGATGGCGCGCCCGGGCGCGGACGGCCGCTTCCCGGACCTGGACACCTGGCATCCGTGGCGGCTGGACGCCGACGAGGCGGTGGACCTGGCCCTGGCCTGCGAGGCGGCCGGGCGGCAGGCCGATGCGCGGGTGAGCAATTCCGACGGGGCTTCGTTCGGCAGCGGCGAGAGCCTGTCGGTGTACGCCAACAGCCACGGCTTCGTCGGCCGCGAGCGCGAGACCCAGCATTCGCTGGGGCTGGCGCTGATCGCCGGGCAGGGCGAGGGCATGCAGCGCGACGGCTGGTACAGCATCGGCCTGGCGCGCGGGGACCTGGAGGCGCCGGCCGCCATCGGCCGCCGCGCCGCCGAGCGCACCGTCGCCCGCCTGGCGCCACGCAGTGTGCCCACCGGCGAGTACCCGGTGCTGTTCGCCAGCGAGGTGGCGCGTTCGCTGGTCGGGCACCTGCTCGGCGCGGTCTCCGGCGGGGCGCTGTACCGCAAGGCCAGCTTCCTGCTCGACAGCGCGGGCACCCGGCTGTTCCCGGAATGGCTTTCGATCGACGAGCTGCCGTTGCTGCACCATGGCCTGCGCTCGACCGCGTTCGACGGCGACGGCGTGGCCACCCGCGACAACCCGCTGGTGGTGGACGGGGTCCTGCAGCGCTACGTGCTGGGCAGCTATTCGGCACGCAAGCTGGGGTTGCAGACCACGGCCAACGCCGGCGGGGTGCACAACCTGCAGGTCTCGGCGAATGCCGATGGCCTGGAGGAGATGGTCCGCGGCATGGGCCGCGGGCTGCTGGTGACCGAGCTGATGGGCCAGGGGGTCAACGGCGTCACCGGCGACTATTCGCGCGGCGCGGCCGGGTTCTGGGTCGAGGACGGGGCGATCGCCTACCCGGTGGACGAGCTGACCATCGCCGGCAACCTGCGGGCGATGTTCGCCCGGATCGAGGCGGTGGGCCGCGAATTCGACCCGCGCTCGCACATACGCACCGGTCCGGTCCTGTTGGGACGGATGACGGTTGCCGGTGGCGGTTGATATCCTCCGCGGCGGGGCGAGCGCGGCAGGGATGCGCAGCGTCCACCACCACACCAACTCTCGGGGAATCAGATGAGCGAATTCGACAACGTCACCGCACCGCCGCCCGCGCCCGCCGGCGGTTCCTCCAACGACGACCGCACCGTGGCCATGCTGGTCCACCTGTCGGCGATCATCCTCGGCTTCATCGTTCCGCTGATCGTGTGGCTGATCAACAAGGACAAGCCGGAAAAGGCATTCCTGACCGACCAGTCCAAGGAAGCGCTGAACTTCAACATCACCCTGCTGTTCGTCTACATCATCGGCACCGTGCTGACGGTGATCCTGATCGGCGCGCTGATCAACCTGGCCGCCTGGATCGCCTGCATCGTACTGAGCATCATCGCCGGCCTGGCCGCGAACAAGGGCGAGGCCTACCGTTACCCGTTCGCGATCCGCCTGATCAAGTAATCCATCGGCGGATGCGATTTCGACGGGGCCCGGGAAACCGGGCCCCGTTTTTTGTGGCCCTCACCAAGGGGGTGTGCGCTGTCCTGCTTGGAAAGCAGGCGGGCGGGAAGGTTTTGTCGCGGCGGTGCGGCACGATGCCTGCTGCCGCTCATGTCCCCCGGCTGCGGCCCGCGGCCGCAACCTCCTCCTTTACTTCCCGTCAGCAGGCATCGCACCGCACCGCTTCACCTGCATCGGCCGCCGAACGGAAGGCGGAGGCGCTGCATGCTTTCCGTGCGGCCGCCAACCAGGCTGGAGCGCTTTGGCGCATGGCCTGCCGACGGGAAGTAAAGGAGGAGGAACCGGCTTCATCGGTTCCGGGGGACATGAGCGGCGGCAGGCCATGTGCCAAAGCGCCGCAGCCATCTATCGGCCTCACCCCGCAGCGGGGAATGACCCACACGCCGCAGGAGAAGGCTCAGTGCGTGCGCTTGACCGCCAGTTCGCCGAGCGCGGCCAGCAGGGCGGCGCGTTCGCCGAGCGGCGCCAGCGCTTCGTCCATCTCCACCGCCAATTGCTCCAGCCGGGCGCGGGCGCCGTCCATGCCCAGCAAGGCCGGGTAGGTGGACTTGGCCTGGGCCGCGTCCTTGCCGGCGGTCTTGCCCAGTTGCTCGGAGCTGGCCTCGACGTCGAGGATGTCGTCGCGGACCTGGAAGGCCAGGCCCAGCGCGGCGGCATAGCGGTCCAGCCTTTCCAGCGTGGCCGTGTCGGCGCCGCCGGCCAGGGCGCCGATGCGCACCGCGGCGCGGATCAGGGCGCCGGTCTTGAGCGCGTGCATGTGCTGCAGCCCCTCCAGCGGCTGGATCCGGCCGGTGGCGTCGATGTCCAGCGCCTGGCCGCCGCACATGCCGGCCACGCCGGAGGCGTCGGCCAGCGCCCGCACCCAGTCGATCCGCAGCTGCGCCGGGGCGTCGGCCGCGGCCAGGGCTGAGAAGGCCAGGGTCTGCAGGGCGTCGCCGGCCAGGATCGCGGTGGCCTCGTCGAAGGCCACGTGCACGGTCGGAAGGCCGCGGCGCAGGTCGTCGTCGTCCATCGCCGGCAGGTCGTCGTGGACCAGCGAGTAGGCGTGGACCAGTTCCACCGCCGCGGCCGCCACGTCCAGCGCGGCCTCGTCGGCGCCCAGGGCGGTGCCGGCGGCGTAGACCAGCAGGGGGCGCATGCGCTTGCCGCCGCCGAGGCTGGCGTGGCGCATGGCCGCGTGCAGGCGCGCGGGCGCGCGGCCGGGGTCGGGCAGCAGGCGTTCGAGCGTGGCTTCGGTGCGCGCGGCCCAGCGCGCGAACGCCTCAGCCGCCATCGCCGGCCGCGAACGGCTGCGAGGCGTCGGGCTGTTCCGGGTCGGTGAGCAGGCGTACGCGCAGTTCGGCCTGTTCCAGCGCGCTCTGGCAGCGGCGGTAGAGGCCGACGCCGCGCTCGTAGGCGGCCAGCGAATCCTCCAGGCTCATCTCGCCCTGTTCCATCTTCTCGACCAACTGTTCCAGCTCGTCCAGCGACTGCTCGAACTGGGCGACCGGGGAGGCATCGGGGGCTGCGTTCTTCGGCATGGGCGAAGTGTGCGCGGTGGCGCCGGGAGGGTCAACGCGGGACGGAGGTCAGGTGGCGCCGGGCGGCTGCCAGGCCAGGCGCAGGCCATGCGCGCGCAGCCACGCTTCCAGCGGTGCGGCGCAGGCGATGTCGCCGGCCGCCAGGACCGATTTGTCGTTGCCGGACGCGACCACCAGCAACGGCAGGTGGGCGCGCCGCCAGGGTGGCACGCCGCGTTCCTGCAGCACGTGCTTGAGCGCGTGCGAATGGGTGCGGCCGGGCAGGACGATGCGCTCGCCACCGCGGCGTGCGCGCACCCGCAGGGGCGCGTCGAAGCCGGTGCCACGTGGATCGCCGTCGTCGCGGGCGTCGTTGCCATGGGTGCCGGCGTCGCCAGCCTGCAGCCACAGGCGGCCGCCGTCGGGCAGGTCCAGCGGCGTGCGGCCGTCCCAGAGGACGGACCAGTCGGACGGAAGCGACGCACGCAGCCGGTCGGCATGCAGCCAGCCGCGCCAGCGCAGGATCCGCGCACCGGACCAGGCGAAGGCGGCTTCGGCATCGGCGCGTGCGCCCAGCAGTTCGGCTTCGATCCGCTCGATGCCGCGGGCCGGCAGGCGCGGCAGGCCGAGTTCGCGCACCCAGCGGCGCAACAGCCGGGCGCGGCGGGCGGGCGGCTGGGCGAGCAGGCCGGCCAGGTCCAGGGTGCGACCCGCGTCGCCCTGCGGCCCGCGGCCATGGTCCGCGCCGGTCGTTCCGGGCATGCGCCCGGTTTCGCCGCCCAGGACGTCCAGCAAAGCGGCATCGTCGGCGTCGAGCAGGGCGTCGGTCTGGGCGGAGAGTTCCGCGCTGCGGGCCAGGGCGGCGGTCGCGTGCGGCCAGCGCCGCTGCAGCATCGGCAGCACCTGCAGGCGCAGGAAGTTGCGGTCGGGATCGGGCAGGGCGTTGCTGGGATCCTCGATCCATTCGAGCGCGTGCGCCTGCGCCCAGGCCCGCAGCGTCGCGCGCGGCAGCGCCAGCAGGGGCCGCCAGTGCCAGCCGCCGGCGAAGCGGCGCCAGGACCGCATCGCGCCGAGCCCTTCCGGGCCGGAGGCGCGCAGCGCACGCAGCAGGAAGGTCTCGGCCTGGTCGTCCAGGTGGTGGGCGGTGGCCAGGGTCTCGCCCGGGTCGAGGGCGGCGGCCAGCGCCGCATAGCGCGCCTCGCGCGCGGCCGCCTCGATCCCATGGCCGCCGTCGCGCGGCACCTGCACGCGCAGCACCTCCAGCGCCACCCCGAGTGCGGCGGCCTGGTGGGCGCAATGCTCGGCCCAGGCATCGGCCGCGGCCTGCAGGCCATGATGGACGTGGAGTGCGCGCAGGCCCCGCGCGCGCAAGGCGGGATCGGCGGCCAGCCGGTGCAGCAGCACGGTCGAGTCGAGGCCGCCGCTGAAGGCCACGACCAGCGTGCCGCCGGCCGCGGCCGGCAACGCGTCGAGCGGGATCGGGAGCGAGGCGACCATCGTCGCCATGGTAGCCGCGGCCGCGCTCAGCGCAGCTGGCGCAGGATCACCGCCAGCGCGCAGATCCAGCACACCGCCACGAACCAGGCCAGTACCCAGCCCTGGTTGAGGCCGCGCCGGTGCCGGAACCGGCGATTGACCACCAGCGCCGCCAGCAGCGGCAGCACGAACAGCGCCAGGGGCAGGATCCAGCCTTCGGGCAGGTGCGGATTCATGGCGTATCCGGTTGGGCGGGCCGCCGCCGGCCGGGGAAGGATAGCGCCGGCTCAGGCCGCCTCGTACGCTCCGTAGCCACGCATGCGCTCGTAGCGGCGCTGCAGCAGCTGCTCGACCGGGATCCGCTCCAGCGCGTCCAGCTCGTTGAGCAGGACCGCCTTCAACCGGCGCGCCATCTGCTTCGGGTTGCGGTGGGCGCCGCCGGTGGGCTCGCGCACCACCTTGTCGACCAGGCCCAGGTTCTTGAGCCGGCCGGCGGTCAGGTTCAGCTGCTCGGCCGCGTCCTTGGCCCGGCCGGCGTCCTTCCACAGGATCGAGGCGCAGCCTTCCGGCGAGATCACCGAGTAGGTGCTGTATTCGAGCATGACCGTGCTGTCGCCTACGCCAATAGCCAGCGCGCCGCCCGAGCCGCCCTCGCCGATCACGGTGCAGACCACCGGGATCCTCAGCTCGGCCATCTCCAGCAGGTTGCGGGCGATGGCCTCGGACTGGCCGCGCTCCTCGGCGTCGATCCCCGGCCAGGCGCCGGCGGTGTCGATGAAGGTCAGCAGGGGCAGGCCGAAGCGCTCGGCCAGCTTCATCAGCCGCAAAGCCTTGCGGTAGCCCTCGGGCTTGGGCATGCCGAAGTTGCGGCGGATCTTCTCCTTGGTGTCGCGGCCCTTCTGGTGGCCGATCACCACCACCGGGCGACCGTCGATCCGGGCCAGGCCGCCGACAATGGCCTTGTCGTCGGCGAAGGCGCGGTCGCCGTGCAGTTCCTGGAACTCGTCGCAGATCACCCGCAGGTAGTCCTGGGTGTAGGGCCGGGCCGGGTGGCGGGCCAGTTGCGAGACCTGCCAGGGGCTGAGATCGCGGAAGATCTGGGCGGTGCGCTTGCGCAGCTTGTCCTGGAGGGCGTGCACCTCGGCGTCCACGTTGACCGCCGGGCCGGTGCTGGCGCTGCGCAGTTCCTGGATCTTGGCTTCCAGGTCGGCGATGGGCTGCTCGAAATCAAGGTAGTTCGGGTTCATCGGGAACCGGGTCGTGCAGGAAGCCGGGGAGTGTAGCCGAAGGGCCTGGATCGGACCGGACCGTACGGTATGGAGGCGGGGCGGTGAGACATGCTATTTCCGGCATGGCAAGCGACGATTTATGTATTTGTTGCATATCGGCCTCCCGACCAGAATGGGCCTGCCCGGGAGGGGGGAGCTTCCCCGCGGCCGGCACCGCCGGCGCGGCAGGGCAAGGCCGTCACCACCGGCGGCGCGCTCGAGGAGGGGCAATGCAGGACCAGAAGCTTTCGGTACTGGAGAAGGTCGGCTTCGGCGCCGGTGACATGGCGGTCAACGTCGTGTTCTCGTCGATGATGCTGATCATCACGTTCTTCTACACGGACGTGTTCGGCCTGCGGCCCGTCGATGTGGGCCTGCTGTTCATCGTGGTGCGGATGATCGACGCGGTCGCCGACCCGCTGATGGGCCTGGTCACCGACCGCGTCGAAACCCGCTGGGGCCGCTACCGGCCGTGGTTCCTGGTGATGGCGGTGCCGTTCGGGCTGGCGGTCGTGCTGACCTTCACCACCCCGGACCTGGACTACAACCTCAAGCTGGTCTGGGCCTACGCCACCTACCTGCTGGTGATGCTGGTGTTCACTGCGGTCACCATCCCCTACATCTCCCTGGTCGGGGTGCTCACCGCCGACCCGAAGGAGCGGCTGGTGGCCAACGGCTACCGGCTGTTCTTCGCCAAGATCGCCGCGTTCCTGGTCACGATCCTGGTGCCGGTGCTGGCCGTGCGCTGGGGTGGGGCCGACCTGGCCCGCGGCTACCAGCTGGCGATGGGGCTGATGGGCGCGCTGGCCACCGTGCTGTTCCTGTTCTGCTTTTTCACCACCACCGAGCGGGTGCGCCACCAGGTCGATCGCACGCCCCTGCGCGAACAGCTGCGCCTGCTGCTGCGCAACGACCAGTGGCTGCTGCTGTGCGCGGTGTGCGTCATCGGCACGATCGGCTACGTGATCCGCGGCTCGGTCGCGGCCTACTACGCCAAGTACTACCTGGGCGGCGACGCGAAGCTGCTGTCGGCGTTCCTGACCACCGGCGTGGTCGCCGCGATCCTGGCCATGCCGGCCTCGACCTGGATCACCCGCCGCTGGTGCAAGGTCGCGCTGTTCCGCTGGAGCCAGCTGGCGGTGGGCGTGCTGAGCGTGGCGATGTACCTGCTGGTCGGGCCCGGCGACGTGGCCCTGGCCTTCGTCCTCTACTTCCTGGTGTGCTTCATCGTCGACCTGCACGCGCCGGTGTTCTGGTCGGCGATCGTGGAGGCGGTCGACTACGGCCACGCCCGCAGCGGCAAGCGCGTGGCGGGCCTGGCGATGGGCGGGATCTCGTTCTGCCAGAAGGCCGGCATGGGCATCGCCGGGGCCATCGTCGGCTGGCTGCTGGCCTGGTTCCAGTACGTGCCCGACCGGCCGCAGGGGCCGGCGGCGATGGCCGGCATCGCCCTGATGCTGACCGTGATCCCGGGCCTGTTCCATGCGCTGATGGGCGCGGTGATGTTCCGCTACCGGATCACCGACGGCTACTACCAGCAGATCAAGCGGCAGATCGTGCCGGACACGCCGGCGGCCTGAGCGCCGCCTCCACGCGGAAGATTCCATGAAGCTGAGCAACCCCTTCATCCTCCAGCGCGCCGACCCGCACGTCTGCCGGCACGACGGCCACTACCACTTCACCGCCTCGGTGCCCGAGTACGACCGGGTGGTCCTGCGCCGCGCGCCGACCCTGGCCGGGCTGGCCGCGGCGGAGGAGAAGACCCTGTGGACCGCACCGGCCGAAGGCCCGGCCAGTTCCCTGGTCTGGGCGCCGGAGCTGCACCGGGTGGACGGGGTGTGGCACGTCTATTTCGCCGCCGCGCCCTCGCGGCAGATCAAGGACGGGCTGTTCCAGCACCGCATGTACGCGCTGCGCAACCCGGCGGCCGATCCGATGCAGGGGCAGTGGGCGTTCGCCGGCCAGGTCGACAGCGGGATCGACGCCTTCTGCCTGGACGCGACCCGCTTCGAGCACCGCGGCCGCGCCTACTACCTGTGGGCGCAGAAGCACCCGGACATCCCAGGCAATTCAAATCTCTACATCGCGCCGATGCGCGACGGCACCCGGATCGAGGGCAAGCCGGTGCTGCTGACCCGGCCGGAGTTCGACTGGGAAGTGCAGGGTTTCCTGGTCAACGAGGGGCCCTCGGTACTCATCCGCCACGGCAAGGTGTTCGTCAGCTATTCGGCCAGCGCCACCGACGAGCGCTACGCAATGGGCCTGCTGTGGGCCGATGCCGACGCCGACCTGCTCGATCCGGCCAGCTGGCACAAGTCGCCGCGGCCGGTGTTCGTGAGCGATCCGGAGCGCGAGGTATACGGCCCGGGGCACAACAGCTTCACCGTGGCCGAGGACGGGGTCACCGACCTGCTGGTCTACCACGCGCGCAACTACCGCCAGATCGAGGGTGATCCCCTGTGGAATCCGGACCGGCACGCCTGCGTGCAGCCGCTGCAATGGGATGCGGACGGAATGCCGGTGTTCGGCCGGCCCTTGCGCGAGGTCGAGATCCCGGGGGCGGCGGCATGAGCGCGCGCAGCGGAGCCGGCGACGACGTCCGTCCGCTGTGGCGGCCGCGGCTTCGCGCGCTGGCGCTGGCACTGGTGGTCGCTGTGCCGGCACCGGTCATCGCCGCCACGCCGCCGGCCAACAACGACGACATGATGGCCGCCCCGCCGGTGGCCGCGCCGCGGCCGGGCTACCACGCCGACGTGCTGGCCCACGATCCGGTGATGATCCGCGAGGGCGACACCTGGTACCTGTTCATCACCGGCCCGGGCGTGAGCGTCTACAGCTCGAAGGACCTGCGCACCTGGAAGGCCGAGCCGCCGGTGTTCGCGCAGATCCCGGCCTGGGCCTACGAGATCGTGCCGGACTTCAACGGCCACATCTGGGCGCCGGACATCTCGTACCACGACGGCACCTACCATCTCTATTACTCGATCTCCACCGGCGGCAAGAACACCTCGGCGATCGGGGTGGCGACCAGCCGCACCCTGGATCCTTCCAGCGCGGACTTCGGCTGGACCGACCACGGCATCGTCCTGCGCTCGGTGCCGCACCGGGACCTGTGGAACGCGATCGACCCGAACCTGGTCGAGGACGAGGTCGGGCAGCCGTGGCTGGCGTTCGGTTCGTTCTGGGGCGGGTTGAAGCTGGCCAGGCTGGCGCCGGACCGGCTGCGCCTGGCCGAGCCGCAGGAATGGCACACGCTGGCCAAGCGCGAGCGTTCGGTGCTGGAGGACGATGCGTCGCCGGAGCCGGGCGCGATCGAGGCGCCGTTCGTGTTCCGCAAGGGCGGCTGGCACTACCTGTTCGTCTCCTTCGACCACTGCTGCCGGGGCGCGAAGAGCGACTACCGGATCATGGTCGGCCGCTCGCGCACGCTGCAGGGACCGTACCTGGACCGGGAGGGGCGGCGCATGGACCAGGGCGGCGGCAGCGAGGTGCTGCGCGGCACCGCGCGCTGGCCGGGGCCAGGGCACAACAGCGCTTACACCTTCGACGGCAAGGATTACCTGGTCTTCCACGCCTACGACGTCGAGGACGGTGGCCGGCCGAAGTTGAAGGTGCTGCCGATGGCCTGGGATGCCGAAGGCTGGCCGCAGGTGGACGCCTCGGCCTTGAGGTAGGGCGCCGTCCGCGATAGGAGCCGGTCCGGCGCCCGTGGGGTGGGTGCGTCACGGATGCCCGTTTTTTACGCAGACGTGTCCGCGATGATGGCCGCCGGTAAGACCGGCTCCTACAGGTGCCATGCTTCGGTGCACGTCCGCGCTGTCACGTCGTCCCGTCGCCCTGTGGTCATGTATCACACATGTGCTACATTGCGTCCGGATCCCCGGCGGAGCACGAGCATGAGCACGACCACCATCCGCTTGTCCGAAGAGCTCAAGGCCCGCATCGCACGGGTGGCGAAGGAAGCGGGTACCACTTCACACAACTTCATCCTCGAGGCGATCGCGGAGAAGGCCGAACAGGCCGAGCAACGGGCTGCTTTCCATGCCTTGGCGGACGCACGCTACGCGCGTTTCCTGGAGTCGGGCGAGAGCATCCCTTGGGAAGACGCGCGCGACTATCTGAAGGACAGGCTCGCCGGGAAGCCCGTGAAGCGTCCCGTTGCCCGCAAGCCCGGCCGCTGACGTGGCACATGTCAGCCTGGACCCGGGCGTGCTCGAGGATCTGGATCGAATCATCGATCACCTCCGTGACCACGACAGCCAGGCCATCGAGACACGCGTCGCTGCCATCGTCAGTGCCTTCGATGTTCTCAGGGACAATCCGCTGATCGGGCGTCCGACCCGCGGCGAGCGGCGTGAACTCCTGATCGGCCGGGGTGTGCAGGGTGATGTGGCCCTGTACCGGTATCTGCCGGTGATCGATACGGCCCTGGTACTGGCGATCCGCGCCCAGCGCGAAGGCGGCTACGGGCGCGACTGAGGGCTGGCGGTGCAAGCGCAAAAGGACAGGGCGCCGGAGCGCCCTGTCCTTTCGCCGGCGGGAGGCCTGGTTCACTCCAGCCGCAGCACCACCACCGACTTCGGCGGCAGGGCCACCTTCAGCGCGCCGCCATCGAGACGGGCGCCCTCGAAGGCGGTCGGCCGCACGCTCTCGGGCGCCTCGAAGGTGTTGTGCGCGGTGATCGATCCGGCGGTCAGCACCCGCCCGGACACCGAGGCGGCGCGCAGGCCGTTCACCGCCGCCGAAACATCCGCGGCGCGGTCGGGATCGAGGTTGGTCAGGGCCACGTAGACCTTGCCGTCCTTGCCGCGCACCGCCGAGCCGTGCACCGCCGGGACCGAGACTTCGCCGTGGCGGTACTGCGGCGCCTCGATCTCCAGCGGCAACCGGGTCGCGTCCTGCCAGGGCAGGTACATCTCGAACACGTGGTAGGTCGGAGTCAGCAGCATCTGCGCGTCCCGGGTCAGGATCATCGCCTGCAGCACGTTCACCATCTGCGCGATGTTGGCCATCTTCACCCGGTCGGCGTGGGCGCTGAATATGTCGAAGTGCAGGGAGGCGACCAGGGCGTCGCGCAGGGTGTTCTGCTGGTGCAGGAAGCCCGGGTTCACGCCTTCGAGGCCGGCGTACCAGGTGCCCCATTCGTCCACGTACAGCGCGACCTTCTTCTCAGGGTCGTACTTGTCCATGATCGCGCCGTGCTTGCGGATCAGTTCGTCCATGCGCAGGGCGCCGGACAGGGTCTCGATCCAGGCGGCCTCGTCGAACTCCAGGGACGAGCCGCGCGGCGGCCAGCCGCCGGGGATGGTGTAGTAGTGCAGCGACAGCGCATCCATGTGCTTGCCGGCGATGCGCATCATCGTCTCGGTCCAGTGGTAGTCGTCGACGTTGGCGCCGGCGGCGACCTTGGCGACGCGCTGGCCGGCCGGGACCTTGACGAAGGTCTGGTACTGGCGGTGCAGGTTGGCCGCCTGCTCGGCGGTGAGGTTGCCGCCGCAGCCCCACATCTCGTTGCCGATGCCGAAGTAGGGCAGCTTCCAGGGCTGGTCGCGGCCGTTGCGGCGGCGCTCCTCGGCCAGCGAGGACTTGCCCTCGTAGGTCATGTACTCGACCCATTCGGCCATCTCCCGCGGCGAGCCGCTGCCGACGTTGCCGGATACGTAGGGATCGGTGCCGATCAGCTCGGCGAAGTCCATGAACTCGTGGGTGCCGAAGCTGTTGGGCTCGGTGACGCCGCCCCAGTGGGTGTTGATCTTGACCCTGCGGGTGGCGCGCGGGCCGACGCCGTCGCGCCAGTAGTACTCGTCGGCGAAGCAGCCGCCGGGCCAGCGCACCACCGGTACCTTGAGCGCGCGCAGGGCGGCGACCACGTCGTTGCGGTAGCCGCGGGTGTTGGGGATCTTCGAGTCCTCGCCGACCCAGATGCCGCCGTAGATGCCGTAGCCCAGGTGTTCGGCGAACTGGCCGAAGATGTTCCGGCTGACGGTGTCGCCAGGCTGGTCGGCGCGCAGGGTGGCTTTGGCCTGGACCCGGTCCTGGGCGCCGGCGATGCCGGCGGCGAGCAGGGCGGAGGTCAGCGCCAGCGTGCGCAGGGTCTGCTTCAGCATGTCTTGCCTCGGAGGTTGCGGAGCGGAGGTGGCCGAGCGGCAGTGCCCGGGCGCTCGGTGCGCCCGGGCCGGCGGCTCAGAAGCGGTAGCGCAGTCCCAGGGCGAAGGTCCGGCTGTACAGCGCGCTGCCGAAGTTGTGGGTGCCCGGGTACTGGTAATAGCTCTGGTACAGCTCGTTGGTCAGGTTGGTGGCGTCGAAGGTCACCGTCCAGTCGTCGCTGGCATCGTAGCTGAGCTGGAAGTCCATGCTGCTCTCGGCGTTGAAGTACACGCCCAGCGGGTTGGCGAACAGCGCCGCCTCGTAGTGGTGCAGGAAGTCGTCGCGCCAGACGTAGGACAGGCGGGCCGAGAAGCGGCTCTTCTCGTAGGCCAGGACCACGCTGTAGGAACTGTCGGAGATGCCGAACATCGGCGTGGACTGCGAGCCGACGACCTCGCCGGCGCTGTTGGTGACCGGGATGTCCTGGCTGGAGTCCAGCGCGGTGTAGCTGGCCTGCACGCCCAGGCCGTCGAGCAGGCCGGGCAGGTTCTCCGGGAAGTAGACCAGGCCCAGCTCCAGGCCCTCGAGCTTGCCGTCGGAGGCGTTGTCCGGCTGGGTCAGGATGTAGTCGTAGCCGTCCCAGGTCACCCGCCGGCGGAAGTCGCTGACCATGCCCTCGATGTCGCGCCGGAACAGGGTGCCGTAGATCGCGCTGCCCGGGGCGAAGTACCACTCCAGCGACAGGTCGTAGTTCTTCGACTCGGTCGGCTTGAGGTTCGGGTTGCCGCCGCTGGCGGTGCCGTAGCCGATGTTGGTCACGTCCTCGACGTAGATGATGTTGGGGTTGAGCTGGGCGAAGCCGGGGCGGCGCAGGGTCTGGCCGTAGGCCAGGCGCAGCATCAGGTCGGGGGTGAAGCTGTAGCGCAGCATCAGGCTGGGCAGCAGCTTGGAGGCGCTGGCCGAGGCACTGCCGGCGCCGAAGGTCATGTCGGTCTCGACGTTGACGTAGCGCAGGCCGACCTGGCCGTCCAGGCCGAACTCGGTGGCGAACTCGCCCTGCAGGTAGGCCGCGGTGGTGGCCTCGCCGACGTTGAAGTTCTCGGCCAGGACCAGCTGGTCGCTGGTGTCCAGGCCGTACAGCTCGCGGAAGGCGTCGGCGTTGGCCCGGATGTAGTGGCCGTTGGGCACGATCCACGAGGTCGGCACGTCGGAGCGGCCGTCGAAGAAGCCGCTGTTGACCCAGGCCAGGCCCGGGTTACCGGCGAAGGTGCAGGCGGCCAGGGCGCGGTCGCAGCCGCCGGCGTCGGCGGTGCGCTGGCCCTCGCTGGCGTTGCGGTCGTCGTGGCGCAGGCCGAAGGTGATCCGGTGCAGCGGACCCCACTCCGCGGCGTAGTCGCCGTCGAAGGTGAAGGTGGTGGCGTCGCCGCGCGAGTAGTTGGCGTTGTCGTAGAGCTGGGCGATGCCCCATTGCGCCGGGTCGGCGCTGTTGCTCTCGTCGATGTCCGGGGTGGCCGGGTCGTCGTTGAAGCCGAAGCCGGGCACGCCGCCGCCCTGGTTGAAGTCGACCCAGACCTCGCGGGTCACCCGGTCGGCGCGCATGGCGAAGAAGTCGGACTCGAAGTCGCTTTCCTGGTAGGTCAGCTCGGACTTGAGCTTGAGCCGGTCGCCCACCTCCCACTTGCCGCCCAGGGCGTAGAGGTAGCTGTCGGTCTTGCCGGTGGACAGGTCGCCGCTGGTGAAGTTGTAGGGGAAGCCGACGGTGCGCGACTTCATGATGTTGGTGCCGGGGATCAGCTCGATGCTCTGGGCCGGGTTGTCGCCCAGCGCGCCCCACCAGTCGACGAAGGAGAACAGCAGCGAGTTGAACGACTCGTTGCGGTAGCCGTTGTAGAAGGCCTCGAACAGGTACTCGGAGCGCTCGTTCGGCGCCCACTGAAAGGAGACGTTGGCCGCCGGACGCTCGCGCTTGCCGGTGAGGTCGCTGGCGAAGATCGCATCGCGCGACAGCAGGTATTCGTACTGCTCGCCGTTGACCGGCACTGTGGCGCCGGCGTTGTACGGCAGGCCCGAGACCAGGCCCGGCTGCCACACTTCCTGGCCGTTGATCGAGGTCGGGATGCGCTCGTACGGCACGAAGCCGGCCGGTGCCTCGGCGCCGAAGAACGGCACCATCGCGCCGGCGGTCACGCTCTGGTCGCGGTAGTGGGTCTCGGCATAGGAGATGTTGGCCAGGGCGCCGAAGCGGCCGTTGCCGGTGTTCCAAGTGTTGGAGAACAGGGCGCTGACGTTGGGGTCGGCCTTGCCGGCCTGCTCCTGGTAGATGGTGCGCGCGGCCAGCACGACCTTGCTGCCGTCGAAGTCGAACGGGCGGTGGGTATGGATGTCGATCACGCCGGCGATGCCGGTCTCGATCAGGTCGGCCGAGCGGGTCTTGTAGATCTCGGTGCTGGCCAGCAGGCTGGCCGGGATGTCGGCCAGCGCGACCGCGCGGCCGGAGGCGGTGAAGATGTTGCGGCCGTTGATGGTGGTGGTGACGTCGTTGAGGCCGCGGATCGAGACCGTGGTCACCTCGCCGCCGCCGCGGTCGGTGGTCTGCACGCCCATCACCCTCTGCAGGGCCTCGACCAGGTTGTTGTCCGGGAACTTGCCGATGTCCTCGGCGACGATCGCGTCGACCAGCTGCATCGAGCCCTGCTTGAGCGCCAGCGCGCTCATCATGCTGGCGCGCATGCCGCGGACCTCGACCTTGTCCAGCTCGGTGGCGTCGGCGTTCGCCGCCGGGCAGGGGGCTTGCGGGTCTTCCGCGGTGGGGCAGAGGCGGGGCGCCTGCTGGGCCAGGGCCGGTGCGGCGGCCAGGGCCATGGCCAGCGCCGCGGGCAGGGCGGCCAGGCGCAGGGAACGCGGGTTCGGACGGTTCATCGCAGGGACTCCAAAAGCGTTGGGTGGATGGAGACGTGCAGCCGGGACGATGCGTTGGCGGCACCGTGCGGGCGATGGCCGGCGATGCCCGCAGGCATGCGGCGCGGGCGCCCGGGGACGTGCGGAAGCGACGGGTCGGAACCCGGGAAAGGCATGGGAAGGGCATCCGCGCCAAGGGCGCGCGCCGGGAGCGGCAGGACGGACGGCAACAGTCCGCCAGCGCGGCATGCACGCATGCCGTCGTCTATGAGCGTCGTCAACTCAACCCCTCCCGGTCTACTGCAGACGCGATCAACCCGAGTTGTCGCCGGGCGCATGGATCATGGCCGGCGTGTCCATCCGTGAATCGACGCACGGATTCGGCGCGTACGGGGATGGAGCAGGGCCGAGCATAGTGGCGCGTTCTATAACCTTCCAATGAATTTACGGAAGGCAAGGATGCAGGAACGGATATCGTTATCTGCCGCTATCCCGGTGGACACGGCCACCGGCGCCGGGATGCATTCCGGCGCACCCGCGATGCCCGTGCCGGCATGGTTGCGGCGCGGCGTGCCGACTATCCTTCTGGCCGCCGGAAAGGCCGGCCAGCAGCGACGCGGAGCGGGAATGGAACGGATCCGGCCTTTCGGCCAGCTCGACGACGGCACCGCGGTGCACGCCTACCGGCTCGGCGACGGCGACGGCCTGTGCGCGCAGATCCTGGACCTGGGCGGGATCCTCGCCCGGCTGCAGTTGCCGGTGGCGGACCGCCGGATCGACCTGGTCCTGGGCCTGGCCGATGCGCGCGCCTACTTCGCCGATCCGGGGTACCTGGGGATCCTGGTCGGGCGCTACGGCAACCGCATCGGCGGTGCGGCGTTCGCACTGGATGGCCGCGATTACCAACTGGCGGCGAACGAAGGCCGCCACCACCTGCACGGCGGCCTGCTCGGCTTCGGCCGCAGGCTGTGGACGGTGCGCGAGCATCGCCGCGACCTGCTGGTGCTGCATTACCGCTCGCCGGATGGTGAGGAAGGCTACCCGGGCAACCTCGAGGTCACCGCCAGCTACCGCCTGCATCCGGACCGGCTCGACCTGCGCTTCGAGGCGCGGACCGATGCGGCCACGCCGTTCAATCCCACCCACCATCCCTATTTCAACCTCGCCGGCGATCCGGCGGTGCCGGCCGCGGCGCAGTGGCTGCAGGTGCCTGCCGCCGGCTACCTGCCGGTGGACGCCGCGCTGATCCCCACCGGCGCGGTGGCCGCCGTGGCCGGCACGCCGTTCGACTTCCGCCGCGCGGCCACGCTGCACGCGAACGCCGATCCGGCCGATCCGCAGCTGCGCGCCGGCGGCGGCTACGACCACTGCCTGGTGCTGGACCCCGGGCACGGCTACTGCGCCGCGCTGTATTCGCCGCACAGCGGAGTGGCGATGCGCATCGACTGCGATGCGCCGGCGTTGCAGCTGTACGGCGGCCACGGCCTGGACATCCAGCATCCGGGCCTTGGGCGCGGCCTGTGCCTGGAGCCGCAGGACTATCCGGATGCGCCGAACCGGCCGGCGTTCCCGCCGGCGATCCTGCGCCCGGGGCAGACGTACCGGCGCGACATCGGCTACCGTTTCGCGGTGCCGGGGCGCGACCGCGACTGGAAGGCGGTGGCCGCGGCGCTCGAACTGCCCTGAAGGAGGCGCGCCGCATGGCCACCGACCGCGATTTCGTCGACTACGTGAGCGAGCAGGCCGGGCTCGGCGCGCGCCTGTCCAGCCGCAGGATGTTCGGCGAATACGCGTTCTACCTGGACGGCAAGGTGGTGGCCTTCGCCTGCGACAACAGCCTGTTCGTCAAGCCTTCTGCGGCGGCCGAGGAGCTGGCGCCCGACCTGCCGCGAAGACCGCCGTATCCGGGCGCCAAGGACTATCCGGTCGCCGACGAGCTGCTGGACGACGGCGAGGCGCTGCGCCGATTGCTCCTGCGCACGGCCGAGCTGATGCCGGCACCGAAGCCGGCCAGGCCCAGGGCCAAGCCCGCCACCACCGGGCGCAAGCGCTGAAGGACGGCCGCTGCGGGCGCCGGCTCAGTTCACCCAGGGCCGGCCGATCGCCAGCTTGACCGCGCGCACGCCCGGCTGCGCGCGCAGGGCGTCGAGCAGCGGCGGCGCCACCCGCACCGAATTGGCGCCGTTGAGGTCGAGCACGCCGCTGGCGGCCTGGCCCTTGCGCCCGACCTGCAGGTGCAGGCGCAACGGGGTGGAACCGGGGCGGTGGCGGGCGAGCACCTCGTCGATCCTTTGCCAGGTGTGGGCGTCGCGCAGGTCCACCCGCAACGCCAGCCTCTGCGCGTGCTGGGCGCACAGCTGCTCGAAGTCCCAGGCCTGCTTCAGCCGCAGGCTGTAGCCGCCGTTGAACTCGTCCTCGCGCAGGCCGCCCTGCACGACCAGCACGCGGTCGCGCACCAGCAGGCTGGACAGCTCGGCGGCGGCCTCGGCGAACACCCCGCATTCCAGCCGGCCGCGGCCGTCCTCCAGCTGCACGAACACCTGGCTGTCGCCCTTGCGGCGCAGGCCGACCACCAGGCCGGCCACCACCACCTGCACTTCCGGCCGCCAGCTGCGCTTCTCGTTGGCGCCGCTGGTGCCGGCGGCCCAGAGCTTGTCCAGCTCGCCCAGGTCGTTGCCGACCAGGCCGCGCACTTCCTCGCGGTACGGGTCGAAGGGGTGGCCGCTGAGGTAGTGGCCGAGGGTCTCGCGCTCGCCGTCCAGCAGCTGGCGCAGGGGCCATTCGTCGCACTCGGGCAGATCGAGCTTCAGCGCCGGACCTTCGTCGGCCGAGGGCATGCCGAACAGCGAGACCTGGCCGGCCGCGGCCTCCTTGGCCATCTGGTCGGTGGCCTTCATCACCTCGGGCAGCTGCTGCATCAGGGTGGCGCGGTTGCGGCCCAGCGCGTCCAGCGCGCCGGCATTGACCATCGCCTCCAGGGCGCGGCGGTTGAGCTTGGTCGAGTCCACCCGCCGGCAGAAGTCGAGCAGGTCGCGGTAGTCGCCGCCCTGCTCGCGCTGGGCCACGATCGCCTCGCACAGGCCGCGGCCCACGCCCTTGATCGCGCCCAGGCCGTAGCGGATGGTGTCGGGGGCCACCGCCTCGAACATGTACGGCGAGTCGTTGACCGTCGGCGGCAGCACGGTCAGGCCGAGGCCGCGGGCCTCGTTGAGGAAGCCGACCACCTTGTCGGTGTTGTCCATGTCCGAGGACAGGGTCGCGGCCATGAACTCGGCCGGGTAGTGGCGCTTGAGCCAGGCGGTCTGGTAGCTGACCAGGGCGTAGGCGGCGGCGTGCGACTTGTTGAAGCCGTAGCCGGCGAACTTCTCCATCAGGTCGAAGATCTCGTCGGCCTTGGCCTCGCCGACCCCGCCCTTCGCCGCGCCCTCGCGGAAGATCTCGCGGTGCTTGGCCATCTCGGCCGGCACCTTCTTGCCCATCGCCCGGCGCAGCAGGTCGGCGCCGCCCAGCGAGTAGCCGCCGACGATCTGCGCCATCTGCATGACCTGTTCCTGGTAGACCATGATCCCGTAGGTCTCGCCCAGGATCGCCTCGGTGCGCGGGTCGGGATAGACGATCTCCTCCTGCCCGTGCTTGCGCGCGTTGAACGAGGGGATCAGGTCCATCGGCCCGGGGCGGTAGAGCGACACCAGCGCGATCAGGTCCTCGAAGCGGTCGGGGCGGGCGTCCTTGAGCAGCCGGCGCATGCCCGAGGATTCGAACTGGAACACCGCGCCGGTGTTGCCGTTGGCGAAGATGTCGGTGTAGGTCGGGGCGTCGTCCAGCTCCAGCGCGGCGATGTCCAGCGGCGGGATGCCGGCGCGGGCGTGGCGGACGTTGATCGCCTTCACCGCCCAGTCGATGATCGTCAGCGTGCGCAGGCCGAGGAAGTCGAACTTGACCAGGCCCACCGCCTCGACGTCGTCCTTGTCGAACTGGGTGACCGGGTTGCGGCCCAGGCCGTCGTGGTCGTGTTCGGCGAACAGCGGGCAGAAGGTGTGCAGCGGCGTGGGCGCGATCACCACGCCGCCGGCGTGCTTGCCGGCGTTGCGGGTCAGGTCCTCGAGCTGGCGGGCGAGGTCGATCAGGTCGCGCACGTCCTCCTCGGCGCCGTAGCGCTGGATCAGCTCGGCCGAGGCCATCTCGCTGTCCTTGCCTTCGCCCATCGCGTCCTTGAGCGTGATCCCGAGGATGTTGGGGATCAGCTTGGCGACCGAGTCGACGAAGCCGTAGGGGCAGCCGAGCACGCGCCCGGAGTCGCGCACCACCGCTTTGGCCGCCATGGTGCCGTAGGTGATGATCTGGCTGACCCGATCGCGCCCGTACTTGCGGGCGACGTAGTCGATCACCTCGTCGCGCCGGTCCATGCAGAAGTCGATGTCGAAGTCGGGCATCGACACGCGTTCCGGGTTGAGGAAGCGCTCGAACAGCAGGTTGTACGGCAGCGGGTCCAGGTCGGTGATCTGCAGCGCCCAGGCCACCAGCGAGCCGGCGCCGGAGCCGCGCCCCGGGCCGATCGGGATGCCGTGGTTCTTCCCCCACTGGATGAAGTCGGCCACGATCAGGAAGTAGCCGGGGAAGCCCATCTTGATGATGGTGTCGAGCTCGAAGTCCAGGCGCTCGATGTAGTCCTGGCGGGTCCTGCCGGGCGCCAGCGGGGTCTTCGCCAGGCGCGCTTCCAGGCCCTCGTGCGACTGCTTGCGGATCCAGCTGTCCAGGGTTTCATCGTCGGGCACCGGGTAGTCCGGCAGCGCGTACTTGCCCAGGGTCAGCTCGAGGTTGCAGCGGCGTGCCAGTTCCAGCGTGTTGGCGACCGCGTCGGGCACGTCGGCGAACAGCTCCGCCATTTCGGCGGCCGACTTCAGGTACTGCTCGGGGCTGTAGTCGCGCGGGCGCTTGGGGTCGTCCAGCACCCGCCCGGAGGCGATGCAGACGCGCGCCTCGTGCGCGTCGAAGCCGTCCTTGTCCAGGAAGCGCACGTCGTTGGAGGCCACCACCGGGATCCCGCGCGCGGCCGAGGCGTGCAGGGCGAAGGCGTTGAACGCCTCCTCGCCGTCGCGGCCGGTACGGGTCAGCTCCAGGCACAGGTTCTCGCCAAAGGCGCTGCGCCAGTCGGCCAGCTGCTGCTCGGCCAGGTCGTGGCGGTTCTCCGCGGCCAGGCGCCCGGCCAGGCTCTCGCGCCCGGCCAGCAGGACCAGGCCGGAGGCGCAGTCGCGCACCCATTCGGGCCGCACCGCCACCCCGCCCTCGGCGCGGTGGCCTTCCATCCAGGCGCGGGTCAGCAGCCGCGACAGGTTGAGGTAGCCGCCGTGGTCGCGCACCAGCGCGGTCAGCCGCCACGGCGCCTCGCCCGGGCCGCCGGCCACGGCCAGGTCGGCGCCGGCGATCGGCTTGACCCCCACCGCCTCGGCCGCCTTGTAGAACTTGATCAGGGCGAACAGGTTGTTGAGGTCGGTGACCGCCAGCGCCGGCAGGCCCAGCTCGACCGCGCGGCTGAGCAGGTTGGCCTGCTTGGCCTTGGCCGGGTCGGCCTGGTCCGGTTTCTCAGGCACGCGGATGGTCGAGTCCGCAAGCGAATACTCGGTGTGGACGTGGAGGTGGACGAACCCGGACATGCGCGGAGGAGGGTACCGGCGGGGGGGAGGGGGAACAAGGCTTGACGACGGCGCCGGGTGCCACCGGGGAGGCCGTCGTAGGCGGTGGCGGCCGGATCGGCCATCATGCCCGGCCCACGCAACGGAACCCCGCATGGCCCCCGCCACTCCCCTGCAGCCGGTCGCCCCCGGCGAGCGCGTCGCCACCCTCGATGCCCTGCGCGGCTTCGCCCTGCTCGGCATCCTGCTGATGAACATCGAGGGCTTCGTCGGGCCGATGCTGGCCTCGACCACCGGCATGGATCCGGCCCTGGCCGGCGCCGACCGGACGGTCGATGCGCTGGTCTACTTCTTCGTCCAGGGCAAGTTCTTCACCCTGTTCTCGCTGCTGTTCGGGATGGGCTTCGCGGTGATGTCGCACCGGGCCGAGGCTGCCGACCGGCCGTTCGGCGGGCTGTACTGGCGGCGCGCGCTGGTCCTGCTGGGCATCGGCATCGTCCACGGGGTGCTGGTGTGGTCGGGCGACATCCTGATGATCTATGCGCTGCTGTCGCTGTTCCTGCTGGCGTTCCGGCCGGCGCCGCCGAACTGGCTGGCCTGGCTGGGCGCGCTGGCGTTCCTGTTGGCGCCGGCGATGATCCTGGCATTCGGGGCGCTGGCCTGGCTGATGGCGCTGTCGCCGGAATCGGCGGCGGACTGGAACCGGGCCATCGCCGAACAGGGCGCGCGCATGGCCGCGCTGATCGAGGCCGGGCGCCAGGCCTACGGCTCGGGCAGCTATGCCGAGGCCACGGTGCAGCGCCTGCGAGACCTGGGCACGGTGCTGTCCGGGCTGCCGGTGCTGGGGGCGCTGGTGTTCGGGATGTTCCTGCTCGGGGCGGCGTTCATGGGCAGCGGCGCGATCGCCGCGCCGGCAAGGTTCCCGCGCCTGTTCGCGTGGCTGCGCTGGGGCGCCTTGCCGCTGGGCCTGGGGGCGATGGGACTGTCGTTCGCGCTGGAGCCGAGCGTGCCGCCGGATCGCTTCGACCTGGAGGTGGCGGTGGCCCAGGCCTTGTGGATGCTGGCCAGCGGATTGATGTGCCTGGGCTATCTGGGCTGGCTGGTGAGGGCGTTCGCGGGCGGTACGGGGGCGCGGCTGGCGGCTTGGCTGGCGCCGGCCGGGCGGATGGCGCTGAGCAACTACCTGCTGCAGTCGCTGGTGTGCACGGGAGTGTTCTACGGCTACGGGCTGGGGTTCTTCGAGCGCCTGCCGCGGGCGTGGCAGCCGCTGTTCGTGCTGGCGCTGTTCGTGGTCCAGGTGATGTTCAGCCACGCGTGGCTGGCGCGTTTCCGCTTCGGCCCGGCCGAATGGCTGTGGCGCTCGCTGACCTACCTCAAGCCGCAGCCGATGCGCCTGGCTCCCTTGTAGGAGCCGGCAAGACCCCTACAAAAATCGGCGGCAACGGCAACGCTTTCCGCTGCAACGACGTATGCCCTGGCCGACCGCACCGACGGGCCTGGCGCCGCCCTACAATTGCCGCGGTGAATTCCCCCCACGACGACGTCCTCATCCTCGGCGGCGGTGCCATCGGCCTGGCTACCGCGCTGGCCCTGCTCGAAGCCGGCCGCGGCGTGCGCGTGCTGGAAGCGGCCACCGTCGGCGGCGCCACTTCGCACGGCAACTGCGGCACGATCACCCCCAGCCACGCGCCGCCCCTGGCCGCGCCGGGCGTGCCGTGGCGGGCGCTGAAGTGGATGCTGACGCCGGATGCGCCGCTGTACCTCAAGCCGCGGATCGATCCGGCCCTGTGGCGCTGGCTGCTGGCCTTCGCCGGGCGCTGCAACGCGCGCGACTGGCGGACCAGCACCGCCGGCCGCGCGGCGATCCTCAACGATTCGCGGACGCGGCTGAAGGACTGGATCGGGCGCTACGGACTGCAGTGCGAGTTCGGCGAGACCGGGCTGGACTACGTGTTCCGCGAGCGCGGCAACTTCGAGCACTACGCGGCCGAATGCGGTCCGCTCAACGAGCTGGGCATCGCCACCGAGGTGATCGACGGCGCCGACTACCTGCGCCAGGAGCCAGCCCTGCGCGAGGGCGTGGTCGGCGCGGTGCGCTTCCCCGACGACGCCCACCTCCGGCCTGACCGCTACGTCGCCGAGCTGGCGCGGGTGGTGGGCGAGCGCGGCGGGATCGTCGAGGAGGGCTGCCGGGTGGAGGCGCTGGAGCCGCAGGCCGACGGCGTGCGGGTACGCGTGGCCGGCGGTGGCGAGCGCCGCGGCCGGGATGCGGTGGTGGCGATGGCGGCCTGGACCCCGGCGCTGGTCCGTCCGCTCGGGCTGAAGCTGCCGATCCAGCCGGGCAAGGGCTACTCGATCACCTATTCGCGCCCGGCGCTGGCGCCGCGGCGGCCGTTGGTGCTCAAGGACCGCTCGGTCTGCGTCACCGCCTGGGGCAGCGGTTTCCGCCTGGGCAGCACCATGGAATTCTCCGGCCACGACACCGCGCTCAATGCGGTCCGCCTGGGCGCGCTGGAGCGCGCGGCGCGCGAGTACCTGCACGAGCCGGTCGGCGCGACCGTGCAGGAGAAGTGGTACGGCTGGCGGCCGATGACCTGGGACGATCTGCCGGCGCTGGGACGCTCGCCGCGGCATCCTCACGTCTGGTTGGCGGCCGGACACGGCATGCTCGGCATCAGCATGAGCGCGGCCAGTGGCCAGCTCATGGCCGACCTGATGACCGGGCGCGCGCCCGCCATCGATCCCTTGCCCTACCGGGTGGAGCGGTTCCAATAGCGAGCCCCCCTCGCACCGTCAGGAGTCACGCATGAGCCAGAGCCAGGACCGCAGCATGCCTCCCCAGGCGGAGTTCGATCTGGTGGTCCTGGGCGGCGGCTCCGGCGGTCTGGCCGGCGCCTTCCGCGCCGCCCGCCACGGCGCGCGGGTGGCCTTGCTGGAACCGGCCGAGCTGGGCGGCACCTGCGTCAACGCCGGCTGCGTGCCGAAGAAGGCGATGTGGCTGGCGGCCGAACTGGCCGCGAAGATTTCCCTGGCCGGCGAGCTCGGCTTCCAGGTGGCGCCGCCGGCGCTGGACTGGCCGGCCTTCGTCGCCCACCGCCAGCGCTACATCGCCAACATCCATGCCAGCTACCGCCGCGGCCTGGACCAGGCCGGTGTAGCGTGGATGGCCTGCCGCGGCCGCCTGCTCGACGCCCACACCGTGGTCACCGACACCGGCGTGCGGCTGCGCGCCGGCCACGTCCTGGTCGCCACAGGCGGCCATCCGCGCAGGCCCTCGATCCCGGGCGCGGAGCTGGGCGGGGTGTCGGACGATTTCTTCCGCCTGGCCGCGGCGCCGGAACAGGTGGCGATCATCGGCGGCGGCTACGTCGCGGTGGAGCTGGCCGGGGTCCTGCAGGCGCTGGGCAGCCGGGTCGAGCTGTTCGTGCGCGGCCCGCGGCTGCTGGCGGAGATGGATGCCGAAGTGGTCGGCCAGCTGCAGGACGACATGCGCGAGAACGGCGTGCGCCTGCACCTGGACGCGCCGGTGCACGCGCTGGCGGCCGAGGGCGAACGCGTGCGCGTGCTGCACAAGGGCGGCACCGAGGATGTGGTCGCCACCGCCTTCGACCGGGTGCTGTTCGCCACCGGGCGCGCGCCGAACACGGCCGGGCTCGGCCTGGAGGAGGCCGGCGTGGCCTTGGGCGAGAAGGGCGAGATCGTGGTCGACGCATACCAGGACAGCTCGCTCGCCGGCGTGCACGCGGTCGGCGACGTCACCGCCGCGCCGGCCCTGACCCCGGTCGCGATCGCCGCCGCGCGGCGGCTGATGGACCGCCTGTTCGGCGGCCAGGCGGAGGCCAGGCTCGACTACACCAACGTGCCGACCGTGGTCTTCGCCCATCCGCCGCTGGCCACCGTCGGCCTGTCCGAGCAGCGCGCGCGCGAGCTGCACGGCGAGGCGGTGACGGTCCACACCTCGCGCTTCCACGCCATGGTCCATGCCCTGGCGCGCTCGCCGCAAAGCAGCCTGTTCAAGCTGGTGTGCGTGGGCGAGGAGGAGCGGGTGGTCGGCATCCACCTGCTGGGCGAGACCGCCGACGAGATCCTGCAGGGCTTCGCGGTGGCGCTGAAGCTGGGCGTGACCCGGCGCCAGCTGCAGGACACGATCGCGATCCACCCGACCTCGGCCGAGGAAGTGGTGCTGATGCCCTGAGCGGGACCTGCGGCAGCCCAGCGCGAGCCAGCGGGCAGGCGCCGCCATGGGGAATCCCCGATGCCGGGATGCCTGCACGTTCGTGGTGCGCGTTTCGCGCCGCGGGCACGCATCGGGTGCGCGGCACGGCCGCGGCGGAGTCCGGCGGAAACAGAAAAACCGTTGCCGTGCCTTGGTTGCGCCTGCCGCGCCTGCATCGGCGATGGCTGGCATGGCCCTTGCGTAGACCCGGGTGCGGATGCAACGGCGCATCCGCGACAACCCGATCCCGGCGCGCCGCCAACGGCGGTGGCGCGCCTTCCGACAAAGGCGTCTTCCGGCCAGGGCCGGGAGGCGCCTTTTTTTCGCGCACCGCCTCCCCCCACGGCGAGCGGCGACGCGGGCCAACCGTCACGAGGAGAGCAGCAATGGGCTACGTCGTTCCGTCAGACCTGGCGAAGAAGATGATCGACGCGGGCGAGGCGAAGGTCTTCATGTCCACCCGCGACACCCTGATCCGCGCCTACATGGCCGGCGCGATCCTGTCGCTGGCCGCCGCGTTCGCGGTCAGCATGTCGGTCAAGACCGGGGTGCCGCTGATCGGTGCTTTACTGTTCCCGGTCGGCTTCATCATGCTCTACCTGATGGGCTTCGACCTGCTGACCGGGGTGTTCACCCTGGTGCCGCTGGCGCTGATCGACCGCCGCCCCGGGGTGACGCTGCGCGGGGTGCTGCGCAACTGGGGCCTGGTGTTCGCCGGCAACTTCGCCGGCGCGCTGACGGTGGCGGTGATGATGGCGATCGTCTTCACCTTCGGCTTCAGCCAGGCGCCGGACGAGGTCGGGCAGGCGATCGGCCACATCGGCGAGGGCCGCACCCTGGGCTACGCCGCGCACGGCGCGTCCGGGATGCTCACCCTGTTCATCCGTGGCGTACTGTGCAACTGGATGGTCTCCACCGGCGTGGTCGGGGCGATGATGTCCACCTCGGTGTCGGGCAAGGCGCTGGCGATGTGGATGCCGGTGATGCTGTTCTTCGCCATGACCTTCGAGCATTCGGTGGTGAACATGTTCCTGTTCCCGTCCGGGCTTTTGCTGGGCGGCAACTTCTCGCTGATGGACTACCTGGTCTGGAACGAGATCCCGACCGTCTTGGGCAACCTGGTCGGCGGGCTGGCCTTCGTCGGCCTGGCGATGTACTCCACCCATGCGCGGTCGCTGCCGGCCCGGGCGAAGCGCGCCGCCGCGGCCGACGAGGCCGCCGCGGCCACCCCGCTGTCCTCGCCGGGCCAGGCCTGAGCCCGAGCGGCGCCTGCTCCGCGGGCGCCGCTTACAATGCCGGGCATGGATGCCCCCCCCGTTTACCGCTTGCACCAGGGCAACGCGCCCTTGCTGGTGAGCCTGCCGCACGACGGCACCGGCCTGCCGGACGAAATCGCCGCGCGCCTGACCGCCAGCGCCCGGCGCGTGCCGGATACCGACTGGCACGTCGCCCGCCTGTACGACTTCGCCCGCGCCCTGGGCGCCTCGATCCTGGTGCCGCTGCACTCGCGCTATGTGGTCGACCTCAACCGGCCGCCGGACGACGCTTCGCTGTACCCGGGCCAGAACACCACCGGCCTGTGCCCGACCGTGCAGTTCAGCGGCGAGCCGGTGTACCTGCCCGGCGCCGGGCCCGATGCGGCCGAGACCGCGGCGCGGGTGGAACGCTACTGGCGTCCCTACCACGACACCCTCGACGCCGAGCTGGCCCGCATCCGCGGCGAGCACGGTCGCGCGGTGCTGTGGGAAGGGCATTCGATCCGCGGCACTTTGCCCTACCTGTTCGAGGGCGCGTTGCCGGACCTGAACCTGGGCACCGCCGCCGGCGCCAGCTGCTCGCCGGCGCTGCAGGCCAGGCTGTCCGCGGTGCTGGCGGAGCAGGACGGCTACTCGCACGTGGTCAACGGTCGCTTCAAGGGCGGCTACATCACCCGCCACTACGGCGATCCGGAAACCGGGGTGGACGCGGTGCAGCTGGAACTGGCGCAGCGCACCTACATGGACGAGGCCAGCTTCGAATACCTGCCGGCGCGCGCGGCGCGGCTGCAGGACGTGATCGCCCGGCTGCTGGAGGCGGCGCTGGCGTGAGCGGAAGGCGAGGCGGGCAGGACGGCTGCGCAGGCGTGCACGCCGATCCCGGCGCCGCGCCGGCCGAACCGGCGATGGCGACCGCCGCGCTGGATCCGGAGGCGGCGGGCGATGACGTGGCCGCATCGCCCTCCCACCGCCTCTCCGGCCTGTTCTTTGCCGCCGCCGGCGCGATCCTGTTCTCGGGCAAGGCGATCATCGTCAAGCTCGGCTTCCGCTACGGCGCCGACGCGGTGACCCTGCTGGCCCTGCGGATGCTGGTGGCCTTCCCGCTGTTCGCGCTGATGGGCGCCTGGGCCGCGCGCCGGGCGCCGGCGCCGCTGTCCGCCGGCGACCGCTGGCGGATCGTCGGCCTGGGCTTCTTCGGCTACTACCTGGCCAGCTTCCTGGACTTCGCCGGGCTGGCCTACATCACCGCGACCCTGGAGCGGCTGATCCTGTACCTCACCCCGACCCTGGTGCTGCTGATCGGCTGGCTGTGCTTCGGCCGCCGGCCCAGCCGGCTGCAATGGATCGCGCTGGCGGTCAGCTACTTCGGCGTAGCCCTGGCCTTCGGCCACGACCTGGAGGCCGGCGGCGGGGGCATCGTCCTCGGCGGCGCGCTGGTGTTCGGCAGCGCCCTGGCCTATGCGCTGTACCTGGTCGGCAGCGGCGAGCTGGTCGGCCGGGTCGGCGCGGTGCGCCTGACCGCCTACGCCAGCAGCGTGGCCAGCGTGCTGTGCATCGGCCAGTTCCTGGTGCTGCGGCCCTGGTCGGCGCTGCAGCTGCCGCGGGAGGTGTACTGGCTGTCGCTGGCCAACGGCACCCTGTGCACGGTGGTGCCGGTGCTGATGGTGATGCTGGGCGTGGCCCGGCTCGGCTCCGGCCTGGCCTCGCAGATCGGCATGCTCGGCCCGGTCTCGACCATCGTCCTCAGCCTGCTGATCCTGGGCGAGCCGATGGGCCCCTGGCAGGTCGCCGGAACCTTGCTGGTGCTGGGCGGCGTGCTGCTGGTCTCGCGCAAGCCCGCACCGCGTCCCGGGCGAAGCTGAGATGTCCGACCTCCCTTCGCCCGAATCCGCGCCGACGCCGCGCCGCAGCCCGTGGCGCGCACCGGCCCGCTGGCTGGCTGATGTGCCAATCGCCGATCCGGTGGACCGGCGCAACGCGCCGATGGTGCAGGTGGTGCTGGCCCTGCTGGGCCTGTTCCCACCCCTGTTGTGGGGCTACCGCCTGCTGGCCGTGCCGCTGGCGCTGCAGCCGGGCGAACACGTGGCGCTGGCCAGCAGCATGTCGCTGTCGGGCCTGGCGCTGTTCGCCTGGTGGCTGGTCCGGCGCGGCCGGTTCCGCCTGCCGGTGTCGCTGCTGCTCGGGGCCCTGGCGCTGGCGGTGATGGCCTCGAACCTTGCCGGCGGCCTGGATGGGGGCCGCCACGAGTTGCCCCTGCTGGCCGTATGGCTGGTGATGGCCGGCCTGCTGCTGGGGCGCCGTGCCTTGTGGCTGATGTATGCCTGGCTGGTGGCCGCCTTCGTCGTCGGCACCGCGGTGGATATCGGTCGCGGCCACGAGAAGTTCGGCGCCGGCGATCTGGCAGTGGGTGGCGTCGTGCAGGCGTTGGTCTTCCTGTTCGTGGCGGTGGTCATCGACCGCAGCGTGACCGCGCTGCGCGAGAGCCTGCGCCTGGCCACGGAGCGTGGGGACGCCCTGGCGGCCAGCAACCGGCAGCTGCAGGAAGAGATGAGGCGGCGCGAGCGGGTCCAGGACCAGCTGGTGCAGGCGCAGAAGGTCGAGGCCGCCGGCCGGCTCGCCACCGGCCTGGCGCACGACTTCAACCACCTGCTCACCCTGGTGCTGGGGCATGCCCGCCGTGGGCGCCGGCTCGCCGGCGATGCGGCCGTGGTCGAGGCCTTCGAATGCGTGGAAGCGGCCGCACGGCGCGCCGATGCGGTCAGCCGCAAGTTGCTGAACTTCAGCCGCATGGAAACCGCCGACATGCAGGTGTTCGATGCCGGCGAGGCGATCACTGGGACCGTGCCGATGCTGAAGCAGCTGTTCGGGCCGCAGGTGCGGCTGCAGGTGCAGGTGCCGGAGGCGCCGCTGCCGGTGCGGTTCGATCGCGGCCAGTTGGAGCTGATCGTGCTCAACGTCGCCGCCAATGCCGCGCAGGCCATGCCGGACGGCGGGCGCTTCGACCTGGTCCTCTCCGCCGCGGAGGATGGCGGCGCCCGCCTGGAGATGGCCGATAGCGGGCATGGCATGCCGGCGGAAGTACAGGCGCGGATCTTCGAGCCGTTCTTCACTACCCGGCCGGCGGGGCAGGGCACCGGGCTCGGCCTGTCGGTGGTGCGCGATCTGGTGACCGAAGCCGGCGGCGGCATCGAGGTGGACAGCGCGCCGGGGCAGGGCACCACCCTGCGCCTGCGGTTCCCGGCGGTCGTCCACTCCGCGCCGTAGTCCGGCGTTCTAGTCCTCTTCCTGCTTCGGCTTCCACGCCGCCGCCAGCTTCTGCTGCATCGCCGGCGGCACCGCCTCGTAGTGGCTGAACTCCAGGGCGTAGCGGCCGCGGCCGGCGGTGAGCGATTTCAGCTCGGCGGCGAAGCCCTCAAGTTCCGACAAGGGCACCTGGGCGTGGACCACGGTCTCGGCGCGGCCGCCGTCGCCGCTGCCCGAGGTGCCGGTGATGCGCGCGCGTCGCGCCGACAGGCTGCCGGTGACGTCGCCCAGCTGCGCGTCCGGGGCCGCCACCTCCAGGTCGACGATTGGCTCCAGTACCTGCGGCCGGGCCCTGGACACCGCGTCGAGGAAGGCCTTGCGCCCGGCGGTGACGAACGCGACCTCCTTGCTGTCCACCGCGTGGTGCTTGCCGTCGTGGACCACCGTGCGCAGGTCCTGCAGCGGGTGCCCGGACACCGCGCCGGCCTGCATCGCCTGGCGTACGCCCTTCTCCACCGCCGGCATGAACTGGCCGGGGATGGTGCCGCCCTTGACCGCATCGACGAACTCGAAGCCCGCCCCGCGCGGCAAGGGTTCCACCCGCAGGAACACCTCGCCGAACTGGCCGGCGCCGCCGGTCTGCTTCTTGTGCCGGTAGTGGCCCTCGGCCGGCACCGAGATGGTCTCGCGATAGGCGATCCGCGGCGGCCGCGCGCTGACCTCCACGCCGAAGCGGGCCTTGAGCCGTTCCAGCATCACCCGCAGGTGCAGCTCGGACAGGCCGCGGATCACGGTCTCGTTGAGCTCGGCGTTGTGCTCGACCGCGAACGCCGGGTCCTCCTCGGCCAGCTTCTGCAAAGCCTGCGCCAGCTTCTGTTCCTGGCCGCGGCTGGCCGCCTGCACCGCCAGGCCGAACATCGGCCGCGGCAGGGCGATCGGCTCCAGGCGCACGCCGTCGTCCTCGCGGCTCTCGTGCAGGACCGCGTCGACGTGGACCTCGTCGATCTTGGCCACCGCGGCGATGTCGCCGGGGATGGCCTCCTCGATCTCGGCGTGCTCGCGCCCGCGCAGCTTGAACAGGTGCCCGACCTTGAACGCGCGCTTGCCCTCGTCCACGAACAGCTGGGTGTCGCGCCGCACCGTGCCCTGGTAGACCCGGAACACGCCCAGCTTGCCGACGAAGGGGTCGTTGACGATCTTGAACACGTCGGCGATCACGCTGCCGCCGGTGTCCGCGTCCAGCAGCAGCGGCTCGTCGCCATGGCCGTTGCGCTTGAGCAGGGGCGGCGGGTTGGCTTCGGTGGGGTCGGGGAACAGCCGCTCGGCCACCGCCAGCAGCTCGGCCACGCCCACGCCGCTGCGCGCGGAGACGAAGCACACCGGCAGCAGGTGGCCCTCGCGCAGGGCCTTCTCGAACGCGTCGTGCAGCTCCTGCGCCGACAGCCCGGCCTCGCCGTGCTCCAGGTAGCGCTCCATCGCCGCCGGCTCGGCTTCCACCACCTGGTCGAGGATGCGCTGGTGCCAGGACGCGACCGGGCCCAGGTCCGAGTCGCCGGCGTCGTTGCCGAAGCAGTCGACCACCCGGGTGCCCCAGTCGGCGGGCAGGTTCAGCGGCAGCACGCCCGGGCCGAAAGCCTGGCGCAGCTGGTCCATCACCTGCGGGCAGTCGGCGTGCTCGTGGTCGATCTTGTTGACCACGATCGCCCGGCACAGGCCGCGTTCCTTGGCCCGTTCCATCAGCCGCAGGGTGCCGTGTTCCACCCCGGTGTCAGCATCGACCACGATCACCGCCGTTTCCACCGCCGCCAGCGCCGAGAGGGCAGGGCCGCGGAATTCGGGATAGCCGGGGGTGTCGATGAAGTTGAGGTGGTAGGCCTGTCCCTGGCCTTCGGGCGCGTGGTCGATGCTGGCGATCGCGATGTCCATGGAGTGGCCGCGGGCCTTCTCCATCGGATCGAAGTCGGACACGGTGGTGCCGCGTTCGACGCTGCCTGCCGTGGTCAGGGCGCCGCCGGCATGCAGCAGGGCTTCGAACAGGGTGGTTTTGCCGGCGCCGGGGTGGCCCGCAAGGGCCACATTGCGGATGTCGTGGGTAGCGTAGGGCATGAGGCCATTCCTCCCGAGATGGGTACTGAAGGGCCGTCATGGCTGTCCGGGCCGGGCGACCCTCCCCAGGGTGTGGAACCCGGCGGGCGGTCATGGCGGACGACCACCTTAGGCCCGTCCCGCGACGGCTGTCGCGCTGCGCTGCACAAGGGGCCGGCCGGCTCCCACAGGGCGCTAACGGCCGCACCGCTAGGCTGGCCGTCCCTTTCAACCGGACAAGGAACCGACATGGGCATCTCCCGCCACGCCACCGCGCACTGGGAAGGCGACCTCAAGAGCGGCAAGGGCAAGCTCGATACGCCGCAGAGCGGCCTGCTCGCCGACACGCCGTACGGCTTCAACAGCCGCTTCGGCGACCTCAAGGGCACCAACCCGGAGGAGCTGATCGCCGCCGCGCATGCCGGCTGCTTCACCATGGCGTTGTCGGCCAAGCTCGGCGAGGCCGGCTTCACCCCGACATCGCTGGATACCCGCGCCGAGGTCGACCTGTCTTTGGAAGGCGGCCCCAGCCTGTCGCACATCAGGCTGAAGCTGAAGGCACAGATTCCGGGCATCGACGAGAAGCAGTTCCGCGCCATCGCCGACGACGCCAAGCAGAACTGCCCGGTATCCAAGGCGTTGTCGGCGGTGCCGATCTCGCTGGAGGCCGAGTTGGTCGCTTGACCCAGCTACCTCCACGGCCTCGCTTCCACCATGTAGGAGCCGGGAGACCGGACATTCGTCCGTGGAAGAGCGCCGGCGACCGCCATCTGAAACCGCCTGCCAGCGATCCGTCAGCCATGGCGGTCGCCGGCAAGACCGGCTCCTACAAGTGAACGTTGCGCGATGCCGTATCTGCTCCTCATCCCGCATCCGGGAATTGCCCACCCCCGCATCGCGCCGGCATAGTCGCAGCCTGCCGCCGACCGGAGCCGCCAATGCGCGCCCGCGCCTTCTTCGCTCTCTCCCTGCTTGCGGCTGCCTGCATCGTCCTCGATGCGCACGCAGCCACCGACACCGCCGCCGCGCCCGGTGCTACTGAACCCGAAGCCGCCGCCGTCCTCACCGCGCGCCGCATCCACACCGAAGACCCCGCGCAGCCGCAGGTCACCGCCATCGCCTGGGACGCGCAGGGCCGGATCCTCGCCACCGGTGAAGCGAAGCAACTGCGCGCCCGCTATCCCGTCGCGCGCCACGTCGATGCCGGCGACGCCACCGTCGTCCCCGGCCTGATCGACGCCCATGCCCACCTGATGGAGCTGGGCTACGCCCTGCTGCGCGCCGACCTGTCCGGCGCGGCCAGCAAGGACGAGGTCCTGCAGCGCCTGCGCGTGTTCGCCGCCAGCGCGCCGGAAGGCGCCTGGATCGAGGGCTGGGGCTGGGACCAGAACCGCTGGCCGGAACAGACCTTCCCGACCGCCGCCGACCTCGATGCCGCCTTCCCCGATCGCCCGGTGTGGCTGCTCCGGATCGACGGCCACGCCGGCTGGGCCAACAGCGCCGCCCTGCGCGCCGCCGCCACGGCCGAAGGCGCCCGCGCGCTCGAAGGCGACTGGCAGCCCGACGGCGGCCGCATCGTCCGCGAGGGCGGGCGGCCCACCGGCGTGTTCGTCGATGCGGCCATGCGCCTGGTCGAGCGCGCCATGCCCGCGCGCAGCGAGGCCTACCGCGCTGAAGCGCTGTCGCGCGCGCTGGCCGCGGCGGTGGCCAACGGCCTGACCGGCGTGCACGACATGGGCGTCTCGCGCGAGGACCTGGCGCTGATGCGCCGCTTCGCCGATGAAGGCCGCCTGCCTTTGCGGATCGACGCCTATGCCGACGGCGACCGCGAGGCGCTGGCCGACCTGTGCGAGCACGGCCTCTACCGCCACCCCGCCGGACGCCTGGAAATGAGGGGCGTGAAGCTGTTCATGGACGGCGCCCTCGGCAGCCGCGGCGCCGCCCTGCTGGCCGACTACAGCGACGAGCCCGGCAACCGCGGCCTGCTGGTCACCGACCCGGCCGCGTTCGGCGCCGCCGTGGTCAAGGCCCGCGACTGCGGCGTGCAGGTGGCCACCCACGCCATCGGCGACCGCGGCAACCGGATCGTGCTCGACACCTACGAGCACGCCTTGGCCGGGCAGGGCGCGCCGCCGGACCACCGCTGGCGGGTCGAGCACGCCCAGGTGGTCGCGCCGGAGGACATCCCGCGCTTCGCCCGCCTGCGCCTGGTCGCCTCGATGCAGCCGACCCACGCCACCTCGGACATGCCCTGGGCCGAAGCCCGCCTCGGCCACGACCGCCTGGCCGGCGCCTACGCCTGGCGCCGCTTCCTCGACCTGGGCGTGACCCTGGCCCTGGGCTCGGACTTCCCGGTCGAACAGGTCGACCCGCGGCTGGGCCTGCATGCCGCCGTCACCCGCCAGGACCGCGCCGGGCAGCCGCCGGGCGGCTGGCTGCCCGGCCAGCGGCTTACCGCCGCCGAGGCCCTGCGCGGCTTCACCGTCGATGCCGCCCGCGCCGGCCACGACGAGGCCCGGGTCGGGCGCCTGGCCCCGGGCCTGCGCGCCGACTTCGTGGTCCTGGACCGCGACCCACTGGCCGTCCCGGCCGCCGAGCTGGGCGACCTCGAGGTCCGCGCCACCTGGGTCGACGGCCAGCCGGTCCATACCGCCGACTGACCCGTCGTCCGGCTACTTCTGCCCTTCCGTCGAGCGCCTAAGGCACTGGGTCCCGGCGTTCGCCGGGACGACGGGGGCGTTCATGCTGCGGGTGGCCGCGGCCATCCAAAACCCGGATAATCCGCAAAAGCCGGTCGGGGCCGCTCTCTTGGGAGCCCACCCGCCCGGCTTTTTCCGTGTCTGGACTCCCGCGATGCCCGAAGCGCCCCGATGGCGTTTCGCCAGGGCAGGACGGCGATCCAGCTACGGCCCCAACCCCGCGGCCCCGATGGCCGCAGATGAAGAGGAGTCACCCGTCATGGGTCAGTCTGTTGTCGTGATCGGCGCCCAGTGGGGCGATGAAGGCAAGGGCAAGATCGTCGACCTGCTCACCGAGGAGATCGGCGCCGTCGTGCGCTTCCAGGGCGGCCACAACGCCGGCCACACCCTGGTCATCAACGGCAAGAAGACCGTCCTGCACCTGATCCCGTCCGGCATCCTGCGCGACGACGCGCTGTGCCTGATCGGCAATGGTGTCGTTATTTCTCCAGCCGCCCTGATCAAGGAGATCGGCGAGCTGGAAGCGGCCGGCGTGGAAGTGCGCAGCCGCCTGAAGATCAGCCCGGCCGCCCCGCTGATCATGCCGTACCACATCGCCCTGGATCAGGCCCGCGAGAAGGCCGCCGGCAAGGGCGCCATCGGCACCACCGGCCGCGGCATCGGCCCGGCGTACGAGGACAAGGTCGCCCGCCGCGGCATCCGCATCGCCGACCTGCATTATCCCGACCAGCTGGCCGAGAAGCTCAAGGCCGCGCTGGACTACCACAACTTCGTGCTCACCCAGTACCTGGGCGTGGAGGCGGTGGACTACCAGAAGACCTACGACGAGGCGCTGGCCTTCGGCGAGTACGTGCAGCCGATGAAGTCCGACGTGGCCGGCATCTGCCACGACCTGCGCAAGCAGGGCAAGCGCATCCTGTTTGAAGGCGCGCAGGGCGCCCTGCTCGACATCGACCACGGCACCTACCCGTACGTCACCAGCTCCAACACCACCGTCGGCGGCGCGCTGGCCGGTACCGGCGTGGGCGCGGACGCGATCGACTACGTGCTCGGCATCGCCAAGGCCTACGCCACCCGCGTCGGCGGCGGCCCGTTCCCAACCGAGCTGGACGACGAGATCGGCCAGGGCATCCGCGACCGCGGCGCCGAGTACGGCGCCTCCACCGGCCGCCCGCGCCGCTGCGGCTGGATGGACATCGTCGCCCTCAAGCGCGGCGTGGCCATCAACGGCATCTCCGGCCTGTGCATCACCAAGCTCGACGTGCTCGACGGCATGGAGAAGCTCAAGGTCTGCATCGCCTACGAGTACCGCGGCAAGCGCACCGAGTACGCCCCGCTGGACGCCCAGGGCTGGGACGAGATCACCCCGGTCTACCTGGAGTTCCCCGGCTGGAGCGAGAACACCCACGGCGTCACCGAGTGGGACAAGCTGCCCCCGGCCGCCCGCGCCTACCTGCGCGCGCTGGAGGAGCTGGCGGGGTGCCCGATCTCCATCGTCTCCACCGGCCCGGATCGTGATCACACGATGGTGTTGCAGGATCCGTTTGCTTGATCCTAACGGAACAGTAAGACTGAAAGCCCCGCGAATGCGGGGCTTTTTCTTGCGAGATCGTTGGAGAGTGGTTGGCTTATTTTCCAATTTGCCAGTTTGCTTGGTAGTTCGGCCCGTCCGAATGCGGCTTCACGGTAGGTGCTTCGATCTGAACTGTCAGCGGAATTGGAAAGTCAGCTCCGATGATTGCTGCTTCACCTGGTTTCAGATTTGGTAGGAACGACGACGCAGAGCGGTCAATCTCACCGCAGGCGCGCTCAACAACATCGCGATCGCGATCATTTGTAAGTCGATGGACTACTAGGGTTCCCATTTGACTAAGGACGCCCTCGGTAATATCTCGAGGGCGTTGGGTGGATAGACAGATTGTCAGGCCATATTTACGCCCTTCCTTGGCGATGATCTCGAAAGCGTCGAGCTTTGCGATGGTGTCGTCATTTCCGATGTGGCGCCCAAGGAAATTATGAGCTTCGTCAACAACTGCGATCAGTGGCTTCTGTCTAAATGAGCCGGAACGGGCCATGCGTAACAGGTGTCTGCCTATTACGTTCGAAATGATCTCCCTCGCGTTGTACTCGAAGGAAACACCCCCAACACATATGCGAAGGAGGCGTTTCTTGCTCTTCATGAATGCATCTATGTAGGCGGTGAGAGACTTCTCAGTGGATCGAAATACGCATTCAAAAGCTGGCGAGGTGAGTACACCGTTGATTCGAGAGACGAGCGCAAGGCAATAGGAGAACTCGCCGGACTCGCTGCCCCATTTCGTCGAATCCTTGTTTCCTTTGCCGACGCCAAAGCCTTCAGGGTAGACGCACTCCTGTTCGATCTGGGCTACGAGCTTGGACACATCAAAAGGTTGGCTCGGGTCGTCAAGTAGCTCGGACACCCCAGGTCGTGCCTCTTCGGTCAGAACGCTGGATTTCGATTGGTCGATCTTTCTAATGAAGCCATTCCAAGAGATTGACGGAGCTAGAGCTGCTAGACGAAGGCTTCGTATTGCGGCTCGCAACTTTGGGCCTTGAACCTTTCCAGATGGCTCAAATAGGGCAATGAAATCTGATTCTATGAACGACGTCGGGGGCAACGAGCACGGTAGCGATTTCGCTGCCTTGTCCGTTGGGCTGCCAAGGTGGAGATGTGCCACGTACTCGCCACCAATTGAGCGGTACTCGCTAGTGGCATCCAAAAGGATAATTTTTGAGTTGAACTTGATGCATTCCTCGATGATCCGCGCAGTGGTCCAGCTCTTGCCGCCGCCGGTCGATCCCAAGATGGCGCAATGCCTCCCGAGAAGCTTCTCCGGCTTGATCTCGATATTGCCCTCCGGGTCGCCGTTAATTGATCCGAGTCGAAGGAATACATCGTTGGACTGTTCTGCGTCCATGAGCCTGGGAAGGCTCGCGATAAAGGGGTGCGGTGCCGCATAGACTCGGTCACCCAGTCTTGGGAACTGAGCGATGCCAGGCGAGATCTTTAGGTTGTCCATCGCAACCGTACCCAGAAGCTGAATGGAGCCGATTCCATCGAACTGGCTTTTCTCTTTGCGCGGGACAGTATCTGAGTGCCTTAGATCTGGGGTTCGCGCATCGATCATTCTTCCAAGAATTAAAGCAGTCTGCCCTTCTATGAGTACGAACTCCCCGACCTCTCCGTTACCGTATCGAGAGCCAAGGTAGTGTGAGCCGCTATTGCGCCCTGCCGCGGTGAGGCTCAGGGATGCGGATTGAGCTGATATCGCACATAGCTGGCCGATATATAGCTCTGGCCTCAAAAGGCCGCCAAGATTTTCGAAGGGAGACATGGCTAGGTGCCCGTTGCCATCTTGATGTCACGAAGAAGTCGGTCGCCCGGAGTAAGTGACTTCAGGTCGGGGATGAGTTCCGAGAACTGCTCAAATGTTGCGTTTATGAGCCATATATCGCTCCCCTGCTGTGACAGCTTCTTAATTTCTCGCCAGTATCGATTTGTCGCTGCGCTCGTCAGCTCTTGCGCACGTGAGTCGACGACTATCAGCCGCATATGGGGGTTGGTTCTGGCAGCCGAGAGAATCGGCTCAGAAAGATGGTCGTCATTAAATCCAAAGCCGGCAACAATCAGGCAGGTGTTCGGCTCCCTCAGTGCGCTCAGGTACTGGGAGACTAGCTCAAGGTGTGGTTGCACATAGGACTGCTGATACTTGCCTCTAGCGGGATATATCAGGCAGGCGGTATTCGCTGTAGTGCGCTGCATGATGATTTCGCCATCCTCTTGGCGATCCCAGTTCGTTGATCCGTGAAGTTTGTATAGATGAAAGACGCCTTCCAGTGGGTTCGAGGATTCATCTCCGATGGCGGGGCGTCTCACTATGTCATAGGAGAAGAATCTTGGGTCGAAGCGGCGCGGAAAAGAGAAAGAAAACCCGTCAATAACTACTAGTCCTTGCTTTCCTGCGGCGGCCTCGAAGCAAAGGTCGTAGTTAGTGGTGAAGAGCTTCATTCGAGAGTCGCGGGCTCGCCGACGTGAAAGTCTGTGTAGGAACAAGCGGTGACTGGAGAGCCTAGCGTCCTCTGCATCTTGGAGGAAGGAAGAGCACATATCTAAGATTATTGTTCTGGCACTTCTTACGAAGTCGGATACATCCTCGCTGTCCTTGACCTGCAGATAGGCGTCGCACCTGGATAGGAGCGCTTCGATGTTCTCGTCATCCACGTCGATCCTGTATCCGACCTCGTTTATGACATCAAGCGCTTGCTCTGAGAATTCTCGCTCGTCTTTGCTTCCTGCGTTTGAGTTGACGCAGTGGTCCCATAGGGTCCACATGGAAGGGCCGCCTATCCTCCCGAGTGATGTGCCGCTACCGGCGAGCGCGACGACGTGCTGCATCTGCATTGATGACAGCAGTGCGCTCTTGAGTTCATTAGTTGCTTGATCAATGCGTGAGATTTCTTCTGTTGATGTTTCGCCAGTGCCTTTTTTCTCTGGGTCGAGTGTTTTCCACTGAGCGAAATTCGGGCCGAACACAGATCTTGTGGTCATGTCTATTCCGGTCTGGCTATCACAGATGCTTGTCTTGTTGGGAAAGATGGATATAACACCCCTTCATTCCCCGGCTCATCAGTGTTTTGTAGGTGTTCCGCACGATCAGCTCCAGTCGTTCGCGAGTGGCGTCCGGGTCCTGCTTCATCTTCTTCTTCCAGCCCCGCACCGAGCGGTCCATCCGCGAGCGTGACTCGGGGAAGACTGTCGGCTTGCCCTCGATCCAGCGCAGGTCCGGGCCGATGATCACGCCGACGTAGTCCAGCTCCAGGCCCTGGCAGGTGTGGATGCAGCCGACCTGTTCGACCGAGTCGGGGGCGATGATCCAGAGGCTGCCGTCCTTGTCGAGGTTCCACTGCGCCTGGTAGTCGTGCTCGGGGATCTCGATGTCCCAGGCGTCCGGGTTCTTCTTGCTCTTCCAGTCCCAGCAGTAGCCGGCGACGACGCGGGCCTTGTTGTTGAGCTGGTTCTTTTCGCGGATCAGGTTGTGCAGCTCGACCGGGGAATCGACGATGCGGAAGTCGAAGGCGTCGCGGTCGAAGTCCGCGTTGGCGGTTTCGCGGATGCCGAGAAAATTGTCCAGCCAGGCGATGTAGCCGTCCGAGCCGGCGCAGCGGAACTGCGAGGCCAGCTCCAGCTGCGTCACTTCGGCGTCCATCTGCTGTGCCCACTGGGTGAGGGCGTCGATGCGGCCGATATCGGACAGGGTGACGATCTGGTCGTCGTCGGCGAAGAACACGGTGCAGCGGGCGCTGCGGATCAGCTCCATGATCTGGTTCTGGCCGAGGTTGCCGTACAGGCCGCTCTTCTCGTTGAGACGGTGCGCCTCGTCCACCACCAGCGTGTCGAACACGTTGGGGTCGCCCTCGTGGAAGGTGCCGGAGCCGGAGAACAGGTTGCCGATCTCCACCTGCCGCAGCTGGCCGGCCAGCTTCTGCTTGTAGACCGCGCGGGGGGCGGCGTTCTTGGAGACGTACTTGGTCAGCTGGCCGCGCTTGGTCAGTTCGACCAGCAGGTTCACCGCCACCACCGACTTGCCGGTGCCCGGGCCGCCCTTGACGATCACCACCTGCTTGCGCGTATCGCTGGCCTGCGCGGCCTTGGCCAGGCAGGTCTCGTAGACCAGCTTCTGGTCGTCCACCAGCACGAACTCGCGGTTGCCCTTGAGCATCTTCGCCAGGCTGTCGGCCAGCATCTTCGACGGGCGGATGCGGCCGGCTTCGATTTCGTACAGCAGCTCGCCCTTGTCGCCGGTGCGCACATGCTGGCGGATAAAGGCGCGCAGCTTGGCCAGCTCGTCCTCGCCGCGCAGGAACACCGGTGCCTTGTCCAGGTAGGCGGCGTAGTGCGGGTGGCGGATCACGCCGTCGTCGGTGTAGTTGTGCAGGTAGGCGCAGGGCTTGAGCGCGGTGTTGGACTCGTACACCGCCTCGTTGAAGCCGGTGAGCAGCGCCGCGTAGGACCAGGCCTGGTAGCTGGGATGCGGGCCTTCACGCTCCGCGCTGCCGCCGCGGTTGGCCCAGACGATGCCGTCCTTCTCACTGATGCGCGAGGTGGACCACTGCTTCAGCTCGACGATCACCACATGCGGGGTGCCGTTCTCGGCGTGGCCGGTGAGCACGAAGTCGATCCGCTTGGCCGTCTGCGGGATACCGAACTCCACGCCCACGCCGATGTCGTCGTCGATGCCCTTGTCGCGCAGCACCCGCGCCATCTCGGTCAGCGAGTGCTGCCAGGCGCGGGTTTCGGCGTGCGGTGCGTACTTGCCGGTGCGCTTGAGGTAGGCGCTGCTGATGACGTCCTCGATGTTGCGGTTGTCCGCGTCCTCGAGGAACTTCGATTTGGTGCCCTGGTAAACGATCACGCCGGTACTGCCCCCTTGGCTGGCCGGTACGTAAATCCAATGCGCGTCACACTTTCCCCATGCCGCCCCGGTAGTATAGGCGGGGTGGGGACGGGCTTCACCTCGCTGAATCAGTGGCGGGCCTGGGCCGTAATGCGTCGGTCGGGTGCCGCCCAACGGGGCGCCCTTGGCGTGCAGGTCAAAGCCCCCCACGCCACGCAGGTCGCCATCTGGACGACGCGACACGCGGGGCCGCCATTAACTACGGCCCGCCACGCAGCCCTCGCAGGTTCCACCATGGCGCCCCCATCCGCTACGATGCCCGCCTGAAGGGGAGTAGCTCCGCGCGCGGACGTCGTCATTACGGGCCATCGGCCCCGGCGCCGCGGCAGGCCAGGCGGCCTGTGAGTCAGACCTTCGCCCATGGCGGCGAAGCGTGGACCCCTTCCGGATCTCCGGACCATGCCCGCTGCCGCTCGCGAAGCAGCCGACAACCGGAGTGATGCATGGAAACGATTGGGACGCCCCTGCTGTGGGGCATTTTTGCGGTGCTCGTGGTCCTGGCCTTGCTGGTGGACCTGGTGTGGATGCGCCATGGCGGGCCGCACCGGGTGAGCTTCCGCGAGGCCGTCGGCTGGAGCCTGGCCTGGGTGGCGCTGGCGCTGGTCTTCAACCTGTGGCTGTGGTGGTACACCGGCCAGCAGCTGGGGCCGGAGGCTGGTGGCCGCATCGGCATGGAGTTCCTCACCGGCTACCTGGTCGAGAAGTCGCTGGCGATCGACAACATCTTCGTGTTCCTGATGATCTTCGGCTACTTCGCCGTGCCGGAGGTGCAGCGCCAGCGCGTGCTGGTGATCGGCATCATCATCGCGGTGGTGCTGCGCGCCATCCTGATCCTGGCCGGCGCGATGCTGCTGGCGCGCTTCCACTGGATCCTCTACCTGTTCGGCGCGTTCCTGCTGCTGACCGGCATCAAGATGCTGCTGGCCGCCGGCAAGGAACCGGACCTGGAGACCAACCCGCTGCTGCGGTGGATCACCCGGCACGTGCCGATGACGCGCGGTTACGAAGGCAGTGCGCTGTCGGTGCTGCGCGAGGGCAGGCGGCTGTACACCCCGCTGTTCATCGTGATCGTGATGATCGGCATCACCGACGTGATCTTCGCGGTCGATTCCATTCCGGCCATCTTCGCCATCACCAGCGACCCGTTCATCGTCCTCACCTCGAACGTGTTCGCGGTGCTGGGCCTGCGTGCGATGTTCTTCCTGCTGCAGGGCATGGCCGACCGCTTCCACCTGCTGCCCTACGGCCTGGCCTTGGTGCTGATGTTCATTGGCGGCAAGATGCTGCTGGTGGACGTGTACAAGGTGCCGATCACCGTGTCGCTGGGCGTGGTGGTGGCCACCATCGGCGCGACCATCGCGCTGAGCCTGCTGCGGCCGGCGAAGCAGGGCGCGCATGCCTTGCCGCCGGCCGACACCGGCGATGCGCGACAGGACGCGGAGCAACCGCGCGGCCGCGAACGGCCCTGATGGGAGATGGCAGCGCCGGGCAGGCGGCCCGGGCTCGCAATGCGTGCAAGCGGCCTGCCGCGGGCGCTTGCTCCGCCCGGACATGGGGGGCATCATGCGTTGCAATTGCAACGCATGAGGTGTCCCGATGAAAACCGCGACCCTGCCTTCGCTGCGCGTGGACCCGGCCCTGCGGGAAGCGGCCGAGTCGGTGCTGCAGGAAGGCGAAACGCTGTCCAGCTTCGTGGAGCAGTCGGTGCGCGCGCAGGTGTTGCAGCGGCAGCAGCAGGAGGCCTTCATCGCCCGTGGCCTGGCGTCGCGGGACAAGGCGCAGGCCGCCGGGCGGTACGTGGATGCGGCCGATGTGCTGGCCGGCATCGATGCACGCCTCGCGCGGGCGCGCGACGGGCGTATGCCGGGATGAGCTACCGCGTCCGCTTCACGGAGGAAGCGCGCGATGACCTCCACCGGCTGTACGACTGGCTGCTGGAACGCGCCGGGGGCGACACCACCACCGCGGTGCGTGCACGCCAGGCCATCGCCGATGGGCTCACCGTGCTGGCGCTGGCACCGCTGAGCTGCCGCAAGGCGATGCCGGGCAATCCGTTCCTGCGCGAGCTGGTGATCGGCTTCGGCGCCAGCGGCTACGTGGCGCTGTTCGAGGTGGAGGACGCGCAGACGGTGACGGTGCTGGCGGTGCGCCACCAGCGCGAGGACGATTACCACTGACCATGCGCCCGCAACGCCTGCTCCCGCTCATCGTCGCCACGGCCCTGTTCATCGAGAACATGGATTCCACGGCCATCTCCACCTCGCTGCCGCAGATCGCCGCCGAGCTGGGGGTGGAGGCGGTGGCGCTGAAGCTGGCCATCACCACCTACCTGCTGGCGCTGGCGGTGTTCATCCCGGTCAGCGGCTGGGTGGCCGACCGCTTCGGCGCGCGCAACACCTTCGTCTGCGCCATCGCGGTGTTCCTGCTCGGCTCGCTGGGCTGCGCGGCCAGCCAGGGGCTGGGCCAGCTGGTGGCCGGGCGCTTCGTGCAGGGCATGGGCGGGGCGATGATGGTGCCGGTGGGGCGGCTGGTGCTGCTGCGTTCCATCGACAAGGCCGGGCTGGTCAAGGCCCTGAGCTGGCTGACGGTGCCGGCCATGCTCGGGCCGATGCTGGGCCCGGTGCTGGGCGGGGCCATCACCACCTACGCGCACTGGCGTTTCATCTTCCTGATCAACCTGCCGATGGGCCTGCTGGGCATGTGGCTGGCGTGGCGGCATATCCCGCGGCTGCAGCAGGCGGTCAAGCCGCTGGACGTGCGCGGCTTTGCGCTGTCGGCTGGCGGGCTGGGGCTGGTGATGTTCGGCCTGTCGGCGGTGGGGCGCGGGCTGATGCCGGGCACCACGGTGGCGGCCTGCGTGGTGGTGGGGGCGGGCGTGCTGTTGGCCTATGTGCGCCATGCCCGTGTGCATCCGCATCCGCTGCTGGACCTGTCGCTGCTGCGCATCCCCACGTTCCGCGCGGCGGTGCTGGGCGGCTCGCTGTTCCGGGTGGGCATCGGCGCGACGCCTTTCCTGCTGCCGCTGATGCTGCAGCTGGGCTTCGGCCTCAACCCGCTGCAGTCGGGGCTGGTCACCTTCACTTCCACGGCGGGGGCGCTGGTGATGAAGTTCGCCGCGCCGGCCATCCTGCATCGCGTCGGGTTCCGCCCGGTGCTGGTCTGGAACGGGCTGGTGGCGGCGCTGGCGATGTGCCTGTTCGGGCTGTTCCGCGCCGATACGCCGTACTGGCTGATGGTCGGCGTGCTGCTGACCAGCGGCCTGCTGCGCTCGCTGCAGTTCACCAGCATCAACGCGATCGCCTATGCCGACATCGACCAGGCGCGCATGAGCCAGGCCAGCAGCCTGGCGGCGATGGCCCAGCAGGTGGCCCTCGCCCTGGGCGTGACCCTCGGCGGCTACGCCCTGAGCCTGGCCGGCACGCTCACCGGTCGCCCGGGCGACGACCCGGTCAACTTCACCTTCGCCTTCCTCGGCGTCGGCCTGGTCTCGGCGCTGTCGGTGCTGGAGATGCGTCGGCTGCCGCGCGACGCCGGCGCGGAGATGGCCGGCCATGCCGAGGCCGGGCGCGAGGTGGCCGAGCCGAAGGTGGAGGCGCGGCCGCAGGCGTGAGCGGCATGCCGGAAATCAGCGGCGGTAGCTGCTGCGCTTTTCCTGCACCTTGCCGCCGTGCGTGGACTTGATCCGGGGGCGCAGCCATTCGGCGAAGGCGGCTTCGTCGAGGCTGCCTTCGGCCAGGCCGATCATCGCCAGGTACTTTTCCTTGCCGCTGGCCTCCAGCTCGGCGTCGTTGAGGGCCAGGAACACGCGATAGGCGACGTGCGCGGTGCGCTTGTTGCCGTCCACGAACGGATGGTTGCGGGCCAGGTCATGGGCCAGGCTGGCCGCGAGGTCGGCCAGATCCGGTGGTGGCTCGCCGTAGGCATGGCGTTGCTGCGGGCGGGCCAGGGCCGAGTCGAGCAGGCCCTCGTCGCGCACCCCAGTGCCGCCGCCGTGCTCGGCCAGCTGGCGGTCGTGGATGGCCAGGGCCAGGGTGCGGTCGATCCAGACGATCATCGCCGTGGCCTCACTGCGCCAGCTTGTGCAATACCTGCCGGTCCTCGCGCATGATCCGCTCGGCCACTTCCATCTGCGCGGCCAGCTTGGGGTCGTACACGGTCAGGCGGATGCCGTCGGGGGTCTCCAGCGCATGCAACTCGTCGCCCTTGTCCACGCGCAGCCGGGCCAGCAGTTCCTTGGGCAGGATGACGCCGGCGGAATTGCCGATGGTGGTGATCTTGAGCTTCATGGCGATATCCGGGCCTTGTTATAACGGTTGTTATTATGGCCCGGTCCGGCGGTGGGGGCAAGGTCAGCGCGGGCGTACCTCGACGAATACGGGATTGGAGTAGAACCACAGGTCCTGCCACGGATCCTCGCCTGGCGTGTCGGGCTGCGGCGTGGCCTCGGCGTTGCTGCTGCCGCGCACGCGGACGAAGCCGCCGGCTGGTGGCGCGGGCAGGTTGCGTTCGATGGCGATCCACTCTCCCTCGCGCTGCCACTGTCCGGATTCGATCCGTTGCACCTGCATGCGCGGTCCGGCCTCGCCGGGTTCGCCGACGATCAGGTCGACGTGGTCCAGTCGCGGGGACTGGCCGTTGAAGTTGGGCCGCCCGGGCTGGCGCAGGCGCAGCCGCACGCGCAGGGTTTCGCCGGGACGCGCGACCAGGGTGCCGCCCATGCCGGCATGCCGGGCGGGGTCTTCGGCGGCCTGGACGTGGAATTCCAGCGCATCGACCAGGTCGCCGGTCGTCGCGAACATGCGGCCGTGGCGGAGGCCGTCGAGGATGTCGCCGGCCTCCGGCCGCGCCCACACCCAGGTCTTGCTGTACTCGCCCGGGTCGAAGTCGTGGCCGCCGTCGCGGCGGTTGATGTGCGAGTCGGAACTGGTGGTGATCCAGAAGCGCCGGCCCTCGGCCAGCAAGGCGTCCCAGACCCCGCCGACCTGCGCGGTCATCTGGTCGAAGCCGCCGAACGTGGGCGCGGCGGGGTTGCGGTAGAAGCCGCGGCGGTCGCTGGCGGTGGCCTGGTGGCCGGGCGCGCCTTCCATGCCGACCAGTACCTCGGGTGCGGCGTCGTGCCAGGCGCGCAGTTCGGCCGGATCGACTTCGCCCCAGGCGCCGATGCCGGCAGCGGTGCGCGAGGGATGGTTGACGATCACCAGCGGCGGCGTGGGCAGGGCGCGCATGTGGACCAGGGCGTCGAGCATGGCCTGGCCGTCGTCGCGATTGCCGTGCACGGGTTCGCTGCGGCCGTAGTCGCGCTCGATCGCCACCAGTTCGTCGCGTTCGCGCGGACCGGGGGCGACGATCACGGTGGCATGTTCGGCGCCGGGGACGTCGAATTCCATGCCGTTGAACTGGACCAGCTCCGGCACCTCGCGCCGGGCCTGCTGCAGCGCCGGCCAGGCATGATCGCGAGTCACCGCCGAGTGGCCGGGGCCGCCGTGGTCGGTGTGCACCATCCAGGCCAGGCCATGGGCCAGCGCCCGGCGTGCGTTGCGGCCGCGGCTGTAGGGCGAATCGCCGCCGCGGGCCGGGGTGGGCGGGGTGGTGGAACGGTCCCAGTCCACGCTCCACTCGCTGTGCACGTGGTGGTCGCCGGCCAGCCAGCGGCGGTCGCGATCGCCGCGATCATTGCCGGCGATGGCGGCAGCGGGCAGCGTGGACAGGACGCATGAGAGAAGGAAAGCAGCGGGAATGCGCATGACGGTTCCTGGCAGGTAGCCGTTGGCGGGCAATGCAGCGGATGCACGCCGCAGATACGCCGGCGACGGCGCCTCATGGACGCCGTCGCCGACACGGACCGCTATGCCTCAGAAGTCGGCGCGGATGCCCAGGCTGATCCGCCGGCCCGACAGCTCGTACATGGTCGGGAACGCCGGATCCATGGTGTAGCCGGTGGTCGCCCCGTTGGTGAGGTTGATCGCCTTCAGGCTCAGCTTGAGCGCATCGCTGATCCGGTAGCCGACGGACAGGTCCAGCTGGCCGTAGGCGTCGCGCCAGATCGGGTACATGTTGTAGCCGATCGACTCGACGTACTCGTCCTTGTGGTTGTAGGACAGGCGGGCGTCGAAGCGCGCGTTCTCGTAGTAGGCGGTCAGGTTCCAGGTGTTCTCGGCCAGGCCCGGCATCGGGGTGGCGATACCCAGGTCGGACTCGCCGGCCAGCGAGCTGTCCAGCCGGGTGTAGTTGGCGTTAACGCCGAAGCCTTCCAGCGCCGGGTGCAGGGCCGACAGCGGCAGCTGCGCGATCAGCTCGATCCCGTCCACGTCGTAGGAGCCGTCGGCGTTCACCGGCTGGTAGACGTCGAAGTCGTAGATCCCGTTGAGGCTGCCGTTGGCGTTGTACACCGCCACGTCCTCGACGGTGCCGGTCAGGGCGTTGACCACCACCCCGTCGATCTTCTTGCGGAAGTAGGAGCCAGCCAATAAGCCGCCGTTCTCCAGGTACTTCTCCAGGCCGATCTCCCATTGCCTGGCGTAGGTCGGCTGCAGATCCGGGTTGCCGTCGGTGAAGCGGAACGAACTCCAGCTGGCGGTGCGCTTGTAGGCGATGTCGGTCAGCGCCGGGCGCATCAGGGTCTCGGAGGCGGCCGCGCGCAGCAGAAGGCCGTCGGCCAGTTCGGCGCTCAGGTTCAGGCTGGGCAGGATGTCGTCGTAGCCGCCCTTCTTCGATACCGGGTCGTCGGTGTAGCCGGTGCTGCCGTCCGGGTTCTGCACCGGGTGGTAGCCGAAGGACAGCACCGAGGTGTCGACCCAGCGCGCGCCGGCGTTGACCGCCACTGGCACCGCGCCGACGTCGAAGGCCATGTCGGCCATCGCGTACAGGCCCAGCACCTCCTCGTCCACGCGGTAGTACTGGCTGTCGTCGAACGGGGTGACGAAGCCGTCGTAGCGGAAGAACTCGCGCGCCCAGGCGTTGGAGACCTGCTGCCAGTCCAGGTCCTTGACGCTGTAGCCGCCGCCGGGGACCAGGTCGCTGATCCACTGCAGGGGGCTGTCGGCCAGGGTGCGGGTGTTGACCCAGGCGGTGCTGCCGGCGGTAGGGCCTGTGATCTTCAGCTCGCCGTAGCGGCGCTCCTTGGACTTGTCGGTGTAGCGCGCGCCGAAGGAGACGCTGCGCAGGGCCGGGAACGCGGCCAGGTCGAAGGCGCGGCCGAAGTCCAGCTGGGCGGCGTACTTGTCGTCGCTGACTTCCTCCAGGGTGGTCTCGTAGGCCTCGAACAGGTACTTGTCGGCGGCGTCGTACATGTCGATCGTGGCCGGGTCGGCGCTGGGCACGGTCTCGCCGCTCCTGCCGGTCCAGCGGGTGCGCGAGGGCGCGTAGGCCACGTGCTTGAGGTTGGAGTAGTCCTGGGTCTTGTCGGCGCCGGAGTAGCCGAGCATCGCGTCGATGTCCCAGGCGCCGGGCTTCCAGTCCATGGCCAGGCTGAACTGGCGGTAGTCGGTCTCGTTGATCCGCTGCTTGCTCAGGAACTCGTGCTGGGTGGCGGTGTAGGAGACGTCGCTCAGGACCACGATGCCGTACTGCGAGAGGGTGTCGGCGTCGTACGCGTGGATGGTGTCCAGGGTGCTGCGGCTGGAGGCCGAGTAGGCCGCGGCGTCGTATTCGTCCTCGGTGGCGTCGTAGCCGCCGAGCATGGCGTCGAAGGTCAGGCTGAAGCTGCTGCTGGGGCGGTACTGCAGCGAGGCGGTGGCGCCCCACTTGTCCTGCTCGTTGAGGTAGACGCGGTCGCCGACCTTGTCCTGGAACACGATCAGGTTGGTCTCGGCGCTGTCGGCGCGGTTGTCGATGGCCAGGCCGGTGTCCCGCTCGTACACCGCCTCGGCCTGGCTGCCGCGGGTGCCGGAAGCGGAGAGGAAGCGGGTCAGCGGGCGGAAGTTGATGCCGGAGGTCGAGTCGGTGCGGTTGGTGCGCTTGCCGCCGGAGAAGGACACCAGTGCGCCCCAGTCGCCCCAGGTGTCGCTGGCCAGGAACGAGAACTTCGGGTCGGTCTCCTCGGAGATCGAGTTGTACGCACCCTCGGCCGAGGCCACAAGCTTGCGCCCGCGGTAGTCGAACGGGCGCGCGGTGGAGATCTGCACCGAGCCGGCGATGCCGCCCTCCTCGTCGGCGGCGGTCGGCGACTTGAGCACGGTCACCTGCTGGATGATCTCCGAGGCGAAGATGTCGAACTCCACGTCGCGGCCACCGCTGCCCGAGGCGGTGGCCAGGTCGTTGATCGAGACGTGGGTGTACTCGGAGGGCAGGCCGCGGACGTTGACCCGGGTGCCCAGGCCCTTGCTGCGCTCGATGGTCACGCCCGGCATGCGCTGCAGGGCCTCGGCCAGATTCTGCTCGGGGAAGTCGGCCACGTCGGTGGCGACGATCGAATCGGAGAAGCCGGTGGTGGCGCGCTTGATGTCCACCGCCCGCTCCAGGCTGCGGCTGTAGCTGCCGACCACCTCGATGCTTTCCAGTTCCTGCGCGGCCAGGCCGTCGGCGGCGGTGGCCGGGGCGGCTGCCGCCGGCATCGCGGCGGGCGCGGAGGCCGAGGCTGGCGCCGCCTGCGCCGTGGCAGGCTCGATCGTCACCGTGGTCGGGTTGAGGTAGCGGTGGCGCAGGCCGGTGCCGTCGAGCAGCCGGCGCAGGGCCTCGTCCGCCGGCAGCCCGGCCGGCACCGCACGGCTGCGCGCCTGGCCGGCGACCTGGGCGGCATAGACGAACTGCAGTCCGGTCTGGCGCGAGAGCGCGTCCAGCGCGGCGTCCAGCGACTGGGCGGGGATGGCCGCGCTGGCGACTGCGCGGTCCTGCGCGGTGGCGGTGCCGGCGTGCAGGGCGAGGGCGATGGAGAGGAACAGGATCTTGCGCATGGTGGGGCCTGTGGTGGGGAAGGGCACGCGGCCGCAGCGACCGCGCATGCCCCACTACGACGGCGCACGGAGCGGATCGGGTACCGCCTGGCCGATGAATTTTTTTTGACAGCGCCCGGGCGATGCGGCGCGGAGTCGCGGATCGACCTCAGCGCGACGCCGGCGAAGCCGCGCGCGAGCCGACGTGGATCCTTCCGTCCTGCAGGTGCGTGGCCAGCGACGGCTGCTGCCGCAGGAACGCGTGCAGCGATTCCACGTCGGCGGCATCGAGGTTGCCGGTCAGGCGCAGGGCCCCGGCCATCGGGTCGTCGACCTGCAGGCGCACGCGGTTCATCCGGTTGAAGCGTTCGGCGACCTCGTGCAGGGGTTCGTCGCGGAAGCCGATGCGCCGCCGCCACCAGGCGTTCATCGCCGCTGGATCCTCGTCGGCGAGGACGACCGCGCGGTCGGCGTAGCCGATGCGCGCGCCGTGGCCCGCGCCCAGGTCGGCCAGCAGGCGGCCGTCGCCGGCGTCGTCGAACACCTGGACCCGGCCGTCGGCCACGCCGATCCGTGCCTGGTCGCGCTGCAGCCAGACCTCGAAGGTGGTGCCGATGTCGCGCACGCGCAGGCCGGCGGCGCGCACCGCGAACGGGCGCAGGCCGTCGGCGACGACGAAGCCGGCCTGGCCGCGGACCAGCTCCACCTGGCGTCCCCAGGGCGTGTAGCGGGCGGTCAGCTCGCTCTCCGCGTTCAGGTGCACGCGGGTGCCGTCGGCCAGGACGAAGCTGCGCGGCTGGCCGTGGCCGGCGACGTGGTGGCTGGTGCGCGGCCAGCCGGCGTGTACGCCCAGGGCCAGGCCCAGCAGCACGGCGGCGGCCGAGGCCAGCCGCGGCCAGCGGCGCGCCGGCGCGGCTACGGCCGCGGCCCGTGGCGTGGCCGTGCGGGCGAGCGGCAGCCGGACCACGTTGCCGCCGTCGCCGTCCGCCTCGGCGGCGCGCAGCAGCGCGTCCACGTCGTCGGGCGCCGCGCGCAATGCCTCGCCCAGTTCGATCGCGACGTGGCCCACCGCCAGGTATTCGCGCAGGTGCGCCGGCGAGGCCAGCAGCCAGTCCATGAAGCGGGCCTGCTGTGCCTGGTCGAGCACGCCTTCGCGCTGGAGCGAATACCAGCGCGCCGCCTCGAGCACGGCGTCGCGCGCAGCCGGGCCGTGCGCGGCCGGAGGAAGAGTGGCGCTCATGGCTCGACTTCCGCCTCGGCCAGCGCCAGCCGGCAGGCCGCCAGCCCACGGACCACGTGCTTCTTGACCATGTGCGGCGATACGCCCATGCGCTCGGCGATCTGGCGGTAGCTCAGGCCGTCGCGGTACTGCATCACCAGCACTGCGCGGGTGCGCTCGGGCAGCGACGCCAGCTGCGCCTGCAGCCGCCGCTGCCTCTGCGCGCGCTCGGCCGCGTCCACCAGGCATTCGCCGCTGGCCAGCTGCGCGGCGAGCGATTGCAGTTCGTCCAGGCGCAGCGGCGTCTGCCGCCTGCGCGCGGCCTGCTCGCGCGCCAGGTTCAGCGCCACCGTGAACAGGTAGGCCTCGGGGTTGGCGATGCCTTCGCCCCGGTCATGGTGGGCGCGCAGCAGGCGCAGCCAGGTTTCCTGCACCAGGTCCTCCGCGTCCTCATGGGCGCCCCGGCGCGCGAAGAAGCCGCGCAATACCGGCCCCTGCTCGGCGATGATCCGCGCCAGTCCCCGTCGCGCCTGCTCGGCCAAACCGCACGCTTCCCCTGAAAGATGCGGCACGGTAGGGCAGCGTTGTGACGCGGGTATGACGCAGCGGCGCCGGTCATGCATCGGCGGCGGCTGAAGCCTCGTTGTCATGTGCGCGCATTAATTTGCCGCCACCATGCCAAGCCTGCATTCCATCCCGACCGGCGCCTCGCTGCTCGAACGCGCGCTCCGTCCCGGAGGGCTGCACGCGGTCTACCAGCCGATCGTGCGTCTGGAGGATCGCTGCGTGGTCGCCCACGAAGGGCTGATGCGGCACGCCGATCCACAGTGCACGCCGCTGCACCTGCTGGATCTGGCGCGCGCGGGCGGCCGCCTGGGGGAGCTGGAGATGGGCGCGGTGCGGACCCTCGCGCACGGATTCGACTTCGACCGCGGCGGCCGCCTGCTGCTCAACCTCAGCGCCCAGGCGATCCTGCAGGAGGCGGTGCGGCCGCAGCAGCTGATCGACAGCCTGCGTGCTTCCGGGCGCGACCTGGGCCGCTTCGTCATCGAGATCACCGAGCGCGACGTGGTCGAGGACGTGGCCCGGCTGGCCGACGCGATCGGCTACCTGCGCGCGGCCGGCGTCCGCATCGCCCTGGACGACTTCGGCAACGGCCACTCCAACTTCTGGATGTGGCACGAGCTGAACCCGGAGTACGTCAAGATCGACCGCTGCCTGGTCCACGGCATCGCCCAGAGCCCCGGGCGGCTGAGCATCGTCAAGGCCCTGGTGCAGGTGGCCGAGAGCCTCGGTACCGAACTGGTGGCCGAGGGCGTGGAGCACGGCCGCGACCTGATGATCGTGCGCGACCTCGGCATCCGCTACGCCCAGGGCTTCCTGCTGGGGCGGCCGCAGGCGGCGGTGACCACCGCCGTGCCCGAGGAAGTGCAGCAGGCCGCGCCGCAGAAGCTGCCGGTGTGGCCGGCGGCCGGGCGGCGCGCGTCGTTCCCGCGGATCACCGCCGCCCACCTGCTGATCGAGGCGCCCTCCGTGGGCGAGAACGCCAGCAATGGGGATGTGGAGCAGGTGTTCCGCCAGCACCCGGACCTGCCGGCGCTGCCGGTGGTGGACGACAGCCGGCGGCCGCTGGGGCTGATCAACCGGCGGGTGTTCAACGAGCGCATGGCGGTGCCGTTCGCGCGCGAGCTGCTGGGGCGCAAGTCGTGCATCCCGTTCATGCACGCCTCGCCGATCATGGCCGACGTGGGCCAGGGCATCGACGCGATGTCCGAGATCCTGATGGGCGAGGACCAGCGCTACCTCTCCGACGGCTTCATCATCACCCGCGAGGGGCGCTACGCCGGGGTCGGCACCGGCGAGGCGCTGGTGCGGCGGGTCACCGAGATGCGGATCGAGGCGGCGCGCTACGCCAACCCGCTGACCCTTTTGCCGGGCAACATCCCGATCGCCGAGCACATCGGCCGCCTGATCGAGGCCGGCCAGCCGTTCGTGGCCGCGTACTGCGACCTCAACCACTTCAAGCCGTATAACGACCAGTACGGCTACTTCCGCGGCGACCGCATGATCCGCCTGGTCGCCGCCACCCTGGTGCGCCACGCGGAGCCGAGCTGGGACTTCGTCGGCCACGTCGGCGGCGACGACTTCGTGGTGCTGCTGCAGAGCGAGGACTGGGAGCGGCGCTGCCGCGAGGCGGTGGCCGAGTTCGATGCGGCCAGCCGCGCCCTGTTCGACGAGGCCGACCTGACGCGCGGCGTGCTCGAGGGCGAGGACCGCGCCGGCCGTTACGCAACCTTCCCGCTGACCACCCTGACCATCGGCGTGGTCCGGGCCGCGCCGGGCGTGTTCGACAGCGCCGACGAGGTCGCCTCGCAGGCCGCGGCGGCCAAGCGCCGGGCCAAGCGCCTGGGGCTGAGCGTGTACGTGCTCGATCCGGAGCCCATGCCGGCCTGAGCGGCCGCGTGAGACGCTTGCCGGCAGGTCCTAGAATGCGCGCGACACCCGGACGGCAAGGGAATGCGATGCGTAACGACCTGCGGCGACATGGACCGGCACCCGCGGCCGCCAGCGCACGGCCGCGCCACCGCCGGCGTCCGGCGGCGGGCCTGCTGCTGGCCTGGCTGCTCTCCACATGCCTGTTCTCCACCTGCCTGTGGTCCGCACCGGCGATGGCCGCCGGCGGCTCGTGCCCGCAGCGCGACGGCGACGCCTCGCGCCCGCGGGTCGGCCTGGCCTTGGGCGGTGGCGGCGCGCGCGGCATCGCCCACATCAGCGTGCTGCGCAAGCTGGAGGAACTGCGGATCCCGGTGGACTGCATCGCCGGGACCTCGATGGGCTCGCTGGTCGGCGGCCTGTACGCCTCGGGCATGAGCGTGGACCAGCTCGAGGCGCTGGTAGTGGACACCGACTGGAAGGCGATCTTCGACGACTCGATCGAGCGCCGCGAGCGCAGCTACCGGCGCAAGCAGGACGACCGCGACGGCCTGGCCACGATCGGCGTGGGCGTGCGCGACGGCAAGTGGAGCGTGTCGCCGGGCGTGCTCCAGGGCGAGCGGATCCTCTCGCTGATCGAGCGCAGCACCCTGGGGGTGAGCGGTACCGACGACTTCGACGACCTGCCGGTGCCGTTCCGTGCGGTGGCCACCGACATCAACACCGGCGAGGCGGTGGAGCTGGGCTCGGGCAGCCTGTCGCAGGCGATGCGCGCCTCGATGTCGCTGCCGGGGATTTTCCAGCCCCTGCTGATCGACGGCCACGTGCTGGTGGACGGCGGCATCGCCCAGCAGGTGCCGGTGGACACGGTGCGGCGGATGGGCGCGGACATCGTCGTCGCGGTGGACGTGGGCACGCCGCTGGCCGCGCTGGACGCCGACGCCGGCGTGCTGCAGGTGATGTACCAGCTCACCGGCCTGCTGACCGTGCGCAACACCAGGGCCTCCACCGACAGCCTCGGTCCGGGCGACGTGCTGGTGGTGCCGGAGCTGGGCGGCGAGGTCGGCACCGGCGATTTCGCCAAGGCCGCCGACGCGCTGCGGATCGGCAGCCAGGCCGCCGCGGACGCGCAGCCGCGGCTGGCCGCTTTGCCGCGCTGGCGCGGCCCGGCACCGGTGCGCGAGCCGGGCGATCCGCGCCCGGTGGTGGAGTTCCTGCGCCTGGAGAACGACAGCGGCTACGCCGACGCGGTGCTCGAGTCGATCCTGGACGTGCCCCTGGGCCGGCCCCTGGACGCCGCCCGGCTGGAGGCCTCGACCCTGCGCATCTACAGCCTGGGCACCTTCGCCAGCGTCGGCTACGACGTGGTCCGCGAGGACGGCCGCGCAGGCGTGGTGGTGCGCGCGCGGGAGAAGAGCCAGGGGCCGAACTACCTGCAGCTGGGCTACCGCCTGCAGACCGACTTCAGCGGCACCTACGACTCCAGCCTGCGCGCGGCCCTGGTGCGCGCACCGGTGACCCCGCTCGGCGCCGAGGCCCGGGTGACGGTCGACCTGGGCAGCGAGCCGGCCGTGCGTGGCGAGTACTACCACCCGTTCGACCCGCAGGCGCGCTGGTACTTCCACGGCATCGCCGGGGCCTGGAACGACAACGTGCCGCTGTTCGATGCGGGCGGCCACCGCGTCGCCACCTACGACGCGCGCCTGGCCAGCGTGGAGCTGGGGCTGGGCCGCACCTTCGGCCGCTACGGCGCGGTGGTGGCCGGGGTGGAGCGCACCGCCGGCAAGGCGCAGGTCGAGATCGGCGACCCGCGCCTGCCGGAGGTGGAGGTGGCGTCGGGCGTGTGGTTCCTGCGCGGCGCGATCGACCGCCTGGACAGCCTGTATTTCCCGCGGCGCGGCTACTTCGTGCGCGCCGACTACCGCGCCACCCTGGCGGCGCTGGGCGACGACACCGACTTCGAGCTGGCCGGGGTGGAGCTGCTGGGCGCGCGCGCGTTCGGCCGCGGCGCGGTCCAGGCCGGGCTGACCTGGCGCAGCACCCTGTCGGGCGAGCTGCCGCTCAACGAGCGCATCACCATGGGCGGGCGCGGCAACCTGGTCGGCTTCCACTACAACGAGCTGACCGGCCAGAACGCGTTGGTGGCGATGCTCGGCTACAGCTGGCAGCTGGCCTCGGTGTTCGGCCGCTCGGCGGTGATCGGCACCACCCTGGAGTACGGCAACGCCTGGGAGCGGCGCGCCGACATGCGCTGGGGCGGCGGGGTGTTCAACGGCAGCGCCTACATCGGCTTCGATTCCTGGATCGGGCCGATGCTGTTCGGCTACGGCCTGCGCGAGGGCGGCGAGGACCTGCTGTTCCTGGAGATCGGCCAGCCGTTCTGATGCTGCATCGATGTGAGCGATATCACCCACCGTCGCCGGCGAAGCCGGGTTAACCTCGCCCTTCACGCATAGGAGGGAGGGAGACGTGAAATCGATCCTGATGACAGCGCTGGCCATGTCGGCCGCGATCCCGGTGCTGGCCGCCGAAGGCGTCGCCGCGGGCGATGCGGTCACCATCTACACCACCGCCCAGGGCGCGTCGCAGCAGATGGTCCGCAGCCATTCCGCGCCGCTGCAGCCGGGCCACGCCCTGACCGAAGCCGAGAACTCGGTGTTCGTCGAACCGGGCAGGAAATTCCAGTCCTTCCTCGGCATCGGCGGCGCGATCACCGACGCCACCGCCGAGACCTTCGCCAAGCTCGACGAGGCCCGCCAGGCCGAGCTCCTGCGCGCCTACTACGACACCGAGCAGGGCATCGGCTACAGCCTGGCCCGCACCACCATCCACAGCTCGGACTTCAGCAGCGGCAGCTATACCTACGTCAAGGAAGGCGACAAGGCGCTCGAGACCTTCTCGGTCGAGCACGACCGCCGCTACCGCATCCCGCTGATCAAGCGCGCCATCGCCGCGGCCGGCGGCACCCTGCCGATGATGGCCAGCCCGTGGAGCGCGCCGGCGTTCATGAAGGACACCCGGCACATGCTCCAGGGCGGCAAGCTCCTGCCGCAGTACCGCGACGCCTGGGCCACGTACTACACCCGGTTCATCGCCGCCTACGAGGCCGAGGGCATCCCGATCTGGGCGATCAGCCTGCAGAACGAGCCGATGGCCAAGCAGACCTGGGAGTCGATGCTGTACACCGCCGAGGAGGAGCGCGACTTCCTGCGCGACCACCTCGGCCCGACCATGGCCAAGGCAGGCTACGGCGACAAGAAGATCGTGGTCTGGGACCACAACCGCGACATGATGGTCCACCGCGCCAACGTGATCTTCGGCGATCCTGAGGCGGCCAAGTACGCCTGGGGCATGGGCTTCCACTGGTACGAGACCTGGGCCGGCTTCGATCCGATGTTCGAGAACGTCGGCAAGGTGCACGAGGCGTACCCGGACAAGGTGCTTTTGCTCACCGAGGCCACGGTCGAGAAGTTCGACTGGTCGCAGGTGCAGCGCTGGGCCAACGGCGAGCGCTACGGCACCTCGATCATCAACGACCTCAACAACGGCGCCTCGGCCTGGATCGACTGGAACATGCTGCTGGACGAGACCGGCGGCCCGAACCACGTCGGCAACTACTGCTTCTCGCCGATCCACGCCGACACCCGCAGCGGCGAGCTGGTCTACACGCCCAGCTACTGGTACATCGGCCACTTCTCCCGGTTCCTGCGCCCGGGCGCGCAGCGGGTCGGTGCGGCCAGCAGCCGCAGCAACCTGCTGGCGACCTCGTTCCTCAACCAGGACGGCAGCCTGGCCACGGTGGTGATGAACCCGACCGACGTGGCGATCACCTACAACTACTACGTCGGCACCGCCTCCACCCAGGTGACCATCCCGGCGCATGCGATCCAGACGCTGGTGAAGTAAGCCGTCGCGCGCCCGCGCGATGGCGCGCTGATGGAACTGCTGCGCCAGCGGATGCGGCACCGGGCTCCCACAGGAAGCTGAAGCCCCCATCTCGCCGGATGCGACCGGAAGGTGTACAAATGTACACCATGAGCCCGGACGACACCCCCGCCGACCTGCCGCCCCAGCGCGCCGCCGTGCTGGCCTTCCTGCGCCGCGAGCTGGCCGCCGGGCGCGCGCCCAGCCTGGCCGAGATCGCGCTGGCGTTCGGCTTCGCCTCGCGCAATGCCGCCCAGAAACACGTGCAGGCCCTGGTTGCCGACGGCCTGATCGAGCAGGCCCAGGGCCGCAAGCGCGGCCTGCGCCTGCCTGGCGGGGGGGCCGACCTGCTGCCCCTGCCGGTGCTGGGCCGGGTCGCCGCCGGCCTGCCGGTCAGCGCCGAGGGCGTGGCCCGGCTCGGCCCGGTCGCCGCCGGCGAGGACGCCTTGTGGCTGGACCGGCGCCTGTTCTCGCCGCGGCCCGATTACCTGTTGCGGGTTCAGGGCGACTCGATGATCGACGACGGCATCCTCGACGGCGACCTGGTCGCGGTGCAGGGCACGCCCGAGGCGCGCGACGGCCAGACCGTGATCGCGCGGGTGGACGGCGAGCTGACGATCAAGCGCTTGCAGCGGACGCGGCGGCGGATCGTGCTGCTGCCTCGCAACCCGGCCTACGCGCCGATCGAGGTCGGGCCTGGCCAGGATTTCGCCATCGAGGGCGTCTACTGCGGCCTGGTCCGGCGCGGTTGAGATGGGCCAGGTGCTCGCCCTCGACGCGATGCTGGCCGCGCGCACGCTGTGGCATGCCGGGCGCCGCGCCGTGGCCGCCGGCGGCGGCGAGCCGAGCGGCCATGCCGAGCTGGACGCGCGCCTGCCGCAGGGCGGTTGGCCGCGGCGGGCGTTGACCGAATTGCTGCTGCCGTCCTTGCCCGGCCACGGACCGTCGCCCGCGGCGGCGGAGCAGGGCGCAGGACCGCCACCGCCCGCGCGCCGGCCGGTGGCGGCCGGCATGGGCGAACTATCGCTGCTGCTGCCCGCGCTGGCGCGGTTGACCGCGGCCGGCGAGCGGGTGGTGCTGGTGGCGCCGCCGTACATCCCCTATGCGCCGGCCTGGCAGGCGGCCGGGGTGGACCTGGCCTTGCTGGAGGTGGTCGAGGCCGATCCGCGCCAGGCCCTGTGGGCGCAGGAGCAGTGCCTGCGCAGCGGCGCCTGCGGCGCGGTGCTGGGCTGGCCGCCGGGCGGCGACGACCGCGCCCTGCGCCGGCTGCAGGTGGCGGCCGACAGCGGCGACAGCTGCGGCTTCGTCCTGCGCGACCGCCGCCACGCGGCCAACGCCTCACCGGCGGCCCTGCGCCTGCTGGCCGAGGACGGCGGCTGGCGGGTGCTCAAATGCCGCGGCGCGCAGCCGCCGGCGGGCGTCCTGCGGCTGGCGCACTGATGCAACGGCCTCTCTTCCTCCTGCCGTGGAATCCGGCGCACCCCGCCGTCCCCGCGGCGTTGCCCCCGATCGATGGCGGCGCCCATCCGGCTGCGGAGGCCGGCTGATGCTCTGGGCCTGCATCCTCCTGCCGCAGCTGGCGCTGGACGCGGTCCTGCGCCGCCATCCCGCGCCCGATGCGCCGCTGGCCCTGGTCGGCGGGCCGGCGCAGCTGCGCAGCCTGCACGCGGTCAACGCCGCCGCCGCGGCGGCCGGGTTGGCGCCGGGCATGCGCCTGACCGCCGCGCACGCCTTGCTGCCGGTCCTGGCCATGGTCGATTACGCGCCGCAGGCCGAGGCGCGGATGCAGCGCTTCCTCGCCGCCTGGGCCTACCGCCACAGCTCCCTGGTCAGCGCGCAGTGGCCGGGCGCGATCGTGCTGGAGGCCGGCGCCAGTTTCCGCCTGTTCGGGCCGTGGCCGCGGTTCGAGCGGCGCCTGCGCGCGGAACTCGACCGGCTCGGCTTCCGCCACCGCATCGCCCTGGCCCCGACCGCGCGCGCGGCGCGGGTGCTGGCCGGGCTGCGCGACGGCATGGCGGTGATGGAACCCGCGGCCCTGCCACAGCTGCTCGACCAGGTGCCGGTGCGGCGCGCGGTGCTGCCCGACGACGCAGGCGAGCGCCTGCGCAGGATGGGCGTACAGACCCTGGGCCAGCTGCGCGCCTTGCCGGGCGACGCCCTGCGCCGGCGCTTCGGCCTGCCGTTGCTGGAATACCTGCAGAGGCTGTACGGCGAAGCCGACGACCCGCTGGACTGCTACCTGCCGCCCGACCACTTCGATGCCAGGGTGGAACTGGGCTACGAGGTCGAGAGCTACACCGCCCTGCTGTTCCCCTTGCGCCGCCTGGTCGGCGACCTGTGCACCTACCTGTCGGTCCGCGACGGCGGGGTGCAGCGCTTCGTCCTGCGGCTGGAGCACGAGCAGGGCCATACCGACGCCGAGGTCGGCCTGCTGGCGCCGGAGCGGATGCCGGCGATGCTGTTCGAGCTGGCGCGCGGGCGCCTGGAGCGGCTGCAGCTGGCAAGGCCGGTGGTCGGCCTGCGCCTGCTGGCGCGCGAGCTGCCGCCGTTCGTGCCGGCGGCGCAGGACCTGTTCGCCCCGCGCGCGCAGCAGGCGCTGGACTGGCCGCGGCTGCGCGAGCGCCTGCGCGCGCGGCTGGGCGATGCGGCGGTGTACCGGGTCGCCCCGCAGGGCGATCCGCGTCCGGAGCGTGCCTGGTGCAGGGTCGAGGGCGAGGGCGGGGAAGGCGCGATCGCGCCGGCGCCGGCGCGGCCGCCGCGCCCGGCCTGGCTGCTGCCTGCGCCGGTCCCGCTGCACGACCCGCGCCTGCGCGTGCTGTCCGGCCCGGAGCGGCTGGAAAGCGGCTGGTGGGACGGGGCCGATGCGCGCCGCGACTACTACGTGGTCCAGACCGGTCGCGGCCAGCGTGGCTGGGCCTTCCGCCCGGCAGGGGTGCGCGAGGGCGGCTGGATGCTGCATGGATGGTTCGCATGAGCCGGGATCCGCTATTCCCGGGCGACGATCCGAACGCGCCGGGTGCGCGCCTGCCGCGCGCCTGGCACGTGGCCGCGCGCCTGCGCAACGCGGCCAACGACGAGGCGGCGCGGGCATCGGAACCGGACGACGACGGCCTGCCGGACTACGCCGAACTGCACTGCCTGTCCGACTTCTCCTTCCTGCGCGGGGCCAGCGACGCGGCCGCGCTGTTCGAGCGCGCGCGGCAGTGCGGCTACCGCGCCCTGGCGATCACCGACGAATGCTCGCTGGCCGGGATCGTGCGCGCGCTGGAGGCCTCGGAAGCGACGCAGGTGCCGCTGGTGGTCGGCAGCGAGTTCGTGCTGGCGGACGGCCTGAAGTGCGTGCTGCTGGTCGAGGACCGCAGCGGCTACACCCGGCTGTGCGAGCTGATCACCTTCGCCCGCCGCGCCGCCAGCAAGGGCCGCTACCGGCTGCAGCGCGAGGACGTGGAACGGGTGCTGGCCGACTGCGAGGCCGGCAACTGCGGCCTGTTCGCGCTATGGCTGCCGGGCGCCGAACCCGACCCGGAGCAGGGCCGCTGGCTGCGCCGGACGTTCGGCGCACGCGCCCACCTGGCGGTGGAGCTGCACCGCGAGACCGACGACGCAGCCCGCCAGGCGCGGCTGCTGGCGCTGGCCGCCGACCTGGGGCTGGTGCCGCTGGCCAGCGGCGACGCGCACATGGCCCGGCGCCGCGACCGGGTGCTGCAGGACACCGTGACCGCGATCCGCCACAACACGCCGCTGGCCCGGGCCGGCGCCCTGCTGTTCGGCAACGGCGAGCGCCACCTGCGCACGCGCCGGGCGCTGGCCAGCATCCATCCGCCGGCGCTGCTGCAGGCCGCGGTGGAACTTGCGCGGCGCTGCCGCTTCTCCATGCGCGAGCTGAAGTACGAGTACCCGAAGGAACTGGTGCCGGACGGCCACACCCCGTCCAGCCGGCTGCGCGAACTGACCGAGGCGGGCATCCGCGCGCGCTGGCCGCAAGGCGTGCCGGACAAGGTCCGCGCGCAGATCGAGGAGGAGCTGGAGCTGATCGCCCACCTGGAGTACGAGGCGTTCTTCCTCACCGTGCAGGACATCGTCCGCTTCGCCAGGAGCAAGGGCATCCTCTGCCAGGGCCGCGGTTCCTCGGCCAACTCGGCGGTGTGTTTCGCCCTGGGCATCACCGCGGTGGATCCCGCGCAGACCCGGCTGCTGATCGCCCGCTTCCTCTCGCGCGAGCGCAAGGAACCGCCCGACATCGACGTGGACTTCGAGCACGAGCGCCGCGAGGAAGTGATGCAGTACGTATACGCCAAGTACGGCCGCCGGCGCGCGGCGCTGGCGGCGACCGTCATCAGTTACCGCGGCAAGAGCGCGGTGCGCGACGTGGCCAGGGCCTTCGGCCTGCCGCCGGACCAGACCGGACTGCTGGCCGAGTGCTTCGGCTGGGGCAACGGCGAGGCGCCGATGGATCAGCGCCTGCGCGAGGCCGGCTTCGATCCGCACAACCCGCTGGTGGCCAGGGTGCTGGCCCTGGCCGGGATGCTCGAGGGCCACCCGCGCCACCTGTCGCAGCACGTCGGCGGCTTCGTGATCTCCGACGCGCCGCTGTCGGCGCTGGTGCCGGTGGAGAACGCGGCGATGGCCGAGCGCACCATCATCCAGTGGGACAAGGACGACCTGGAGTCGATGAAGCTGCTCAAGGTCGACTGCCTGGCGCTGGGCATGCTGACCTGCATCCGCAAGGCGTTCGACCTGGTCGAGCGCCACCGCGGCTGCCGCCTGGACATGGCCACGCTGCCGCCCGACGACGCCCCGACCTACGCGATGCTGCAGGCCGCCGACAGCGTCGGCGTGTTCCAGGTCGAGTCGCGGGCGCAGATGGCGATGCTGCCGCGGCTGCGGCCGGAGAAGTTCTACGACCTGGTGGTGCAGGTGGCGATCGTGCGCCCCGGCCCGATCCAGGGTGGCATGGTCCATCCCTACCTGCAGCGGCGGATGCGCGAGGAGGAGGTCACCTATCCGTCGGAGGGCGTGCAGCAGATCCTCGGCCAGACCCTGGGCATCCCGCTGTTCCAGGAGCAGGTGATGGAGCTGGTGATCCATGCCGGCTACCTGCCGCACGAGGCCGACCAGCTGCGCCGCTCGATGGCCGCCTGGAAGCGCGGCGGCGACATGGAGCCGCACCGGGCGCGCATCCGCGAGCTGATGGAAGGCAAGGGCTACTCGTCCGGATTCATCGACCAGATCTTCGAGCAGATCAAGGGCTTCGGTTCCTACGGCTTCCCGCAGAGCCACGCCGCCTCGTTCGCCAAGCTGGTCTACGTCAGCGCCTGGCTGAAGCGGCACGAGCCGGCGGCCTTCGCCTGCGCCCTGCTCAACGCCCAGCCGATGGGCTTCTACTCGGCCAGCCAGATCGTGCAGGACGCGCGGCGCGGGCACGGCGACCGGCGCGGGATCGAGGTGCGGCCGGTGGACGTGGTCCACAGCGACTGGGACAACACCCTGGAGGGCGGGCATCCGCGCCGCGGGCAGGACGACGGCGGCCAGCCGGCCCTGCGCCTGGGCCTGCGCCAGGTGGCTGGGCTGTCGCAGGCGGCGGCGGAGAGGATCGTGGCCGCGCGCGCGCACGGCGCGTTCGCCGACGTCGCCGACCTGTGCCGGCGCGCCGACCTGGACGCGAAGGCGCGCCAAGCCCTGGCCGAGGCCGGCGCACTGCGCTCGCTGGCCGGACACCGCAACGCCGCGCGCTGGGCGGTGGCCGGGGTCGAGCGGCGCCTGCCCCTGCTGCCGGGCAGCCCGGCCGAGGCGCCAGTGTCGTTGCCGACGCCGCGTCCGGGCGAGGAGGTCCTGGCCGACTACCGCGCCACCGGCCTGAGCCTGGCGCGGCACCCGATGGCGCTGTTGCGTCCGCGCATGGTCGAGCGCCGGATCCTCGGTTCGCGTGAGCTGCAGCAGCGCCGCCACGGCAGCGGCGTGCACGTGGCCGGGCTGGTCACCCAGCGCCAGCGCCCGGGCACGGCCAAGGGCACGGTCTTCGTCACCCTCGAGGACGAGCACGGCATGGTCAACGTGATCGTCTGGCCGCACCTGGCCGTGCGCCAGCGCCTGGCCCTGCTGCAGTCGCGGCTGCTGGCGGTGCGCGGGCGCTGGGAGCGGGTCGACGGCGTGTCGCACCTGGTCGCCGCCGACCTGCGCGACCTCAGCGCCTTGCTGGGCGGGCTGCAGGTCCCGTCGCGGGATTTCCATTGAACGCCGCCGCGCGGGAAGGAGCATGAGCATGGACCTGTTCGCCGCCACCCCGCTGCAGCTGGTGGACGATGCCGAGGGCGGCATCCGCTACTGGCCCGCGTTCGCCGGCGAGGGCGAGGCCGAGGCCTGGTTCCGGGCCCTGTGCGAGGGCTGCGCCTGGCAGCACCAGCGGCGGCCGATGTACGACCGGGTGGTGGACGTGCCGCGGCTGCAGGCCTGGTATCCGCTGGACGCCTTGCCGGACCGGCTGCCGCTGGCGACGATGCTGGCGCGGGTGCGGGCGCAGGTTCCGGGCGACTACAACTCGGTGGGCCTGAACCTGTACCGCGACGGCCGCGACAGCGTGGCCATGCACAACGACAAGCTGCACACGCTGGTGCCCGGCCAGCCGCTGGCGCTGGTGTCGCTGGGCGGCACCCGGCGGATGAACATCCGCGCCAAGGCCGGCGGCCGTGCCCTGGGCATCGACCTGGAGCCGGGCAGCCTGCTGGTGATGAGCCATGCCAGCCAGCTCACCCACGAGCACGGCATTCCCAAGACCTCGCGAACGGTGCCGGCGCGGATGAGCGCGGTGTTCCGGGCGCGGCCGACGGCGCCTCCGGCCGAGCAGGGACCGGGCGAACCGGAGCGGCGACGTGACGGCAGGGGTCGCAGCTTCACTCCGGTGCGCCCGCGATGAGCCGGCGCGGCGGCAGCGCCGACCTGCCCCTGCACGGCGGCCGCGTGCCGCCGTGGCTGGCCGCGCGCATGGCGGCCATGGGCGCGGTCCTGTGCCAGGCGATCGTGATCGAGTACGGGCGCGACGAACTCCTGCGGCGGCTGGCGCATCCGTTCTGGTTCCAGTGCTTCGGCGCGGTGATGGGCATGGACTGGCATTCCTCCGGGATCACCACCAGCGTCATGGGCGCGCTCAAGCGCGGGGTGGCGCCTTTGTCGCGCGAGCTGGGGCTGCAGGTCTGCGGCGGCCGCGGGCGGCACTCGCGGGCCACCCCGGCCGAGCTGCTGGCGGTGGGCGAGCGCACCGGCCTGGACGGCGTCGCCCTGGGCCGCGCCAGCCGGCTGGTGGCCAAGGTTGACAGCGCCGCGGTGCAGGACGGCTTCGAGCTCTACCTGCACGGCTTCATCGTCGCCGACGACGGCCGCTGGGTCGTGGTCCAGCAGGGCATGAACGGCGAACGCGGGCAGGCGCGCCGCTACCACTGGCTGTCCGAAGGGCTGGAGAGCTTCGTCGACGCCCCGCACGCGGCGATCGAAGGGCCCGGCCAGGGCCGCATCGTCAACCTCGCCGACCGCCGCGCGGCGGCTTCGCGCGCGGCGCAGCTGCACCTGCTGGCCGAGCTCGATCCGGCGGCGCTGGTGCGCGAGTACGCGAAGCTGGACGGAAGGGCGACCGGATCCGGACCGGACGGTGCCGGCATGGACGCGGACAGGACGTCGCAGCCGGAGCGCACGCACGCGCCGGCGCAGGTTCGCGCGGCCGATGAGGCCTTGGCGCGCCAGCGTGGGCGCCGCACGCGTGATATCCCCATCCCGGTCACCGGCGATCTGTTCGATCCGGCGCCGGCAACGGTCGTTCCGTCGGCAAAAACGCCGGCCCAGGTTGCGGGCGAGCCTTTGCCGCACCTGTCGCTGCCCGATCACCATGACGTGCGCGCCGGCGACGTGGTCCTGCGTCGCCTGCACGGCGCTCTGGCCGCGGCGGCCGAGTGCGGGCCGCGCGACTTCCCCGAACTGCTGCAGGTGCCAGGCGTGGGCGCGCGCACCGTGCGCGCGCTGGCGCTGGTGGCCGAGGTCGTGCACGGCACGCCCTGCCGCTTCACCGATCCGGCGCGGTTCTCGCTGGCCCACGGCGGCAAGGACCGGCATCCGTTCCCGGTGCCGACCCGGGTGTTCGACCACACCCTGGGCGTGCTCAAGGCCTCCGTGGGCCAGGCGAAGCTGGGCAATGCCGAGAAGCTGCAGGCGATCGCGCGCCTGGACGCGCAGGCGCGGCGGCTGGAGGCGGTCGCCGATGGCCCCTCGCTGGAGGCCTTCATCGCCGCCGAGCGGCGCGAGTCGCATGGGTACGGCGGGCGCAGCGTGTTCGGCTGGGAGCCGGCGTCCACTGCGGATGCGGCCACGACGAATTCCACCCCATCGGAACGGCAGGCGCGAAGATGAGCGCGGTGCCCCGATTCCGCACCCGGCCAAGCCACGGCGATCGCGCGTCGGACGCCGTCGAGGATGCGCAGGCGGACGCGGGGCTGGGCGCCGCCCTGGATGCCGATGTCTCCGGCATCGCCCTGGACGGCCGCTGCTTCGCCTACGTCTTCCCCTGCCAGTGGGAGGACCACTGCAAGATCGGTTTCTCGCGCGATCCCCTGGACCGGATCGCCGCCCTGCATCCGCGCTGGTTCGACTTCTTCTGCCTGGAGCGCGGCGCCCTGGTCCAGGCCGAGTCGGTGCGCGACGCACGCGACCTGGAACTGGAGCTGCGCGCCGGCCTGCGCGCGCACAACTCGCCGCCGCCGTCGGCGGTGCGGGTCCAGGCCGGCGGCGGCAGCGAGTGGTTCCGCGGGATCGAGGCCGCGATGCAGGCGCGGGTGCAGGCGCTGGCAGCGCGCGGCTACCGCACCTGGCCCCTGCATGCCTGGTTGCGCGCCGCGCTGGCCCGGCGCCGCGACGGATTGCACGAGTGGTCGCTGGCGCAGCTGCACGTGGACGAACTGGAAGGGCGGACCGGCCCGACCCCGGCGCAGAGGCGCCTGCGCGATGCGCTGGACGCGTTCGCGGCGCTGGACCTGGCGCCGGAGCCATGCCTGCCGGCGGCCGTACTGGCGTGGTACCGGCGCGGCTGAACGCCGCCGTCGCATCCGCGCGAGTGCTGCAATCGTGTCTTGCCATTGCACAGGGTGTTCACCGCGCCATTGCTAAACCGTGCGCTTCATTCCGCTGCGGAGAACCCCGATGCCGGAGAAGAAGACCCGCAAGGCCGCCGCCCGCGACAAGCGCGAGGGCAAGTCCGCCAGCACCCAGGCCGGCGAATACGTGAAGGAAGAGATCGAGCACGTCCGCGAAGGCAAGCACGGCGCCAAGAGCACCAAGCAGGCGATCGCCATCGGCCTGTCCAAGGCGCGCCGCGACGGGGTGAAGGCCAAACCCTCGAAGACCGCCTCCAAGGCCACCAAGAAGAAGGCCGCGCAGGACACCAAGGCCTCCAAGTCGGCGAAGAAGACTTCCAAGACCCGCTCGGCCGGTGCGAAGAAGGCGCTCAAGACCGCCAGCCGCGGCACCAGCGCGAAGAAGGTCGCCGGCAAGAAGGCGCTGTCCACCCAGGCGAAGAAGGCCGCGACCAAGCGCACCGCGTCCAGCCGTTCGGCGGCGGCGAAGAAGGCGGCGCGGACCAAGGGCCCGGCGGTGCGCAAGGCGGCGGCGAAGAAGGCCGCGCGCACCCGCGCCCGCGCATCCTGATCACCTACCCAGGCGCGGTGACCGCAGCCCGGCCGGTGGCATCCCGCTGCGGGTCCGTCGGAGTCCTCTGGCCGACAGGGCAGCGGATCGGCGCCGGGCGATCCTTGTAGGAGCCGGTCTTGCCGGCGACCGTGGAGGCAGACGGATCACTGGCATCCGGTTTCACGCAAACGCGTCCGCCATGGCTGTCGCCGGCAACACCGGCTCCTACACGGGGAAAACGGCTGCGGGTCGTCAGGCCAGCATCCGCACCTTCGGCTCGCGCGCCCACTGCCGGGTCTTGGCCGCGGCGATGAAGGCGGCGACCTCGCCGGCCTCGACCACGCCGGCGTCGCGGACCACGCCGCCGGCCTTGAGCACCGCCTGCGCGCCGGCGTCGGCGGCGATCGCCTTGAGGTGGCCGAAGGCGTCGCGGACCCAGTCCACCGCCGCCGCTTCCTTGGCCAGCATCGCCCCGGCCTCCTTCGACAGCACCAGCGCCACCGCGTCGAACACCACCGACGGCGTGCCGGCGAGCTGGCCGTCGGCGGCCAGGCGGCGGCCGTTGGACAGGAGCGCGCCGCCGAGCTTCGGGGCCACGATCTTGACCGTGGCCCCGGCCTTCTCCGCAGCCTTGCGCAGGGCCGCGACCGCGGCCGCGTCGGAGCCGTCGTGGACCAGGATGCCGACGCAGCGGCCCTGCAGGGTGTCCTTCATCCGGTCGATGATGCGCAGGGCGGGCGAGGGCGGCAGGTCCTGCGGCGGCACCCGCGCCGGCGGCGCCGGCGGCAGGGCGTCCAGGCCCAGGCCATCGGCCACGCGCCGGGCCAGGTCCGGATCGATATGGCGCAGGTGGCCGACCATGGCCTCGCGCACGTGCGCGGTCTCGACCTTGGACAGCTCGAACACCAGCGCGCTGGCGATGTGCGCCTGTTCCGGCGCGCTCTGGCTGCGGAAGAACAGCCGTGCCTGGCTGTAGTGGTCGGCGAAGCTCTCGGCGCGCAGCCGGACCTTGGCGCCGTCGGCGACGGTGGTATGGGTGCGGAAGCCGGCCGGCGTGGCCCGCGGCGAGTCGGCCTGCAGGGAGCTGGGTTCGTAGTTCACCCGGCCCTTGGGCACGTCCATCTGCATGTGGCCGTCGCGCTGGTGGTTGGCGAACGGGCACTTGGGCGCGTTGATCGGGATCTGGTGGAAGTTCGGGCCGCCCAGGCGCGAGAGCTGGGTGTCCAGGTAGGAGAACAGCCGGCCCTGCAGCAGCGGGTCGTCGCTGAAGTCGATCCCGGGCACGATGTTGGCCGGGCAGAACGCGACCTGCTCGGTCTCGGGGAAGAAGTTGTCCGGCCATCGGTCCAGGACCATGCGGCCGACCACGGTCAGCGGCACCAGTTCCTCGGGGATCAGCTTGGTCGGGTCGAGGTGGTCGAACGGGAACTTCGCCGCGTCCTCCTCGGTGAACAGCTGCACGCCCAGCTGCCAGGCCGGGAACTGCCCGGACTGGATCGCCTCGAACAGGTCGCGGCGGTGGAAGTCGTTGTCCGCGCCCTGCAGCTTGAGCGCCTCGTCCCAGACCGTGGACTGGAGCCCCAGCTCGGGGCGCCAGTGGAACTTGGCGAAGGTGCTGCGGCCCTGTGAGTCGAGCAGGCGGAAGCTGTGGATGCCGAAGCCTTCGATCATCCGCAGCGAGCGCGGGATCGCGCGGTCGCTCATCGCCCACATGATCATGTGCATGGCTTCGGGGGTGAGCGAGATGAAGTCCCAGAACGTGTCGTGGGCGCTGGCCGCCTGCGGGAAGGCGCGATCCGGTTCCATCTTCACCGCATGGACCACGTCCGGGAACTTCATCGCGTCCTGGATGAAGAACACCGGGATGTTGTTGCCGACCAGGTCCCAGTTGCCTTCCTGGGTGTAGAACTTGACCGCGAAGCCGCGCACGTCACGCGGGGTGTCGACCGAGCCGGCGCCGCCGGCGACGGTGGAGAAGCGGGCGAATACCGGGGTGCGCGCGCCGACCTCGGTGAGGATCTTCGCCGTCGTGTACTTGGCCAGCGACCGGGTCAACTCGAAATGGCCGTGGGCGCCCGAGCCGCGGGCGTGGACGATGCGCTCGGGGATGCGCTCGTGGTCGAAGTGGGTGATCTTCTCGCGGAGGACGAAATCCTCCAGCAGGGTCGGCCCGCGCGCGCCGGCGCGCAGCGAGTTCTGGTTGTCGGCGACCGGGATGCCCTGGGCCGTGGTCAGCGGTGGATGGCTGCCGCCGGCCTGCTGCTGCAGTTCGTCGCCGTGGCCGCGCGGGTCGGCGCCGGAGGCGGCGTCGGCGACGGTATCCGGGGACGGCTTCCTGCGCGGGGCACGGGAGGAC
>NZ_PDWL01000015.1 GCF_010093185.1 Pseudoxanthomonas jiangsuensis | reverse complement strand
AAGATGACGGCAGACGAGAGAGAGGTCAGTTCCGTGGGCCCGGAGATGTGTAGAAGGGGCAGGGCGGTGGACAAGGGCATCGGGCCGGGCGGCGGGAAGATCGCGTCAGGATGCCCCGGGGACGGTGTCAGCCGTGTGATCCGGGCGCCAGGACGCCGCTGGAATCTAGTCGTAGCGGACTAAACAGGGTCTGACCATCCAGCAGGACCTGACCGTCGCGTTCAGCCAGGCGGCCGGCCACGGCCAGGGCCATGACCGCGGTCACCAGCCGGTGTTCCTGCGGCAGAAGCCGGGCGGCCAGGGTGTCGGGGGTGTCGCCGGCCACGACCGGGATCCGGACCTGGGCCGCCACCGCGCCGGCATCCAGCTCGGGCACCACGAAGTGGACGCTGGCGCCGTGCTCGGCATCGCCGGCCTCCAGCGCCCGGGCATGGGTGTGCAGGCCCTTGTAGCGCGGCAGCAGGGAAGGGTGGACGTTGAGCAGGCGGCCCTCGAAGCGGCGCACGAAGGCCTCGCCCAGGATCCGCATGTAGCCGGCGCAGAAGACCCAGTCCGGGGCGCTGGCGGCCACCGCATCGGCGAGCGCGGCGTCGAACGCGGCGCGGTCGGGGAAGCCGCGCGCGTTCGCGCTCCAGCGCAGCCCCGGCGGCACCCTTGCCAGCGCGGCCGCGTCCGGGCGGTCGGAGAACACGCCGGCGATTTCCGCATCCAGGCGGCCCTCGGCGATGGCCTCCAGCAGCGCCTGCAGGTTGCTGCCGCGGCCGGAGACGAGCACGGCGATGCGCGGTGCGGGCGCCATCAAGAACGGCATCGGGATCGGATCAGCCGATCCGCACGCGCTCGCCCTCGCCGGCGGCGGCGACCTGGCCGATCCGGCGGTGTTCCAGGCCCAATGCGTCCAGCGCCGTTTCCAGCGCGCCGGCGCCGGCCGGGTCGGCGACCAGGACGAAGCCGATCCCGCAGTTGAAGGTGCGCCACATCTCGGCGTCGGCCACCGCGCCCTCGCGCTGCAGCCAGTCGAACACCGGCGGAAGAACAATGGCCGAGGCCTCGATCTCCAGGCCCAGCCCTTCCGGGACCACCCGGATGATGTTCTCGGTCAGGCCGCCGCCGGTGATGTGGGCCATCGCGTGGATCGCCTCGCCATGTTCGCGTAGCAGCGACAGCACCGGCTTGACGTACAGCCGGGTAGGCGCCATCAGCGCATCGACCAGGGCCACGCCGCCGACCTGGACGTCGGCCGGGCGGCCGGCGCGGTCGTAGATCCGGCGCACCAGCGAATAGCCGTTGGAATGCGGGCCGGAGGAGGCGATGCCGATCAGCACGTCGCCGGCGCGCACCTTCGCCCCGTCCAGCAGCTGCGACTTCTCCACCGCGCCGACGGTGAAGCCGGCCAGGTCGTATTCGCCCGGCGGGTACATGTCCGGCATCTCGGCGGTCTCGCCGCCGATCAGGGCGCAGCCGGCCTCGGTGCAGCCGGCCGCGATCCCGCCGACCACAGCCACGGTGGTGTCCACGTCCAGCTTGCCGGTGGCGAAATAGTCCAGGAAGAACAGCGGCTCGGCGCCCTGGACCAGGACGTCGTTGACGCACATGGCGACCAGGTCGATGCCGATGGTGTCGTGCCGGTTCAGCTGCTGGGCCAGCTTCAGCTTGGTGCCCACGCCGTCGGTGCCGGACACCAGCACCGGCTCGCGGTACTTGCCGGACAGGTCGAACAGGGCGCCGAAGCCGCCCAGGCCGCCCATCACCTCCGGCCGGAAGCTGCGCCTGACCAGCGGCTTGATCCGCTCGACCACCTCGTTGCCGGCGTCAATGTCCACGCCCGCGTCGCGGTAGGTCAGGGGGGCGGGCGAGGGAGTCTGGCTCACGTGCGGGGCCTGCGGATCGGAATCGGGGCCGAGATTCTAGCAGCCGGGCCGCGCCCGGACCCCTGGCCCAGCCCGGTGTGCGCCTGGGCCCGCCCGCATGCCGGCGTGCCGTCGCTGCGGTCCTCACGCCGGCTCGATTGGCGCGCCGGCGGCATTCGGGCAACAATTCCTGCACCTCCGCCCACCGCGGTCTTGCCCGAAGGACTCCGCATGCGCGCCTGCCGTGCCGCCGGTACCGCCCTGTTCCACCTGCCTTCGCTGGGCCTTTCGCTGGCCCTGGCGATCCTGGCCGCGACCGCGCCGGCCCACGCCCAGGACGGCCTGCGCACCGAAGGCGACGTGGCCAGCGCCCAGGGTCTGTACTCGGGCGAGGTGCCGGTCAACAGCCAGACCGAGCAGGCCCGCGAATCCGGCTTCGCCCGCGCCCTGGCCCAGGTGCTGGGCAAGATTTCCGGCGATCCCAACGTGGTCAACCGCCCCGGCGTGGCCCAGGAACTGCGCAACGCCGCCAGCTACGTCGAGGGCTACGACTACCGCCAGGACCAGGGCACCTCGCCCGGCGGCGCGCCGACCTTCCGGACCATGCTGGTGGTGCGCTTCGACTCCGAGTCGGTGGACGTGCTCTCGGCCGCGCTGGGCCTGCCGGTGTGGCCGCAGCCGCGGCCCAAGCCGGTGCTGTGGCTGGCGATCGACGACGGCAGCGGCCCGCGCCTGCTCGGCACCGGCCAGGTCAATGCCGCCCGGCCCTTGTTGGACCGGGCGATCGAGCGCGGCTTCCGCCTCGGCCTGCCGGCCGGCGGTGCCGCCGAGCAGGCCGCGGTCGGCGCGATCTGGCGCCAGGACCCGGCCGCGGTGGCGCGCGCCTCGGCCCGCTACAGCCCGGCGATGCAGCTGATCGGCAAGATGTACCGCGCCGGCGCCGGCTGGACCACCGACTGGACCTTCGTCGACGCCGGCCGGGTCCTGGCCACCCGTTCGACCAGCAACGGCGATCCGCGCCAGGCCATGGCCAGCGGCGCCGACGTGGCCGCCGACGCGCTGATCAAGCGCTACGCCAAGGTCCCGCCGTCCGAGCCGGCCGGCACCTACCGGGTCGCCTTCAGCGGCCTGCGCAGCGCCGACGACTACCTCAAGGTCTCGGCCCTGCTGCAGAGGATGCCGGTGGTGCGGCGGGTGGCGCCGGTGCGCGCGGCCGCCGACCGGGTCGAGTTCGACCTGGACCTGCTGACAGGCATGTCCGGCTTCGAGCGCATGCTCGGCGCCGACGCCCCGGTGGTGGCGGTGGAAGGCGTGCCGGCGGAGTACCGGATCCGATGAACGCCGCCCGCGAGGAGTCGCCCGAATCGGAGATCGCCCGCTTCCTGCGCCAGCTCAAGTGGCTGGTGCTGGGCCTGCTGGCGCTGTGGCTGGTGTGGCTGCTGGGGCCGATCCTGACCCCGTTCGTGCTCGGTGCCCTGCTGGGCTGGCTGGGCGATCCGCTGGTGGACCGGCTGCAGCGCGCCGGCCGCTCGCGCAACGTCGCCGTGACCCTGGTGTTCGGGCTGATGTCGCTGCTGCTGGTGCTGGCCCTGCTGGTGCTGGTGCCCTTGCTGGAGCGCCAGATCAGGACCCTGGTCAACTCTTTGCCGCAGTACCGCGACTGGTTCCTGCAGACCGCGCTGCCGTGGGTGGAGGCCAAGACCGGGCTGGAACTGGTGGTATGGCTGGATCCGGAGCGGCTGATCGAGTGGGTGCGCTCGCACTGGCAGCAGGCCGGCGGCTTCGCCGCGACCCTGTTCGGCTACCTGTCGCGCTCGGGCTTCGCGATGGTGGCCTGGATCGCCAACATCGTCCTGCTGCCGATCCTGACCTTCTACTTCCTGCGCGACTGGGACCTGCTGGTGGAGAAGGTCGCTGCGCTGATCCCGCGCGACCACCTCGACACCGTCTCGCGCCTGGCGCGCGAGTCCAACGACGTGCTCGGCGCGTTCCTGCGCGGGCAGTTCGTGGTGATGGTGGCGCTGGGCGCGATCTACGCCATCGGCCTGCAGCTGGTCGGGCTCAAGGTGGGCGTGCTGATCGGGATCGTCGCCGGGCTGATCAGCTTCATCCCCTACCTGGGCGCGACCACCGGCGTGGTGATGGCGGTGGTGGCCGCGCTGGTCCAGGCGCAGGGGTTCGACCTGCAGCTGCTGGTGCTGGTGGGCGTGGTGTTCACCGTCGGCCAGTTGCTGGAGAGCTACGTGCTGACCCCGCGCATCGTCGGCGACAAGATCGGCCTGCATCCGGTGGCGGTGATCTTCGCGGTGATGGCCGGCGGCCAGCTGTTCGGCTTCCTCGGCATGCTGATCGCGCTGCCGGTGGCGGCGGTGGCCAACGTGCTGCTGCGCTTCGCCAGCGAGCGTTACCGGCAGAGCGGGCTGTATACCGGCGACCACGTGCAGATCGTGCTCGATCCCTACGTGGACCGCGGCAGCCTGGAGCAGGCGGCGGCCAGCGAGTCCGCCGTGCGGCAGGAGCAGGGACCGGCGTGACCGCGGCATCTCCGCCGGCCGGGACGCCGCAGCTGCCGCTGGCGCTGCGCTACCCGCCGGAACAGCGCCTGGACAGCTACATCGGCGCGCCTTCCGGGGCGCTGGAGCAGCTGCGCGCGCTGGCATGCGAGCCGGGCGCGGATTGGCTGTACCTCGAGGGCCCGGCCGGCTCCGGCAAGACCCACCTGGGCCTGGCCGCCTGCGCCGAGGCCGAGCAGGCCGGCCGCCGCGCCGCTTACCTGCCTTTGCGCGCGGCCGCCGGGCGCCTGGGCGAGGCCCTGCAGGCGCTGGAGGCCGATCTGGTCGCGCTGGACGGGCTCGAAGTGGTTGCGGGCGGACGCGAGGACGAGGTCGCGCTGTTCGATTTCCACAACCGGGCCCGTGCTGCCGGCATCGGGGTGCTGTACCTCGCGGCGGCCGCGCCGCAGGCCCTGCCGCTGGTGCTGCCGGACCTGCGTTCGCGCCTGGGCCAGTGCACCCGGATCGCTCTGCGGCCGCTGGACGACCAGGCCCGCCGGGACATCCTGCGCGACCGTGCGCGCCGCCGCGGGCTGGTGCTGGAGGAGGCGGCGATCGACTGGCTGCTCACCCGCACCGGCCGCGACCTGGTCCAGTTGCTGTCTTTGCTGGAGCGCATCGACCGCGAGTCGCTGGCGGCGCAACGCCGGGTGACGGTGCCGTTCCTGCGCGGCATGCTCGGCGCCCGCTAGTTCCCTCCGTGTAGGAGCCGGTCTTGCCGGCGACCGTGGAGGCGGACGCATCACCTGCACCCGGTTTCACGCAGACGTATCCGCCATGGCGGTCGCCGGCAAGACCGGCTCCTACGGGAGAAGCCAAAGACACCGGGCTATGGTCAGGCCTGCATTCGCAGGCTCCGGTCCAGCTCTTCCAGGCGCTGCGGCGTACCGACATCGGTCCAGCGCCCACGGTGGTGTTCGCCGGTGACCGCACCGCGCGCCATCGCCGCGCGCAGCAGGGGCGCCAGCCGGAAGCGCGGTGGCGAGCCGGGATCGCCGTCCACGGTGCCGCGCCAGCCTTCGAGTATCGACGGCCGGTATACGCCGATCCCGGAGAAGGTCAGCTTCGTTTCGCCTTCGGCGGCGATCCGGCCATCGCTGCCCAGGACGAAATCGCCGCCGGGGTGATGCCCGGGATTGTCGACCAGCAGCAGGTGCGCGTCGCCGTCCGGCTCGCGCGGCAGCCGGGCGAAGTCGCAGTCGCTCCAGATGTCGCCGTTGACCGCCAGGAACGGCGCGTCGCCCAGCAGGGGCAGCGCGTGCAGCATGCCGCCGCCGGTTTCCAGCGGCGCCGGGCCTTCGTGGCTGTAGTGCAGGCGCAGGCCCCAGCGCGCACCGTCGCCGAGCAGCTCCGGGAAGCGCGGCGCCAGCCACGAGGTGTTGACCACGACTTCCTCGATGCCCAGCGCCGCCAGCTTCTCCAGGTGCCAGGCGATCAGCGGCTTGCCGCCCGCTTGCAGTAAAGGTTTCGGCGTGTGCTCGGTGAGTGGGCGCATGCGCTCGCCCAGGCCGGCGGCGAAGATGAGCGCCCTCATGCGCCGGCTCCCGCGGCCGTGGCCTGCAGCGCCGGGCGGATGCGTGCGTCGAGCAACTTCTGCAGCCCCTCCAGCTGCGGATGCCGCGGCAGGACCTCGTCCAGGTAGGCGATGAAGCGCGGGGCGTCGTCCAGGTAGCGGCTCTTGCCGTCGCGGTAGCGCAGGCGGGCGAAGATGCCCAGGATCTTCAGGTGGCGCTGGACGCCCATCCAGTCGGCATCGCGCAGGAAGGTGGCCAGCGCCGGCACCGGCAGGCCCGCGGCTGCGGCATGAGCGTGGTAGCCGGCCAGCCAGCCGTCCACGCGCTGCAACGGCCAGGACAGGAAGGCGTCCTTGAACAGGCTTACCGGGTCGTAGGCGATCGGGCCGCGCACGCAATCCTGGAAATCCAGGACTGCCGGCGGCCGCGTGGGCATCAGGTTGCGCGGCATGAAGTCGCGGTGGGTCAGCACCTGCGCCTGGCCCAGGGCGTTGTCCATCAGCCGGCGCTGGGCCAGCTGCAAAGCCTCGGCCTCGCCGCAGTCCAGTTCGATGCCCAGGTGCCGGCGCAGGAACCATTCCTCGAACAGCCCGGCGTCGCGCTGCAGCAGCGCCTCGCCGAACTCGCCCATGCCCGGCGGCGGAACGATCGCCTGCAGCCGCAGGAGCTGGTCGATGGCCGCGTCGAACCAGGCGTCGGCGTTGCCGGCGTCGATCGCCTGGGCCAGGGTCGGCCCGCCCAGGTCCTCCAGCAGAAGGAAGCCGGCGTCCACGTCGCGCGCCAGCACCTGCGGCACGCGCACGCCGCCGCCTTCGAGCAGGTCGCGCATCGCCAACCAGGGACGCACGTCTTCCAGCCCGGGCGGGGAATCCATCACGATCCGGCTCGGGCCCTCGCCGCGGCTGCGCCAGTAGCTGCGCAGGCCGGCATCGACCGAGGCCCGTTCCAGCACCGCGCGCGGATCGCCCAGCGCGGCCCGCGCCCAGGCCAGGCGCCGGGCGTCGCGGGTGAAGGCCTCGGTCGTGCTTTCGTTCATGCGGGGGTCGGCGGAGGGCTTGGTGGCAAAGGGTAAACTGGCCCGCCACCGACGTGTGAGAAGTCCGATGACACGACTGCAACCCGTCCTCCTCTCCGGCGGTTCAGGCACGCGGCTGTGGCCGCTCTCGCGCGAGGCCTATCCCAAGCAGTTCCTGCCGCTGGCCGGCGAGGAGTCCTTGCTGCAGGAGACCTGGCGGCGGGTGGCCGAGCTGGCCGAGGCCGCGCCGCTGGCGGTGGCCAACGAGGAACACCGCTTCATGCTCGCCGAGCAGCTGCGCCAGACCGGCGCCGCGCCGGCGGCGATCGTGCTCGAGCCGGTCGGGCGCAACACCGCCCCGGCGATCGCCGCCGCCGCCCTGCAGGCCAGCGCCGGCGGCGAGGATCCGCTTTTGCTGGTTTTGCCGTCCGACCATGCGATCGCCGACGCGGCCGCCTTCCGCGCCGCGGTCCAGGCCGCCCGGGCCGCGGCCGAGGCGGGACAACTGGTCACCTTCGGCATCGTCCCCACCGGCCCGGAAACCGGCTACGGCTACATCAAGGCCGCCGCCGGGCAGGGCGTGCGCGCGGTCGAGCGCTTCGTCGAGAAGCCCGACGAGGCCACCGCGCGCGGCTATGTCGCCTCCGGTGAGTATTTCTGGAACAGCGGCATGTTCCTGTTCCGCGCCTCGCGCTACCTGGAGGAACTGGGCCGGTTCCGCCCGGACATACTCGAGGCCTGCCGCGCCGCCTTCGCCGCCGCGACCCGCGATGCCGACTTCGTCCGCCTGGAACGCGAGGCCTTCGCCGCCTGTCCGTCCGACTCGATCGACTATGCGGTGATGGAGAAGACCGATGCAGCCGCGGTGCTGGCGGTGGACGTGGGCTGGAACGACGTCGGCAGCTGGTCGGCCCTGTGGGAGGTGGCCACGCGCGACGATGCCGGCAACGCCCACCACGGCGACGTGGTCGCCCTGGACTGCCGCGACACCTATGCCTGGACCGACCGCCGCCTGGTGGCGCTGATCGGGCTGGAGGACGTGGTCGTGGTGGATACCGACGACGCCGTGCTGGTCGCGCGCAAGGACAAGGTGCAGCAGGTCAAGGACGTGGTCGCCGGGCTCAAGCGCGACGGCCGCGGCGAGGCGGTCCTGCATCGCAAGGTCTATCGGCCCTGGGGCGCCTACGACTCGATCGACACCGGCGACCGCTTCCAGGTCAAGCGGATCACGGTCAAGCCCGGCGCCGCCCTCAGCCTGCAGATGCACCACCATCGCGCCGAGCACTGGATCGTGGTCCGCGGCACTGCCAAGGTGACCCGCGGCGAAGAGGTGCTGCTGCTGTCGGAGAACCAGAGCACCTACATCCCGCTCGGCGTGCAGCACCGCCTGGAGAATCCCGGCAAGGTGCCGCTGGAGCTGATCGAGGTGCAGTCCGGCAGCTACCTGGGCGAGGACGACATCGTCCGCTTCGAGGACGTGTACGGGCGCAGCGCCTGAGGCCTGGCGCCACGCCGGCGCCGGAAAGAGAAGGCCCCGCCTTGGCGGGGCCTTTCCGTATGCGGCATCGATCCAGGGGCCGCCTTCAGCAGCAGCCGTGCTCGCCGTGCGCCTGGCCGCCGGCGACCGCGCCGACCCCGGCGGTCTCGCCGCGGACGCTGGCCTGGTAGTGCTCGGCGATCACGTGCGAGACGCACTGGGTCACCCGCTTGCCCATCGGGATGTGCAGGAACTCGTTGGGGCCGTGGGCGTTGGAATGCGGGCCGAGCACGCCGGTGATCATGAACTGCGCGCCCGGGAACTTCTCGCCGAGCATGCCCATGAACGGGATCGTGCCGCCTTCGCCCATGTACATCGCCGGCTTGCCGAACGCGGCCTGCGAGGCGGCCTCGATCGCCGCGGTCAGCCACGGCGACTGCGCCGGCGCGTTCCAGCCGGTGGAGGCCTTCTCCAGCTCCAGCTCGACCCGGGTGCCGTTCGGCGGGTCCTTGAGCAGCACTTCCTTGAGCAGCTCGCCGGCACGCTTGCCGTCCAGGGTCGGCGGCAGCCGCAAGGACAGCTTCACCGAGGTGTGCGGGCGCAGGACATTGCCGGCCGAGGACAGGGGCGGCATTCCGTCCACCCCGGTCACCGACAAGGCCGGGCGCCAGGTGCGGTTGAGCACCAGCTCGGTCAGGTCGCCGGACATCGGGGCCATGCCGTCCAGGAACGGGAACTTGCTGAAGACCTCGTCGCCGAGCACCCCGGCGACCTTGCCGGCCTGCTCCAGGCGTTCGGCCGGGACCTCCACGTACAGGCCCTCGACCTTGATCCGGCCGGTGTCCTCGTCCTCCAGCCGCGACAGCAGCTGGCGCAGCAGGCGGAAGCTGGATGGCACGATCCCGGAGGCGTCGCCGGAGTGCACGCCTTCGCTGAGCACGTTGACGGTCAGGTTGCCGCCGGCCAGGCCGCGCAGCGAGGTGGTGCACCACAGCTGCTCGTAGTTGCCGCAGCCCGAATCCAGGCACACCACCAGCGAGGGCTTGCCGATCCGCGCGGCCAGGTGGTCCACATAGGCCGGCAGGTCGTAGCTGCCCGATTCCTCGCAGGCCTCGATCAGCAGCACGCAGCGCGCATGCGGCACGCCTTGCTTTTGCAGGGCCTGGATCGCCGCCAGCGAGCCGAAGATCGCGTAGCCGTCGTCGGCGCCGCCGCGGCCATAGAGCCTGTCGCCCTTGAGCACCGGGACCCAGGGACCCAGGTCCGGATCCCAGCCGGTCATTTCCGGCTGCTTGTCCAGGTGGCCGTAGAGCAGCACGGTGTCCTCGCCGGCGCCTTCGCCGCTGGCCGGGACCTCGACGTAGATCAGCGGGGTGCGGCCTTCCAGTTGCACCACCTCGACCTGCAGGCCCGGGATCGCCTGCGACCTCGCCCAGGACTCCATCAGCCGCACCGCCGCGTCCATGTGGCCGTTGGCCTGCCAGTCCTTGTCGAACATCGGTGACTTGTTCGGGATACGGATGTACTCGACCAGCTGCGGGACGATGTCCTCGTCCCACTTCTGGCCGATGAAGTCCGCGGCGTCGGAATGATCCAGCCGGGTGCTGTCCATGAGGGCTCCAGAGGTAAGTGATGCAACCAATTCTACGGCGGAGCGGCGTGTAGGATTTTTCCTACAGATGAACGGGAGGTTTCCCGGCTGTCACCGGGCCGGGCCGGCGATAGGCTTGCTGCCGGTAACGCGGAAGATGGAACGCACCGGGGAGACGGCAGGACGCCGGTCCCGGTCCATCAACCAACAAGGAGCGTTGCCATGAAGCCGTTTTCCGTCCTGATGAAGTCGCTGGTGCTGTCCGTGCTGCTGCTGGCCGGGACCGCGTTCGCCGCGGACAAGGTCGACATCAACACCGCCGACGCCGCGCAGCTGGAACAGGTCCTGGTCGGCGTGGGGCCGGCGAAGGCCGAAGCCATCGTCGAGCACCGCAAGGCCAACGGGCCGTTCAAGAGCGCCGACGAGCTGGCCCTGGTCAAGGGCATCGGACTGAAGACGGTGGAGCGCAACCGCGACCTGATCGCGGTCGGCAACGCTCCGTCGCCGCAAGTCAGGCCGTCGGCCGCCCCGGGCGCCGCGCAGGCCAAGCCGGTGGCCCCGGTCGCCCGCCGCTGAGGCGGGCACCGGAGCCGGAAGGCCGGAAATTCCGGCCTTCCCCGTAACGAGGCAGTACGCGCAAGGTTTCGTTTCGCCGGACGGATGCTGGACGTCGCGGACCATCTGGATGGTCCATGCCGCAAGCGGCATCCGCCCGCAGCGCTGGAGTCGGTTTCACGTACGGATGCGTGGCCGACGCCTACTGGCAGGGATGCGGTGAGGGAGGCAGGAAGCCGACAGGGAAGTACCCATCGCCCGGTGTTGCACAGGGAGTGCAGCCGGGCGATGTCATTTCCGCTGATCGATTTCCGTCTTGCTTTGCTCCCACATGGGGAACGAAGCGCAGGCTGCGGCAACTGGACACCGCGAGCTCCGGCGGCACAATTGCCGGATGTTCCATGGCCCCGCCCAGTTCCTGCCTGCCCACGAGTACCGGCGCCTGCGCTGGCGCAACGGCGCCGGCTGGACCCGCGAGATCCTCGCGCTGCCCGACCCGGAACGCTGGGACCTGCGGCTGTCGATCGCGGAGATCGAGGCGCCGGCCGCCTATTCGCCCTTTCCGGGGATGCTGCGCGAACAGGTGCTGCTGGCGGGCAACGGCCTGCGCCTGGACTTCGCCGATGGACAACAGGTGGAACTGGCGCCTCCCTACCAGCGCGTCCGCTTTTCCGGTGAACGTGACCTCGTCGCCATGCCCGTCGATGGCCCGGTGCAGGCGTTCAATCTCATCTGGCGGCCGTCGGCGCTGGAGGTGGAACTGCTGCACCGGCCGCTGGTGGGCGGGATGTTCTGTTTCGCCGACGCCGAAACCGCCTGGGCGCTGCACCTGCTGGGCGGCACCGCGCGGATAAGCGGCGATGGCGGCGAGCAACTGCTGGCGGGCGGCGACAGCGCCTGGCTGGCCAGCGCGCAGCGCCGCCGCTTCGCGATCGATGGCGCGGGCGAGGCTTTGCTGCTGCGTGTGGGGCGTGCCGGCGGCGATGAGTCGCCGCGGTTTCAGTAAACGTCGCGGCGGTAGCGGCCTTCGATCCGCAGACGGTCGCGCAGTTCGTCGCCCAGGATCGACGCCAAAGCCGTGTCCACGCCCGGCGCCATGCCGCTGGCGTTGCCGCAGACCAGCACGCATGCGCCCTCGGCGATCCACTGGCGCACGGCGTCGCCAGCCGCCAGCAGCCGGTCCTGGACGTAGGCGCGGTCGCCGTCGTCGCGCGAGAAAGCCAGGTCCAGCCTCTGCAGCCAGCCCTGCGCCTGCAGCTCCCGCAACTCCTCGCGGTGGAAGAAGTCGCGGTCGGCGTTGCGCTCGCCGAACAGCAACCAGTTGCGGCGGGCGCCGGCGGCGACCCGGGCGTGCAGGTGGGCGCGCAGTCCGGCCAGGCCAGTGCCGTTGCCGACCAGGATCAGTGGCTTTCCGGGCGGCGGCGGGTGGAATCCGGGATTGGCACGCAGGCGCAGGTCGATCGCATCGCCGCGCCGGGCGTGGCGGCACAGCCAGCCGCTTCCGAGGCCGGGTTGGCCATCGGCTTCCGTCATTTCCCGGACCAGCAGGTGCAGCTGGCCGTCCTCCGGGATCGAGGCGATCGAGTACTCGCGGTGCGGCAAGGGCCGCAGCCGCGCGGCCAGCGCCGCGGCGGGCAGGCCGTGCAGTCCGGCCGCGTCCGGCAGTTGCGAGCGGGCCAGCAGCGCGGCGAGGGATTCCTCGCCGCGTTCGCCGGCCACGACCGTCTCGCCGTCCAGTTCCAGCTGCCGCAGCAGTGCGCCGACCCGCGTCGGCGGATTGCGCGGCCCGATCTCGGCGATGTCGCCGGGCTGCCAGGCGGGTAGCGGACCGGTCGCCGGCAGCAGGCGCAGGTCGTAGACCGGCCCGCCCTGGCTGCCCGGGTTGAGCAGCTCGCGCTCCACCAGCCGCCAGGGCTCGTAGGCCGGAGGCGCCCAGTCGGGCAGCTGGCCGGTGCCCGCGATCCGGCCCAGTTCGTACTGCCAATGGCGCAAGGCGGCTTCGTCGGCGTTGTCGACCTCGACCCGGTCGAACAGGGGCCGGGCGCCGCGGTGGCGCAGCCATTCGTCCAGTTGCCGGCCGAAGGCGCAGAAGTCCACGTACTCGCGGTCGCCCAGCGCGAGCAGGGCGTACTCCAGCTCCGCCAAGGCCGGGGCGCCGGCCATCGGGCCGCGCAGGAAGCGAAGGGCGTGGTCGGGCGGGTCGCCCTCGCCGGTGGTGCTGGCGATGAACAGCGCGCGCCGGGTCGCCGCCAGTAGGGTGCCGTCGACCTGGTCCAGCGGCAGCAGCAGCACCTGCCGGCCGCCTTCGTGCAGCGCCGCGGCGCTGCGTTCGGCCAGGGCGGTGGCGAATCCGGTCTGGCTGGCCCAGGCCACCAGCAAGGGCGGCTCGCCTCCGTCCGCGGCGCCGGCGGCGGCTGCGCGGCGCGGCCACAGCAGCGCCGCGCAGGCCGCGGCATAGGCCAGCGCGACCGCGCCGGCCAGCCACCAGTGCGAGGGCCGCGGCGTCGCCAGCCACCAGGCGTCGGTATGCAGGGCCAGCAGTCCGCCGGCGGAGGCGGCGAGCACGAGCAGGACCAGGGCGTTGCCCAGCAGGTTCCAGCGGCCGTCCGCGGGAGGAGAGGGCGCGCTCATGCCGCCAGCCGCGCGCGGAACGCGTCGGTCATCGATTCGTGCAGCCGACCGGCGGCCTGGCGGGCGACGAAGCGCGCGGCCAGGCCGCGGGCCTGGGCGAACGCCAGGCCCTGTTCGAGGCCCATCACGGTCAGCGCGGTAGCCCAGGCGTCGGCATGCATGGCGTCGGCGGCGACCACGGTGACCGAGGCGGCCGCGCGTTCGACCGGGGCGCCGCGGCGCGGATCGAAGGTGTGTGCATAGCGCACGCCGTCCTGCTCGAAGCGGTGCCAGCGGTCGCCCGAGGTCGCCACCGCGGCCTCGTCCAGCACCAGCACGCGCGCCGGCAATTCCTCGATGGCCGCTTCCTCGTCCACTTCCGATTCCACCAGCACCCGCCAGGCCTGGCCGTCGGGCTTGCGGCCGAAGGCGCGGATCTCGCCGCCCACTTCCACCAGCGCCGCGGCGATATCGCGTGCACGCAGGTGCTCGGCGACGAGGTCGGCGCCGTAGCCCTTGGCGATCGCCGACAGGTCCAGCTGCAGCTCGCCGGGCTGCAGCAGTTCGCGGCCGTCGGCCCGGCGCTGCAGGCTTTGCCAGCCGGTGCGCGCTCGCTCGCGGGCGATCTCGGCCGCGGCCGGCACCCGCCGCGGCCGGCCGGCGCTGCCGAAGCCCCACAGGTCCACCAGGGGGCCGATGGTCGGGTCGAACGCGCCGTCGCTGGCGTCGGCCACGTCCAGCGCGCAGGCGAGCACGGCGGCGAATTCGGCCGGCAGCCTTTGCCAGCTGCCGGCCGGCGCGCGCCGGTAGCGGCTGATGTCCGAGTCCGCCTCCCAGGTGCTCATCTGCGCCACCACCCGATCCAGCTGGCGCTGGATCCCGGCGTGCAGCGCATGCAGGTCCGATCCGGGAGGCGCGTACAGGCGCGCGCTCCAAGTGGTCCCCATGGTCTGCCCGCCGAGGCTGGCGAGGCTCCCGGCGGCAGCCTGTTCCATCGCGGTTCCCGTCGCCGCGCTTACTGCGGCAGCACTTCCAGGGTGGCCACGTAGCTCAGCCGGCGCTGCTTGGCCTGCGGCACGCTGGTCTTGGCGTCCTGGCTGGACGTCTCCAGCCAGTACATGCCGGCCTCCGGCCAGGTCACGCTGAACTCGCCGGCGGCGTCGGTGGTCGCCTTGATCTCGTCCTGGGCGTTGCGATAGCGGGTCTCGCCGCGGACGATCTCGAACTCCAGCCCCGATGCCGGCTTGCCGTCGACCAGCACCCGGAACTTCGCCGGCTCGCCGGCGAACAGGTCGTTGGGATGGGTCAGCGGCAGCAGTTCGATGCCCTTGCCGCTGGGCTTGAGCGCGGTCTCGTTCGGCGAGCCGTTGGTGACGAAGGTCTCGTTGCGGCCCACGCTCTGCGACACCTGCAGGTTCTTGGCGTCCTTCGGCACTTCGGTAGCGAAGGTCTGGGCGTTGCCGCGCCAGCGCTTGGGCTTGCCGTCCTCTTCCCAACTGGCGAACAGACCTTCGCTGACCACCGCGATCCGGTAGGTGCCCTGCTGCTTGAGCTGCACGTCGAACACGCTGCGGTACTTGCCGGTGGCCGGGTTCTGCGGCTGCACGCTGCTGCCGTCGGGCGCGGTGATCACCAGGTTGTCCAGGCGGATCGGCACGTGGTTGAAGTAGAACAGGTCGTTGGACACGGCCGCATCAACCGTGATCCACGGGTCGGCGCCGGCCAGCACGGTCTGCGAGGGACGCAGCCAGGCCTTGTGCGCGGCGGCGGAGAAGGGGACGGCCAGGGCGAGTGCGGCTGCCAGGATCAGGGTGCGCTTCATGGTGGACCTCCGGTGGGTATCGACGACGGACGGGTCGGATCGGGAAAGAATGCGGGCGGGCGTGGCGCTCAGGGCTTGACCGCCAGGCTGACCGCGCCCAGCTCGCTTTGGCCCTGGACCTTGGCGGCCTGGGCCTTGCCGTTCCAGGAAAAGGGCAGCTTCACCAGTTCGCGGCCGCCGACTTCGCGCGCGGCCTCGACCACCAGGGTGTACTCGCCCGGGGCCAGGTCCTTGAGCTGCGGCTGGCTGCCGGCGAAGGCCAGGGCATGGGTGCCTACCGGCCGGGTCGGCCCGGTGACGCCGTCCACCGGCACCTGCAGGTTGCGCCCGGACTTGCGCCACCACTGGCGCAGGTCGGGCAGCCACTTGGTGCCATGGCCCTCGGCGGTGTCGCGCAGCTGGTACCAGACGGCGAGGTTGGCCGCGACCTTCTGGTCGGCGCCTTCCACCCAGATCGCCACGTAGGGGCGGTGGTATTCGGCGACGTTGAGCTTGGGGATCTCGACGTTGACCTGCAGCTCGGCGGCGTAGGCCGGGAGCGTCAGCAGGCCGCTGACCGCGATGAAGAGCGTGGCGCGCATCGGTGGAACCTCGTGTGGAAGTGGAGGGTCAGTGGATCAGGAGCAGGGCCAGCAGCACCGGCACCACCAGGCCCAGGCCGACCAGCGGCCAGGTCAGGCGCCTTTGCCGCGCATGCAGGTGCAGCAGGAACAGGCCGGTGATGCAGAACACCAGGCAGGCGATCGCGAACACGTCGATGAACCAGCCCCAGGCCGGTCCCGCGTTGCGGCCCTTGTGCAGGTCGTTGAAGTAGGAGACCCAGCCGCGGTCGGTACGCTCGTACTCGATCGCGCCGGTCTCGCGGTCGATGCTCAGCCAGGCATCGGCGCCGGGCGAGGGCATCGACAGGTAGGCCTCTTCCGGCGACCACTCGGCGGGGCGGCGGCCGACGGGGACGTCGAGCGCATCGTCCAGCCATGTGGCGATGGCTGGCGGCAGCGGCGCGTTGCCTTCTTCCGGGGCGCCGGCCAGCGTCTCCAGCAAAGGTGCGGGCAACTCCAGGGCGCGGTTGTCGACCTGCGGGCTGGCCTCGATCTTCGCGGCGTGGTTGAGGGTGATGCCGGTGGCGGCGAACAGCAGCATCCCCACCAGGCACACCGCCGAGCTGATCCAGTGCCACTGATGCAGCGTGCGCAGCCAGAAGCCGCGACGGCGCTGGGCGGTGACCGGGTCGGGAGAGGCGGTGGCGGGCACGGAAGGACGGGTTCGGTCGGGTCGCCAAGTATAGGCCATCGATGAGAACGATTCTCATCGATGGCCGGTTCCCGGGAGGAAACGCATGCGCGGCCGGGCGGTTGACACACCCGGCCCACGCGCGCGCGAAAGTCAGAAGCTGAAGTTCACGCTGACCCAGACGTTGCGGGCCTTCTCCTTGTTGTTGTAGTCGTCCTGCGCCGACAGGGTCCAGCTGCCGTCGCCGGCATCCAGGAACGAGTACTGGTAGCTGGTGAAGTCCCGGTCCAGCAGGTTGTTGATGCGGGCGTTGACCGTGACCCATTCGGCCAGCTCGTACGAGGCGCCCAGGTGGAACACCTCGTAGTCCTTCCAGTACAGCGGCTGGCGGGTGGTCGCATCCACGCCGCGATAGCGCTTGGAACGCAGCTCGGCGCTCAGGAACAGGTTGAAGCGCTCGGTCGCCTGCCAGTCCAGGGTGGCGTTGGCCATGTGCTTGGCGCTGTTGCCCAGCGGCAGGCCCTTGGACGTGCCGCTCTTCTGTTCGCTGTCGGTGTAGGTGTAGTTGGCGCGCAGGCCGAAGCGCTCGGCGACCTGCCAGCGGCCGGCCAGCTCGGCGCCCTGGACCACGGCCTCGTCGATGTTGACCGGCACGCTGCCGGTGACGTAGCCGAGCTCGGCGTATTCGCCGGTGGGGCAGGCCAGCGCCAGGTTGGCGCCGCAGCTCTCGGTGGAGAGCTTGTCGTCGAATTCGTTGCGGAACACGGTGGCGTTGAAGTTGTGCCCGTCCGGATGCTGCCAGTACACCGCCAGCTCGGTGCTGGTGCTGGTCTCCGGCTGCAGGTCCGGATTGCCGAACAGCGGGGTGGTGCCCTGGCCGCCGAAGCCGGTGATGCCGTCGTACAGCTGGGTGGTCTTGGGAGTCTTGAAGCCGGTGCTGACGCCGCCCTTGACGGTCCACTGTTCGCTCAGGGTCCACACCCCGTACAGGCGCGGGCTGACCTGGCTTCCGAACACCTCGTGGTCGTCGTAACGCAGGCCGTAGGTGACCGCCAGCGGCTCGACCACGTACCAGGTGTCCTCGGCGAACAGCGAATACATGTTGTGCTCCTGGATCGCGCTGGGGGTGCCGGCCTCCATGCCGAACACGCCGTCCTCCAGTTCGCCGCGGATCACCTGGGTGCCCAGCACCGAGGTGTGCCGGCCGCGCGCCTGCCAGGGAATGTCGAGCTTGGCGTCCAGGGTGTACTGGCGGCTTTCCAGGGTGCGCTTGGGGCGCGGCAGGAAGGTCGATTCAGCCAGGGCACGGCGATCGGCCAGGCTCATGCCGGCGTACTGGCCGGTGCCGTCGAACATCGCCAGCAGCTGCTCGCGCTCGGCCACGGTGAACGGCAGGGTGCGGCCGTCGTTGTTGGTGGCGATGTGGGCCAGCGAGACCAGGCTGTTGCCGAACGCCCACTTGCCGTCGTGGGTGATCGACCAGCCCTCGCGGGTGAACTCCTGGGTCGGACCGTAGCCGACCCGCGGATTGGCGCGGCGCCCCCAGGTGCCGCCGTTGGCGCGGCAGGCGTTGGCGTTGGCACCGGCCGCGCCCAGGCAGGCGTTGCCCGCCGCCCAGATGCTGGCGAGGCTGTCGACGGTGCCGACCGGGTATTCCTCTTCGCCGTCGTCGTTGATCTTGGTGCCGTTGTCGTATTCCTGCTTCGAGGTGTCGTAGTCGAAGGTCAGGCTCTGGTTCTGCGCCAGGATCCACTCCAGGCTGGCGCCGGCGGCCTTGTTGGTGTTGTCCACGGTCTTGCCGCCGGCGCCGAAGCCCAGCGGGCGGGTGTGGGTCACGCCGGCCGGGTCGGTGACCGGGGCGTACACCGGGTTGGAGGCGTCGCGCTGGTACCAGCTGCCGCGCGCGCTAAGGTTCAGCAGGCCCTTCACCAGCGGGCCGGTGACGAAGAAGTCCGCGGTGGCGTCGTCGCCGAACTGGTCGTCGGTCTCGATCGTGCGGCTCAGGCTGAGCGAGCCGCTCCAGTTGTCCAGGTTCTTCTTGGTGATGACGTTGATCACGCCGCCCATCGCGTCGGCGCCGTACAGGGTCGAGGCCGGGCCGCGGATCACCTCGATCCGCTCGATCGCGTCCAGCGGCGGGATGTGGTTGAACTGGTTGCCGCCGAAGTTGTTCGGGTAGATGTCGCCGTGGTTGTTCTGGCGGCGGCCGTTGACCAGGATCAGGGTGTAGTCCGAGCCCATGCCGCGCATGGAGATGGTGCCCTGGCCGGTCTTGTCGCGGGTCTCGCCCACGTCCACGCCTTCCAGGTCGCGGACCGCGTCGAGCAGGGTCATGTACGGGCGCTTGGCCAGGTCTTCGCGGGTGATGACGCTGATGCTGGCCGGGGCGTCGGTGAGCTTCTGCTCGAAGCCGGCGGCGGTGACGACCACGGTGTCGAGGGTATTCGGATCGCCGCTGGCGACCGGGGCGGCAAGGGCCTGGATGGCGGTGGAGGCGAGCGTAGCAGCCAGGGCGGCGGGGAGGAGGGCAGGACGGAGGTGACGGTTCATGGGAAGGCTCGACAAGGCGATGAGGTGCGCTGGCCGTTGCGCGTGTCCAGGGCGGGCGCACGCCGGCCGCACGCGGGGGTGCGGGAAGCGGGATGGGAGCGGGGCGCGCGCGGCGGCTCGGCGGCCGGCGCAGGCACGGAGCGCACGGAATCGACACCGGCCGGTTGCGTCAGCAGGACCCAGGTGGCGTCCTGCACATCCGGCGCCAGGACCGGTATCAGCAGGGGGACCGGACGCCGCTTCTTCGCCGGCGCCTGGCGATGGAGTTCGTCGCCGGGGAGGCCGTCACCCGGTACGTCCAGGGACGCATGCAGGACGACAGCCTCTTGTTCGAGGAGGAGCTGGTCGCAATGCCCGTCCGCCTGGGCGGCCACCGGAAGCAGCACCGAGGCCAGCGCCAGCAGCAGGGCCACGATCCAGCCGGCCGGCAAGACGCGCGCGGCCACGGCCCTTACGGGCAGCGGCAGGCCGCATCGTGCGCTGGAGTTGGGTTGGATCACGCGTTCCCCGGTCGCCGCCCGGTGGCGGTCGCCGCATATCTTAGATGGGAATGCTTATCATATCCAGACGGGAACGGTTTACGTCAGACCTCGGCCCATTGCCGCAGAAGGTTGTGGTAGACGCCGGTCAGCTGCAGTACCGCGCTGGGGTCGGCCTGGCTCTGGCGCAGGGATTCAATGGCCGTGTCCATCTCCAGCAGCAGGCGCCGGCGGCCGTCGTCGCGGACCATGCTCTGCACCCAGAAGAACGAGGCCAGGCGCGCGCCGCGGGTCACCGGAAGCACGCGGTGCAGGCTGCTGGACGGATACAGGATCATGTCGCCGGCCGGCAGCTTCACTTCGTGTTCGCCGTAGGTGTCGCTGATCACCAGCTCGCCACCGTCGTATTCGTCCGGCTCGCACAGGAACAGGGTGCAGGAGACGTCGGAGCGTACCTGCAGGCGTTCCGGCCCGCTGCCGCTGATCATCACCGCGCCGTCCACGTGGAAGCCGTACTCGCCGCCGCCGGTGTAGCGGTTGAAGCGCGGCGGCAGGACGCGCAGCGGCAGCGCGGCGGCGAAATAGAGCGGATTGCGTTCCAGCGCCGCCAGCACCACCCGGCCCAGTTCGGCCTTCAGCGGCGAGGCATCGGCGAGCTGGTGGTTGCGCTTGACCTGGGCGCCTTGGGCTCCGACCGTCTCGCGGCCGTCGGTCCAGTCGGCCGTTTCCAGTGCCTGGCGGACGCGGGCCAGTTCCTGCGCGTCGAGTACCTGGGGAACGTGCAGCAGCATCGTGGCGGCTCCGAAAGCCGGCCGGGGCCCGGGCCCCGGCCGGCGGTGGATCAGAAGCGCAGTTCCGCGCTCAGCAGGCAGGTGCGCGGCATGCCCGGAGTGTAGCGGTAGCCGCTCTTGTTGATCGCCGCCACGTACTGCTTGTCGAACACGTTGTAGGCGTTCAGGCGCAGGCTGAGGTGGTCGTTGACCGGATAGGAGGCCACCGCGTCCCAGACGGTATAGGACTTGGTGAACGCCGGAGTGCCCACCGCGCCGTCGGTTCCACGGTGCATCTGCCCGGAGTAGCGCACGCCGCCGCCCACGGTCAGGCCGAACGGCAGGCGGTAGGTCGTCCAGCTGGTGAACGCATCCTCGGGGGTGTAGGTCAGGTTGTTGCTGCCGTCGGCGGTCAGCAGGCTGCCCTTGTCCACTTCGGTCTTCTGGTGGGTGTAGCCGGCCGAGACCGACCAGTTGTCGGTGAGATGGCCGACCACGGAGATCTCCACGCCTTCCACGGTCTTCTGGCCGTTCTGGTAGTAGCCCTCGGCCGCGTTGCCGGTGATCTCGTTGGTCACCTCGGTGCGGAACAGGGCCACATCCAGCGCCAGCGCGTCGTCGAACAGGCGCCACTTGGAGCCGATCTCGGCGGTGCGCGCCTCCTGCGGGTCCATGTTGATGTTGTTGGCGTTGCCGGCGGTCTCGTTCAACTGGAAGTTGCTGCCGCCCGGCGGCTGCTGCGAGAGCGCGTAGTTGGCGTACAGGCTGACGGCCTCGTTGGCCTTGTAGACCGCGCCGAGCTTCCAGTTGATCAGGGTGTCGGAGTCCTCCACGGTCCGGCTGGCGATGACGGTGCCGGCCGGACTGCTGCCGCAGGCCGGGCCGCCGCGGCCGCCGCACACCGAGGCGCTGCGGTACTCGGTCTCGTAGTGGTCGGCGCGTACGCCGGCGGTGAGCAGGAAGGCCTCGCCGAACGCGAGCGTGTCGAACAGGTACAGCGACGAGGTGGTGGTCCTGCCGTCGGTGTAGGCGCCGGTAAGGCGGGTGGTCAGGCCGGTGGCGTTCCAGTCCGGGTCGTACAGGTTGGCGGGCGTCCAGCCGGCGCCGGTGGTGCCGGCCAGGCCCCAGGACTTCTGCTGCTCGCGGGTGAATTCCAGGCCGGTGCTCAGGTTGTGCCGGACCTGGCCAGTGGCGAAGTCGGCGCGCAGGTTGAGCTGGTCGGTGAGGATGGTGTTTTCCTGGTCCTTGTAGGTCAGGTTGCTGCGATTGAGGGTGTAGGTGGACAGGTCGTCGATGTCGGTCCACTTGATGTTGCCGGCCATCGGGTTGCCGCTGTTGCCGCCGGTGGACATGAACGCGGTCAGCAGGTAGTCCTGTTCGGTCTTGCCCCAGCGGGCGATGTTGCTCAGCTTCAGCGCTTCGGAGAAGTCGTGCTCGAAGCGGAAGGTGGCCTGCTGCGCGGTGACGTCGTCGTGGTCGTAGCGGGTACCGTAGAAGTTCTCCGGATCGACCGGGTGGTCGGCCAGCTGTTCCAGGCCCGGCTGCGGGGTCCAGCCCGGCAGGCCGAGGGTCGGCACGAAGCCGTCCGGCACGTTGTCCTGCTCGATGTAGAGCAGGTTCAGATGGTAGCGGGTGTCGGTGCCCAGGCCGAAGCCGAACGACGGGGCCAAGCCCCAGCGGCTGTTGTTGACGTGGTCGCGGCCGGCCACGTCGCTGTCCTGCCACAAGGCGTTCACGCGCACTGCGGCGGTGGCGCCCAGGGTCTGGTTCCAGTCCGCGGTGGCGCGCTGCTGGCCATCGCTGCCCGCCGAAACCACGGCGGAGACGGCGTCGTGCAGGTTGGCCTGCTTGCTGACCATGTTGATCGCGCCGGTCGGCGCGCTGCGGCCATTGTCGGTGCCGGCCGGGCCCTTCACCACTTCGACCTGCTCGGTGTTGAACACGTCGCGCGAGATCGAACCCAGGTCGCGCACGCCGTCGACATAGATGCTGCCGGAGCTGTCGAAGCCGCGCATGTAGACGGTATCGCCGGTACTGGTGTTGCCGTTCTCGCCGGCATAGAAGGTGCCGACCCCGGCGCTGTTGCGCAAAGCCTCGGTCAGGGTGGTCGCGCCCTGCTGGTTGAACAGGTCGCCGGTGATGACCTGGATGGTCTGCGGGGTGTCCTGCAGCGGTTGGGTGAACTTGGGCGAGGCCACGCGCTCGGCCTTATAGCCGTGCACGCCCTTGACCTCCAGGCCGTCCAGGGTGGTGGCGTTGCCGGCGCGGGTTTCGGCGGCGTCGACCGCGTCGGCGGCGGCGACCGGCCCGGCCAGGGCCAGGCCGGTGAGCAGGGTGGCGGTGGCCAGGCTGGGCTGGGTGCGCAGCGCGGCAGGCGCGTATTTGCGGGTCCTGATGTGGGTCATGGGTGGTTTCGCGGGTGGGTGGTGGAGGAAGAGCGGCCCGAAGCGGCGGCGCAGGCGCGGCGGCAGCCGTCCCGGAAGGGAACGGAGCGGAGGGCGAAGGACGAATGCGCGTGCTGTTGCGCGCGCATCGACAGGCGCGTCAGACGGCGGGAGGACCCTGGCCGCGATGGCGTGGCGGACGGCTGCCGGCTAAGGACGGCGCAGGTGCGGTGCGCGCGGGGTGGCCGGCTTCAGGGTGTGCTGCAACTACCGGCGGCGGCAGGCAGGGGTCTTCGCTTTCGCACGCGCCGCTGCAGGGCAGGCAGACGCGCGCGGCGGCGGAAAGCGGACTGGTAGCGACGGGACAGGAGCGATGGCCGTCCGTACCGGCCGTGGCGGCGACGGGCGCGTCGTGGGCTGTCGCTTGGCGGCCCGGCTCCGTCCAGGCCAGCAGCCCGAACAGGAACAGCCCCGCGAGCCAGGCGATCGCGAAGGCGATCCGGCTGCGAGGCGGCGGGCAGGCGCGGGACGGGGCGGTTTCCAACGACGTTGACCGGCGGCACGGGCTCGACGGGCGGGGCGCCGATGTTAATGAGATGGATTCCTATTTGCAACCGTGGGCGCATCCACCCGCGTTGCCGGAACCGGCTCAGCCGCGGTCGTCGCGGGTCCAGATCCCGCCGTGCTCGAGCTTGACCGGGAACTTGGGCACCGGCGAGTAGGCCGGGGCGCACAGGGCGCGGCCGTCGCGGAGGTCGAAGCGGGCGCCGTGCAGGACGCACTCGACGCTGCCCTCGGCCGGATCGACCACGCCGGAGGACAGTTCGAAGTCCTCGTGGCTGCAGCGGTCCTCCAGCGCGTACAGCTCGCCGTCCAGGTTGACCACCAGGATCGGGGTACCGGTGACCTCGTCGAACACCGGGCGCATCTCGCCGGGCAAAAGCTCGCCGCTGGCGCAGACGAAGGTCCAGGCCTGCGCGCTCATGCGGCCCGCTCCGCGCCCAGGTCCTTTTCCAGCACCTCGAAGCGCAGGTCGTCGCGCAGCGGGATGCCGAAGCGCTCGTCGCCGTAGGGGAAGGGCTTGAGGATGCCGGTGCGGACGTAGCCGCGGCGCTGGTAGAAGGCGATCAGGCTGTCGCGCACGTCGATCACGGTCATGCGCATCGTCGCCAGGCTCCAGTCCTCGCCGGCGATGCGCTCGGCCTGCGCGAGCATCGCCTTGCCGACGCCGCCGCCCTGCAGCTCCGGGCGCACGGCGAACATGCCGAAGTAGCCGGCGCCGTCCTCCTCGGCGACGTGGGCGCAGGCCAGCAGGGCGCCGTCGCGCTCGGCCAGCAGGACCACGCTGCGCGGGCGGGCGATGTCGGCCGCCAGGACCTGCGGATCGATGCGCTGGCCGTCGAGCAGGTCGGCTTCGGTGGTCCAGCCGGCGCGGCTGGCGTCGCCGCGGTAGGCGGAGGTGACCAGGTCGACCAGGGCGGGGATGTCGGCGGGATTGGCGTGGCGGAAAGCGAGCGGATCCATGGCGCGATTCTAGTGTCCCTACTGGAGCAGGCGTCGGGTCTTGTCGAGCGCCGCGGCGAAGCGCTCGATCTCCTCGTGGGTGTTGTAGAAGGCCAGCGAGGCGCGCAGGGTCGCGGCAACACCGAAGAACTGCAGCAGGGGGTGGGCGCAGTGCTGGCCCGAACGCACGGCCACGCCTTCGAGGTCGAGCAGGGTGGCCAGGTCGTGGGCATGGGCGCCCTCGACCAGGAACGAGATCACCGCGGCCTTGTGCGGGGCGGTGCCGAAGATGCGCAGGCCGGGGATGGCCTGCAGGGCCTCGGTGGCGTGGGCCAGCAGTTCGGCCTCGCGCGCGGCGATCGCGTCCATGCCGACCGACTCGAGGTAATCGACCGCTGCGCCCAGGCCGACGAAGCCGGCGATGTTCGGGGTGCCGGCCTCGAACTTGTGCGGCGGGTCGTTGAACACCGTGCCGTCGAAGCTGACCTCCTTGATCATCTCGCCGCCGCCGATGAACGGCGGCATCGCCAGCAGGTGCTCGCGCCGCGCCCACAGGGCGCCGGTGCCGGTCGGCGCGCACATCTTGTGGCCGGTGAGCGCGTAGAAGTCGCAGCCGATCGCGGCCACGTCCAGCTTCATGTGCGGCGCGGCCTGGGAGCCGTCGACCACGGTGACGATGCCGCGGCGGCGGGCCTCGCGGCAGATCTCGCGCACCGGGTTGACGGTGCCGAGCACGTTGGAGACGTGGGCCAGGGCCAGCAGCTTCACCTCGGCGGTCATGGCCCGGTACAGCGCGTCCAGGTCGAGGCTGCCGTCGGCCAGGATCTCGGCGACCCTGACCGTAGCCCCGGTGCGCTGGGCGACCAGCTGCCAAGGCACGATGTTGGCGTGGTGCTCCATCCGCGAGACCAGGATGACGTCGCCGGCCTTGAGCCGCGGCAGGGCCCAGGAGTAGGCGACCAGGTTGATCGCGAAGGTGGTGCCGCTGCACAGCACCAGTTCGTCGGCGCGCACGCCCAGGAAGCGCGCCAGCTTGCCGCGCGCGCCCTCGTAGGCCTCGGTGGCCTCGGTGCCGAGCGCGTGCACGGCGCGGCTGACGTTGGCGTTCTGGCGGCGGTAGAACGCGTCCTGCGAGGCGATCACCGGCAAGGGCTTCTGCCCGGTGTTGGCGTTGTCGAAGTAGACCAGCGGCTTGCCGTGGACCTCGCGCATCAGCAAGGGGAAGTCGGCGCGCACGCGGGCCCAGTCGACCCCGCCCTCGTGGCTGGGCAGGGCGGCGTCGTGGACGGCGGCCGGGACCGGCGTGCTCATGCGCCGTCCCCTGCGCCGAGCGCGGCCGCCAGCGCCGCGTCCAGGCGCGCCAGCAGCAGCTGGCGCAGGCCGTCCTCGCCGCCCTCGTCGCCGAGCGCCAGCAGCGGCTCGCGACAGAAGGCCACGGTCAGCAGGCGCCGTGCCTGCGCCTCGGGCAGGCCGCGCGAGCGCAGGTAGAACAGGGCGTTGGCATCGAGCTGGCCGACGGTGGCGCCGTGCGCGGCCTTGACCTCGTCGGCGTCGATCACCAGCACCGGCTGGGTGTCGATCTCGGCCTCGGCCGACAGCAGCAGGTTCTTGTTCGACAACGCCGCGTCGGTGCCGTCGGCGCCGGCGCGGATGTCGATTCCGCCGTGGAACACGACCTTGCTGCGGCCGTCGGCGATCCCGCGCCAGAGCAGCTCGCAGGCGGTGTTGCGGCCGATGTGCTCGATTCCCAGGCGGGTGTCGACGTGGCGGCGGCCATCGCCGAGCAGCACGCCGTTGGCGGTAAGCACGGCGCCATCGCCTTCCAGGCGCACGTTGAGCTCGTGCCGGCTCAGCGCCGCGCCCAGTTCCAGGTCGAAGCGCCGGTACTGCGCTTCGCGCGCCAGCACCGCGTCGGTGCGGGCGAAGCGGGTGGCGCGGGCGGCGTCGTGCTGCACCCGGGCGTGGCGCACCCGTGCGCGCTGGCCGGCGTGCAGGTGCAGCACCTCGTTGGCCAGGTGGGCGTGGTCGCCGGCGGACAGCTGGTGCTCGACGATGTCCAGCGCGGCGTCGTTGCGCAGGTCGATGAAGTGGCGCAGGTGCCAGGCGCGGTCGCCGGCCTGCGGCACGCCGACGAAGACCAGGTGCAGGGGCGCTTCGACCCGGACGCCGGCGTCGATCCGGACCACCGCGCCGTCCTCGGCCAGGGCGGCGTTGGCGCGGGCGAAGACCTCGTCGCGGCGCTCGTAGCGGCGGGCGAGGAAGTTGGCGTCGCGCGGCTCGCCGCTGGCCAGGACCTGCGACAGGGCCTCGACGCTGGCGCCGGCGGGCAGGCCGGACAGGTCGCTCTGGCCGGGATCGAAGCGGCCGTTGGCGAACACCAGGCGCGGGGCGGGGATGCCGGCCAGCAAAGCGGGATCGAACGCCGGCGGCGCCGCGTCGGCCGGGGCGAAGGCGCGGCGCTCCAGCGCGCGCAGGGAGGTGTATTTCCACGCCTCCTCGCGCGGGCCGGGCAGGCCGTCGGCGAGCAGGGCGTCCAGGGCGGCCTGGCGCGCGGGCAGCAGTTCGTTGGAAGGTCCGCACATGGAGGTGCGGGCCGTTGCGAGGGACTCGCCAAAAGCCTCGCGGAAGGAATCGAGCAGGGCGCCCATCAGACCGCCTCCGGCGCCACCCGGTCCTTGAGCCAAGCGTAGCCGTGCTTCTCCAGCTCCAGCGCCAGTTCGGGGCCGCCGGTCTGGACGATCCGGCCCTCGGCCAGGACGTGGACCACGTCGGGCTTGATGTAGTCGAGCAGGCGCTGGTAGTGGGTGATCACCAGGAACGAGCGCTCGCCGTTGCGCAGGGCATTGACGCCGTCGGCCACGGTCTTGAGCGCGTCGATGTCCAGGCCCGAGTCGGTCTCGTCGAGGATCGCCAGCTTCGGCTCGAGCACCGCCAGCTGGAAGATCTCGTTGCGCTTCTTCTCGCCGCCGGAGAAACCCTCGTTGACGCCGCGGTGCAAAAGTTCGTCCTTCAGGTGCAGCACCGCCAGCTTCTCGCGCACCAGCTTGAGGAACTGCATCGAGTCCAGCTCGGCCTGGCCGCGCGCCTTGCGCTGGGCGTTGAGCGCGCTGCGCAGGAAGTAGGTGTTGTTCACCCCGGGGATCTCGACCGGGTACTGGAAGGCCAGGAACAGGCCTTCGGCGGCGCGCTCCTCCGGCTCCAGTTCCAGCAGGGGCTTGCCGTCGAACTCGACGCTGCCTGCGCCGACCTCGTAGCCGTCGCGCCCGGCCAGGATGTTGCCCAGTGTGGACTTGCCGGCGCCGTTGGGGCCCATGATGGCGTGCACTTCGCCCGGCTTCACCTGCAGGGAGAGGCCCTTGAGGATTTCCTTGCCGGCGACGCTGGCGTGGAGGTTTTCGATCTTCAGCATGTTGGTTCCATTCGGTTCTTGAGCCCCTCTCCGATGGGAGAGGGGTTGGGGAGAGGGCCGGGGGCATTGCGACGGTCCGGACGCCGCGGCCGCTCCGAACCCTCATCCGCCCCTTCGGGGCACCTTCTCCCGGAGGGAGAAGGAACTAAGGCGTCAGCCGACGCTGCCTTCCAGCGACACTTCCAGCAGCTTCTTGGCCTCCACCGCGAACTCCATCGGCAGCTCGCGGAAGACCTGCTTGCAGAAGCCGTCGACGATCAGCGAGACCGCGTCCTCCTGGCCGAGGCCTCGCGAGCGGCAGTAGAACAGCTGGTCGTCGCTGATCTTGGAGGTGGTGGCCTCGTGCTCGACGGTGGCGCCGGGGTTGCGCACCTCGATGTAGGGGAAGGTGTGGGCGCCGCACTGCTTGCCGATCAGCAGGCTGTCGCACTGGGTGTAGTTGCGCGCGCCGTCGGCATTGCGGTCGACCTTGACCAGGCCGCGGTAGGTGTTCTGGCCGCGCCCGGCGCTGATGCCCTTGGACACGATCTTGGACTTGGTGCGCTTGCCGACGTGGATCATTTTGGTGCCGGTGTCGGCCTGCTGGCGGTGGTGGGTCAGCGCCACCGAGTGGAACTCGCCCACCGAGTCGTCGCCCAGTAGCACGCAGGACGGGTACTTCCAGGTGATCGCCGAGCCGGTCTCGACCTGGGTCCAGGTGACCTTGCTGCGCGCGCCGCGGCATTCGGCGCGCTTGGTGACGAAGTTGTAGATGCCGCCGCGCCCTTCCTCGTCGCCCGGGTACCAGTTCTGCACGGTCGAGTACTTGATCTCGGCGTCGTCCAGCACCACCAGCTCGACCACCGCCGCGTGCAGCTGGTTCTCGTCGCGCATCGGCGCGGTGCAGCCTTCCAGGTAGGAGACGTAGGCGCCTTCCTCGGCCACGATCAGGGTGCGCTCGAACTGGCCGGTGTGGCCGGCGTTGATCCGGAAGTAGGTGCTCAGCTCCATCGGACAGCGCACGCCCCGGGGGATGAACACGAAGCTGCCGTCGGAGAACACCGCCGAGTTCAGCGCGGCGAAGTAGTTGTCGCCATGCGGGACCACGCTGCCCAGGTACTTCTTCACCAGTTCCGGATGCTCGCGGATGGCCTCGGACATCGAGCAGAACACGATGCCCTTCTCGGCCAGCTCCTTCCGGAACGTGGTGCCGACGGAGACCGAGTCGAACACCGCGTCCACCGCCACCCCGGCCAGCTTGGCGCGCTCGTGCAGGGGTACGCCGAGCTTGTCATAGGTATCCAGCAGTTCCTTCGGCACCTCGTCCAGCGACTTGTACTTCGGGCCCTTGGGCGCGGAGTAGTAGCTGATGGCCTGGAAGTCGATCGGTGCGATCTTTAGCTTGGCCCAGTGCGGGACCGGCATGGTCAGCCAGCGGCGGTAGGCGTCCAGCCGCCACTGGGTCATCCACTCCGGCTCCTCCTTCTTCGCCGACAGGGCGCGGATCGTGTCCTCGTCCAGGCCCGGGGGCAGGGAGTCGGACTCGATCTGGGTGACGAAGCCGGCCTCGTAGCGGCGGCCCAGGCGCTCGAGGATCTCGGCGTTCTGCGGCGGCGCTTCGGCGGTGGCGGGAAGAGTGTCGATTTCGGTGGCCATGGGGCTGCCTACTCGTTCAGCTGGCGACGCGCACGGCGATCTCGCGCCGGCGCGTGGTGGGGGAGGTGGGGGGGTGGAGCATCTGCTCCAGGGTCACGCCGCGCAGGGCGTCGGCGACCACGTCGTTGATCAGCCGCCAGTTGGCGCGTACGCCGCACTGGTGGGCGATGCCGCACTGGCTCTCGTGCTGGCTGCATTCGGTCATCGCCAGCGGGCCTTCCATCGCCTCGACGATCTCGATCAGGCTGATCTCGGTTGCGTCGCGGCTGAGCCGGTAGCCGCCGTGGACGCCGCGCAGGCCCTCGACCAGGCCAGCCTGGGCCAGCGGCTTGAGCAGCTTGCTGACGGTGGGCTGCTCCAGCCCGGAATGCTCGGCCAGCTCGGCGGCGCTCAGCACCTGGCCCTGGCGCGCGGCGAGCACGGTCAGGACCACGGTGGCGTAATCGGTCAGCTTGGTGACGCGGAGCATGGCGGGACGTGGGGGTCTTAAAACGTACCGAAATTGTACGCTTTCGCGCCGGCCGGGCCAACCCGGCGTTTTCAGCTGCCGTTCTGCCGTCGCCGGCGAGCCGGCTCCTGCATTAAGAGGAGCCGGCGGTTGGTGCCGGCGGGCGGCATCGGCGAGAATCGCCTCCGTCCCCCGCCCCCGGAACGCGCATGCCCCGCAAGATCGTCGCCCGCAAGTCGCCCATCCACGGCAATGGCGTGTTCGCCGTGGCGCCGATCCGCAAGGGCGAGCGCGTCATCGAATACAAGGGCCGCCGCCGCAGCCACGACCAGGTCGACAACGACACCTCCGGCGACGTCGAGAGCGGCCACACCTTCCTGTTCACCCTCAACGACGAGTGGGTGGTCGACGCCAACTACGAAGGCAACGACGCGCGCTGGATCAACCACAGCTGCGACCCCAACTGCGAGGCGGTGATCGCCGAGGCCGAAGGCGACGACCGGCGCAAGGACCGGGTGTTCATCGAGTCCGTGCGCGACATCGCCCCCGGCGAGGAGCTGACCTACAACTACGGCATCGTCCTGGCCGAACGGCACACCCCGCGGCTGAAGAAGATCTGGGCCTGCCTATGCGGCTCGCCCAAGTGCACCGGGACGATGCTGCAGCCCAAGCGCTGAGCGCCGCGCGGCGGCGCCAGCCGGCGGTCACTCGCCGGTGACCGCCGGCGCGATCGCGCCCAGGTCGCGGTCGAAGGTCACCGCCAGGCGGCCGTCGGCAATAGCCACATCCTGTACCTGCAGGCCGCCGAACATCGCCGCCAGCGCCGGATCTATCCGGTACACCGGCTCGGTCCGTGCGTAGTCGGCCAGCCAGGCGTTGAGCAGGCCGCGCCCGCTTTCGTCGAGCCGGCCCTGGCCGCTCGCCGGCAGAAAGCGCTCGATCCTCGGCTGGTCGAGGTGGAAGGCCTGGCCGGCCGGGTCGTAGCGCAAGGCGCTGCTCAGTTCCGCGGTGCCCAGCGGCACCGGCGCACCGCCGGTGGCCACCGCCAGGTCCAGCATCAGCCGCAGGCGCGGGCCGGGCGGCAGCGACAGCCGCGGCCGGCTCACGTCCAGCGCCAGCAAGGGGCCCAGCGGCGCATAGCGCAGCGGGAACCGGGTCTCGATGAAGGACTGCATGTCGGCCGCACCGACGCTGAGGCGGCGGCCCTCGACCTGGACGCCGGCAGCGCGCGCGATCGGAGCGGCGGCGAGCAGCAGCAGTCCGGCCAGCAGGATGACGGTCGACGTGAGGCGGTGCAGTGGGGAAGCGGTCATGGCGACATGCCTGTGCGGGTCATGGCCATGATCCCGGTCCGGGCTGAACGGCCGGTGCAGCCCGGACCGGCGTCAGTCCAGCTGCGGCTGCAGTTCGGCCGAGGTGATCTCCCAGCCCTGGCCGTCGACGCGGGCGCGCAGGCGGTAGTGGCCTTCCACCCTGGGCGTGCGACCGCCGTCCAGGACCAGCCGCAGGTTGACCGGGATCTCGAACGCGCGCGGCGGCGATTCCCGGTCCAGCGGCAGTGGCGTATAGGTCTGGATGCGCAGGCTGCGCAGCCCGTCGATGCCGCGCAGCAGCGCGTCCCCGGGCGGCGTGCCCGGATCGCCGCCGGCCCACCAGGCGTCGGCGCGCGCGGTGTCCTTGCCGGGCAGCGCGCCGAGGTAGGCATGCAGGGAGGAGGCGGCATGGGTGGCCGCATCGCTGGCGGTGCGGCGGGTGGCGGCGGCAGGGTCGGCCGCGGCCGGCGGGTCCTGCACTTCGCTGGCGTGCGGCGGAGCCGTCGTTGCCGCGGCGCCCTCGGAGGCGGTGTCCGGTTCGTTGCGGCAGCCGCGCCAGGCCACGGCCAGGACGGCCAGTACGAGCAGTGCCAGCAATCCCTTGCGCATTGGTCCGTCCGGAGGAAGTCGCGGTCGCCGCAGGATACCGCCGGCGGCCGCGCCTTACTCAGACCGGGCGCGGCGGCTGCAGGCGTTCCAGCAGGCGCGCCAGCGGTGCGCGCAGCTCGCGCAGGGGATCGTCGGCCAGCTCGGGATGGCGGCGGGCGATGCCGTCGAGCAGACGCGCGCCAATCACCAGGGCGGTGCGTTCGTCGCCGGCCAGGCCGGGCAGGCGCTGGGTGCCTTCGACCAGGCGCATCCAGTCCTCGCCGCAGGGCTGCTCGAATTCGATGCTGCAGCGGCCCGGGCAGGGCAGGCCGCCGTGTTCGACCGGGGTAACCGTGACCCGGTAGCGTTGGGGAGAGGAAGCCATGGAACGGTTCCGCGATGGGGGATGCGGCCAAGATAGGCACGCGCGCCGCCGGGGACGAGGCCCGCGGCCACGATGGTCCGTTCCACCGCGCCGCGCAGGCCGTTCAGTGCGCGGTGCGCATCCGCGGCAAGGGATCCAGGGCGCCCTCGCCGCCATAGATGCCGTAATGCAGGTGCGGCGGGGTGCCACGCGCGTTGCCGGTGTCGCCGACGGTGCCCAGCGGGGTGCCGGCCTCGACCACCTGGCCGGTGGCCAGCCCAGGCGTCCATTCGTCCAGGTGGGCGTAATAGTGGCGCTCGCGCGCCGGGCCCAGCACCCAGACCTGGCGCCCGCCCAGGCCGCGCTCGCGCACGGCCAGGACGATGCCACGGGTGGCGCTGCGCACGGGCGTGCCGCGCGCGGCGAAGATGTCCACGCCCTCGTGGCGACGGTCCTGGCCGCGCGGGGCGCCGAAGGTGTCGGCGATCTGGCGCGCACGCACGCCCTGCACCGGAACCGGCAGCGAGGACGGCGGCGGCATCCGCGACAGCTCCCATAGCGTGCGCGGGTAGTCCAGCCAGGGTTGCCGCCAGGCCCAGGCGGCGAACAGCAGCAGCGCGGCGAGCAGCAGCAGGCGCCAGAGCCAGCGGACCAGCCGCGTGGCCGGCGAGCGCGGGGCGGACGAGGCGGGAGACGGCTGCATCCGGCGAGGATCCACGGGCGGCGTATATGCAGGAAGAAGGCTCTTCGCCCAACTGGGGGAAGCATCCGGATGCAGCGCTGCGGCGCTTTGGCGCGCAGCCTGCTGCCGCTCATGTCCCCCGGTCCCGGCCCGTTGGGCCTTTACTTCCTGTAGGAGCCGGTCTTGCCGGCGACCGTGGAGGCGGACGGATCATTGACAACCGGTTTCACGCAGGCGTTTCCGCCATGGCGGTCGCCGGCAAGACCGGCTCCTACAAAACCGGCGGCCGATGACCGTGAAGCGGTGTGGTGCGATGCCTGCTGACGGGAAGTAAAGGAGGAGGCTGCGGCCGCAGGCCGCAGCCGGGGGACATGAGCGGCAGCAGGCATCGTGCCGCACCGCCGCGACTCCACTTCCCGCCTCGCCGCTTTCCGGGGGTAAGACGACGCATCCCTTAGTTGAGAAAAGACCCAAAAAGAAAAGGCGGCATCGCTGCCGCCCCTTCCGGAAACCCTGGAGTCGCGCCGGTATCAGGCCGCGGCGTCCTTGAGCTTCTTCAGCGGACGCACCTTGACCTTGACCGAAGCCGGCTTGGCGGCGAACCACTGCTCTTCCTTGGTGAACGGGTTGACGCCCTTGCGCTTCGGCTTGGCCGGCACCTTGACCGCGCTGACCTTGAACAGGCCCGGCAGGGTGAAGCTGCCCGCGCCCTTCTTGCTGATCGCGCCGGAGACGGCGTCCTCGACGGCGGCCAGAACGGCCTTGACGTCCTTGGCGACCACGCCACTGGTTTCGGCCAGGTGCTTGATCAGCGCGGACTTGCCCAGCACTTCCTTGAGGGCGGGGGCGGCCTTCTTCGGCGCGGCGGCCTTGGTCACGGCCTTCTTCGCGGCTTTCGGCGCGGCCTTCTTGGCGGCCGGCTTCTTGGTGGTCTTCGCCATAACTTTCCTGTTCCGTTCGATTGGATGATGTGGGAACCGACGTGGTCGGCAACGCGAATGTAGGCCATGCCGGGGCCGGCGCCAAGGGGAAAACAGGGAAAAATCGCGGGAAACACCTTCCAGGCGGTCGTGGCGGGGGGCGCCGGCCGATCGAGCCGGCCCGGTCAGGCCGGGTCGAGGGTCCCGCCGCCGTGGCGGGCGCGCTTGCGTTCGGCCACCTTCTGCCCGGCCTCGTGCTCGCGCGCGGCGCGGATCATCTCGGTCAGCCAGCCGACCAGCACGTCGGTATAGGCCTTCTGGTGCGGCTTCTGGGAGAAGGCGTGGTCGGCGCCGGCGATCCGCCGCTTGGTCAACGAGGCGGCGCCGGAGAAGGCGGCGGCATAGTTCTCGATCACCGCGTGCGGCACGGTCTCGTCGTGCTCGGCCTCGACCAGCAGGACGTCGCCGGCGAAGGCCTGGCAGGCGCGCAGGGCGCGGTTCTCCTCCCAGGCCACCGGGCGGCGGCGGAACGCGGGCAGGTCCGGGTCGGCGTGCAGCCGGCGCTTGGGCAGGTCCCAGCCTTCGTCCTTGTAGAGCGCCGGCGAGCGCAGGGCCAGCCAGCGCACCGGGCGCAGGGCGGTCAGCAGGCTGGCCAGGTAGCCGCCGTAGCTGATCCCGACCACGGCGATCGCGCCCGGGTCGACGTTGCCGCGGCTGGCCAGCCAGTCGTAGGCCGCCACCAGGTCGGCCAGGTTCTGCGGCCGGCTCACGGTTTCCCACTGCGCGGCGGTGGCTTCGTGGCCGCGCAGGTCGAAGGTCAGGCAGACGCAGCCGATGCCGGCGGCCTGGCGGGCGCGGCCCAGGTCATGCTCCTGGCTGCCGCCCCAGCCGTGCGCGAACAGCACGCCCGGCAAGGCGGCGGCGGGGGAGAGCACGGTGCCGCTGACCTGGTCGCGGTCGACGGCGATTTCCACGGGATCGAGACGGACATCCATGAACGGTTCTATGACAGGACGGGAACGGGGTCGACCAGGGCGTACTTCAGCACCGGCCCGCGCACGGCGGCCGGATCGTGGAAGTGCACCTGCGCGCCCGGCGGCGGCGCCTGCTCCGGATCGTGCGACTCGTGGCAGGACACGTCCAGGGGCTGGCCGTCGTCGCCGGCGAGGAACACCTCCAGCGCCGCCAGTTCGGCCGGCGAGGCGCCGCCCAGGCGCCAGGACTGCTCGAGCACTCCGCAGCGCCAGCGTCCGGCCGGATCCAGCCCGGCGACCACGTCGTAATTGCGGCGCGAGGCGTAGAAGCCCGGATAGGCCGCCTGCACCGCCGCGTCGTAGGCCAGCACCTGGCGCAGGGCCGTGCGTTCGGTGGCGTCGCGGGCGTGGTCCTGCAGGGCCTCCAGGCCGCCGCGCACCACCCGCAGGCTGGAACCGCCGTAGACCTCCTCGCCCTGGCGGTCGCGGATCTGGCGCTGGCGGCCGAGGTAGGCCAGGCGCAGCCCGGCGACCCGGATCTCGCCGACGCTGACGGTGTCGGCCTGGTCGAGGTGCTGTTCCAGCACCAGGCCGTAGCGGCGGATGGAGTCGGGATCGAGCGCGGCGGCGGCCTCGCGCAGGGCCTGCGGATCGGCGACCAGCTGCTGGCCGCCGCCGCCGCGCGCCTGCGCCGGCTTGAGCCGGACCTGGCCGCCGAGCGCCAGCAGGCGCAGCCCGGCGGCCTCGACCTCGTCCGGATCGAACACGCTGAAGCCCGGCAGCACCGTTCCTGCCAGGTGGGCGCCCAGGGCGTGAGCCCAGCCTTCAGGCGCGGCCGAGCCGGGACCGGGCAGGGCATGGGTGACCACCTTGCTGGCGACGAAGGCGTGCGGGACCACCCCGCCGAACAGGTCGTCCTCGCCGGCGATGCCCAGCGCGTCGGCCTGGGCCGTGGTCAGGGTCTCGTCCGGAACGAAGTAGGCGCGTCCGGGCTGCGGTGACGGACTGCGCGGATCGTGCGCGCCGGCGAACTCCCAGCCCAGCAGGGTGGCCAGGCGCCGCGCCGCCCAGGCCTGGCTGGCGCGTTCATGGACATCGCGGGGACAGGCGCAGGCGTCGGCGGTGAACACGCTGCGCGGCGGCGCAGGGACGGGCGACATGGACGGCATGCCGGGGTTCCGGTGGTTGGGGGTGGTGGCGTCCACGCTCGCGCGCCGGCGGTGAATCCGCCGCGAAGGCCGCGCCATGGACGTCGCCTTCGCGAAGCCGCCACGGCGCGGCGACACGCCCGGTCCCAGGCTGGGGCTCCCGGAGGATCGCGCTGAAGAGGAGACGGCCATGGCCGGCAAGGCGAAGAAGAAGATCAACCCGCCGCAGAGGCAGCGGCGGCAACCGGGCGTGCAGTCGAAGATGCGGCCCGAGCCGGTGGTGGTGCGTGCCGGCTACCGCGGCAGCGGCCGCCTGCAGGGCAAGGTCGCGCTGGTCACCGGGGGCGACAGCGGCATCGGCCAGGCGGTGGCGGTGCACTTCGCCCTGGAGGGCGCGCAGGTGGCGATCGCCTGGCTGTCGCCGCGCGAAGCCGAGGACGCGGCGCGCACGGTGGCGATGGTCGAGGCCGCGGGCGGCCAGTGCCTGTCGGTGCGGACCGACCTGCGCGCGCCGGCGCGCTGCCGGCAGCTGGTCGAGCGGGTGGTGAAGCGGTTCGGGCGGCTGGACGTGCTGGTCAACAACCACGCCCGCCAGTACCCGGTCGAGGACGCGGAGGAACTGACCCCGGCGCGCCTGCGCGACACCTTCGCCAACAACCTGTTCTCGTACTTCCACCTGGTCGACGCGGCCCTGCCGCACCTGGAGCCGGGCGGCTGCATCGTCAACACCGGTTCGATCACCGGGGTGCGCGGCCACGCCACCCTGCTGGACTACGCGGCGACCAAGGGCGCGATCCACGCGATGACCTTCTCCCTGGCGCAGTCGCTGGCCGAGCGCGGGATCCGGGTCAATGCCGTAGCCCCTGGGCCGGTGTGGACGCCGCTGATCCCGGCTTCGTTCACCCCGAAGCAGGTGGCCGAGTTCGGCAGCGACACCCTGATGCAACGGCCCGGGCAGCCGGCGGAAGTGGCGCCGGCCTACGTCTTCCTGGCCAGCGAGGACGCCAGCTTCGTCACCGGCCAGGTGCTGCAGGTCAACGGCGGCGCACGCACGGGGGCGTGAGCCGCCCGCGGGCGCGGCGCGTCAGCCGGCTGCGGCGAACAGCACCCCGTAGGCCGGCAGCGTGGTCTGGTCGCCGGCCACCGCCGGCGCGCCGAGTCCGTGCCCGTCCAGTACCGTCCAGGCGCCTTCCGGCAGCGCCAGCGACGCCGGCGCGGCGGACAGGTTGAACGCGGCCAGCAGCCTCTGCCCGGCGTGCTCGCGGACGAATGCCAGCACCGGCTCGCCGGTGGCCAGGAACGCGATCGAGCCCTGCACCAGCGCCGGCTGCGCCTTGCGCCAGCGCATGAAGGCGCGGAAGGCGTTGAGCACCGAGCCCGGGTCGGCCTCCTGCCGCTCCACCGCCAGCGCGCGATGGGCCTCGGGTACCGGCAGCCAGGGCGCGGCGGCGCTGAAGCCGGCATCGGCCGCGCCGGTCCACGGCATCGGCGTGCGGCAGCCGTCGCGGCCCTTGAAGTTGGGCCAGAAGGTGATGCCGTAGGGGTCCTGCAGCGCCTCGAACGGCACCTCGGCCTCCGGCAGGCCCAGTTCCTCGCCCTGGTAGAGGCAGACCGAGCCGCGCAGCGAGCAGACCATCGCCACCAGCATCTTCGCCAGCGCCGGCGAGGGATCCTGCCCGCCCCAGCGGGTCACCGCGCGCTGCACGTCGTGGTTGGACACCGCCCAGCACGGCCAGCCCTCGGTCATCGCCGCCTCCAGGCGCGAGACCGTGCCGCGGATGTAATCGACGCTGAAGTCGTCCACCAGCAGCTCGAAGCTGTAGCCCATGTGCAGGCGCTGGCCGGAGGTGTACTCGGCGGTGGTGGCCAGCGAGTCCTCCGAGGAGATCTCGCCCAGCGCCGCCGTGCCCGGGTAGCGGTCCAGCAGGGCGCGCAGGTCCTCGAGGAACGGGATGTTCTCGGGCCGGGTGTTGTTGTACCAGTGGTACTGGTAGGCGTAGGGGTTGTCCGGGCTGAAGCCGCGGCCGGTGCGCATCTCCTTCGGCTTGGGCGGGTTGTCGCGCAGCTGCGGGTCGTGGAAGCAGAAGTTGATCGCGTCCAGGCGCAGGCCGTCGACCCCGCGCGCCAGCCAGAACTCGACGTTGTCCAGGACCGCGGCCTGGACCTCCGGGTTGTGGAAGTTCAGATCCGGCTGCGAGGTCAGGAAGTTGTGCAGGTAGTACTGCTCGCGCCGCGGCTCCCACTGCCAGGCCACGCCGCCGAACAGCGACATCCAGTTGTTGGGCGCGGTGCCGTCCTGCGCCGGGTCGGCCCACACGTACCAGTCGGCCTTGGGGTTGTCGCGGCTCAGCCGGCTCTGGCGGAACCACTCGTGCTCGGTCGAGGTGTGGCTGAGCACCTGGTCGATCATCACCCGGATGCCCAGGCCGTGGGCCTTGGCCAGCAGCCGGTCGAAATCCTCCAGCGAGCCGAACAGCGGATCCACCTGGCGGTAGTCGGCGATGTCGTAGCCGAAGTCGGCCATCGGCGACTTGAAGAACGGCGAGATCCAGATCGCGTCCACGCCCAGGCTGGCGACGTAGTCGAGGCGGTCGATGATCCCGGGCAGGTCGCCGACGCCGTCGCCGCTGGCGTCCAGGAAGCTGCGCGGGTAGATCTGGTAGATGACGGCACCGCGCCACCAGGGAGATTCGGACATACGGAGGACCGGTTGGAGTGCCGGCGTTCCGGCGCGGGGGCTATGGTAGTCGTGGCCTCCGCCGCGGCAATCGACCTGCATACGTATTCATCGCATCCGCGCATCTTCCGGCACTGATCGCGGCTCGCGGCGATGGAATACTCCGGCCGCCACGCGAAGGCCGCAGCCGCGGCCGCACGGCGAAAGGGAGGGGGAATGGCAACGACGGGAGCCCGCGGAGCGATCCGCGCATGCTGCATCGCCGCACTCGCGGCCGCGCCGCTCATCGCGCAGGCCACGCCATCGGCCTGCGCCGGGCAGCAGGCCGCATCCACCGCGCCGGACTGGCGCGACCAGGTGATTTACTTCGCGATGATCGACCGCTTCGACGACGGCGATCCCTCCAACAACGACCAGGGCGCGGACGAGTACGATCCGGCCGACAACGCGCGCTGGAGCGGCGGCGACCTGCGCGGCCTGCGAAACCGGCTGGACTACCTGCGCGGCCTGGGCGCGAGCGCGCTGTGGATCACCCCGCCGGTGGCCAACCAGTGGTGGAACCCGCGGGTCGGCTACGGCGGCTACCACGGCTACTGGGCCGAGGACTTCTCGGAGGTGGATGCGCACTACGGCAGCCTGGACGATTACCGCGCCCTGGCCGACGCCCTGCACGCCTGCGGCATGCAGCTGGTCCAGGACATCGTGGTCAACCACACCGGCGACTACTTCCAGTACCGCGCCGGGGAATGGCGCGCCGGTGCGCCTGCGCGCGGCTTCCACCGCACCGCGGACAGCCGCGGCCGGCGCGCGCCGGTGCAGCCGCCGTTCGACCGCAACGACGCCCGCTCGCGCCGCGATCGCGACGCCGCGGTCTACCACTGGACCCCGGACATCGCCGACTTCGGCCAGCGCCGCCAGGAGACCGATTTCCAGCTGGCCGGCCTGGACGACCTCAACACCGAGAACCCCGAGGTGCGCCGCGCCCTGCGCCGGGCCTACGGCGACTGGATCGGCAAGGTTGGAGTGGACGCATTCCGGGTCGATACCGCGTTCTACGTGCCGGAGGACTACTTCGCCGACTTCATGCACGCCCGCGATCCGCAGGCGCCGGGCATCGCCGAGGCCGCGCGCCGCGCCGGGCGGCCCGCGTTCCATGTGTTCGGCGAGGGCTTCGCCATCGACCGCGGGTACGCCGACGCAGGCGCGCGCAAGATCGAGCGCTACGTCCGCGGCGATGCCGGCGAGGAACGGCTGCCGGCGATGATCAACTTCCCGCTGTACGGCACCCTGGGCGACGTGTTCGGGCGCGGCCATCCCACCGCCGAGCTGGGCCACCGGATCGAGAGCATGATGGCGATCCACGCCCGCCCGCACCTGATGCCGACCTTCGTCGACAACCACGACCTGGACCGGTTCCTGGCCGGCGGCAGCGAGGCCGGGTTGAAGCAGGCGCTGCTGGCGATCATGACCCTGCCGGGCATCCCGACCATCTACTACGGCACCGAGCAGGGCTTCGCCGCCCAGCGCCAGGCGATGTTCGCCGGCGGCCACGGCAGCGGCGGCCGCGACCATTTCGATGCCGATGCGCCGTTGTACCGTTACCTGCAGAAGGCCATCGGCCTGCGCCGCGGCGACCTGCTGTTCTCGCGCGGGGTGCCGACGGTGCTGGCCACCAACACCGCGACCGCCGGCGCGCTGGCCTGGCGGATCGACCACGAAGGCCGCCAGGCGCTGGTGGCGTTCAACTCTTCCGACCGGCCAGCGCTGATGGCCGGGCTGGACACGGGGCTGGCGCCGGGCACCCGGCTGGCGCCCGCATTCGCGATCGACGGCCAGGCGCCGGTGCTGGAGGTGGACGGGCAGGGCCGGATCGGACTGGTGCTGCCGCCGCGCGCGGGCCTGGTGTGGATGGCGGAGGCGGGCACGGCCGGGACTTCGCCGCGTTCCGCATCGAAGGCGTCGGCGGGCCGGATCGTGCTCGACCCGGTGCCGGAGCGGGTGCCGGGCGAACTGCAGGTCTCGGGCCGCGCGCCGGGACTGGCGCGGCTGTCGCTGGTGCTGGATGGCGACATCGCCGCGGCGCAGGAGGTGGCGGTGGCCGCCGACGGCCGCTGGCAGGCCTCGGTCGATACCGCCAGCCTGGTCGATCCGGCACTGGAGCACGCCTTGGTGGCCTGGTCGGCGGACGCGGGCCAAGCCTCGGCGCCGGCACGGTTCCGGGTCGAACGGCAATGGCAGGTGCTGGCGCGGGTCGCCGATCCGGCCGGCGACGACCGCGGCCCCGACGGCCGCTACGTGTATCCGCGCGAAGCCAGCTGGCAGGGCCGGCACACCCTGGACCTGCTCGGCGCCGAGGTGGCCGCCTCCGGCGGTTCCCTGCGGATCGACCTGCAGCTGCGCGACCTGGTCGCCGACTGGAACCCGCCCAACGGCTTCGACCACCTGCTGGTCACCGCCTTCCTGGAGCTGCCCGGGCGCGACGGCGGCGCCAGCGCGATGCCGATGCAGAACGACGCACTGCCGGACGGCATGCGCTGGCACTACCGGCTGCGCGCCGGCGGCTGGAGCAACGCCCTGTTCTCGAGCGAAGGCGCGGGCGCCAGCCACGAGGGCACCCCCGCACCGGTGGCGGCACGCCTGGACGTGGACCGCGGGCAGGGGAGGCTGCGCCTGTCGCTGCCGGCCGAGGCGATCGGCCGGCCGGCTTCGCTGTCGGGCGCGCGCCTGTACCTCACCACCTGGGACTACGACGGCGGCTACCGCGCGCTGGCGCCGCAGGCCGGCGGACACACCATCGGCGGCGGCCGCGCCGACGGGCCGAAGGTGATGGACGCGATGTTGATCGAGCTGCCCTGAGCGGGGCCGTCGTCCCCGCGCAGGCGGGGATCCAGCGTCTTTCGCAACCCGGCTTCAGAGCGGCACGAAGCGGATCGCCTGGCCGCCGCCGCGCCCCAGCTCCAGGGTCAGCACGTCGTCGCGGCCGACCTCCCGGGTCTCGCGGACGAAGGCGAACGGATTCTTCTCCCAGTCCGCACCCGCACCGTCGCGGTAGATCTCGGCGCGGTAGCGGCGCCCCGGCTCGAGGAAGGACAGCGGCGTGCGCAGGCTGCGCGGGCGGTCGTCGCCGACGCTGCCCAGGAACCACGCGTCGCCGCCACGGACCTTGCGCGCGATGGTCGCGTACTCGCCGACCTCGCCATCGACCACCACGCTTTCCTCCCAGTCCACCGCCACGTCCTGGATGAAACGGAACGCGTCCGGATGTTCGGCATAGTGCTCGGGCAGGTCGGCCACCATCTGGATCGGGCTGTACAGGACCACGTACAGCGCCAGCTGCTTGGCCAGGGTGCTGCGCAGGAGCTGGCCGTTGCGACCCTTCAGGCTGACGATGCCCGGGGTGAAGTCCATCGGCCCGGCCAGCATCCGGGTGAACACCAGGGTCGCCTCGTGCTCCGGCGGGTTGGGCGGATTGCCCCAGGCGGCGAACTCCATGCCGCGCGCGCCCTCGCGCGAGACCCAGTTCGGGTACGTGCGGCGCAGGCCGGTGTCCTTGATCGGCTCGTGCGAGTTGACCGCGACATGGCGCTTCGCCGCGGCCTCCAGCACCCGCAGGTGGTGGTTGCTCATCCACTGGCCTTCGTGCCACTCGCGCACGACCGGGCCGCCGGCGCGATCCTGGCGCTGGATGTCGCCGGCGTCGCAGACGTAGCCGGTCTTGACCACGTCCACGCCGTTGCGCGCGTACAGGTCGAGCGCGGCCGGCAGCTGGCGCTCGTAGTGGCTGACCGCGCAGGCGGTCTCGTGGTGGCCAACCAGGTGCACGCCCTTGCCCGCGGCGTACTTTGCCAGGCCTTCCAGGTCGAAGTCCGGGGTGGCCCGGGTGAAGTCGAAGCCCCAGCCGTTGGCGAACCAGTTGCCGTCCCAGCCCGGGTTCCAGCCCTCGACCAGCACCCCGCGGAAGCCGTTGGCGGCGGCGAAGTCGATGTAGCGCCGGGTATTGGCCGTGGTCGCGCCGTGCTTCGGCCCGGTGCCCCAGGTCTCGGTCTCCAGGTGCAGGGACCACCACACCCCGACGTACTTGGCCGGCGTGAACCAGCTCACGTCGCCGATGGCGTTGGGCTCGTTGAGGTTGAGGATCAGGCTGGACTGCGCCAGGTCGCCGGCGCGCTCGCCGACCTGGATCGTGCGCCAGGGCGTGGTGAACGGGGTGGCGCGGACCACTGGGGCGGAATGGTCGTTGCCCGGCGTGAGCGCGGCGCGCAGCACGTCGCCGTCCCCGCGGGCCAGGTTCATGCCGGCGTAGTCGACCAGCGCGGCCTCGTGGATCGACACGTGCAGGCCGTCGCCGGTGCGCAGGGTCAGCGGCGTCTGCGCGGTGCCGATCTGCTGCAGGGGCGTGCGCGAATACAGGTATTCCTCGCGGTTCCACTCGAACGCCGGGATCCACCAGGCGGTGGTGCGCGCGGCGTCGGCCAGGGCGAACTCGGTCAGCTCCTGGCGGATCCGCACCTCCTTCGCCGCCTGTTCGGGGAACTCGTAGCGGAAGCCGATGCCGTCGTCGTAGACCCGGAACACCAGGTCGATGCGGCGGCCCGGATGGCGCGCATCCACCGGCTTCTCGGCGAAGCGGGCGCGCAGTTCGTTGTAGCGGTTGCGGGTCAGCCGGCGCTCGCCCCAGGGCTGTTCCCAGGTCTGGTCGACGCTGCGGCTGGACTGGCCGACCAGTTCCAGGTTGCGCTCGAGGCGGCCGTCGCCGAGCACGAAGCCCAGCCGCGACGGTGCGATCACCGGCGTGCCCTTGCGCTCCACCCGGTAGGCGAGGCGGTCCTCGTGCTGCGATTCCAGGGTCACGGTGAGGACGTCGCCGGGCGAGGCGATCCGGGCCAGGGTCGCGGCCGTGGCGGGCAGGGCGGTGGCGAAGGCCAGAAGCGCCGTCAGTGCGGACAGGTGCCACGTCCGCGGGCGACGCGACGGCGTGCGGTCGGCGCGGGCATGACGGGCGGGCAAGGCGGTGAGGCGTCGGTCGCGCATGGCGGCATTCACTCCAGGACGTAGACGAGGACGGTGCGCGGCGGCACGCTGAAGCGGCCGCGGGCGGGATCGAAACGGGCCTGCTGGCGCGGACGGCGGTCGGCCGCGGCGGGGGACAGGTGGACCGGGTGCAGCACGTAGTGCTTGCCGCGCTCGGACGGCAGCTCCAGCACCTGCGCCTGCGGCGAGGCGTTGAGCAGGTAGAGGACCTCGCCGAAGCCGGCGCCCGGATGGCCATGGCCGTCGAGGTGGCCGGCGATCACCAGCGGATTCTGCCCCGCACCGCTGTTCGGGAAGCTCAGGCGGGCGGAGACCTCGTCGGCCGTGCGTAGCCGGAACAGGCTCGAGCTGGCGCGGATCCGAAGAAGGTCGCGCAGGCCGTCGCGGGCGAAGGCGATGTCGGCCGGCGCCGGCCGCAACGCGGAATCGGCCAGGCGCGGCGCGATCCAAGGCCAGGCCGCCTGGTTGCCGCCGGCCGGCGGCAGGCCGGTGCCGAAGAAGTTGTCGCGGTAGCTCCAGTCCAGGCGGTTGAACCAGTCGCCGGAGTCGAAGCTGTTGCGGTCCATCGACTTCGAACGCAGGGTGTCGATGCCGGCGTGGAAGTAGGCCACGCCCTGGCTCAGCGCGGTGGTGGCCATGCCCAGCAACTGCACCCGGGCGCGGTCTTCGCTCGAAGTGTCCAGCGGCAGCCGGTAGGCATTGAGGTCGTAGAGCGTCTCGTTGTCGTGGTTCTCGACGTAGTTGACGACTTCGCCCGGTGCGGCCGCGTAGCCGGCCGGCTGGCCGTTGTAGTCCAGCGCGTGCAGCGGCGCGACGATCCCGTCGGCAGTGGCCAGCACGTAGTCGCGCAGGGTGCCGGCCAGGCCGGCGCGGACCAGGTCCGCGGCGTGCAGGAGCGCCTTGCGGGCTGCGTCCGGATCGTCGCCGGCGGTTTCGGCGTTGGGCGCGTAGCCCAGGCCGTTGAGCCAGCCCTGGCGGGCGACCTTGTCGCGGCCGTCGCCCGCGCCACCGCGCAGGGCGTCGCGGGCGCGGTCGCTGAAGCTGCCGATCCCGCTGCCGGCCAGCGACAGCTGCGCGGCCTGGACGAAGCGCGCGCCGTCGGCGACCTCGCCGAAGTTCCAGCCCTCGCCGATCAGCGGCACCCGGCGGCCGGCGGCGGCGTCCACCCGCCGCTGCAGGGCCTCCATCGCCGCGCGCGGCTGGTGGCCCATCAGGTCGAAGCGGAACGAGTCGATCCGGTAGTGGCGCACCCACGACTCGGCGGAGTCGATCATCAGCCGCGCCATCATCGGGTGCTCGGTGGCGGTGTTGCCACAGCCGCCGCAGGTGCTGCGCTCGACGTTCCCGACCGCATCCAGGCGGTGGTAGTAGCCGGGCACGATCCGGTCCAGCACCGACGTTTCGTCCTGGCCGGCGGCGTAGGTATGGTTGTAGACCACGTCCATGCCCACCCGCAGGCCCAGCGCGTGCAGGCCCATGACCATCGCCCGGAACTCGCGGATCCGCGCCGCGCCGTCGCCCGGGTCGCTGGCGTAGCTGCCCTCGGGCGCATTGAAGTGGAACGGGTCGTAGCCCCAGTTGAAGCAGTCGCGCGGGGCATCGGCCATGACCGCGGCCTGCTGCGCCGGGCTGTCCGGCGCGGCGGCGGGCACCTGTGGCGTGGCGCAGCCGCGCTCGGGCACGCTGGCGAAGTCGTACACCGGCAGCAGGTGGACGTCGCTCAGCCCGGCCTGCGCCAGCGCGCGCAGGTGGGCCATGCCGGCGCTGCCGGCGTCGGTGAAGGCCAGGTAGCGGCCGCGGTGCGCCGGCGGCACCGTGGCGTCGCCGAGGGAGAAGTCGCGCACGTGCAGTTCGTACACCGACATGTCGGTCTGCGCGGCCAGCGCCGGCGGGCGCGGCGCGGTGTCCCAGCCGGCGGGTTTCAGCGCCGGATCTTCCAGGTCGGCGATCCAGCCGCGCCGCGAATCGGTGCCCAGGCCGACCGAGTACGGATCGGTCACGCGGTTGCGGACCAGGCCGGTGCCGCGGACATGCACGTCTACCAGCCAGGTGTAGTAGCGGCCGCGCAGATCGTCCGCCGTGTGCACCGACCACAGCCCGGTGGCCGGATCGAAGCGCGCCGGCAGCCTCTGCGTGGCCGCCCGCTTGTCGTCGGGATATATGCAGACCGAGACCTGGCGCGCGGTCGGCGCCCACAGGCCGAAAGCGGTGCCGGCGGGCGAGGGATGCGCACCCAGGCCCGGCGCATCGGCCGCGGCGGCGTACAGGTCGTCCAGCGCGCCCGGGGACTGCAGCGCGGTCGCGTGCAATACCCGGCCGGCCGGGTCCTCCTCGACCAGCACCTGGGCCTGGCGATGCAGTTCGCGCAGGGTGGCGTCGCCGGCGTCGAGCGCCAGGGTGGCGCCGTCGCCGGCCCAGGCGAAGCGGCGGCGCACGTCCGCGCCGGGCTCGGCGGCAGGCCGCAGGGCGATCGCGCCGGCCGCGCCGGTCACGCGCCGGCCGGGCAGGGCGACGATGCCGCCGGCGGGCGCGTGGTACAGGCGGTAGCGCGATCCAGGCGCGGCGCCCGGCCAGCGCAAAGTGCGCCGGTCCAGCCACAGCGCGCGGGCCTCGGAGGGCGCCTGCGGATCGGCGGCCAGGACCGTGGCATGCGTGGGTGCGTCACAGGCCGCGGCCGGCAGGGTGGAAGGCTGTGCCGCGGCCGCGTTGCAGGCCGGCAGCAGCACGGCCGCCAGCCAGCACCGCAATGCCTTGGCGGCGCGGCCTGATTCGCGACGGCTGTCGCCGCCGCCTGTCCGATGTCGCATCGTGCCCTCCCAGGCCTTCGTCGATGCTCCGCTGGCACGTGTCCCGGAGCGGCCCGTCACTATTCCACGCGATGCATGCCATCCGGCCGGGCGGGACGCATGAATACGTATGCAGCGGCCGTGCGCGTGCTGCGGCACGCCTCTACCATGGCCGCGAACCGCGCCGGCATTGCAGTCCCATCGCCGGCGCCGCATCGCATCCACGATTCCCGGAGGGGGGAACCGCTCGATGGAAAGCAAACCGCGCCTGTCGTTCTGGCAGATCTGGAACATGTGCTTCGGCTTCCTGGGCATCCAGTTCGGGCTGGCCCTGCAGAACGCCAACGTCAGCCGCATCTTCCAGACCCTGGGCGCCGACATCGACCAGGTGCCCGGGCTCTGGATCGCCGCGCCGCTGACCGGCCTGCTGGTGCAGCCGGTGGTCGGCTACTTCTCCGACCGCACCTGGACCCGTCTGGGCCGGCGCCGGCCGTACTTCCTTGCCGGCGCGATCCTGGCGACCCTGGCGCTGTTCGTGATGCCGAATTCGCCGGCGCTGTGGATCGCGGCCGGCACGCTGTGGATCCTGGACGCCTCGATCAACATCTCGATGGAGCCGTTCCGCGCCTTCGTCGGCGACCAGCTGCCGCCGGCGCAGAGGCCGGCCGGGTTCGCGATGCAGAGCTTCTTCATCGGCGTCGGCTCGGTCGTGGCCAGCCTTTTGCCGTGGCTGCTGGCCAAGGCCGGGGTCGCCAACACCGCCGGTCCCGGCGAGGTGCCGGACACGGTGCGCTATGCGTTCTACCTCGGCGGCGCGGTGCTGTTCGGCGCGATCGGCTGGACCGTGCTGCGCAGCCGCGAGTATCCGCCGGAGTTGCTGGCGCGGCATGGCGGCGCGGTCGCGGTCGCGCCGCGGGCGCCCGCCCCGGCGATGGCCGCCGTGGCCTGGCTGTTGGCCGGCGTAGCCCTGGCGGCGCTGATCGCCGCGCGCGGCTGGGACCGGATGCTGTACGTGCTGGCCGGCATGCTCGCCGGCTACGGCGCGCTGCTGCTGCTGGCGCGCGCGTTGCGGCCCGGAGGCATGCTGCCGACGATCGTCGCCGACCTGCGGGCGATGCCGCTGGCCATGCGCCGGCTGGCGGTGGTCCAGTTCTTCTCCTGGTTCGCCCTGTTCGCGATGTGGATCTACACCACCGCGGCGGTGACCGGCGTCCACTTCGGCAGCCAGGACCCGACCTCGGACGCCTACAACGAGGGCGCCAACTGGGTCGGGGTGCTGTTCGCCGCCTACAACGGCTTCGCGGCGGTGGCGGCGGTGGCGATCCCGTGGATGGTGCGCACCCTGGGCGTGCGCGCCAGCCATGGCCTCAACCTGTGCCTGGGCGCGGCCGGCTTCCTCTCGTTCCTGCTGGTCCGCGACCCGCACTGGCTGCTGCTGTCGATGGCCGGAGTGGGCTTCGCCTGGGCCTCGATCCTGTCGCTGCCCTACGTGATGCTGTCCGACTGCCTTCCTGCCACCAAGATGGGAACCTACATGGGCCTGTTCAACTTCTTCATCGTCATCCCGCAGCTGGTGGCGGCCAGCCTGCTCGGCTTCCTGCTGCGGTTCCTGTTCGGCGGCCAGCCACTGTGGGCGCTGGGCCTGGGCGGGCTGAGCCTGCTGCTGGCGGCGGTCGCCATGCTCGCGGTGCCGCGCCAGGGCGGGCAGGAGGTGCGGGCATGAGCGCGACGATGATCCGCGCGCGCCTGGGCGCGCTGGCTGCAGGCCTGGCACTGGCCGGCAGCGGCTTGCCCGCGGCGGCGGCCGAGGAATTCCACGGCACCCTGGAGCCGTTCGCGCAGGAGGCGGTCTACTTCGTCCTCACCGATCGCTTCGTCAACGGCGACCCGGGCAACGACCACCGCGACCAGGGCGGCGAGCACCGTACCTTCGACGTGCCCTTGCCGCCGTGCGACGGGACGGTCGGCAACGTCGGCTACCTGGGCGGCGATTTCCGCGGCCTGCTCGACAACGCCGGCTACATCCGCGACCTGGGCTTCACCGCGGTGTGGACCAGCCCGATCGTGGACAACCCGGACCAGGCTTTCACCGGCGGCAAGGAGATCACCTGCACCGGTTTCAACACCGACCGCGGCAAGACCGGCTACCACGGCTACTGGGCGATCAACTTTCACCGCCTGGACGAGCACCTGCCCAGCCCCGGCCTGGACTTCGCCGCGCTGAACCGGGGCCTGAAGGCGCACGGCCTGAAGACCATCCTCGACGTGGTCGGCAACCATGGTTCGCCGGCCTTCAGCATGCCGGTGGCGCAGCCGCAGTTCGGCCAGCTGTTCGACGCCGACGGAAAGCTGGTGGCCGACCACCAGAACCTGCATCCCTCGCAGCTGGACCCGGTCCACAACCCGCTGCACCGCTTCTACAACACCGCCCCGGAACTGGCCGAGCTGTCCGACCTCAACGCCGACAACCCGGAGGTGATGGACTACCTGGTGAGCGCCTACCTGAAGTGGATCGGGCAGGGCGTGGACGCCTTGCGGATCGACACCATCCGCCACCAGCCGTTCGCGTTCTGGAAGGCGTTCGCCGACCGGGTGCGGGCCGAGCATCCGGGCATGTACATGTTCGGCGAGGCCTTCGACAACGAGGCCAGCCACATCGCCCCGTACACGCTGCCGGAGAACGGCGGGATCAGCGTGCTCGACTTCCCGATGAAGGAGGCGATGGTCGCGGTGTTCGGGCGCAAGCGCGCCGGCTTCCAGCGCATGGACAGCGCGCTGTACCTGGAGGACGGTCCCTACGCCAATCCCTACGACCTGGCGACCTTCTACGACAACCACGACATGCGCCGGCTGGACCCGGCCGACGACAACGGCTTCATCGACGCCCACAACTGGCTGTTCACCGCGCGCGGCATCCCGGTGGTCTACTACGGCTCGGAGGTCGGCTTCATGCGCGGCCATGTCGAGCATGCGGGCAATCGCGCCTACTTCGGCCAGGCGCGGATCGACGCGGCGCCGGCCAGCCCGATCTTCCAGGCGCTGAAGCGGATCGCGACCCTGCGCCGCGAGTCTCCAGCCCTGCAGCGCGGCCTGCAGTTCAACCTGCGCCTGGCCGGCGACACCGCCGCGTTCTACCGCGTCTACCAGCACGGCGACACCGCGCAGACCGCGCTGGTGCTGCTCAACAAGGGCGACCGGGCACGCACGCTGAAGGTGTCCAGGTACCTGCAGGCCGGGACCTGGCGCGACGGCTTCAGCGGCGAGAAGGTCGAGGTCGGCAGGCGCCTGCGCGCCGAGGTGCCGGCGCACGGCGTGCGGGTGCTGTTCTTCGACGCGCCGCTGACCCGCGCCGACCTGCGCGCGCGGCTGGCGGAGCTGATGGCGGATTGACCGGCTCCTACAAGGCGCCGCGCAGGGATCTCAACCCGCCCCGGTCGACCCGCGCGGCACCAGCTTCGCCGGCAGCTTGCGGCTTTCCACCGGTTCGCCGCGGATCAGGCCGATCAGGCTGTCCACCAGCACCTCGCCGGCCAGGCGGGTGTCCTGCTGCACGGTGGACAGCCCCGGCTGGGTGAAGCTGGCCAGGGCGATGTCGTCGAAGCCGGCCACCGCCACGTCCTCGGGGATGCGCAGGCCGGCCTCGCGCAAGGCCTTCATCGCCCCCAGGGCGATCAGGTCGCTGGCCGCGAACACCGCGTCGAACGGGCGGCCGCGCGCCAGCAGGGCCTGCGCGGCCTCGTAGCCGGCCTGCTCGGTGGTGATGGCGTCGACCTGCAGGGCCGGGTCCGGCTTCAGCCGGGCCTTGCGCAGGGCGCCGGCATAGCCGCGCCAGCGCTCGAAGAATTCGGGGTAGTGGTCGGAGGCGTGGCCGAGGAAGGCGATCTTCCTGCGCCCGCGGGCCAGCAGGTGGGCGCCGACGTCCTGCCCGCCCTGGAAGTTGTCGCAGCCGATCGACACCCCCGGCTCGCCCGGCAGGGCCGCGCCCCAGCGCACGAAGTGGGTGCCCTGGGCGACCAGCTGCTGCAGCTTGGACTCGGCCTCCAGGTAGTCGCCGTAGCCGAGCAGGATGATGCCGTCGGCCTTGTGGCTGTCCTCGAAGTCGGCGTGCCAGTTGGTCGACAGCTGCTGGAACGAGACCAGCAGGTCGAAGCCGCGGCGGGCGCAGGCGCGGGTGATCGAGCCCAGCATCGAGTGGAAGAACGGATTGATCAGCGAGTCGTCCGGGGTCGGGTCCTCGAAGAACAGCAGGGCCAGGGTCCCGGACTGCTGGGCGCGCAGGTTGGAGGCGTTCTTGTCGACCTTGTAGTTCAGCTCGCGGGCGATGGCCAGGATCTTCTTCCGGGTCTCCGGATTGACCGAGGGGCTGCCGCGCAGGGCACGCGACACCGTCGGCTGGGAGACCCCGGCCAGGTGGGCGATGTCGAGCGAGGTGGCCTTGCCCTTGATGATCATGCCGGTCCCCCTCGGGCCGGATCCACGCGGTACCGCCGGCATCATGCCACGCCGTTCCCGGCGGTTTACGCCATCGGCCGCGGCCTGGGCTAGAATCGCCGCATCGCCGCCGGCACCGGGCCGGCGCGCCGGAACGACAGGGTGGCCCGCGGCAACGCCGGCCGAGCGTGCGACATGAGCACTACCACCGCCCACCGCTGAACGCCGCCGAGGCCCCGCTCATCCGCAGGCGCCTCAGGGCGCTTTCTTTTTGCCCGGATGCGTTCGTCCCTGAACAAGAGCCCGCACATCCATGTGCGGACTTTCCAATGCAACAGCGCCGGCTCCGGTCCGGTGCATCGATAGCCGAAGCCTTCCCATGATCACGATCACGCTCCCCGACGGCAGCCGCCGCGAGTTCGACGCCCCCGTTTCCCCGCTGCAGGTCGCCCAGTCGATCGGCGCCGGCCTGGCCAAGGCCACCGTCGCCGGCCAGGTCGACGGCCGCCTGGTCGACGCCGGCGACCTCATCGACCACGACGCGAGCCTGCGCATCATCACCCCCAAGGACGAGGAGGGGGTGGAGATCATCCGCCACTCCTGCGCCCACCTGGTCGGCCACGCGGTCAAGCAGCTGTACCCGGACGCGAAGATGGTGATCGGCCCGGTGATCGCCGAAGGCTTCTACTACGACATCTACAACGAGCGCCCGTTCACCCCGGAGGACCTGGCCGCGATCGAGGCGCGCATGCGCGAGCTGATCGCCCAGGACTACGACGTGGTCAAGAAGGTGACCCCGCGCGCCGAGGTGGTGGAGGTGTTCAAGGCCCGCGGCGAGGACTACAAGCTGCGCCTGATCGATGACATGGGCCCGGAGGTCACGGCCATGGGCCTGTACCACCACCAGGAATACGTGGACATGTGCCGCGGCCCGCACGTGCCGAACACCCGCTTCCTCAAGGCGTTCAAGCTCACCCGCATCTCCGGCGCCTACTGGCGCGGCGACGCCAAGAACGAGCAGCTGCAGCGCATCTACGGCACCGCCTGGGCCGACGAGAAGCAGCTCAAGGCCTACATCCAGCGGATCGAGGAGGCCGAGAAGCGCGACCACCGCCGGATCGGCAAGCAGCAGAACCTGTTCCACCTGCAGGAGGAGGCCCCGGGCCTGGTGTTCTGGCATCCCAAGGGCTGGTCGGTGTGGCAGGTGGTCGAGCAGTACATGCGCAAGGTCTACCGCCAGACCGGCTACGGCGAGGTGCGCTGCCCGCAGATCCTGGACGTGTCTTTGTGGCAGAAGTCCGGCCACTGGGACAACTACAAGGACAACATGTTCTTCACCGAGTCGGAGAAGCGCACCTACGCGGTCAAGCCGATGAACTGCCCGGGCCACGTCCAGGTGTTCAACCAGGGCCTGCACAGCTACCGCGACCTGCCGATCCGCTACGGCGAGTTCGGCAGCTGCCACCGCAACGAGCCCTCCGGCGCCCTGCACGGCATCCTGCGCGTGCGCGGCTTCACCCAGGACGACGGCCACGTGTTCTGCACCGAGGACCAGGTCGAGGGCGAGGTCCGCGCCTTCCACGAGCAGGCGCTGAAGGTCTACGCCGACTTCGGCTTCGACATCGCGTCCGGTGAGAGCATCCAGATCAAGATCGCGCTGCGCCCCGACTCGCGCCTGGGCGACGATGCCACCTGGGACAAGGCCGAGGAGGCCCTGCGCTCGGCCCTGCGCGCCTCGGGCGTGGAGTGGAAGGAGCTGCCGGGCGAGGGCGCCTTTTACGGCCCGAAGATCGAGTACCACCTCAAGGACGCGATCGGCCGCACCTGGCAGCTGGGCACGATGCAGGTCGATTTCATGATGCCCGGGCGCCTGGGCGCCGAGTACGTGGACGAGAACAGCCAGCGCCGGCACCCGGTGATGCTGCACCGCGCGATCGTCGGCTCGATGGAGCGCTTCATCGGGATCCTGATCGAGCACCACGCCGGGTCGTTCCCGGCCTGGCTGGCCCCGGTCCAGGCGGTGGTGGCCAACATCACCGACGCCCAGGCTGAATACGTGGCCGAAGTGCAAAAAACCCTTGTGAATCAAGGATTCAGGGTCGAGGCCGATTTGCGCAACGAGAAGATCGGCTTTAAGATCCGCGAGCACACGCTGCAGCGGGTGCCGTACCTGCTGGTGGTCGGGGACCGCGAGAAGGAGAACGGCGCCGTGGCGGTGCGTACGCGTTCCGGCGAAGATTTGGGCACAATGTCGCTGTCCGCCTTCGCCGAGACCCTGCGCTCGCAGCAGATGGCGTGACCAGAAGGTGGACCGGCCCCGGGGCCGGTCCGCCGCCCAACCCACCTCCGGAGACTGAACAATCAGCACCCCCGAGAAACAAAACCGGAAGAACGGCGAGATCCGTGTCCCGCGCGTGCGCGTGATCGGCTCCGACGGCGAGATGATCGGCGTCCTGACGCGCGACGAGGCCCTGCGCATGGCCGAGGACGAAGCCCTCGACCTGGTCGAGATCCAGCCCAATGCGGACCCGCCGGTCTGCAAGATCATGGATTTCGGCAAGTTCCGCTTCGAGGCCCAGAAGAAGGCCAACGAAGCGAAGAAGAAGTCCAAGCAGGTCGAGATCAAGGAACTGAAGTTCCGTCCGGTGACCGACGAGGGCGACTACCAGATCAAGCTGCGCAACATGCGCCGCTTCCTCGAGGAAGGCGACAAGGTCAAGGTCAACATCCGCTTCCGTGGCCGCGAGATGAGCCACCAGGAACTGGGCCGGCAGATGGCGGCGCGGATCGAGGCCGACCTGGGCGAGGACATCGTGATCGAGTCGCGCCCGCGCCTGGAAGGCCGGCAGATGGTCATGATGATCGCGCCCAAAAAGAAGTGACTTCCGCGCCTTGGCGCGGAAGACCACCCGTTCCCCTCTCCCTGCGTAGAGAAACGGGAGAGGGCAGGGGCGCCGATGGCGCCCCTCGCTTTTTCGGCCTTCCCCGAACCCGCTGATTTGCAAGGCAAAGCGCCGCCGGGCATAATGCGCGGCTCCGGTTCGCCGGAGGGGCTGGCAACAGCTACAGGACCCGTCGAGGTTTCCCCGGGGATTCAACGACTTACAGACCGGTTTGGGCATGGATGGAAAGAGCGGTTACGGCCGCCGCCCGCACCAGTGACAGTTCCTACAAGGACATTCGCAATGCCCAAGATCAAGACCAACCGGGCGGCGGCCAAGCGGTTCCGCAAGACCGCCTCCGGCAAGTACAAGGCCGGCCACGCCAACCGTAGCCACATCCTCACCAAGAAGGCGACCAAGCGGAAGCGCAACCTGCGGCAGACGAACCATGTTCGTGCCGAGGACGCGGGCCGTCTGGACCGCATGCTGCCGTATCTCTGAGGAGGACTGACCAATGGCACGAGTCAAGCGTGGCGTCCAGGCGCGCCGCCGTCACAAGAAGGTCCTCGACCTGGCCAAGGGCTATTACAACGCCCGCCGCAAGGTCTTCCGCGTCGCCAAGCAGGCGGTCATCAAGGCGCAGCAGTACGCCTACATCGGCCGCAAGCAGAAGAAGCGCAACTTCCGCTCGCTGTGGATCACCCGCATCAACGCGGCGGCCCGCAGCAACGGCCTGAGCTACAGCCGTTTCATCAACGGCCTGCTGAAGTCCGGGATCACCCTGGACCGCAAGGTGCTGGCGGACATCGCCGTCAACGACGCGGCCGGGTTTACCGCGCTGGCGGAGAAGGCGAAGAGCGCGCTCGCGGCGTAATGCAGGTTGCCCCTGCCCGCGGTGGCCCGTGCATCGGCATGGGCCGCCGGACGGAGCGGGGAAATCATTGCAGACATGCAAGGGGAAGGGCGCGAGTCCTTCCCCTTTTTGTTTTTGTCCGGTCCGTTCCGCTCCCGGGATGGATCGCCGAAGCGGGACACAGGCGGAAACGACCTCGATGAGCGATATCGCGAAGGTGGGGCAGCAGGCGCTGGCGGAGATCGCCGCCGCGCGGCAGCCCGAGCAACTCGAAGCCCTGCGGGTTTCGCTGCTTGGCAAGAACGGCAGCATCACCGCCCAGCTCAAGCAGCTGGGCGCGCTGCCGGCGCAGGAGCGCAAGGTGGCGGGCGAGGCGATCAACCGCGTGCGCGATGCGGTCGGCCAGGCCCTGGCCGAGCGCAAGGACGTGCTGGAAGAGGCCGCACTCGACGCGCGCCTGGCCGGCGAGGCGATCGACGTGACCCTGCCGGGCCGCGACGCCGCGCGCGGCGGCATCCATCCGGTCTCGCGCACCCTGGAGCGGATCGCCGAGATCTTCGGCCGCCTGGGCTACGAGCTGGCCGACGGCCCGGAGATCGAGGATGACTGGCACAACTTCGAGGCGCTGAACTTCCCGCCGCACCATCCGGCGCGGGCGATGCACGACACCTTCTACTTCCCGCCCGACGCCGCGGGCGTGGCCCGGCTCCTGCGCACCCACACCTCGGGCGTGCAGGTGCGCTACATGGACGACCATGCTCCGCCTCTGCGGATGATCGCCGCGGGCAAGGTCTACCGCAGCGATTCGGACCAGACCCACTCGCCGATGTTCCACCAGGTCGAAGGCCTGCTGGTGGACGAGCACGCGACCTTCGCCGACCTCAAGGGCACCCTGGCCGAGTTCGTGCGCGCGTTCTTCGAGCGCGACTTCCAGATGCGCTTCCGCCCCAGCTACTTCCCGTTCGTGGAGCCGGGCGCCGAGGTCGACATCGCCTGGCAGCAGCCGGACGGCAGCGTGCGCTGGCTGGAGGTGCTGGGCTGCGGCATGGTCCACCCGAACGTGCTGCGCAACTGCGGCATCGACCCGGAGCGCTACACCGGCTTCGCCTTCGGCCTGGGCGTGGAGCGCTTCGCCATGCTGCGCTACGGGGTCAACGACCTGCGCGCGTTCTTCGAGAACGACGTGCGCTTCCTGAGGCAGTTCGCATGAAATTCTCCGAGAACTGGCTGCGCAGCCACGTGCCCGTTTCCGCCAACCGCGACGGGCTGGCCGCCACGCTCACCGCGATCGGCCTGGAAGTGGAAGAGGTCACCGCGCTGGGCGACGGCCTGGCCGGCGTGGTCGTGGCCCGCATCGTCGAGGCGGTGAAGCATCCGGAGGCCGACCGCCTGCAGGTCTGCCAGGTCGAGGTCGGCGGCGGCCAGCGTTTGCAGATCGTGTGCGGCGCGCCGAACGCGCGCGCCGGCCTGGTCGCGCCGCTGGCCACGGTCGGCGCCAACATCGGCGGGATCGCGATCAAGGCGGCGAAGCTGCGCGGGGTGGAGTCCAACGGCATGCTCTGCTCGGCGAAGGAGCTGGGCCTGGATGCCGATGCCTCCGGCCTGCTCGAGCTGCCGGCCGACGCGCCGGTCGGCGCGGCGCTGGCCGACTATCTCGGCCTGCCCGACGCCAGCATCGAGATCAAGCTGACCCCCAACCGCGCCGACTGCTTCAGCGTGCGCGGTATCGCCTACGACGTGGCCGCGGCGCTGGCCAGCGAGGTGCAGCCTTTGCAGGCCGATCCGGTGCCCGCGCAAAGCACCGCGGCCATGGAAGTGGTGCTGGAGGCCGGCGCGAAGGTGCCGCGTTTCGCGGGCAGGGTGATCGAGGGCGTGGACGCCGCCGCGCCGACGCCGGCCTGGATGGCCGAGCGCCTGCGCCGCGCCGGCGTGCGCCCGATCAGCTTCCTGGTCGACGTCACCCAGTACGTGATGCTGGAGCTGGGCCAGCCGATGCATGCCTTCGACCGCGACGCGCTCGAAGGCCCGGTGGTGGTGCGCCCGGCGCGCGCCGGCGAACAGGTCAAGCTGCTCGACGGCCGTACCGCCGAACTGGACGAGGAGTTCCTGGTGGTCTCCGACAGCCGCGGCGGCCGCGCCGCGCGCGCGGTGGCGCTGGGCGGGATCATGGGCGGCGAGGAGACCAAGGTCACCACTGAGACCGCCAACGTGTTCCTGGAAGCGGCGCACTGGATTCCCTCGGCGATCATCGGCCGCAGCCGCCGCCTGGGCCTGCACACCGACGCCGGGCACCGGTTCGAACGCGGCGTGGACCCGGAGCTGCCGGCGCAGGCGGTCGAGTACGCGACCCGCCTGATCCTCGCCACCGCCGGCGGCGTGCCCGGTCCGCTGACCGTGGTCGACGTGCCCGGCGCCCTGCAGCCGCCGGCGCCGATCGCCCTGCGCCGCGCCCGGATCGCCCGCGTGCTGGGCATCGAGATCGCCGATGCCGAGGTCGAGCGGATCCTGCGCGCGCTCGGCATGCGGGTGGCGTCGGCCGTCGACGGCTGGCAGGTCACCGCGCCCGCCCGCCGCTTCGACATCGCCATCGAGGAAGACCTGATCGAGGAGCTGGCCCGGATCCACGGCTACGACCGGATCCCGACCACCGTCCCCGGCGGCCCGGCGCGGATCGCCGCGCCGAGCGAGACCGTGGTCCCGGCCGGCGACCTGCGCCGGCAACTGGTCGCGCGCGACTACCTGGAGGCGATCAGCTTCGCCTTCGTCGAGGCCGAGCTGCTCGCGAAGTGGCACAGCGCCGCCGATACGGTGCCGCTGGCCAACCCTTTGTCCGCCGAACTGGCGGTGATGCGGCCGCGGCTGCTGCCGGGCCTGGTCGATGCGCTGGCGCGCAATGTCGCCCGCCAGGCCGGACGGGTGCGCCTGTTCGAGCTGGGCCGCAGCTTCGCTTCCGCCGATGCCGCCGAACGCGCGCCCGGCGCGCCGGTGCCGGCACCGCTGGAAACCCGCCGGATCGCCGCGGTCGCCTGCGGCGCCGCCCGCGCCGAGCAGTGGGGCGAGAAGACCCGCGCGGTGGATTTCCACGACCTCAAGGGCGACCTGGAATCGCTGGCGGCCGCGTCCGGCGCGGTGCTGGAGTTCCGGCCTTCGGCCGAGGCCTTCGGCCATCCGGGCCGCAGCGCCGACGTGTACCGCGCCGACCTGGAATGCGGCGCGGTGCGGATCGGCTGGATCGGCCAGCTGCACCCGCGGCTGCGCAAGGCGCTGGACCTGGACGTGGACGTGCTGGGCTTCGAGCTGGACCTGGAGCCGCTGGAACGCCGCGCCTTGCCGCGGGCCGAGGCTTCCTCGCGCTTCCCGGCCGTGCGCCGCGACCTGGCCTTCGTGGTCGCCGAGAACGTGGCCTGGGCCGCCCTGGCGGCCAGCGTCCGCGCCGCCGCCGGCCCGGTCCTGCGCGACCTGGAACTGTTCGACCGCTACCAGGGCCAAGGCGTGGAAACCGGCTTCAAGAGTCTGGCTATGGGCTTGATTTTGCAGGACAACACGCGCACTCTGACCGACCATGACGCGGATGAAACGGTGGCACGGGTGGTGGCGGCGCTGGCCGACGCCCACGGTGCCCGGATCCGCGCCTGACCAGGGGAACTGAATGGCACTGACCAAGGCGGAGATGGCCGAACGTCTGTTCGACGAAGTCGGCCTGAACAAGCGCGAGGCGAAGGAATTCGTCGACGCCTTCTTCGACGTGCTGCGCGAGGCCCTGCAGGACGGGCGCCAGGTGAAGCTCTCGGGCTTCGGCAATTTCGACCTGCGGCGCAAGAACCAGCGCCCGGGCCGCAACCCCAAGACCGGCGAGGAGATCCCGATCTCGGCCCGGACCGTGGTCACTTTCCGCCCCGGGCAGAAGCTGAAGGAGCGGGTCGAGGCCTACGCCGGAGCCGCGCCGAATGCTTGATCCCGGCAGCAACCGCGAGCTCCCGCCGATCCCGGCCAAGCGCTACTTCACCATCGGCGAGGTCAGCGAGCTGTGCGACGTCAAGCCGCACGTGCTGCGCTACTGGGAGACCGAGTTCCCGAGCCTGAGCCCGGTCAAGCGCCGCGGCAACCGCCGCTACTACCAGCGCCACGACGTGCTGATGGTCCGCCAGATCCGCGGCCTGCTGTACGAGCAGGGCTACACCATCGGCGGCGCGCGGCTGCGGCTGGAAGGCGAGGGGGCGAAGCAGGAGTCGGCCCTGAGCAGCCAGATCGTGCGCCAGGTGCGGATGGAGCTGGAGGAAGTGCTGCAGCTGCTGCGGCGCTGAGATTTCACCGGGCGCCGCGCGGTCTCGCCGCAGGCACCGTCGAACCGGTATAATCGCCGGCCCGCCTCGGCGGGAAAGCTGCTTCGGGGTATAGCGCAGCCTGGTAGCGCACCAGTCTGGGGGACTGGTGGTCGTCGGTTCGAATCCGGCTACCCCGACCAATTCGTTTGAAGGAACGGCCCGCATCGCAAGGTGCGGGCCGTTTTGCTTTGCTTCCGCTTCTACAAGGGACGCGCGAAAGGCATCGTGCTACGACGCCTCAGCCATGCTTCCCGGGCATCGCTTTCGAGCATCACATCCGTGTCTTTCGATTGCTGCTGTTTCTGAGGCGATTCCCGATGTAATCGCCGCATTCACGCATGCATCGAGCGCGCTTCGCTCATGGTTGTGGAAGCTGCGTGAAAGCTGCGGAGACAAACTTTAACCGTTGCCCACATGCGAGTCGGAATTCTGGCGCCAAGGGATTGTCGCCGCGATCTTCCATGCAATAGTGCATAGCAACATTGCTCGAAAAATCTGTCGTCGGTTCGACGGCATTCCCCCACAACCTGCGGACGCACGAACCCACGACTGACTGGCCCGATGCCGGTCGGAGCCGGCTTCGTGTTGCCGGAAATCCACCCGCCGACACGGTGATCGCGACGCATGAATCCCCGCCTGCGCCCTAGTCTCCATGTGCTCCTTTTGCTCTGCGCGCTGGCGCTGTGCGCCTGCCGCAGCACCGCGCACATGGCGCGCGAACTGCCCCAGCCCGATCCGCTCGCGCTGGCGACGGTGCAGCCCGAATACCGGCTCGCGCCCGGCGACGTGCTGCTGGTGAAGGTGTTCCAGGTCGACGATCTCGAACGCCAGGTGCGCATCGACAACGACGGCAAGCTCTCCTTGCCGCTGGTCGGCGAGGTCGCCGCGGTGGGCCTGGGCGTGGCCGAGCTCGAGCGCGAAGTGGCCGCGCGCTACCGCGACGGCTACCTGCAGGATCCGCAGGTCTCGATCTACGTGCAGGAGGCCAACGGCCGCCGGGTGACCGTGTCCGGCGCGGTCGAGGAGCCGGGCATCTATCCGCTGGTCGGCGCCAACCTCACCCTGCAGCAGGCGCTGGCCCAGGCCAAGGGCGTGAGCACCGTCGCCAGCCGCCGCAACGTGGTGGTGTTCCGCACGGTGCAGGGGCAGAAGATGGTCGCGCGCTTCGACCTCACCGACATCGAGCAGGGGCAGGCGCCGGATCCCGAGATCTATGGCGGCGACATCGTCGTGGTCTACCGCTCCGATGCGCGCCTGCTTTTGCGCACGGTGCTGGAGCTGACCCCGTTCGTGATGGTCTGGCGGGCCTACCGATGAGCAGCCGCCGCGACGACGCCCGGGCGTACCCGATGCCGTACGCCGATTCGGCCGAACTCACCCTGCGCGACTACTGGCGCGCCCTGCTGGCCCAGCGCTGGCTGGTCGTCGGCATCGCCCTGGTAGTGCTGGCCATCGCCCTGGCGGTGAGCCTGCTGATGCCGACCAAGTACCGCGCCACGAGCACGCTGCAGATCGAGCGCGAGCCGATGAACGTGGTCAACGTCGACAGCCTGATGCCGGTCGAGTCGCCCCAGGACCGCGACTTCTACGAGACCCAGTACGAGCTTCTGCGCAGCCGCTCGCTGGCCAAGGCGGTGGTCCGCGAGGCCGGACTGGCTGCGGAAGCGCGCTTCAAGCCACTGGCCGGGAAGGCCGGAGCGGACTACGACGCCGCACACTCCGGTGCCGGTGCCGGTGCCGGTGCCGGCGACGACGGGCGCCGCGAGCACGTGGAGCAGGCCCTGGCCGGCACCCTGCTGCAGGGCCTGGAGATCGAGCCCATCCGCAATTCGCGGCTGGTGCGGATCAACTTCGACTCGCCCGATCCAGCCCTGGCGGCGAAGGTGGCCAATGCCTACGCCAAGGTGTTCATCGACAGCGGCCGGCAGCGCCGGCTCGAGGCGTCGGCGTCGGCCTCGAAGTACCTCTCCGAGCGGCTGGTCCAGCTGCAGCAGAAGGTGGAGGAGTCGGAGGCCAAGCTGGTCGCGTATTCCGGGCAGGAGCGGATCGTATCGGTCGGCGACGACAAGCCCTCGCTGCCGGCGCAGAACCTGGCCGAGCTCAACGCCCTGCTCGCCAGCGCACAGGAAAGCCGGATCCGGGCCGAGGCGGCCTGGCGGCAGGCGAGCCAGGGCGACGGCATGGGCATCCCGCAGGTGGTGGCCAATCCGCTGGTCCAGCAGCTGCGCGCCGAGCAGGTCAGGCTGCAGGCCGAATACCGGCAGAAGCTGGCGACGTTCAAGCCCGGCTACCCGGAGATGCAGCGCCTGGACGCGCAGGTCGGCGAATTGCAGCGGCAGGTCAACGGCGAGGTCCTGCGCATCCGCCAGTCGCTGCGCGACCAGTACCAGGCAGCCGCGCGCCAGGAGGAGCTGATGAACCAGCGGATCGGCACGCTGATGGACGACGAGCTGGACCTGCAGTCGCGCAGCATCCAGTACAACCTGCTCAAGCGCGAGGTCGACACCAACCGCCAGCTCTTCGACGCGATCCTGCAGCGCTACAAGGAGATCGGCGTGGCCGGCAACGTGGCCGACAGCAACGTCTCGATCGTCGATCCGGCGGTCGTGCCGGCCCGGGCGCATTCTCCGAAGCTGATGCTGAACCTCGCGCTCGGCGCGATCTTCGGGCTGTTCATCGCGGTGTCGGTGGCGCTGGTGCGTTTCCTGCTGCGCGACCCGCCGGTCGCCTGAGTTCGACGCCCGACGCGGCGCTGCCGCCGCATCGTGTTTTCCATAACCGGAGGAGGTGGAGCGAGAGACCAGGACATGAGGATCGATCGGGCTTCGGCTCGTTGGAAATGCAGGGCTGTCGCATGACCCGGGGCCGGCGAGGAGGGCGCCACGGCGGCGTGCGGCAGGCAATCGAGGCACGAAGGACAGGGCGTGATCCCCCGCGCGCCATGTCCGGAAGGCTTGGAGGAAACCCCCATGCTACTCGCAGACCTGAGCAGTACCACCTACACCACGGCCGCGTCGCCGCGGTTGTTGACCAAGTACGCGGCCGCGGCCGACCTGATGTTGCGCGTGTTCGACCTGGCGGTCGTGGTGGCCAGCGCCCTGGTCGCCTACCGCCTGCTCTACGGCACGGCCCTGCCCGCTGCGGCCTACCGGGTCGCGATCGGCACCACCCTGCTCTACGCGGTGATCTGTTTCGCGTTGTTCCCGCTGTACCGCAGCTGGCGCGGCAGGGGCCTGCGCCAGGAGCTGCTGATCCTCGGCTGCGCCTTCGGCGGGGTGTTCGCCCTGTTCTCGGTGCACGCGCTGGTGATCCAGTACGGCCAGACCGTGTCGCGGCTGTGGATCGTGCTGTGGTTCGTCGGCGGCCTGGCCACCCTGGTGGTCGCGCGGACCCTGCTGCGCCTGTTCCTCAACGGCCTTCGCGCCCACGGCATGGACGTGCAGCGGGTGGTCGTGGTCGGGCTGCGCCAGCCGGTGGTCAAGATCGACCACTACCTGCAGCGCAATCCCTGGGTCGGGATGGAGGTGGTCGGTTATTTCCGCAGCCCCTACGACCTGCGCATCGCCGGCAGCCGGCGCGATGACCTGCCGTGCCTGGGCGACCCGGAGGAGCTGATCGACTACCTGGAGCACAACCGGGTCGACCAGGTCTGGATCTCGCTGCCGCTGGGCGAGCGCGACCGGATCAAGGACCTGCTCGCGCGCCTGGAGCACTACCCGATCAACCTGAAGCTGGTGCCCGACCTGTTCGACTTCGGCATGCTCAACCAGCAGGGCGACCAGATCGGCAGCGTGCCGGTGATCAACCTGCGCCAGGGAGGGGTGGACCGCAGCAGCTACTTCATCGTCGCCAAGTCGCTGCTGGACCGGCTGCTGGCGCTGCTGGCGATCCTGGTGCTGTGGCCGCTGATGCTGGCCATTGCCATCGGGGTGAAGCTCGGTTCGCCGGGGCCGGCCCTGTTCCGGCAAAGGCGGCACGGCCTGGGCGGGCGCGAGTTCTGGATGCTCAAGTTCCGCTCGATGCGGATGCATGCCAGCGGCGCCGCCGGGCCGGCGCAGGCCACCCGCAACGACAGCCGGGTCACGCCCTTCGGCGCGTTCCTGCGCCGCACCAGCCTGGACGAACTGCCGCAGCTGTTCAACGTGCTCGGCGGCAGCATGTCGCTGGTCGGCCCGCGGCCGCACGCAGCCCAGCACAACACCTACTACGAGCGGCTGATCCAGCACTACATGCACAGGCACTACGTCAAACCCGGGATCACCGGCTGGGCGCAGGTGAACGGCTACCGCGGCGAGACCCCCGAGCTGCGCACGATGAAGAAGCGGGTGCAGTACGACCTGGACTACATCCGCCGCTGGTCGCTGTGGCTGGACCTGAAGATCATCGCGCTCACCGTGGTGCGCGTGCTCGGCCAGAAGAACGCGTACTGACGTGGCCGCGACCGGCATCCACCCGGGCATCGCCTCGCCGCCCGCGCCGCGTCCATGGACGGACGCGCGGCGGGCGCGCTGGCGCAGCCGCGCGATCGAGGCGGTGCTGGTGCTCGGCATCGGCTACAACTTCGTGCTGGCGCTGGTCAACGCCAATGTCTTCGCCGTCGGCCCGGCGGTGACCTATGCGATCGAGTTCGCGGTCTACGCGGCCTGCTTCGTGCTGGGGCTGTGGTCGCTGGACCGCCGGCGCGCGGCCCTGGTGGTCGGCGGCCTGGGCTTCGTGGTCGCGCTGGCCTGGCTGCGCAGCCTGGCCAGCGGGCAGATCGATCCCAAGTTCCTGCGCGATGCGCTGATCGCCTTCGCCTTCCTGGTGCTGGGCGCGGGATATCGCGGCTCGCTGCCGCGGCTGTGCCTGGGCCTGGCCCTGCTGGTGGCGATGGTGGCGGCGTTCGAGCTGGCCGCGCCGCAGGCCTACGGCGAGGTGGTCAACCCGAAGAGCTACTTCGTCAACGCGCGCGGCGCCAGCGCGGCCGGATTCTGGAACCAGGACAGCAACCTGTACGTCAGCGCGACCCGGCCCGGCGCGCGCAACTTCCTGCCGTCCAGCGATCTGCCGCGCGCCTCGTCGATCTTCGTCGAGCCGGTGACCATGGGCAATTTCATCATCTTCTTCGCGGCCACGGTGCTGGCGTTCCGACGCCACCTGGGGCTTCCGGCGCAGGCGCTGGCGGCGGCGCTGGTGGTGTTCCTGGTGCTGGCCTCGGACGGGCGGCTGGCGGCGGGTACCTGCCTGCTGATGCTGGTGCTGGCGCCGCTGTTCCGGCGGCTGGACCAGCGCCTGGCGTTCGCGGTGTTCGGCGTGGTGCTGTTCGCCGGCGCCGGGCTGGTGGCAGTGGCCGGGGTCGAGGCCTTCGACGACACCCTGCTGGGCCGGGTCTTCTTCTCGGTGGATTCGATCCGCGGGCTCTCCTTCCAGGAATGGATGGGGATGGACCCGGGCTCGGCCTACCGCTACTTCGACAGCGGCATCGCCTACTTCATCGGCTCGCAGTCGCTGCCGGGGGTGCTGGCGTTCCTGCTGGCGTATTCGTTCCTGCTGGTGCTGCCGGGCAGGGAGGGGCGGCTGTTCAAGCACCTGGCGATCTTCGCCTTCGCCCTGAGCCTGCTGGTGTCCAACGGCTACTTCTCGATCAAGACCGCGGCCTTGTGGTGGTTCGTCTGCGGCGTGCTGTGGCAGGCGGGCGCGCGGCTGCAGCCGGCAGGCCCGGCGCACCGCATTCCCGCAGCGGCGGAGTCGGCGCGATGAGCGCGCTTCTGACCCGGCGCGACACCCGACTGGACGCGGCCCGGGCGATCGCGATCGTGCTGGTGGTGCTGGGGCATGCACGCGGCATCCCGGGCGGGTTCGCCCTGCTGGTGTTCAGCTTCAACGTGCCGCTGTTCTTCCTGGTGTCGGGCTGGGTCACCACCGTCCACGGGCAGGCGCGCAGCGATGCGCAGGCCTTGGTCCGGCTGGCGCGCGGACTGCTGCTGCCGTACCTGGGCTTCTTCCTGCTGGCCTACCTGTACTGGCTGCTGACCCGCCACATCGGCGAGAAGGCTGCGCGCTGGGGCGATCTGCCCTGGTGGGATCCGCTGCTCGGCGCGTTGCGGGCCAACGGGCCGGGCCTGTACGTGCAGCCGGCGCTGTGGTTCCTGCCGGCGCTGTTCGTCACCGTGCTGGCATTCCGCCCGCTGGTCCGGCGCCTGCCGCCCTCGCTGCTGGCGGCGGTTGCCGCTGCGGTGGCATGGGCCTGGATCGCCTGGTTCCCGCCGCTGGGCCTGCGCCTGCCCTGGGGCTTGGATGTGCTTCCGGTGGCGCTGTTCTTCTTCGCTTGCGGCGCGGCGGTGGGCCGGCCTCCGGCACGGGCGCGCGCGTTCCTGGAGTGGAAGGGCATGGCGCTGCTGCTGGCCGCGGCCTGGCTGCCGCTGGCGTGGCTGAACGGCCGGGTCGACGTCAACATGCTGCGCTTCGGCCAGTGGCCGCCGCTGTTCCTGCTGGTGGCTTTGCTGGGCGCGGGAATGGTCCTTGGCGTGGCGGCCCGGATCGGGCACTGGCCGGCGGTGCAGTGGATCGGGCGCAACACCCTGCTGATCCTGGGCACGCATTTCCCGGTGTTCTTCGTCCTGTCCGGGGTGCGCTCGCTGGCCGGCGTGCAGTCGCCGCCGGGGCTGGGCTGGGCGCTGGGGGTGAGCGTGCTGGCTCTGCTGGCGGCCGTTCCCCTGCGCTGGATCCTGGTGCGCTGGGCGCCGTGGATGCTCGGCGTCGCGCCTCCGTCCCGGGAGCCGGCGGTAGGCATGCCGGAGGCGGGCCGGCGATGAAGGTCGTGCACGTGGTGCGCCAGTTCCACCCTTCCGTTGGCGGCATGGAGGAGGTCGTGCTCAACCTGGCGCGGCACCACGCCCGACTCGGTGGCGAGGTCCAGGTGCTGAGCCTGGACCGGCTGTTCACCGCGCCGGATGAGCGGCTGCCGGCGCGCGACCTGCATGAGGGGATTCCCGTGCGGCGGATCGGCTATGCCGGCTCGGCGCGCTATCCGCTGGCGCCGTCGGTGCTGTCGGCCCTGCAGGGCGCCCACCTGGTGCACGTGCACGGCATCGACTTCTTCTACGACTACCTGGCCCTGACCCGGCTTTTGCACCGCCGGCCGCTGCTGGCCTCCACCCACGGCGGCTTCTTCCACACCGCCTACGCCTCGGGCCTGAAGCGGGTGTGGTTCAACACCCTGACCCGGGCCTCGGCGCGCGCCTATGCCCGGATCGTGGCCACCAGCGAGAACGACGGCGACGTGTTCGCGCAGGTGGTGGCGCCGCAGCGGCTGCGGGTGATCGAGAACGGCGTGGACGTGGACAAGTTCGCCGGCCTGGCCTGCGCGCGGCCGGGGCGGACCCTGCTCTATTTCGGGCGCTGGTCGGTCAACAAGGGACTGCTGGAGACCCTGGACCTGCTGCGCGCCCTGCGTGGCCACGACCGGCGCTGGCGGCTGATCCTGGCCGGGCGCGAGTACGACTTCGACCGGGAAACCTTGCGCGAACAGATCGTCCGGCGTGGCCTGGAGCAGCACGTCGAGCTGGTGGTGGCGCCGACCCTGGAGCGGTTGCGTGCCTGCATCCGCCAGGCGCAGTTCTTCGTCTGCCTGTCCCGGCACGAAGGCTTCGGGCTGGCCGCGGTCGAGGCGATGAGCGCCGGGCTGCTGCCGGTGCTCAGCGCGATCCCGCCGTTCGCGCGGCTGCACCACGAATCCGGGGCCGGGGTACTGGTCGAGGCGGGGCAACCGGATGCGGCCGCCGCCGCGGTCCAGGCGCTGGCGGCGCGCAGCGACGAGGGGCTGGCGGCGATGCAGGCCGCCTGCCGCGGGTTCGCGGCGCGCTACGGCTGGGAGCGGGTCGGCGCGCGCTACCTCGACGAGTACGAGCAGGCCCTGCGCGCGCCGCGCCGGCGGCATCCGGAGGCCGCCTGATGGACGTGCGCCGGAAGGATGCGGACGGATCGCTGGTCGTGCTGTTCTCGACCGAGCAGGCCGGGGCGACCACCAATCCCTACCTGACCCAGCTCTATCGCGCGCTGCCGCCGCCGGTGGAACAGCGCCACTTCTCGATGCGCGCAGCCCTGCTGTCGCGCTACGACGTGCTGCACCTGCACTGGCCCGAATACCTGCTGCGCCATCCGGGCCGGCTCGGGACCTGGGCCAAGCGCCTGTGCGCCGTGCTGCTGCTGGCCCGGCTGCGGCTGTGCCGCACGCCGGTGGTGCGGACCCTGCACAACCTGCAGCCGCACGAGAGCCACGGCGCGTTCGAGCGCTGGCTGCTGGCGCGGATCGACCGGGCGACCCGGCGCTGGATCCGGATCAACGCCACCACCCCGGCGCGCGCGCCGGCCACCGACACCATCCTCCACGGTCACTACCGCGACTGGTTCGCCGGGCTGCCGCGTCCGGCGCCGGAGCGCGGCCGCCTGCTGCATTTCGGCCTGCTGCGCCGGTACAAGGGCGTGGAGACCCTGATAGCGGCGGTGCAGGGGCTGGACGACCGCGGGGTCCAGCTGCGGATCTGCGGCAGGCCCGCCGACGATGCCATCGGTCAGGCCGTGCGCGACGCCTGCCGGCGCGATCCGCGCATCAGCGCCGAACTGGCCTACGTCGACGACGCCACCCTGGCGCGGGAAGTGGGTCTGGCCGAACTGGTGGTGCTGCCGTACCGGCAGATGCACAACTCCGGCACCTTGCTGCTGGCGCTGTCGCTGGAGCGGCCGGTGCTGGCGCCGTGGAGCGAGGCCAACGCCGCCATCGCCGAAGAGGTCGGACCGGGCTGGGTGCACCTGTACGACGGCGAGCTGGAACCGGCCTTGCTGGCGCGGACCCTGGCGTGGGTGCGCAACGTCCCGCGCGGCGTCGTGCCGGACCTGTCGCGGCGCGACTGGGACGCGATCGGCCGCCAGCACCACCGCAGCTACCTGGCCGCGCTGGGGCGCGGTGTGGAGGCGCGGGCATGAGCGGGCAGGCGCCGCCATTGCCTTTGCCGCCACCGCGGCTGGGCGCGCGCGCCGCCGGCGGCGCGGCGGTGACCATGGCCGGGCAGGGCGTGCGCATGCTGGTCCAGTTCGGCGGCATCGTGCTGCTGGCGCGGCTGCTCACCCCGCACGACTACGGCCTGATGGCGATGGTCACCGCGATCGTCGGCGTGGCCGAGATCTTGCGCGACTTCGGCCTGTCGTCGGCGGCGATCCAGGCCCGCCAGCTCAGCCGGGCGCAGCGCGACAACCTGTTCTGGATCAACGCCCTGATCGGCCTGGGACTGGCGGCGGCTGTGTTCGGCGGCGCGCAGGCGATCGCGGACCTGTACCGCGAGCCGGCGCTGGTCGCGATCTCGCAGGCGCTGGCGGCGACCTTCCTGCTCAACGGCATGGCCACCCAGTACCGCGCCCATCTCAGCCGCGACCTGCGCTTCGGCCAGCTGGCCCTGGGCGACGTCGGCGGCCAGGTTGCCGGGCTGGTCGCGGCGGTGGCCGCGGCGCTGGCCGGTGCCGGCTTCTGGGCCCTGGTGGTGCAGCAGCTGGTGCAGGCGGCGGCCACCCTGACGCTGGCGATGCTGTGCGCGCGCTGGCTCCCGCGCGGCTACCGCCGCGACGCGGCGGTCGGGCAGTTCCTCGGCTTCGGCGGCAGCCTGGTGCTGGCGCAGCTGCTGGGCTATGCCAGCCGCAACGTCGGCCAGGTGCTGATCGGCGTGCGCATGGGCGCCGAACCGCTGGGCCTGTACAACCGCGCGTTCCAGCTGCTGATGATGCCGCTCAACCAGGTCAGCGCCCCGGCCACCACGGTCGCCCTGCCGGTGCTGTCGCAGCTACGCGACGAACCGGCGCGCTTCGCCGCGTTCCTGTTGCGCGGGCAGACCGTGCTGGTGCACGCGATGGCCGCGCTGTTCGCCTACGCCTGCGCCCAGGCCTTGCCGCTGATGGTCCTGCTGCTGGGCGAGCAGTGGCGGCCGGCTGTGCCCTTGTTCCAGTGGCTGGCTTTGGGCGGGGTGTTCCAGGCGGCGGCCTACGCGACGTACTGGGTGTTCCTGGCCAAGGGCCTGATGCGGGCGCAGCTCGCCTACGCGCTGGTCGGCCGTTCGCTGCTGGTCGCCTGCGTCGTGGCCGGAGCGGCCTGGGGCGTGGAGGGCGTCGCCGCCGGCTATGCGCTAGGGCTTTTGCTGCTCTGGCCCCTGTCGCTGGCCTGGATCGGCCGGATCAGCGACGCACCGGCGCTGGCCATGTTCAACAACGGCGCCCGCGCGGTGATCGGCTACGGGCTGTGCGCCTGGTTGTCGGCGGAGGTTTCTGCCTGGATCGACGGCCCGCTGGAGTGGCGGCTGCTGGCCGGCACCGCGGCGATGACCGTCGGCTTCGCCCTGGTCTGCCTGCTGTGGCCCGCGTTCCGCCGCGACGTGGCCGCGATCGTCCATATCCGCCATCTGCTCGCCGAAGCCAGGAGCCCGCGATGAATTCCGCCATCCTGCAGCCGCCGCCCACATCCATGCATGCGCCGGGCGAGACCGCGGTCGCCGCCGCCGCGCGCAGGCCCAACCACCTGGTCCTCTCCGCGCACGACTACCGCACCCCGCGCCGGGCCAACATCCACTTCATCGCCCGCGAGCTGGCCCGACGCGGCCCGACCCGGTTCTTCTCCCTGCGCTACAGCCGCCTGTCGCGCTGGAAGGGCGATGCGCGCCTGGTCCTGGACGAGCAGGCCAACCGCGTCGGGCGCCACGAGGACGGCGTGGAGTGCTACCTGTGGCGCAGCCTGGTGCATCCGTTCAACAGCCGCCGGCGCTGGGCGCGGCCGCTGGAGGACGCGATGTTCGGCTGGTACGCGCGGCATCCGCCGCCGGTCCTGCGGCGATGGATCGCCGAGGCCGACGTGATCGTGTTCGAGAGCGGCACCGCGATCGCCTTCATCGAGCTGGCGCGCCGGCTCAACCCGGCCGCGCGCCTGGTCTACCGCGCTTCCGACGCGCTGTCGGCGATCGACGTCGCCGCCTGGATCACGCGCACCTTCGACCGGGTCGCGCCGATGCTGGACGCGATCGCGCTGGTCTCGCCGGCGATGGCCGGCGAGATCGCCGGCGCCGGCAACGTCTTCCACGTCGGCCACGGCATCGATCCCGGGCTGGCGGAGCTGGGCGATCCCTCTCCCTACGGCGAGGGCATCCACGCGGTCTCGGTGGGCTCGATGCTGTTCGATCCGCGGGTGTTCGTGGCCGCCGGCCGCGCGTTCCCGCAGGTCACCTTCCACGTGATCGGCTCGGGCATGGGCCGGCATCCGGACTACGGCGACAACGTCGTCGTCCATGGCGAGATGGCGCATGCGCAGACCATCGGCTACATCAGGCATGCGCGCATCGGGATCGCGCCCTACGCCTCGCCGCAGGTGCCGGCCTACCTGGCCGACAGCTCGATGAAGCTGCTGCAATACGAGTTCTTCGGCCTGCCGGCGGTATGCCCGCACGCGGTGGTCGGCGGGCGCGGCTCCCGCCACGGCTACACGCCCGGGGACGCCGATTCGCTGCTGGCGGCGGTCGCGCACGCGCTGGAGGCGCCGCGCGCACCGGCCCGGCGCTGGCTGGACTGGGCGCAGACCACCGACCGGGTGCTGGACCCGGCGCGCTTCCCCGATACCCGGATCGCCGTCGCGGAGCACGGCCGGTGAGCGCCGCCGCGGATGCGCATCCTTCCATTCCCCCCATGAGCGAAAGGCGGCCCATGCTCGATGTCCTGCTGCACGCCTGGACCGAACGCGCCGAGCGGCGCGCTTTGTACTGGTGGCGGCCGCGCGACGGCCGCATCAACATGGGCGACCAGCTCTCGCAGGTGATCGTCTCTCGGGTGCTGGCCTTGCGCGACCGGCGCCTGGCGGCCAAGCGCAACACCCGCCGGCGGCTGCTCGCGATCGGTTCGGTGCTGCACTTCGCCGCCAGCGGCGACACCGTCTGGGGCAGCGGGGTCAACGGCAAGGTGGCGGCGGATCTGCATCGCTTCGACGACCTCGACGTGCGCGCGGTGCGCGGCCCGCTGACCGCGCGCTTCCTGCGCGAACGCGGGATCGCGGTGCCCGAAGTGTTCGGCGATCCGGGCCTGCTGATGCCGCTGTTCTTTCCGGCCGCCCTGCTCGGGCCCGGCCAGCCGCGCCCGCTGGCGATCGTGCCGCACTTCAACGAGCCGCTGGAGAAGTACCGCGAGCACGCCGCCCTGCTGGTCGCGCCGGATTGCCCGCCGGTGACCTTCATGCGCCGCCTGCTTGGGGCGCGGCTGGTGGTGAGCAGCTCCCTGCACGGCCTGGTCCTGGCCGAGGCCTACGGCATTCCCGCGGTGTACCTGGACTGGGGCAACGGCGAGGACCGCTTCAAGTACGACGATTACTACGCCGGCACCGGGCGGGTGCGATGGCATTCCGGGGGCAGCGTGGACGAGTGCGTGGCCCTGGGGGGCAATGCCGGCTTCGACCTGGCCGCGATCCAGGCCGGCCTGCTGGCGGCCTTCCCGCACGAGCTGTGGTAGCGCGCATGGAACAACGCTCTGGCGACGGCGCCGCGCGCCGGACCTTCGCGGTGGGGGAGACGGTCGCGCTGGGCGGCTTCCAGGTGCTCTCGACCACCCAGGAAGCGTTCGCCCATGAGCTGTTCGCGGCGCTGGCCGCCGGCCAGCCGCGCCGGGTGCTGTTCGCCAACACCAACTTCGTGGTGCAGTGCCAGCCGTTGCGCGCGCGGCTGCGGCGCCTGCCGGCGCTGCGCATCGTCAACGACGGCATCGGCATGGACCTGGCGGCGCAGTGGCTGCACGGGCGCCGCTTCGCCGGCAATCTCAACGGCACCGACCTGGTGCCGTGGCTGTGCGCGCATTCGCCGCAGCCGCTGCGGTTCTTCCTGCTGGGCGGCCAGCCCGGGGTGGCCGAGGCGGCCGCGATCGCGCTGCAGGAGCGGTACGGCCAGGCGGTGGCCGGCACCTGCGACGGCTACGCGGGCAGGGCGCAGGCCGGCGAGGCGCTGGTCGAGCGGATCAACGCCTCCGGCGCCAACGTGCTGCTGGTGGCCTTCGGCAATCCCCTGCAGGAGCAGTGGATCCTGGAGCATGCCGACCGGCTGCGCGTCCCGCTGGTACTGGGGGTCGGCGCGCTGCTCGACTTCCTCTCCGGTACTGCGCGCCGCGCGCCGGACCGGGTACGTCGCTGGCGGCTGGAGTGGCTGTACCGGCTTTGCCATGAACCGCGGCGCCTTTCGCGGCGCTACAGCTGGGACCTGCTGGTGTTCTTCCGCATCTGCTGGCGCCACCGCCGCGGCTGAGGGCGGTCACGGGCCGGAAGCAGACCGACTTGCCTGGCGCGTTCCTGAATCAAGCCCTCGTGCGATGCCATGGGTGCGGACGAAGCGCCGGCCGGTGGGTATGCTCCGCCATCATCCATCCGCAGGGGGCAGGCATGCCGGTACGCATGGTGGCAATGGCATGGATCGCTTTGCTGTTCGCGCCGGCGCTGGGCGCGCAGGAGCGGACGGATCGCATCGAGCTTGCACCCGACGCCGTGCGGGACATGGACACGGTGGTGGTGACCGGGGTGCAGCCGGGCCCCGGGCTGTGGCGGATCCGCGACGGGGATGGCCACACTCTCTACCTGCTTGGCACCCAGTCGCCCTTGCCGCGCGACATGGACTGGCGCGCCGACGAGGTGCGCCAGGTCCTGGGCGAGGCCGGGATGGTGCTGGGGTCGCAGGGCGTGACGGTCAACGCCGACGTTGGCTTCTTCCGCGGCCTGAGCCTGCTGCCGTCGGCGATGAAGGCGATGAAGAACCCTGACGGCGCCACCCTCGACGAGGTCCTGCCGGCCGACCTGTACGCGCGCTGGAGCGTGCTCAAGCAGCGCTACCTCGGCCGCGACCGCGGGGTCGAGAAGAAGCGGCCGATGATCGCGGTGTACGAGCTGTACAAGGCGGCGCTGGAGCGCAACGGCCTGCGCGAGGGCGGCGTGGTCGGCCCGGTGGTGGAGGCCGCGCTGAAGGCGCGCGGGATCAAGACCACCCCGGCGCAGCTGCGGCTGAAGATCGAGGACCCGCGCCAGGCGCTGGCCGACTTCCGCGGCGAAGGGCTGAAGCCGCAGGACCTGGAATGCGTGCGCACCACCCTGGACATCATCGAGCGCGACCTGCCGCAGATCGCGGCGCGGGCCAACGCCTGGGCCACCGGCGACCTGGACGCGCTGCGCGCGCTGCCCGAGCGCCGGCGCCAGGTCGACGCCTGCCTGGCGGCCTGGTCCGGCAGCGAGACCGCGCGCAAGCTGGGCTTCACCGACATCGAGCGGCGCAGCCAGCAGGCCTGGCTGGAAGTGGCGGAAAAGGCCCTGCGCGAGCAGGCCGTCTCGTTCGCGACCCTGTCGATCGACGACCTGCTGCGCGAGGACGGCTTCCCACTGGCCGACCTGCGCGCGCGCGGCTACCGGGTGCTGGCGCCGGACGAACCGGAAGAGACCGAGCCGGGCGAGGGCACGGACGCGGTGCAGGTGGAGACGGCGGCGCCCTGAGGCGCCGCCTCAGGCCCCGGCGGCGAGCGGCAGGCTGTCGCCGCCGCCGGCCAGCTGCGGCCAGCGCCGCAGCACCGCCGCGCGGATCCCGGCGGCGTCGATCCCGGCCTCGGCCAGCAGGTCCTCGCGGCTGGCGTGGTGCTGGAACGCGTCCGGCAGGCCCAGCTGCAGCACCGGCAGCAGCACGCCCTCGGCGTTGAGCAGTTCGGACACCGCCGAGCCGGCGCCGCCGGCGACCACGTTGTCCTCGACGGTGGCGAAGCCCTCGTGGGTCCTCGCCAGGTCCAGCACCAGGGCGCGGTCCAGCGGCTTGACGAAGCGCATGTTGACCACGGTCAGGCCCAGCTCGGTGCCGACCTGCTCGGCTGCCGGCACGGTCGCGCCGAAGGCGAGCAGGGCGATCCGCGAACCCTGGCGGCGGACCTGGGCCTTGCCGACGGGCAGGGTGTCCAGGCCCGGCGCCACCGCCACGCCCGGGCCGGTGCCGCGCGGATAGCGCACCGCGGCCGGGCCGGCATGCCGCAGGCCGGTGCTGAGCATCTGCCGGCACTCGTTCTCGTCGGCCGGCGCCATCACCACCATGTTCGGCACGCAGCGCAGGTAGCTCAGGTCGAGGTTGCCGGCATGAGTGGCGCCGTCCGGGCCGACCACGCCGCCGCGGTCGATCGCGAACAGCACGTCCAGCTTCTGGGTGGCGACGTCGTGCACCAGCTGGTCGTAGCCACGCTGGAGGAAGGTCGAGTAGATCGCCACCACGGGCTTGGCGCCCTGGGTGGCCATGCCCGCGGCCAGGGTCACCGCGTGCTGCTCGGCGATGGCCACGTCGAAATAGCGCTGCGGATACTCCTTCGAGAACCGCACCAGGCCCGAGCCCTCGCGCATCGCCGGGGTGATCCCGAGCAGGCGCGGCTCGGCGGCGGCGGCGTCGCACAGCCAGTCACCGAACACGTCGGTGTAGGTCGGCTTCTTCGCCCCGACCTTGGCGACCAGGCCCTTGGCCGGATCGAACGGGCCCACGGCGTGGTAGCCGATCTGGTCGCCCTCGGCCAGTTCGTAGCCCTTGCCCTTGGTGGTGATCACGTGCAGCAGCTGCGGGCCCTTGAGGGTCTTGAGCGTACGCAGGGCGGCGACCAGCGCCGGCAGGTCGTGGCCGTCGATCGGGCCGGTGTAGTGGAAGCCCATCTCCTCGAACAGAGTGGAGGGCACGAACATGCCCTTCCAGTGCTCTTCCCAGCGGCGGACGAAACGCGCCGGCGGCTTGTTCTTGTCGCCCAGCAGCTTCTTGCCGCCCTCGCGCAGCTTGTTGAGGGTGGCGCTGCCGGTCATCCGCCCGAGCATCCGGGTCAGGCCGCCGACGGCCTCGGAGATCGACATCCGGTTGTCGTTGAGGATCACCAGCAGGTTGGGCTCCTCGTCCATGCCGCCGGCGTGGTTGAGCGCCTCGTAGGCCATGCCGGCGGTCATCGCGCCGTCGCCGATCACCGCGACCACGTGGCGCGGGTCGCCGGCGTTCTGCAGGGCGATCGCCATGCCGAGCGCGGCCGAGATCGAGGTCGAGGAGTGGCCAACGCCGAAGGTGTCGTACTCGCTTTCCTCGCGCTTGGGGAACGGCGCCACGCCGTCCTTCTGCTTGACCGTGTGGATGCGGTCGCGGCGGCCGGTGAGGATCTTGTGCGGATAGGTCTGGTGGCCGACGTCCCAGACCAGCTGGTCGGCCGGGGTCTCGTACAGCCAGTGCAGGGCCACGGTCAGCTCGACCACGCCCAGGCCGGCGCCGAAGTGGCCGCCGCTGCGGCCGACCGATTCGATCAGGTACTGCCGCAGTTCGGCGGCGATCGCCGGCAGTTCGGCCTCGTCGAAGCCACGCAGGTCGGCTGGCGTATCGATGCGCGACAGGCGCGGATAACGGGCGGGATCGATGCTCATCGGGAACGGCACAGTACGGGCGGTCATTTTCCTCCCCGGGGGCGTGACGGGGCAAGCAAGGCGGTTCAGGAGGCCGGGCGGGGCAGCGGCTACGGCGCCTTCGAGGCCCCGTCAGGCGTTTCCTGCGGCCGCGGCGTGGCCTGGGCTTCGCGCAGCTGTTCGCGCGCCTGCTTCAGCGCCTTGGTGTCCAGGGGGCGGATGCTTTCGATCCGGCAGGGGATGCGGCCGACGTGGCCGACCATGGAGCCCAGCGGCATCACCGAATCGAAGCGCGCGTACACCTGGCTGGTGTTGCTGGTCAGCGCGATCGCGGTGGCGTAGTCCAGGTCCTGGCACGGCCCCATCAGGTCCAGCAGCCAGGCTTCCTGCGGCCGCGTCCACACCACCAGGGCACGCTCACCCAGCGGCGTCCAGCCATCGAGCCGGCTCCACATCCGGAAGCTGCGCACCTCGGCCCCGGCATGCGCCTGGTACAGCGCCAGGCGCTCGGCATCGCTCAGCTTCGGCGTGCTGGAGCACCCGGTCAGGGCCGCGGCCAGCGCGGCCGCCACGAGCATCTTGTTCATCGCACCACCTGTGCGCCTGGATGTCCCGCGATCATCGCCCCGGCCACGATCCGCGGCCAACGGCCCGGCGGCGGGACGTTCAGCGCACGTCCTGCTTGTCGGAACGCGGTGCGCCCGTTATGATGCCGCCCCTCGCCGCAGCCAAGCTGCAGCGACGGATGGCCGGGTAGCTCAGTTGGTAGAGCAGGGGATTGAAAATCCCCGTGTCGGGGGTTCGATTCCCTCCCCGGCCACCATCTTTCGGATTCGGTGGTAGCGATCGGGCGCCTTGCGGCGCCTTTTTCGTTTCCGGCGATCGTCCCACGGAATCCTCGGGCCGCGGAATTTTCCTACCGCGATATGGGGCGCTGCCCGACTTGCGCGTTCCCGGCACCCGGCCAGACTGCGCGTCATCAGCCAGGGCTGCCCCGCGGGCAGCCGCAGCCGACCGCACGGCGCGCAAGGATGTCGCCCATGGATTTCCGCCTGCTCACCCTGACCAAGGACCACCGCGGCTGCACCCTGCGCGACGACGGTCGGCCGCTGGCCTGGTATCCGGCGGTACAGCCGGCGCTGGAACTGGCGCGGACCCTGGCCGCCGCCAGCCGCCTGCGCGAGGACCGGGCGGTGGTGCTCGAGCTGAGCGCCTACGGCCAGCCGCCTCGGCGCCTGCCACTGGATTGAGGCGTGCGGCCGCAAGGCCGGCCGGGACCGCCAACGGCCGCTTCCGGGCGGGGTGCTAGCATCCCGGCCCACGCCGTATCCGGAGGCTCCATGCGCGTCCTTCCGATCCTGCTGGTGCTGGGCCTGGCCGTGGCGCCCGCCACCCACGCCAGCGAACCGGTCAGCTCCGTTCCCGCGCTCGACCTGTCGCGCTATGCCGGGCAGTGGTACGAGATCGCGCGCCTGCCGGTCTCGTTCCAGCGCCGCTGCGCGGCCGACATCACCGCCACCTACAGCCTGCGCGGCGACGGCTCGATCGGCGTGCGCAATGCCTGCCGTGACCGCGAGGGCGGGCTGCAGGCCGCCGAGGGCACGGCGCGCACGGTCGAAGGCCATCCCGGCCGGCTGCAGGTGCGCTTCGCCCCGGACTGGCTGTCCTGGGTGCCCTGGGTCTGGGCCGACTACTGGGTGATCGCGCTGGACCCGGAATACCGGTGGGCGATGGTCGGCGAACCCGGCCGCGACTACCTGTGGATCCTCTCGCGCGAGCCGTGGATGGAGCCGGCGCTGTTCGAGCAGCTGCGGGCGCGTGCGGCGGCGATGGGCTACGACCTTTCGCCGCTGGTGATGGCTGCGCCGCTGCGCGAGGCGCCGGCGGCGCCGTAGTATCCTGCCGCTTCATCGTTACCGGAGGCGGCATGAAGGCTTTCCTGCACCCGTTCGCGCGTACCGCGGCCCTCGCACTGGCTGCCCTGGCATTGCTGGCGCTCGCCGCGTGCAGCAGCAGCGGCAAGCGGGTCTCGCCGCCGGCGGCCGCGATCCAGCAGCTGACGGTGCAGGCCAACGGCGACTGGGCGCTGGAACTGCGCCTGCACAACTACAGCAGCGTGTCGATGCGCTTCGACTCGGTCGACCTGGAAGTCAGCGTGGACGAACACGTCGCCGGCCGCGTGCGGGTGGCGACGGGCATCTCCATCGGCCCGACCTCGGCCGACGTGGTCCAGGCCACGCTCAAGCCCGAAGGCATGGCCCGGATCGCGGTGGCCGATGCCCTGGCCGGGCGTCGCTCGCTGGCCTACCGGCTGCAGGGCAAGGTCAACGCCACCCCGGACGAGGCGAGCAAGTCGCGCGAGTTCGAGGTCGACGACCGCAGCGCGCTCAATCCCGCGCCCGGCCTGGACGGCGTACTGCGCTGAGCCGCATACACAAACCGTCACCATTGGGGTATAAGCTGTCTTCCCGATGGAGACGGACACAGCAACGCTAGGTCTGGTCTGCGCCGGCGCCGACAACGGCCCGGTCGCGCCCCCGCTTCCGGTGCGGACTACCGCCCCGGCACTGCGCGTCCTTTCGCTCGATGCCCATGGCCGGGCGATGGACTGGATCCACTGGCAGGACGCCACCTGCCTCTACGCCCGCGACGCCGTCGCCTGGACCCTGGGCGATCCCTGCATGCGCGTGCGCGGCGGCATCCGCCGCGACACCGGCGACCGCAGCATCATCGAATTGCACCCGATCGTGGCCACCCGCGGCCATGCCCATGCGCGGGCGCTGGACCCCACTCCGTCCTTGTCCAACACCGCGCTCTTCGCCCGGGACGCGCACCTGTGCCTGTACTGCGGCCGGCAGTTCGCCCGCCCGCACCTGACCCGCGACCACGTCATGCCGCTGTCCAAGGGCGGGCGCGACGTCTGGGAGAACGTGGTCAGCGCCTGCTTCCACTGCAACTCGCGCAAGGGCAGTCGCACCCCGCAGCAGGCGCACATGCCTTTGCTGGCCGTGCCCTACCGGCCGAGCTGGATCGAACATCTGATCCTGTCCAACCGCAACATCCTGGCCGACCAGATGGCCTTCCTGAAGGCGCAGCTGCCCAAGCGCTCCAAGCTGTCGGACTGAGGCCGGGGCCGGACTGGATAGCGCCTCAGTCGCTTTCGGCCGGCGCGCTGTAGCCGGCCGGCTTGTCCGCGCCGCCGCCGAACAGGAACTTCTCCATCTCCGCCTCGAGGAAGGCACGGTGCTTCGGATCGCGCGGGGAGAGACGGTTCTCGTTGATCAGCATGGTCTGGTGCGCCAGCCAGGCGGCCCAGGCGGTCTTGCCGATGTGGGCGTGGATGCGCTGGCCCAGCGCGCCCGGCCAGGGCACGAAGTCCAGGCCCTCGGTATCGCGTTGCTGGTACTGGCAGAAGACGGTGCGGGACATGGGCGTGCCGGAGTGGGGAGTCAGAGGGCTTCGAGCAGCCGGCGGATCGGCGCGGGCAGGCCCAGCGAGGCCAGTTCGGCGCGCGTGACCCAGCGCTGGGCCTCATTGTCGCCGACCCGGTCGCGCGGCGCGACCTTGCGCAGCCGCCGCGGCTGCAGGTGCAGGCGGTAGTGGCTGAAAGTGTGCACGATCATCGGCAGTTCCTCCGCCGCGTCGTAGTCGCCGTCGATCTCCAGTTCGAACCATTGCCGCAGTTCGGCCCCGGTCTCGGCCTGCGGCAGGGTCCACAGCGAGGCCCAGATGCCGCTGGGCGGGCGCCGCTGCAAAAGGAGTTCGCCGCGGACATTCTCCAGCAGCAGGGCGACCGCCTCGCGTTCGGGCAGGACCTTGCCCGGGCGTGGCGTCGGCAGGGCATCGACCAGGCCCTCGCGCACGGCCGTGCAGCCGTCGCGCACCGGGCACGTCAGGCAGGCCGGCGCGGCGCGGGTGCACTGGGTTGCGCCGAAATCCATCTGCGCCTGGGTGTAGTCGGCCATGCGCCCGTCGGGCACTTCGGCCACGTGCGCCTCGGCCAGGGTCCATAGCCGCTTTTCCACCGCCGGGGTGCCGGGCCAGCCGGCCACACCGTGCCAGCGCGCCAGCACCCGCTTGACGTTGCCGTCCAGGATCGGGAAGCGGTCGCCCCAGGCCTGGGCCAGGATTGCGCCGGCGGTGCTGCGGCCGATACCGGGCAAGGCATGCAGGGCATCGAAGTCGCGCGGCAGCTCGCCGCCGTGCAGTTCGACGCAGCGTTTGGCCGCGGCGTGCAGGTTGCGGGCGCGGGCGTAGTAGCCCAGCCCGGCCCAGTGCGCCATCACCGCGTCGGTGGAGGCGGCGGCCAGGTCGGGCAGGGTGGGGAACGCTTCGACGAAACGCAGGAAGTACGGCACCACCGTGGCCACCTGGGTCTGCTGCAGCATGATTTCCGACAGCCACACCCGGTAGGGCGTGCGCGGATGCTGCCAGGGCAGGCCGTGGCGGCCGTGGCGGTCGAACCAGTCCAGCAGCGGGACGGCGAAGGCGGGGGGCTGGCTCATGCTGGCTCGGCGCTTGCCCTTCTCCCGGCGCGAGAGCGGAGAAGGGCAGGGGTCAGGCGCCCAGAGCCTCGGGCAGCAGGGCGTCGACGAAAGCCTCCGGATCGAACACGCGCAGGTCCTCCGGGCGCTCGCCGATGCCGGCGAAGCGGATCGGGATGCCGAACTCGCGGGCCAGGGCGAACACCACCCCGCCCTTGGCGGTGCCGTCGAGCTTGGTCACCACCAGCCCGGTCACGCCCACCGCGGCATGGAACTGGCGCAGCTGGCTGAGCGCGTTCTGGCCGGTGGTGCCGTCGATCACCATCAGCACCTCGTGCGGCGCGGCCGGGTCGAGCTTGGCCAGCACCCGCTTGATCTTGCCCAGCTCGTTCATCAGTCCGACCTGGGTGTGCAGGCGGCCGGCGGTGTCGGCGATCAGCACCTCGGTGCCGCGCGCCTTCGCCGCCTGCAGGGCGTCGAACGCGACCGAGGCGGCGTCAGCGTTCTGGCCCTGGGCGATCACGGTCACTCCGTTGCGCTCGCCCCAGGCCTGCAGCTGGGCCACGGCGGCGGCGCGGAAGGTGTCGCCGGCGGCCAGCATCAGGCCCCGGCCCTCGTCCTTGAAGCGGCGGGCGAGCTTGCCGATGGTAGTGGTCTTGCCGACGCCGTTGACGCCCACGGTCAGCAGGACGAAGGGCCGGGCTTGGCGGTCGATGGCCAGCGGCCGGGCCACCGGCTGCAGCAGGGCGATCAGGTCGGCGCGCAACGCCGACAGCAGTGCATTGGCGTCGGCGAACTCGCGCGCCTTCATCCGCTTGCGCAGGCCCTCCACCAGCGCGGTGGTCGCGGCCACGCCGACGTCGGCGGTGAGCAGCGCGGTCTCGATCTCGTCGAGCAGGTCGTCGTCGAGCTTGGGATTGCGCGAGAACAGGCCGCCGAAGCTGCGGGCGAAGCTGCTGTTGCGCAGGCGCTCGCGCCAGCCGGGCTTGCCGGCCGCGGCGGCCGGCTGCAAGGCCAGTCCCTCGTCGACCAACCCGGCATCGGCGACCACCACCACTTCCGTGTCGGCCTCCACCGGCGCCTGTTCGACCACCGCCTCGGGCACGACCAGGGTCGCACCGGCGGCCGGGTCGACCAGTCCGGCGTCGGCCGCGGGAACGTCGGCGACATCGGCCAGCGGTGCCGCCCCGGGCGTCGCCGCGTTCGGCGCCTGCGGGAACGCGGCGGCCAGGTCCTGTGCACTGAAGCGGCTGCCCGGTCCGGCGGGAGGGGCGGTTTCGGGCTTCTTGCGGCGGAAGAAACTGACCATTGCACGCGGATGTCGGAGAATGCGCACATGCTAGCACCGCGTTCCCGTACCGCTCCTGCACACAGGCCTGCTGCGCCCGTCCGCCGCCGGTGGTGGGCATGAGCCGGCGCCTGCCGCCGGGCGGCGTTCCGGACGCGCGGCATGGCGGCGGCAGCGTGCGCATCATCGGCGGCCGCTGGCGCGGTACCCGCCTGCAGGTCCCCGATGCGCCGGGCCTGCGCCCGACCTCCGACCGGGTCCGCGAGACCCTGTTCAACTGGCTGATGCCGGCGCTGCCCGGCGCCACGGTGCTGGACCTGTTCGCCGGCAGCGGCGCGCTGGGGCTGGAGGCGGTCTCGCGCGGCGCCGCGCGCGCGGTCCTGGTCGAGCGCGACCCGGCGCTGGCGGCGATGCTGCGCCAGCACGCGGCCCGGCTCGATGCCGGCGACCGGATCGAGGTCGCCAACGAGGACGCTTTGCGCTGGCTGGCGCGCGCGCCAGCGGCCAAGGCCGACATCGCCTTCGTCGATCCGCCGTTCGCCGCCGGCCTGTGGGAGGCGGCGATGCCGGCCCTGCTGCCGCACCTGGCGGCCGATGCCTGGCTGTACGTCGAATCGCCGGCCGGCACCGCGCCCGCGCCGCCGCCGGGCTGGCGCCTGCACCGCGAGCTGGCCACCGCGCAGGCGCGCGCGGCGCTCTATCGTGGCCCCGGGGCCAGGGGCGCTGATACACTCGGCCCCGCCAATCCGGCACCCTGAAGCCCGAGCCCGTGGCCCATCGCCGCATCGCCGTCTATCCCGGCACCTTCGACCCGATCACCAACGGCCACATCGACCTGGTCGCCCGCGCCGCGCCGCTGTTCGAGAAGGTGATCGTGGGCGTGGCCTCCAGCCAGGCCAAGGGTCCGACCCTGCCGCTGGAACTGCGCGTGCGCCTGGCCCGCGAGGCCCTGGCCGAGCACGCGCACGTGGAGGTGATCGGCTTCGATTCCCTGCTGGCGCACTTCGTCCGCGACGTCGGCGCCGGGGTCCTGCTGCGCGGCCTGCGCGCGGTGTCGGACTTCGAATACGAATTCCAGATGGCGAGCATGAACCGCCACCTGATCCCCGAGGTCGAGACCCTGTTCCTGACCCCGGCCGAGCAGTACAGCTTCATCTCATCCTCGCTGGTGCGCGAGATCGCCCGACTGGGAGGCGACGTCTCGGGCTTCGTGACGCCGGCGGTGGCCGCCGCCCTGCGCGACGCGCGCCGGGGCGGTGCTGTTTCCGAGTGACCCCATCCATCCAGAAGAACTACGGGAGGTTCCTGATGAACAAGACCACGCGCGCGCTTTTGCTCGCCTGCCTGCTGATCTCGCCGCTGGCGCTGACCGCCTGCAAGAAGGAAGCGCCGGTGAACAACGAGGCCGCCGAGAACAAGGCGCTGGCGGCCCCGGGCAAGGACGACGACGCCGGCTGGAAGGCCTACCTGCCGCAGGTCGTGCAGCAGAACATGGGCACCATCACCAACAACCCGTTCCTGTACTACCTGCCGCCGGAGTCCGACCCGGAGTTCGCGGCCAAGTACGAGCGCCAGGTGGAGGCGGCCACCACCGCCATGGCCCGCGGCGTGCAGAAGGGCAACCTGCTGGCCTTCGGTTCGCCGGCCTCGGCGAGGATGGCCGACCTGATCGAGGTCGCGTTCAAGGACGTGCCGGCCGACACCCTGAAGGGCGTGCGGATCGTGTTCATCGGCGACGCCGCCGACAACGCCCGGGTCCAGGTCGCCCTGTCCCACACCGGCGCCGACTACGTCTTCGTCGAAGCCAAGTGATCCTCCCGCGCCCGGCCGCCACGGCGGCCGGGCGTTTGCGGAAAGGTCGTCCGCAAGCCGATGTCCCTCAAGATCAACGAACTCTGCGTCAACTGCGATGTCTGCGAGCCGGCCTGCCCGAACCAGGCCATCTCGATGGGCGAGACGATCTACGTGATCGATCCGGCGCGCTGCACCGAATGCGTCGGCCATTTCGAAGAGGCGCAGTGCGTGGTGGTGTGTCCGGTCGAGTGCATCGACCCCGATCCCGAGCATCCGGAAAGCCACGGGCAGCTGCTGGCCAAGCTGCTGCGGCTGCAAAGCGAGCATCCGGAGCTGTACGCCCCGGAGGCTTCCGAATGAAATCCGTTTCCCGCGTCCTGCTGGCGTTCGTGCTGGCGCTGGCGGGGCTGCCCGCCCTGGCCGAAACCGCCCGCCCGCCTTCAGCGCATGCCGATGCCGCCGCTGCACGCGCCGAGGGCGACGGCAAGGCCCTGGCCACGCATCCGCCCGGCGCCGCCATCGCCAGCGCCCACGCGCTGGCTACCGATGCCGGCTTCGAGGTGCTGGCCGCTGGCGGCAATGCCTTCGATGCGGCGGTCGCGGTCTCGGCCGCCTTGTCGGTGGTCGAGCCGATCAGCTCGGGCCTGGGCGGCGGCGGCTTCTTCCTGCTGCACCAGGCCGATGCCGGCGGCGGTGCCGGCCGCGACGTGTTCGTCGATGCGCGCGAGACCGCGCCGGCGGCGGCCACGCCCGAGCGCTACCGCGACGCCGAGGGCAAGCTCGACCGGGAGCACTCGCAGAACGGCCCTTGGGCCGCGGCCATTCCCGGCCTGCCGGCCGCCCTGGTGCACCTGGCCCAGCGCTACGGCAGGCTGCCGCTGTCGGCCAGCCTGGCGCCGGCGGTGCGGCTGGCGCGCGACGGCTTCCCGGTCTACGAGCGGCTCGAGCGCGGCTATGCCGCCCGGCGCGAGGTGATGGAGCGCTATCCCGGCACCCGCGCGGTATTCCTGGCCGGCGGCCAGCCGCCGAAGAGCGGCCAGCTGCTGAAGCAGCCCGATCTCGCCCGCACCCTGGAGGCGCTGGCGAAGGACGGCTTCGACGGCTTCTACCGCGGCCCGGTGGCGAAGAAGCTGCTGGCCGGCGTGCGCGCGCAGGGCGGCCGCTGGACCGCCGACGAACTGGCCGGCTACCGCGTGCAGGAGCGCGAGCCTTTGCGCTTCGGCTACCGCGGCTGGGAGATCGTGACCGCGCCGCCGCCCTCCTCCGGAGGCGTGGCCCTGGCGCAGATGCTGCAGATCCTGGCCGGCTGGGACCTGGCCCGGCTCGACCCGGCCCACCGTACCCACCTGACCATCGAGGCGATGCGCCGCGCCTACCGCGACCGCACCTTCTACCTGGGCGATCCCGATTTCGTCCACGTGCCGGTGGACGTGCTGGCCAGCCCGTACTACGCCGCCGGCCTGCGGGCGACGATCAACCCGGAGAAGGCCACCTCCAGCGACGTCTTCTCCGGCCTGCCCACCCCGCTGGAGGACGAGGAGACCACCCATTTCTCGATCATCGACGTCGCCGGCAACCGGGTCGCCGCGACCCAGACGGTGAACCTGCTGTTCGGCTCGGGCCTGGTGCCACCGGGCACCGGGGTGTTGCTCAACAACGAGATGGACGACTTCGCCCTTTTGCCGGGCCAGCCCAACGCCTTCGGGGTGATGGGCTACGAGGCCAACGCGCCGCAGCCGGGCAAGCGCCCGCTCAGCTCGATGACCCCGACCTTCATGGTCTCGCCCGACGAGGTCGCGGTGCTCGGCACCCCGGGTGGCAGCCGGATCATCACCATGGTCCTGCTCGGCGTGCTCGGCTACGCCGACGGCCTGGGCGCGCAGGAGGTGGCGGCGTTGCCGCGCTACCACCACCAGTGGCTGCCGGACGTGGTCCAGGCCGAGAGCGGCGCGTTCGCCCCGGAGCTTGCCGCGCGGCTGCGGGCGATGGGCCACACCCTGCGCCTGCCCGAGGACACGGTGTCGGCGCGCGCCTCCAGCCACGTCTGGGGCAACCTGCAGACCGTGCTCTGGAACCGCCGCGACAACGCCCTGAGCGGCGGCGCCGATCCGCGCAATCCGGTCGGCAAGGCGCAGGTGCAGGTGCCGATGGCGGTGGCACCCTGAGCGCCGTCGGGCCACGGCCGGGGACGCCGCCGCGGCGCGTCCCGGGCTTCCGGATTCTTAACCGTCCCGGGACTAGCATCCGGCCATGAAGCTCTGGTCCATCCGCGGCAACTCGCAGAAACTCGACGGCGGCTCGATGTTCGGCAACGCTCCGCGCGCGATGTGGGCGCAGTGGTCGCCGCCGGACGAGCACAACCGCATCGACCTGGCCTGCCGCGCCCTGCTGGCCAGCCCGCTCAACGGCAAGACCGTGCTGTTCGAGACCGGGATCGGCGCCTTCTTCGAGCCGAAGCTGCGCGAACGCTACGGCGTGCAGGAGGACCGCCACGTGCTGGTCGAGTCCCTGCGCGCGGCCGGCTTCGAGCACGAGGACATCGACGTGGTGGTGCTCAGCCACCTGCATTTCGACCACGCCGGCGGGCTGCTGGCGCCGTGGGCCGAGGGCCGGGCGCCGGAGCTGCTGTTCCCCAACGCCGCCTACCTGGTCGGCGCCGCGCACTGGGAGCGGGCCCGGCATCCGCACCTGCGCGATCGCGCCAGCTTCATCCCCGAGCTGCCGGCCCTGCTGGAAGCCAGCGGCCGGCTGGAGATCGTCGATGGCCCGCATTCGCGCGCGCTGGGCGAATCGGTGCGCTTCGGCTTCAGCGACGGCCACACCCCGGGACTGATGCTGGCCGAGATCGTCGGGCCGGAGACGGTGGACGGGCAGCCGCACGGCGGGGTGGTGTTCTGCGCCGACCTGATCCCGGGGCGCTCCTGGGTGCACCTGCCGATCACCATGGGCTACGACCGCAACGCCGAGCTGCTGATCGACGAGAAGCGCAGCTTCCTCGAGGACAAGCTGGCGCGCAACGTGCACCTGTTCTTCACCCACGACCCGGGCTGCGCCCTGGCCCAGGTGGTGCGTGACGAGAAGGGCCGCTACCGCACCGCCCACGAGGTCGCCGAACTGCAGGCGCGGCCGCTGGCGGCCTGAGCCGCGCGCGTGCCGGGCGGACGCCGCATCTACATCGGGGAGGTCCGGAACCTGCTGCCGCCTGACACCGGACGCCCACCTGCGGCAAGATCGCCGCCACGTCACCCGTTCCGATGGAAGGTCCCATGGCACCGCTGCCGCGCATCACCCTGCTCATCGTCTCGCTGCATGTCCTGCTCTACCTGCTGTTGTCGCTGCGCGTGGTCCTGCGGCGCAAATCCAGCCGGATCGGCATCGGCACCGGCGGCGACACCGCCCTGGCCCTGAGGGTCCGGGTGCACGCCAACTTCGCCGAGTACGTGCCGCTGGCGCTGCTGCTGCTGCTGGCCCTGCTCGAGCTGTCGGGCACCGTGGCGTGGTTCGTCTGGGCCTGTGGCCTGATCCTGCTGCTGGCGCGGGTGCTGCATGCGATCGGCCTGGGCGGTTCGGCCGGCTATTCGTTCGGGCGCTTCGGCGGCGCAGTGCTGACCTTCGCGGTGCTGCTGGCGATGGCGGCGATGGGGCTGTGGCGCTTCCTTTTGCAGGCGACGCTGTGATGGCCTGCGCGGGTCGCCGCAGCGCGTGTTGGCTGGGCCTGGCGCTGTGTGCCGCCGCAGCGGCGTCGCCGCTCGTCGCCGTCGCGGCTGAAAGCGGCAGCGGAGCGGCCGGCATCCGCCTGGACCAGCTCGGCTTCCTGCCCGGGGCGCGCAAGCTGGCCGTGGTCGAGGGCCACGGCGGGCAGTCGTTCGAGGTGCTGCGCGACGGCGACGGCGCCGTGGTCCGGAGCGGGGTGCTGACGGCGGCGGCCCAATGGGCGCCGGCCGCGCGCCCGGCCGCGGTCGCCGACTTCAGCGCGCTGGACGCGCCCGGGCGCTATCGCCTGCGGGTGCAGGGGCTGGCGCCGTCCGATCCGTTCCCGGTCGATCCGCAGGCCTATGCCGGGCTGGCCGATGCCGCGCTCAAGGCGTTCTACTTCAACCGCGCCGGCACCGCTTTGGAACCGCGCCATGCCGGCCGCTTCGCCCGCGCCGCGGGCCACCCCGACACGAAAGTGGTGATCCATCCCTCGGCCGCCTCGGCGGCGCGCCCGGCCGGCACCGTGGTCGCCGCGCCCGGCGGCTGGTACGACGCCGGCGACTACAACAAGTACGTGGTCAATTCCGGAATCACGACGTGGAGCCTGCTGGCGGCGTACGAGCATTACCCGGAGTTTTTCCGCGGCCGCGACCTGGGCATCCCCGAGAGCGGCGACGCGGTGCCGGACATCCTCGACGAGGCCTGGTGGAACCTGCGCTGGATGCTGGCGATGCAGGACCCGTCCGACGGCAGCGTGTACCACAAGCTCACCAACCTGGCCTTCGACGGCGAGTTGATGCCGGCGCAGGCCGACAAGCCGCGCTACATGGTCGGCAAGGGCACGGCCGCGGCCCTGGACTTCGCTGCGGTGATGGCGATGGCCAGCCGGATCTATGCGGGCTACGAGGCGCAGTTCCCGGGCGAGCCGGCGCGCATGCGCGCGGCGGCCGAGGCGGCCTGGCGCTGGGCGCTGGCGCATCCGGACCTGGCCTACCGCCAGCCGAAGGACGTGCACACCGGCGCCTACGGCGACGAGGCGTTCGACGACGAGTTCGCCTGGGCAGCGGCCGAGCTGTACCTGCTCACCGGCGATGAGGAATACCGCCTGGCCTTCGGCCGGCATGCGGCCGATGCCGGGGTGCCGTCCTGGGCGGGCGTGGGCAGCCTGGGCTGGATCTCGCTGGCGCAGCACCGCGGGCGCCTGCCCGCCGAGGACCGGGTCGAGGTGGAGCAGCAGCTGCGCACGCTGGCCGCGCAGCTGGCGGCGCAGTGGCAGGCGTCGCCGTGGCGGGTGGCGATGCAGGCTGCCGACTTCCGCTGGGGCAGCAATTCGACCGTGCTCAACCAGGCGCTGGTGCTGCTGCAGGGTTACCGGCTTTCGGGCGAGCGCGCGCAGCTCGACGCGGCGCAATCGCAGCTGGACTGGGTGCTGGGGCGCAATCCGCTGGGGGTGTCGTTCGTGACCGGGCAGGGCGTACGCACGCCGATGCACGTGCACCACCGGCCTTCGCACGCGGACGGGATCGACGATCCGTTGCCGGGCTGGCTGTCTGGCGGCCCCAACCCGGGCCAGCAGGACGCCAAGGATTGCCGCGGAGTCGCCTATCCGTCGTCGCTGCCGGCGCTGTCGTGGCTGGACCACGGGTGCAGCTATGCCAGCAACGAGGTGGCGATCAACTGGAACGCGCCGCTGGTGTACGTGGCCGCGGCTTTGCAGGTGCTGACGCCGGCGGCGCCGTGAGCGGCCGCCGTAGCCCTCATTCCACCCGGGTGCCGAAGATGCGGTCGCCGGCGTCGCCCAGGCCGGGCAGGATGTAGCCCTTCTCGTTGAGGCGGCGGTCGATCGCGGCGGTGTAGACCTCCACGTCCGGATGCGCCGCCTCCAGCGCCGCCAGGCCTTCCGGCGCGGCGACCAGGAACACGCCCTTGATCCGCCGCGCGCCGGCGCGCTTGAGCATGTCGATGGTGGCGATCAGGGTGCCGCCGGTGGCCAGCATCGGGTCCAGGATCAGCGCGTCGCGCTCGTCCAGGCGCCCGGTCAGGCGCTCGAAGTAGGGCACCGGCTGCAGGGTCTGCTCGTCGCGCTGCAGGCCGACCACGCTGACCTTGGCGGCCGGGATCAGGGCCAGTACCCCCGGCAGCATGCCCAGCCCCGCGCGCAGGATCGGCACCAGGGTGATCTTGGCCCCGGCGATCCGCCGCACTTCGACCTCGCCGGCCCAGCCGGTGGTGGTGGCCGCCTCGGTCTCCAGGTCGGCGGTGGCCTCGTAGGCGAGCAGAGTGCCCAGCTCGGTGACCAGTTCGCGGAAGCCCTTGGTGCTCAGCCCGGCGTCGCGCAGCAGGCCGATCTTGTGCTGGACCAGCGGGTGGCGGACTTCGACGGTCTTCATGGTGGTCTGCTGCGGGTGGGATGGCCGAAGTCTGCAACAAACCTGCCGCTCCGGAAAGGAAGAAGCCGGCTTGCGCCGGCTTTTCCATGCACACGCGATGCGCCGGTCAGAACGCCCAGCGCATCACCAGCTGGTAGCTGGGGCCGGCTTCCTCGGTCTCCAGCTCGTACTCGTCGTAGTCGCGGTCGAGCTGGTCCTCGAGGGTGTTGAACTTGTCGAAGAATTCGTCCTTGCTGGCGTCGAGCAGGTTGTTGGCCGACAGCCGCACCGAGAAGTTCCGGCTAAAGCGCTTCTCAACGAAGGCGTCCAGTTCCTCACCGTAGCGGATGATGGCCTCCTCGCCAAGGATCCGGGCGTAGGCGTCGCCCTGCTTGCGGTAGGTCATGCCGAAGCTGGCGGCCAGGGCCGGCAGATCCTGGATGAAGCCGATGTTGAAGGTGCTCTTGGCCTGGTCGTTGAAGCGGCGCCGGCCCATGAAATCGTCGACCCGGGAATCGACCCAGGAGTAGTTCAGGAACACGCCGGTGTCGTCCATGCCGAACGCGGACAGCGGGGTGGAGAGGTCGAACTCGAAGCCGTAGACCTTGCCGTCGCCGACGTTGGCCGAGGTGAACAGCCAGCTCTCGGCCTCGAACGGGTTGGCGGCGATGGCTTCGGCCTCGCTGGCGTAGTCGCCGTCGTCGACCATGTCGGCGATGTCGTCCTCGTAGTCCTCGACCGCCGCCTCGCTGGGTGCGCCGGTGTTGACCAGCTCGATCAGGTCCCTGACGTCGCGGTAGAAGAAGTTCAGGCCCACCACGCCGCGCCGGCCCAGGCGATGCTCGAAGCCCAGGTCGATGCCGTTGGCTGTCTCCGGCTCCAGTTCCGGGTTGCCGATGTAGTCGTTGTCGCCGAACTCGCCGTCCAGCAGGGCCGGGATCAGCTCGTTGAAGTTCGGGCGCTTGACCGTCTTGGCCAGCGACAGGCTGATGCGGTCGGCATCGGTCACGTCCCAGCGCAGGTTCACCGAGGGCAGCAGCTGGTCGTAGTCCTTGTCGATGCGGCCCTCGCTTTCCTCGTCCTCGATGTACTCGACCCGGCCCCGGGTGGTCTCGTAGCGCAGGCCCGCCTCCCAGGCGAAGATCTCGCCGCGGCCGCTGAGCATGACGTAGGGATCCACGCGCTTTTCCTCGATCACCGAGGCCACGCTGCCGTCCAGGGCGTAGTCGGCCGGGAAGACCGGGGCGGCCTGGCCTTCCTCGTCGGCCTCCCATTCGTAGCCGGTGACCAGGCTTTCGCGCTTCTTGTTGCGCACATCCACGCCGAACTGCAGCTCGGCCCGGCCGAGCGGACGGGTATGCGCCAGGGTGAAGCCGGTCTCGCTGTCGCGGGCTTCGATCGCCTCGGCCTCGTAGACGGTCTCGTCCCACTCGGCGCCGTCCACGCTCCAGGTCTCGTCCCAGTTCCCGGCGTCGCCGACGTAGACGTGCTCGCCCTCGGTGGTGCCCTCGTAGTCCTCGAAGCGGGCGTGGTCCAGGCTCAGCCGGGTGGTGCCGCCGGCCATGTCGAAGCGGTAGTCCAGGCCGATGCCGTAGTTCTTCTGGTCGTAGGGATTCAGGCCCGGGACCCGCTTGTTCTCGACCTCGTCGTCGTCCACTTCCTCCTCGAACGACACCTCGGTCACGTCGCGGTCGGTCTTGACGTAGAAGGCGTCGACGCCGAAGCGGCCGGTCTCGCCGACCTCGGCGGTGTAGCTCAGGTTGGCCGAGTAGTCGCGGCCGTCCTTGACCTCGCTCTGGTCCTCCCAGCTGACCTTCTCCTCCAGGGTGTCGTCGGTGAAGCGGTCGGAGCGCTTGAACTTGGAGCGGTAGCGGTCCTGGACGTTGACCCCGGCCAGCAGCCGCCCGCCCAGCGCCTCGAACGAGGTCACCGCGCCGAAGGTCGGGTTCACCTCGCCGTCGTCCCAGCGGTTGGCGCCGATCCGCACGTAGCTGCCGTCGAACACGTAGGCGTCGCGCAGGACGATGTTGATCGCGCCGGCCATCGCGTCGCCGCTGCGGTTGGCGCTGGCGCTGCGCTTGATCTCGATGTGGTCGACCATCTCTGCCGGGATGCGGTCGACGTAGAACGAGCGGTCGTCGCCGGCGCCGGGCACCTTCTTGCCGTTGATCAGCACCTGGGTGTAGCCGCCGCCCAGGCCGCGCAGCTGGGCGCCGTCGTACTCCATGATGTCGCTGCCGACGAAGCCCACGCCGGGCACCCGCTTGAGCATGTCGCCGACGGTGTTGGGCTCGAAGCGCTGGAAGTATTCCAGGTCGTAGACCAGGGTCGGCTCGATGTCGGCGGCGCGGTTGCGGTAGGCGATCTCGCCCTGGACCACGACCGCGTCCAGCTGCTTGGGCTCGCCCGCGGCGGCGGCGTCCGGCGCCGGTTCCGGGGCGGCGAGCGCGGCGCACGGGGGCAGCAGGACGGCGCAGGCGAGGGCGCGTGAAAGGCAGATGGCGAGAGTGTTGCGTTTCATCGGGGGAAAGTTCCGTGGGGTGTAAATGAACGGAACTTTCACCGCCGGATATGGCACCGGTGTGACACGTGAGCGGGCGATGACAGCGGCGTGTCGGTTCTCCGGATTGTCACAATCGCTTCATACGATGCGGCACCTGCCTTGGAACCATGCTGGGGAAACCATGAAGTTGCGCCTTCCTTCCTGCCTTTGGCTGGCTGCCGTGCTGCCGCTGGCCGCCTGCTCGAGTACGCCGACAGCGGCCGTGCCGGACCGCGAGCCCGACCAGTACGAGGCCGACGACGTCCTCCTGCGCGACCACCGGGTGCCGCATGTGGTGGTGAAGGAAGCCTTCCTGACCCCGGCCACGCCGGAGGACAACATCGATTCGCCGGCCAGCTGGATCCAGGACGGCAAGCGCATGCTGGTCGCCAGCGCCAAGGCCACCGACCGGCTGGTGGTCTACGACGGCGACAGCGGCCGGCGCCTGCGTACCGTCGGTGGTCCGGGGGATGGCCCGGGCCAGCTGAGCAGGCCCAACGGCGTGGCCACGGTCGACGACCGCTACCTGTTCGTGGTCGAGCGCGACAACCGCCGGGTGCAGATGTTCTCCCTGCCGGACTTCGTTCCCCTGCTGAGCTTCGGCCAGGACGGGCTGCAGCAGCCCTACGGCCTGTGGGTGCGCCACCGCGGCCAGGGTTACGAGGTGCTGGTCAGCGACGCCTACATGGCCGGCGAGGACGCCAAGGGCGACGACATCGTGCCGCCGCTGGACCAGCTGGACCGGCGCTTCCGCCGCTACGAGGTGGTCCAGGCTGCGAACGGCTGGAGCGCGCGCGCCGCCGGGACCTTCGGCGACACCAGCGCCGCCGGCGCGATCCGGGTGCCGGAGTCGCTGTTCGGCGACGAGGCCCACGACCGCCTGCTAGTGGCCGAGGAGGACGTGCCCACCGGCACCCGCCTGCGCGAGTACGACCTGCAGGGCCGCTACCGCGGCCGCGACGTCGGTGCTGGCCAGTACGTGGCCCAGGCCGAGGGCATCGCCCTGATGGCCTGCGCCGACGGCAGTGGCTGGTGGGTGGCCAGCGACCAGTTCGCCGATCGCACCGTGTTCCACCTGTTCGACCGCACCCGCCTGGAGCACGTTGGATCGTTCGCCGGACAGGCCACCGGCCTGACCGACGGCGTGTGGCTGGATCCGCGCGGCGACGCGCGCTTCCCGCAGGGCGTGTTCTACGCCTCGCACCTGGACCTGGGCGTGGCCGCGTTCGACTGGCGCGACATCGCCGCTGCGTTGAAGCTGCCGGCATGCGCGCGCTGATTCCGCGCGCCGCGGCGGTGCTCCTGCTGGCGGCCGCCAGCGCATCGCTGCAGGCCCGCGCCGCCGCGCCCGAGCCGAACACCCAGGTCCCGAAGGGCGCCGCCTGGCACGCGCCGACCGGCGCGCCGGACCGGATCGTCGCCTCGCCCCTGCAGCAGGCGGCCACCGGCTTCGCCGTGGCCTGGCGCACCGATGCCTCGGTGCGCTCGCCCGCGCTGGAGATCGTGGTTGCCGGCGACTCTCCGGACATGGGCACGCCGCGCCGGCTGCAGGCGGCCAGCACGCCCTTGCGGACCGAGAACGGGCTTGCGCACCAGCACCGGATCGAGGTCGACGGCCTGCGGCCCGACACCCTGTATGCCTGGCGGGTGCAGGGCGACCGCAGCTGGAGCGCCTGGTTCCACACCCGCACCGCCGCGGCCGCGGATGCGCCGCTCACCCTGTTGTACTTCGGCGACACCCAGAACAAGAACCTGAGCCTGGGCACGCGGGTGTTGCGCGAGGCCATGCGCCAGGCCCCCGACGCGCGCCTGGCGCTGTTCGCAGGCGACCTGGTCAGCGGCGGCGACGGCGAGGACGACAACGAATGGGGCGAGTGGTTCGCCTCCCTCGGTGCGTTGCCGACCTCGATGGTGGTCGCGCCGGCGCCGGGCAACCACGAGTACTTCGAGGAGTTCGAGGACACGCCGCAGGAACGCCGCGTGCTCGGCGCGCACTGGCCGGTCGTGTTCGCCCTGCCCGACAACGGCGCGCCGGGTGCGCGCGGCACCAGCTACTGGTTCGACTACCAGGACGTGCGGGTGGCGATGCTCGACGGCACCTCCGCCCTCGACTTGGGCACGGCCCGGGACCAGGCGCGCTGGCTGGACGCGGTGCTGGCGGACAGCCCGCGGAGCTGGAGCATCGTGATGGTCCACCAGCCGATGTTCTCGCCGCGCCAGGACCGCGACAACGCCTTGCTGCGCGAACACGTGCTGCCGGTGCTGGAGCGGCGCCGGGTCGATCTGGTGCTGCAGGGCCACGACCACGTCTACGGCCGTCGCGGCGGGCTGCGGGCCGGCCGGGCGACGCCGCAGTACCTGGTCTCGGTGGCCGGCGCCAAGCAGTACCGGCTCTCGCCTGAGGCGCGCGCGACGATGGCGCCGGTGGCCGAGGACACCCAGCTGTTCCAGGTGATCCGGATCGATGGCGCGCGCCTGCGCTACGAGTCGCGCACCGCGACCGGCCGCCTGTACGACGCCTTCGAACTGGTGCGCGAGGGCGAGGCGACCCGGCTGGTCGAGCAGGCCGACGGCCGCATAGGGGAGCGCGCCTGCGGCCGCGCGCAGACCCTCAAGGGGCGCGCCGACCGGTGCTGGGAGTGATGCGCCGCCGCTTCGCCGCCCGTCGAATCCATCCGTTCCCCCAGGAGCCGATCCCATGCACGTCCTGATCCGTCGCGCCGCCGCGGTGGCGCTGCTTTCCTGCCTGTCGTGGCCGGCGCTCGCCGGGCAGGAGCAAGCGCACGTCCGCCATCCGTTCCAGGCGGCCCAGCCGCAGCAGGCGCCGGACGAGGTGCTGCTGGCGGTGGAGATCCCGGCCGGGAGCTTCACCAAGTACGAGATCAACGAGGAAGGGCTGCTGTTCGTCGACCGTTTCCAGTCGATGCCGGTGGTCTACCCGGCCAACTACGGTTCGATGCCGCGGACCCTGGCCGGCGACGGCGATCCGCTGGACGCGCTGGTGCTGACCCGCGAGCCCCTGCATCCGGGCGTGCTGGTCCGCTTCCGCCCGATCGGGGTGCTGCGCATGCTCGACAAGGGTGAGCACGACGAGAAGATCGTCGGGGTGCCGGTCGACAAGGTCGATCCGACCTATGCGCGGATCCGCGACCTGGCCGACCTGCCGGAGATCGAACGGCAAAGGATCGAGGCCTTCTTCCGGATCTACAAGGACCTGCCGGAAGGCCGCAATCCGGTGGAACTGTCGGGCTGGGGCGATGCGGCCGAGGCCAAGGCGCTGATCGGCCAGGCGCTGGGGCGGTACCGCGGGGAGTGAGAGGGCAACAGCAACTCCGCCCTCAGGCCGCCGCTACCTGCTCCCGACGCGGCCCTTCGCGCAGGGCGCGGCCGACCAGCGACACCAGCAGGTCCAGCTCTTCCTCGTCCATGCCGAAGTGCGGGGTGAAGCGCAGCGAATTCTCGCCGCCGTGGATCACGTTGACCCCGTGCCGGCGCAGCCACTCCTCGGTCGAGCCGGCGCCGTAGCACTTGAACTGCGGCGCCAGCGCACAGGAGAACAGCAGGCCGGTGCCCTGGACCTGGGTGATCAGCCCGCCCAGCTGCGACTTCAGCTGCTCCAGCTTCTGCAACGCCTGCGCGCCGCGTTCGCGGATGTTGGCCCGCACCTGCGGGGTCAGCAGGCCCAGGGTCGCGCAGGCCACGTCCAGCGCCCGCGGGTTGGTGGTCATGGTGTTGCCGTACACGCCCTTGCGGTACAGCCCGGCCGCATGCTCGGTCACCGCCAGCACCGACAAAGGGAACTGGGCGGCGTTGAGCGCCTTGGAGTAGGTCTCCATGTCCGGCGGCTCCACGCCTTCGAAACCGGGGTAGTCCACCAGCGACAGCACGCCGTGCGCGCGCAGGCCGGCCTGGATCGAATCCACCAGCAGCAGGCTGCCGTGGGCGGCGGTCAGCTCGCGGGCGGCCTGGTAGAACGCCGACGGCAGCGCGCGGCCGGGATCGCCTTCGCCCATCACCGGCTCCAGGAACACCGCCTCGATGAACCAGTGGTTGCGTTCGGCATCGGCGAAGGCCTGGCGCAGCGCGGCCACGTCGTACGGCGCGATGGCGATCACCGAGTCCTCGCCGCGGTAGCTGGCCAGGTGCTGGACGTAGGTGCGGCGGCTGGAGTGCGAGTACAGGCCCGGGCGGTCGGTGCGGCCGTGGAAGCTGCCCTTGACCACCAGCCGCTTGATCGCCGCGCCGGCATGGCGCGCGCCGGGGTCGGTCTGCAGCTTGGCGTTGACGTCGACGACCCGCGCGGCCAGGCCCACGGCCTCCGAGCCGGAGTTGAGGCACATGAAGCGGGCGTAGGGGCAGGCGCCGCGGGTATGCCCGATCTCGGCGCGCAGGGCGGCGACGAAGCGGCCCTGGGCCAGGTTCGGGGTCATCACGTTGGCCATCACCTGCGGGCGGGCCATGGCCTCCAGCACCGCCTCCGGGGCGTGGCCGAAGCCGAGCATCCCGTAGCCGCCGGCGTCGTACAGCACCGCGCCCTTGAGGGTGACCACCCAGGGGCCGCGCGCGGCCAGGGCGACGTAGGGGGTGACGCAGTCGTCGGCGTAGAAGTTGACGAAGCCGGCCTGCAAGGCCTCGATCTGGGCGGCCTCGTCCAGCTCCATCAGCCCACCGAGGCCATCGCCCAGGCGCGCGTATTCGGCGGCGGCCGCGTCGATGGCGGCGGCCAGGTCCGGATGCGAGCCGGCCAGGCGCGCGATCGTGGCGTCGTCCAGGCCGGTGGTCAGGCGCTGGCCGCCGTGGGCGCGCAGCGGGGCGAGGGGGGCGAGGATGGACATGGCGGGCTCCCGGAGTGCGGCCGTCGCGGGGCCGCGTACGCTGGTGTGCGGCAGGCCCGGTTCGGCAGGCGGATCGAATGCCCGGCGGCACTGCGGCCGGGCGGTTCGGCCCCATCTTAGGCCAGCGTATCGTCGCATGGCAGATATGATCCGGCGAATAAGCGGTAGTATTTCGTCGATACGACGAGATGGATGTGCCGGCCATGAAGATCACCGCCGCCGACGAGCAACTGCTGTCGCTGCTGCGCGAGAACGCGCGCTCGTCCACCGCCGAGATCGCGCGCCGGCTGGGGCTGTCGCGGACCACGGTGCAGAGCCGGATCGACCGCCTCGAGCGGCAGGGCGTGATCCGCGGTTACGCCGTGCGCCTGGACGACGGCTACGAGCGCGACCGGATCCGCGCCCACATCCTGATCACCGTGCTGCCGAAGAAGATGGCGGCGGTGGCCAAGGCCTTGGCCGAGATGCCGGAGGTGCGCGCCCTGCATTCGGTCAGCGGCGCGCACGACCTGGTGGCGCTGGGGGTGGCGGCCGACGTGGGCGCGATGGACGAGCTCACCGACCGGATCGGCGCGGTCGACGGGGTCGAGCGCACCTCCTCCTCGATCATCCTGTCGACCAAGTTCGAGCGCTGAATGCGCCGATGCCCGCGGCCGCGGCGCCCCGTGGCCGGCCGCTTACAATGGCGCCCCGCCGCCCGCCCGATCCGCCTTGAAGAAGTCCGACTTCCACTACGAGCTGCCCGAGGAACTGATCGCCCAGGCCCCGCTTGCCGAGCGTTCGGCCAGCCGCCTTTTGCTGGTGCCGCCGGGGCAGGGCGGGTTCTCCGACCTGCAGGTGCGCGACCTGCCGGAGCTGCTGCAGCCGGGCGACCTGCTGGTGTTCAACGACACCCGGGTGATCCCGGCGCGGCTGTTCGGGCAGAAGGACAGCGGCGGCCGGATCGAGATCCTGATCGAGCGGCTGCTGCCGGAGGAGCAGGCCCGGGCCCAGGTGCGGGCGAGCAAGTCGCCGAAGCCGGGCAGCCGGATCGCGCTGGACGGCGGCGGCCAGGCCGAGGTGCTGGGCCGCGACGGCGAGTTCTTCCTGTTGCGGTTCGAGGTGGACGGGCCGTTCGAACAGTGGCTGCAGCGGGTCGGGCGCCTGCCCCTGCCGCCGTACATCCGCCGCGAGCCGGGCCAGGACGACGCCGAGCGCTACCAGACCGTGTTCGCCCGCCAGGTCGGCGCGGTCGCCGCGCCGACCGCAGGGCTGCACTTCGACCAGGCCCTGCTCGAGCGCCTGCGCGAACGTGGCGTGCAGTTCGGGCACGTGACCCTGCACGTGGGCGCCGGCACCTTCCAGCCGGTGCGGGTGGAGGATGTGCGCACGCACACCATGCACAGCGAGTGGCTCAACGTCGGCGCCGAGCTGGTGGCCCAGGTGCGGCGCACCCGCGCGGCCGGCGGCCGGGTGGTGGCGGTGGGCACGACGGTGGTGCGGGCGCTCGAGAGTGCGATGCGCGACGGCGAGCTGCAGCCGTTCGCCGGCGAGACCCGGATCTTCATCTTTCCCGGCTACCGGATCCGCAGCGTGGATGCCCTGCTGACCAACTTTCACCTGCCGGAGAGCACGCTGCTGATGCTGGTGTCGGCCTTCGCCGGCAAGGAGCGGGTGTTCGATGCCTACCGCCACGCGGTCGAGCAGCGCTACCGCTTCTTCTCCTATGGCGATGCGATGCTGCTCTGGGGCCAGTCCCAGTAGGAGGCGGTCCGGAGGCGATCGCCGGCCCGATCGGCGACAATGCCCGCCCCGCAGGATCCTCCCGTTCCATGTCCCGACTGCAGTTCCAGCTCCAGACCACCGACGGCGCCGCCCGCCGCGGCCGCCTGACCTTTCCGCGCGGCACGGTGGAGACGCCGGCGTTCATGCCGGTGGGCACCTACGGCTCGGTCAAGGGCATGTTGCCGGACCAGGTGCGCGACCTGGGCGCGCAGATCATCCTCGGCAACACCTTCCACCTGTACCTGCGCCCGGGCCTGGAGGTGATCGGCGCCCACGGCGGCCTGCACGGCTTCGCCCGCTGGGACGGGCCGATCCTGACCGACTCGGGCGGCTTCCAGGTGTTCTCGCTGGCGCACCGGCGCAAGATCACCGAGCAGGGCGTGACCTTCGCCTCGCCGACCGACGGGGCCAAGGTGTTCCTGGGGCCGGAAGAGAGCATGCGGATCCAGCAGGTGCTGGATTCGGACATCGTGATGATCTTCGACGAGTGCACGCCGTACCCGGCCGCCGAGGACGTGGCCCGGCGCTCGATGGAGCTGAGCCTGCGCTGGGCGCGGCGCTCGCGCGATGCGCACGACGAACTGGGCAACGATGCGGCGTTGTTCGGCATCGTCCAGGGCAGCGTCTACCACGACCTGCGCAGCCGCTCGCTGGAAGGCCTGCAGGAGATCGGCTTCGACGGCTATGCGATCGGCGGGCTGGCGGTGGGCGAGCCGGAGGAGGAGCGCAACGCGATGCTCGATCACCTGCATCCGCGCCTGCCGGCCGAGCGTCCGCGCTACCTGATGGGCGTGGGCCGGCCGGAGGACCTGGTCGAGGGCGTGGCCCGCGGGGTCGACATGTTCGACTGCGTGATGCCGACCCGGAACGCGCGCAACGGCCATTACTTCACCTCCTTCGGCACGGTGCGGATCCGCAACGCGAAGTACGAGAAGGACCTGCAGCCGATCGAGCCGGGCTGCGGCTGCGTGGCCTGCGCCGGCGGCTATACCCGCAGCTACCTGCGCCACCTGGACCGCTGCAACGAGATGCTGGGCCCGATTCTGGGCACGCTGCACAACCTCTGGTACTACCAGAAGCTGATGGCCGACATGCGCGCGGCGATCGCGGAGGGGCGCTTCGAGGCGTTCCGGCGGGAGTTCTACGCGATGCGCGGTGTGGGGTAGATCTGACACACCAGAACCGGTGAACCCCCAAGGCATGGCGGCCCCCTCCGAAGCCGGCGTTTTTGCTCAAACATCCAGGCATGACGGCCCATTACGCCCCCCAGCCGGGAACCCCGCCCCCGGAGAACGGTCACAGCCCGGGCTTGCAAAGGGGCGGGGGCGCCCCTATGGCATAATCCCCGGCTATTTTCGAAAAGACCCAGGACACCCATGAGCCTTCTCGCCACCCTCAGCCCGACCGCCATCCTCGCCGCCGCGCCCGCGCCGCAGGGCGGCTTCGGCATGCTGCTGTTCCCGGTCATCCTGATCGCGATCATGTACTTCCTGATGATCCGTCCGCAGATGAAGCGGCAGAAGGAACACCAGGCCCTGCTGGGCAAGCTCTCCCGCGGCGACGAGGTCCTGACCAGCGGCGGCCTGGCCGGCGTGGTCACCGACATCGGCGACAACTTCGTGACCCTGGAAGTGGCCGACAACGTCCGCATCCGCGTGCAGAAGTCCGCGATCGGCAACGTCCTGCCCAAGGGCACCCTGAAGTCCGCCTGATCCTCCCGTCCCACCGCTGAGCGTGGTCCCGCGGGGCGGGGCCGCGCGGGGTCCCGCAATGCTCGAATTTCCCCGCTGGAAATACCTGGCCATCCTGGTCGTGCTGGCGGTCAGCGTGCTGTACGCGCTGCCCAACGTCTACCAGAACGACTACGCCGTGCAGATCACCGCCAACCGCGGCGCCACCCTGGACGGCGCCCTGCGCAACCGGGTCGACGCCGACCTGAAGGCGGCGGGCGTGGCGCCCAAGTCGGTGGCGGTCGAGGGCGACAGCCTGATGGTGCGCCTGCTCGAACCCGATGCGCAGACCCGCGCTGCCGACGCCCTGCGCGGCGAGCTGGGCGAGAACTACACCGTCGCCCTGAACCTGGCCTCCAACGTGCCGGACTGGCTGGACCGGCTGGGCGCCAAGCCCATGGTCCTGGGCCTGGACCTGCAGGGCGGCGTGCACTTCGTGCTCCAGGTGGACCAGAAGGCCGCGCTGGACAAGCGCGTCGACGCCTACGTCGAGGACGTGCGGGTGACCCTGCGCGACAACCGCGTCCGTTACACCGCGGTGGACCGTCGCCCCAACCATTCCATCGCCGTCTCCCTGGCCTCCGACGCCGACCCGGCCAAGGCCCGCGAGCTGCTGGCCAAGGCCATGCCGACCCTGACCCTGGAAGGCGAGGGCGGCCGGGTGCTGGTACAGATCCCGGAGGCCGAGCTGGCCCAGATCGCCGGCTCGGCGATCGAGCAGAACATCACCACCCTGCGCAACCGCGTCAACCAGCTGGGCGTGGCCGAGCCGATCATCCAGCGGCAGGGCAGCGACCGCATCGTGGTCCAGCTGCCGGGCGTGCAGGACACCGCCGAGGCCAAGCGCATGATCGGTGCCACCGCCACCCTCGAGTACCGCGCGGTAATCGACGGCAACGCCGCCGACGCGGTCGCCAGCGGCCGGGTGCCGCCGGAGGCCAAGGTGTTCTACCGCCGCGACGGCCGCCCCGAGTTGTTGAGCAAGCGGGTGATCGTCACCGGCGACCAGATGGTGGCCGCGACCAGTTCGGTGGACCAGAACGGCCAGCCCTCGGTCAGCGTGACCCTGAACAACGTCGGCGGCGACCGCATGTTCGACTTCACCAGCGCCAACGTCGGCAAGCCGATGGCGGTGGTGTACACCGAGCGCGTCCCGCAGGTGACCATGGTCAACGGCGAGGAGGTGCGCAGCTTCCGGGTCAAGGAGGAAGTGATCTCGGTGGCCAACATCAACGGCGTGTTCGGCAAGAACTTCCAGACCACCGGCCTGGAGAAGACCGAGGCCGACGACCTGGCCAAGCTGCTGCGGGCCGGCTCGCTGGCCGCGCCGATGGACTTCGTCGAGGAGCGCATCGTCGGTCCCAGCCTGGGCAAGGAGAACGTGGAGCGCGGCGTGACCGCGGTGCTGTACGCGTTCCTGTTCACCCTGGTGTTCTTCGGGGTGTATTACCGGATGTTCGGCGTGATCACCGGCATCGCGCTGATGTTCAACCTGCTGATCGTGGTCGCGGTGATGTCGCTGTTCGGGGCGACCATGACGTTGCCGGGCTTCGCCGGCCTGGCCCTGTCGATCGGCCTGTCGGTGGACGCCAACGTGCTGATCAACGAGCGCATCCGCGAGGAACTGCGCGCCGGGGTGCCGCCGAAGGCGGCGATCACCGCCGGCTACGAGAAGGCCGGCGGCACCATCCTCGACGCCAACCTGACCGGCATCATCGCCGGCGTGGCCCTGTACGCGTTCGGCACCGGTCCGCTGAAGGGCTTCGCCCTGACCCTGATCATCGGCATCCTGGCCTCGATGTTCACCGCCATCACCGTCTCGCGCGCGATCACCGTGCTGGTGTACGGCCGCCGCAAGAAGCTCAAGTCCCTGGCTGTCTGAGGGAAGGACCAAGAACATGAAGATCTTTCCCCTGACCCTGATCCCCAACGACACCCGCATCGATTTCATGCGGATGCGCTGGGTGGCGCTCGCTGTTGCCGCCCTGGTGTTCGTCGCCTCGGTGGCGGTGATCGCGACCAAGAACTTCAACTACGCCCTGGACTTCACCGGCGGCACCGTGGTCGAGGTCCGCTTCGACCAGCCGGCCGACGTGGACGGCGTGCGCGAGCGGCTGGCCACGGCCGGCTACGAGGGCGCGCAGGTGCAGAGCTTCGGCTCCGGCAGCGACCTGCTGGTGCGGCTGCAGCCGCGCGATGGCCAGACCACCACCGACGCCAACAACCGCACCGCCCAGGAAGTGATGGCGGCGGTGGGTACGGCGGAGAACCCGGCGCACCTGCTGCGCACCGAGTTCGTCGGCCCGCAGGTGGGCGAGGAGCTGGCCCGCAACGGCCTGTACGCGGCGCTGTTCGTGATGGTCGGCTTCCTGATCTACATCGGCTTCCGCTTCGAATGGAAGTTCGCGGTGGTGGCCACGTTGACCACGCTGTTCGACGTGCTGGTGACGGCGGCCTATTTCTCCTTCAGCGGCCGCGACTTCGACCTGACCGTGCTGGCCGGCCTGCTGTCGGTGATGGGCTTCTCGATCAACGACACCATCGTGGTCTTCGACCGCGTGCGCGAGAACTTCCGCGGCCTGCGCGCCGAGCCGCTGGAAGTCCTCAACCGCTCGATCAACCAGACCCTGTCGCGCACCATCATCACCTCGCTGGTGTTCTTCCTGTCGGTGCTGGCGCTGTACCTGTACGGCGGCGGCTCGCTGGAAGGGCTGGCCCTGACCCAGATGATCGGCGCGGTGATCGGCACCCTGTCCTCGATCTTCATCGCCTGCCCGCTGCTGACCATCGGCTTCCTCCGGGTCACCAAGCAGGACCTGCTGCCCAAGGCCAAGGACGAGGCGGCGCTGGCGCGGCGGCCGTAACGATCGCTCGCCCGAGCAAGCGAAGAAGCCGCCTCCGGGCGGCTTCTTTTTTGGTTCCGCCTCCAGGAGCCGGGCGGGTCCGGATGCAGGGCTGCGGCGCTTTGGCGCGTGGCCTGGTTGGCGGCCCACGGAAAGCGGGAGCAGTCGGCCTTTCGTTCAGCGGCCAATGACCGTGAAGCGGTGCGGTGCGATGCCTGCTGACGGGAAGTAAAGGAGGAGGCTGCGGCCGCAGGCCGCAGCCGGGGGACATGAGCGGCAGCAGGCATCGTGCCGCAACGCCGCGACCAACCTCCCGCTTTCCGCCGGTAGAACGACGTGGGGCACCAGTCGGGAGAAGGACCATGAAAAAAGCCGCCCCGGAAGGCGGCTTTTCCTGTTGCGCGACCCTGCTCAGGCGGCGCCGGGCCGGCTCCCTCAGTCGAACGCCTTGGCGTACCCGGTGTTGACGATCAGCTTCTGCAGCTCGTCGGTGACCTTGACGTTGCCGGCCACCAGCTGCCGCGCCTCGGGGCCGCGCTCGTCGAGGCGGGCAGTATTGGCGCCGCGGAAGTCGCAGACCCGGCCGCCGGCCTCGCGCACCAGCAGCACGCCGGCGGCCACGTCCCAGGCCTTCACCCCGGCCTCGAAGTAGGCGTCCAGGCGGCCGCAGGCCACATAGGCCAGGTCGAGCGCGGCCGAGCCGGTGCGGCGCACGTCCTCGGCCGAAGTCAGCAGGGAGTCCACGCACTTGAGCTGGGCGCTGGCGCGGGCACGCTCGCGCGGCGGGAAGCCGGTGCCGATCACCGTGCCTGCCAGGTCCTTGCGCTCGCTCACCCGGATCTTCTTGTCGTTGAGCACCGCGCCGGCGCCGCGGCTGGCGGTGAACAGCTCGTTGCGCAGGGGATCGAAGATCACCGCGTCGGTCGGCTCGCCGTTGTCGACCAGGGCGATCGAGACGCAGTAGTGGGGGAAGCCGCGCAGGTAGTTGCTGGTGCCGTCCAGCGGGTCGATCACCCACTGCAGCCGGCCCTGGCGGCCAGGCTGGTGGCCGCCTTCCTCGCCCAGCACGCCGTAGTCCGGGTAGGCCCGGCGCAGCTCCTTGACGATCGCCTTCTCGGCGTCGGCGTCGACCTCGCTGGCGTAGTCCATGCGCTGCTTCTGGACCACGTTCAGCGATTCGAGCCGGTTGATGCTGCGCAACAGGACGTTGCCGCCGAGACGGGCGGCCTTGACCATGACATTGACGACGGGTTTCTGCATGGCGAAGGCTCCCGGAAGGGCTGGAGGCGGGCGGACGAAGGAAAAGAGCGGGCCGGCACATCGCAGGCCGGGCGCGCAGTTTACCATCTGCGCCATGTCCGAACCCGTACCCAACCCCACCGAACCCGCCGCCTTGGCCCGCCAGGTCCGCATCGTCCTGGTCGGCACCCAGCACCCGGGCAACATCGGCGCCGCCGCCCGGGCGATCAAGACCATGGGCCTGTCGCGGCTGGTCCTGGTCGCCCCGGAGAAGTCGCTGGACGACGATGCCTACCGGCGCTCGGCCGGGGCCGAGGACGTGCTGGAGCAGGCGCCGGTGTACGCCACCCTGGCCGAGGCGGTGGCCGACTGCCGGCTGGTGCTGGGCTGCACCGCGCGCAGCCGCCGGGTGCAGCTGGAGCAGCTGGAACCGGATGCGGCCGCGGCGCGGCTGCTGCGGTTCGCGCCCGAGGGCGCGGTCGCGCTGGTGTTCGGCCGCGAGCGCACCGGCCTGAGCAACGAGGAACTGCAGCTGTGCCATGCCTCGGTGCACATCCCCTCCGACCCGGCCTTCAGCTCGCTCAACCTGGCCGCGGCGGTGCAGGTGCTGGCCTACGAGCTGCGGCTGGCCGCACTGGCGGCCGCCCCGGCCCCGGTCGAGGCGCCCTCGCCGGACGAGCAACCGGCCACCCACGAGCAGATCGAGGGCTTCTTCGCCCAACTGGCCGACACCCTGGACGCGATCGATTTCCACAAGGGCCGCACTCCGGATTCGGCGATGCGCAAGCTGCGCCGGCTGTTCCTGCGCACCGACCTGACCGTGCACGAGGTCCGGCTGCTGCGCGGGGTGCTGGCCGACGCCCAGCGGATGGCGCGCCTGGCCGGCGAGGCGGGCGCGGCCCGGCCGCCGCTGTCGCCTTGAGCGGCTTTCGGCTAGGCTGCGCGCATATGAAGGGGGCCGGTCGTTCGTCGAGCATGCGCGCATGGGTGCGTTCCCTGTGCTGCCTGCTGCTGCTCGCCGCATCCCTGCCGGCCGCGCGCGCGGCCGAAGACGCGCACGTGCTGGTGCTGGGCCGGATCAGCGACGATCCGCGCGCCCATTACGACCAGCTCAAGGCGCTGCTGGACTACGTGGTCCCGCGCATGCGCGAGGTCGGCATCACCGAGGGCCGGGTGCTGATGGCGCGCGACCCGCAGCAGATGGCCAGCTACCTGCGCCGCGGCCGGGTGGACTGGGTCACCGAGACCGCCAGCACCGCCGTGCAGTTGCAGCAGCGCGCCGACGCCAGGCCCCTTTTGCTGACCGAGCGCAACGGGGTCAGCCGCTACCACACCGTGTTCTTCGCCCACCGCGACAGCCCGGTGCGCGACCTGCCCGGCCTGCGCGGCCATACCCTGGCTTTGCAGAGCACCGCTTCCACCAGCGCCTACATGGTGCCGATGACGACCCTGCTCGATGCCGGGCTGAAGCCGGAGATCCTGCTCGGTCCCGGCGACCGGCCGGCGCCGGACCGGGTCGGCTACGTGTTCGCCCGCACCGAGGCCAACATCGCGGTCTGGGTGCAGAAGCGCATGGTCGATGCCGGCGCGCTGAGCAGCCTGGACTGGAACGATCCGCAAAGGATGCCGCCGGCGTTCAAGGCCGACCTGCAGGTCGTGCACGAGACCCCGGCCTATCCGCGCGCGGTGGAACTGGTGCGCGACGACCTGCCGGCGCCGGTGGAAGCGCGCCTGCGCGAGGTCTTGCTGCAGGCCGCTGCCGATCCCGAGGCGGGCCAGGCCCTGCACCTGTTCTTCAACACCTCGCGTTTCCTGCCGCTGGACGAGGACTCGCGCCAGGCCCTGGCCGAGCTGCGCGACGGCGTGGCCCGCGTGCGCGCGGAGGTCGAATGAAGCTGCGCTTCGGCCTGCAGGCCCGGTTCCTGGTGGCGATGGCGCTGGTGCTGCTGGTGGTGCTGGTGATGCTCGGGGTGCTGCTGCAGAGGCAGCGGCTGGTGGAGCGCGAATCGGAGGCGCTGAGCAGCGACGTCATCCACCAGCTGGTGGACGGCTACCTGCACGGCCAGGGCCGCGAGCTCGCCACCCGCCTGGCCGACAACCTGGCCAACCCTTTGTACTACTCCGACCTGGACGCGATCGGCTCGATCCTGCGCGACCAGAAGCGCGACGACCTGGTCCAGTACCTGATGGTGTTCGACACCGCCGGCCACCTGGTCCACGACGGCTCGGCCGAGATCGAGGGCTACGGCCAGCCGATGGGCGATCCGCTGGCGGCGGCCGCCACCGCCGCGGCCGGCCCGCACGTCCAGGCCACGGCGCAGGTGCTGGAGGTCTCGGCGCCGATCCGGGTCGGCAGCGAGCGCATCGGCGGCGTGCGCATCGGCCTGTCGATGGCGGTGGCGCACCGCTTCGAGCAGCGCAACGCCGAGCGCCTGCGCGGCCGCATCGACGAGCTCTCGCAGCGCCACCAGGGCTGGCTGGCGCTGATGCTGCTGGCCCTGCTGGCGGTGCTGGTGGCTGCGGCCTGGTACGTGCAAAGGCTGCTGGTGCGGCCGATCCGGCAGCTGGCCGCCTCCGCGCGCCGGATCGAGGCCGGCGACTACAGCGTCCAGGACCACGGCGACACCCGCAACGACGAACTCGGCGACCTGGTCCGCGCCTTCGACCGGATGAGCGAGAGCGTGGCCCGCCACGACCGCGACGTGCGCCGGATGGCCTACACCGACGCGCTCACCGGCCTGACCAACCGCCTGGCCTTCCGCGAGAGCCTGGACCACCGGCTGATGCTGCTGCGCGGCTCCGGCCGCCAGCTGGCCCTGCTGTTCGCCGACATCGACGACTTCAAGCGGGTCAACGACACCCTCGGCCACGAGGCCGGCGACGAGGCCCTGCTGCAGTTCGCCAACCGGATCCGCGAGGCGGTGGAGAAGTACGGCGGCGACGACGCCCTGCTGGCGCGCTTCGGCGGCGACGAGTTCGTGATCCTGATCCAGGAAGGCGACGTGCGCGCCTCGGCCACCCGCCTGGCCGAGGTGCTGGTGGCCGAACTGCGGCGGCCGCTGGACATCCACGAGCGCCAGGTGTTCCTGGGCACCTCGATCGGCATCACCCTGTTCCCCGAGGACGCCTCCAGCGCCACCGCGCTGATGAAGAACGGCGACATCGCCATGTACCAGGCCAAGGTCGCCGGCAAGAACGGCTTCCGCTTCTACAGCCGGGCCATGGACCACGCGGTCGAGCGCCGGGTGCACATGGAGCAGGAGCTGCGCGGGGCCTGGGAGCGCGGCGAGCTGAGCGTGGTCTACCAGCCGGTGTGCCGGACCAGCGACGGCCGGGTGGTCGGCGCCGAGGCCCTGCTGCGCTGGCAGCACCCGATGCTGGGCACGATCGCGCCGTCGGTGTTCATCGACGTGGCCGAGCAGAGCGGCCTGATCGAGCAGATCGGCCCGCGCGTGCTGCACGCGGCCTGCACCGAGGCGGTGCGCTGGATGCAGCTGGGCGAGGGCGAGAAGCTGTTCGTCTCGGTCAACGTCTCCCCGCGCGAACTGCGCCGCGGCGACCTGCCCGAGGTGGTCGCCGAATGCCTGCGCGAGACCGGGCTGCCGGCCTCCAGCCTGCACCTGGAGCTGACCGAGACCTCGGTGATCAGCGACGAGTTGCAGGCCGCCGCCCTGCTGGCGCGGCTGCACAGCACCGGGGTCAAGGTGTGGCTGGACGACTTCGGCACCGGCTTCTCCGGCCTGAGCCACCTGCGCCGGGTGCCGGTGGACGGGGTCAAGATCGACCGCAGTTTCGTCGCCGACCTGCAGCGCGACCCGGACGACCTGGCCCTGACCACGGCGATCATCGCCATGGCCCACTCGCTGGGGATCACGGTGGTGGCCGAGGGCGTGGAGAAGGAATCGCAGTACAACCTGCTGGCCGAGCGCGGCTGCGACCTGGTCCAGGGCTACTGGCTCAGCCACCCGGTCAGCGCCAGCGAGTTCACCCACCTGCTGGCGCGGCGGATGCGCTGAGCGCCGCTCAGGCCGGCCGCAGCCTTTGCCACCAGTGCGCGGCCAGTTCGGCCAGCTGTTCGGACAGCAGGCCCATGGCGACCAGGCCGGCGATGGTGACGATCCACAGCCCCAGCAAAAGGGCGCCGTCGCGCTCCATCAGCGCCAGCGCGTACAGCAGCAGGACGCCGGCGAACAGGTAGTTGGTCATCGGGATCGGCAGGCCCAGCAGGATCCCGAGCACGACCAGCAGAAGCCCGGTGAACGCGCGCGCCACCCGGTTGTCAGCCAGCACCTGCAGGCGCGGCCGGATCAGGTGTTCCAGCCGGGCCAGCCACGGGGTGATCCGGTCGCAGAAGCGGACCATGGTCTGGCGCCTGGGACCGCGCCGGCCGATGAAGCCCGGCAGCCACGGGCGCGACAGCCCGACCAGCAGCTGCAGCCCGATCAGCACCACCAGCGGCCCGCCGACCGCGCCGCCGACCCCGGGGATGGGGATGAAGCCCGGCAGGATCGAGACGAACAGGAACATGCCGAAGGCGCTATGGCGCAGTCCGGACAGCAGCCCGTCCAGGGTCAGCACGTCGTCCGCGGCGCCGGCACCGAAGGAACGCAGCAGGCGGGTGATGCCCTGGCCTTCGGTGGGATTGGGCGGTGCGGCGGGGTCAGACGGCGAGTTCATCGTCCTGCACGGCGATGCGGGCCAGCAGCAGCTTGTCGATCCGCGCCCCGTCCAGGTCCACCACCTCGATCCGCCAGCCGGCCCAGTCGAAGTGCTCGCCCACGTGCGGGATGCGGCCGAAGTGGGCGATGCACATGCCGGCCAGGGTGTGGTAATCGCCGTCCTCGGCGTCGGGCAGGGCGGCGCCGTCCATCAGTTCGCGCAGGTCCTCGGTCGGCAGGGTGCCGCCGACCAGCAAGGAGCCGTCCTCGCGGGTGACCACCAGCGCGTCCTCGTCGGCGTTCTCCACCGCCTGCAGACGGCCCACGATCGCGCCCATCAGGTCGCTGATCGTGACCAGGCCCTGGATCTCGCCGTACTCGTCCACCACCAGCGCCAGCGACTGCTGTTCCTCGCGGAAGATCTCCAGCAGCTTCATCGCGTGGGTGGACTCGGACACGAACAGGGTGGGGCGCAGGTCGCGGAACAGGCTGCCTTCCAGCCCGCCGGGGGAGTGCAGCAGGGTCTTGACCTCGAGCACGCCGGCCACGTCCTGGTCGCTGTCGCGGTAGACCGGGTAGCGCGAGAACTGCTGCTCGCGCATGGTCTCCAGGTTTTCCTCCAGCGGCGCGCGGGTGTCCAGCCAGGCGATCCGGTTGCGCGGGGTCATCAGGCTGGCCGCGGTGCGGTCGCCCAGGCGCATGACCCGGTTGACCATGTCGCGCTCGTGGCTGTCGATCACGCCCTGCTCGTGGCTCTCGGCCACCAGCATGCGGATCTCCTCCTCGCTGATGGCGCTGGCCTCCTGCCTGCCCAGGCCCAGCAGCCGCAGCACCAGCCGGGTGGTGGCGGCCAGCAGGGCCACCGCCGGGGCGGCGGCGCGCGCCAGCCAGCCCATCGGCATGGCGACGAAGCCGGCGATCCGCTCGGGCGCGGTGATGGCCAGACGCTTGGGCACCAGTTCGCCGAAGATCAGCGTCAGGAAGGTGATCAGGGCCACCGCCACCGAGGTCCCGATGGTTTCCGAATAGCCCGCCAGGGCCGGCGCCACCCCGCGGATCCAGGCCGCGATGGCGTTGCCGATGGCCTCGCCGCCGAACAGGCCGGTGAGCACGCCGATCAGGGTGATCCCGATCTGGACCGTGGACAGGAAGTTCTCGGGCTTCTCCGACAGGGCCAGGGCCTTGGCCGCGCGCTTGCTCGACTGGGCCAACTGCTTGAGCCGGCTCTTGCGCGAGGTCATCACCGACATCTCCGACAGGGCGAAGAAGCCGTTGAGCAGGACCAGGGCCAGGACGATCAGCAGTTCAACCATGGGGACGGGCCCCACGGCCAGGAGAGGAGGGCGGGAGGGCGGCTGTCGCTTATACATCTCTGACGCTGGCTCTGAAAGGAG